>NZ_JANNOD010000010.1:0-15812 GCF_031398885.1 Hymenobacter sp.
CGAGATCGTAGACGAGGGCGCGGTTCATCTTCTTGTTGAAATCGAAGTCGAAGCTGCTCAGGGAGCGCTCGGGATCACGGAAGTGAGCTTGCTTGGTGCGGCGCTCGAAGAGCCGGTCCTGCCGACGCAGCAGCTCGTCGGAGACGAGAGCCGAGACGAGGTCCAGTGGGACCATCTTCTCGGTCTGCGCCTGGCGCAGTCGTGTCTCGAGGACGTCGGCCATGCCCGAGAGGCGGAGTTTGCGGAGTGCGTGATCGAGTTCGACCGTATTCATGTCGGGTCTCCTGTCTTGCGATCGATGAGATCGCGGTAGAGGCAGAGCTGTCGGATGAGCGGGTCCACCTGACGCAGGCTCAGCGGCACTGACGGGCGCCGCTCGAGGTAACGGCGCAGGAAGCGGTAGTTGGGCAGGCCCAGTTCCAGGGCCTCCTTGGCGGCCTCATCGACAGCCGCGGGGCCGTGTTTCCTGGCGAGGGAGAGCACGCCCAGGATGCGGCGCACTCCCAGATCACCTTCATCGCGGTGGATGTGCTCGCACAGGGCGCCGATGTGTTTCCCTGCGGTTCGGGCGCGCTGCAGTAGCGCCTCGGTGCCCCGCGGCGTGCGCGCGGGGCGGTCCTCGTCCCGGATGCGATGGAAGCCGCGGCGCTGGCGCAGATGTTCGCGCAGCAGCTGGCCCGTCTTGGGGGCGAGCAGCCGCACGTGCAGCTCGTCCCATTGCACCTGCACCCGCTGGCCGATCCATCCCGGCGGCGCGCCATAGTAGGCAGCCTCGACCTCGACACAGCCGTCGAGGTGCACCGTGCGCTCGCCGAAGCGGTAGTAGCGAAAGGGCTCGAGGGGCAGCTCGCGCAGCGCCGGCTTCTCCTCGGCAAACATCACCGCGACCTGGCGCTTGGTGGTGCCGTGGATGCGCGTGTCGGCCCAGCGCTCCTCCCAGCGGTCCAGATACGCCTGGGCCTGCTCGATGCTGTCGAAGCGCTGCCCTTTGAGTGGAGTCTTCTGGGCGTGGCCCACCGCCGATTCGACCTTGCCCTTGCGGTCGGGGTGACCGACGCGCGCGGGCAGCGCGACCACGCCGTGGTGTGCGAGGAAGTCCCGGTACAGCGGATTGAGCTCCGGGTCGTACACGTCCGGCTTGATCACGCCTTCCTTGAGGTTGTCGAGCACGATCGAGCCAGGCACGCCGCCCAGGCGGCGGAAGGCCTCCGCGTGCAGCTCGCACCACACGCGCGAGCTCGACTTCCAGGCCAAGAGCCACACCGACTTGCGGCTGAAGCCCAGCGTCAAGGCGAACAGGCGCGTGCGGCGGTACTTGCCGGTCTGGGCGTGACGCACCAGCGGGCCTTCGCCGTAGTCGACCTGGCCTTCCTCGCCCGGCGCGGTCGTGATGACCACCCGTGCTTCCGCCGGCGTGCGATCGCGCAGCGCCCACAGCAACGAAGTGCTGACCTACCTCACGTCCTGGAACAACCCCGGCACGGCCTACGACTACGACCCGGCCGCCCGTAAGCTGGTGGTGAGCGTGTTCGACGTGCAGCCCGCTTACCCCGGCGTGGCCGACCTGGTGGTGGAAGAGCTGGAGGTGCCCAGCCACGACGGGGTGATGGTGCCGCTCTCGCTCATCTACAAGAAGGGTCTCAAAAAGGACGGCAACGCCGTGTGCTTCATGACCGGCTACGGGACCTACGGCATCTCGGCTACGCCCTACTTCAGCCGGCGCAACCTGGCTCTGCTCAACCAGGGCGTCGTGCTGGCCGAAACCCACCCGCGCGGCGGCTCCGAGAAGGGCCAGAAGTGGTACCGCGCCGGCTACCAAACCACCAAGCCCAACACCTGGAAGGACTTCATTGCCTGCGGCGACTACCTGGTGAAAAACAACTACACCAGCCCCCAGCACCTCATCGGCGAGGGCACCAGCGCGGGCGGCATCCTCATCGGCCGGGCCATCACGGAGCGGCCCGACTTGTTTGCCGCCGCCATCAGCAACGTGAGCTGCTCCAACGCGCTGCGCATGGAAAACTCGCCCAACGGCCCCGTCAACGCCCCTGAGTTTGGCACCGTGAAGGACTCGGCGCAGTGCATGGCACTGTATGAGATGGACGCCCTCCAGCACGTGAAGCCGGGCACCAAGTACCCCGCCGTGCTCTGCGTGGGCGGCATGAACGACCCGCGGGTGGTAGTGTGGCAGCCCGGCAAGCTGGCCGCGGCGCTGCAAAGCGCCAGCACCTCCGGCAAACCCGTGCTTATGCAAGTGAACTACGACAACGGCCACTTCACCGAAGACAAAAAAGTGACCTTCCGCAACTTCGCCAACATGTACGCCTTCGCCCTGTGGCAGGCCGGGCACCCGGCTTTTCAGCCCAGCCCGGTGGCGGTGAAATAAAGGCCTAAACACCTTCGTCATGAACTTTCCTGCTTCTTCCCGGGCGGCCCTGTTGGGCGCGCTCCTGATTGCTACGGCCTGTTCGGCCGATAAACAGCCGGCGGAAACGGTGGCCGTACCCCCGGCAGCGGCGCGGGCGCCGGTTGCGGCATTGTCGCCGCCCGTTGCCCCGACGCCGGCTGCTGCCGCTTCGGCCGGCTTCGATCTGGCCGCGGTGCCCGTTGTCACGCCCCAGCTGGGGGCGTTTCCCTATTTCAGCCTGCTGGACGGCTACGTGAAAATGGACGAGAAAACGGCCCCCGGCAACTCGGCCCGCGAGTTCAACAAGGACGCCAACTTCGACCGCTACGAGTTTTTCGACGGCGCGAAGCTGATTCCAGTGGAGGGCCGCTTGCGCACGGTCAGTGCCCTGGGCAAGACGGCCTCGTTCTTCCAGGCCCAGAAAACCTACGAAAAGCTGGTGCGCGACCTGGGCGGCGTGACCGTGTTCGAGGGCGCCTCTCAAAAGATGAAAGAACTCAAGCTCAAGTACGAAGAGGGCCGCCACCGCGGCCGCTACGGCCTGGACATGGACGAAAAGCAGGGCGTGTACCTGCTGCGTACCCCCGACAAAGAAGTGTGGGTGGAGGTGTACAAAACCTACTCCAGCGACCCCGAAAACTACTGGCTGACGGTGATGGAGCGCAAGGTCCTGCCCATGGAAGCCACCGTGCTGCCCGCCGCCGAAATGAAAAAGGCTCTCGACGCCACCGGCCACGTGGCCCTCTACCTCAACTTCGACACCGACCAGGCCACGCTCAAGCCCGACGCCCAGGCCACCATCGCCCAAATCATCAGCCTGCTGGCCCAGAACCCTGACCTCAAGCTGGCCGTGCAGGGCCACACCGACAACGCCGGCCCGCCCGCGCACAACCAGGAGCTGTCCGAAGCCCGCGCCCGCACCGTAATGGCCACCCTCACGGCCCAGGGCATTGCGCCCGCGCGCCTGCAAGCCGCCGGCTTCGGCCAAACCAAACCCCTGACCAACAACGACTCCGAAGCCGGTAAGGCTAAAAACCGTCGCGTGGAGCTGGTCAAAATGTGACGAAAACCTCTCTGAAATGTGCCGAGCCGCGCGTGGCGAAACTTCCAGAAAACAGCCAATACCAAAAAACAGCCAACATGACTTTTATGAAATACCTGCTACCAGTTGCCGCCTTGCTGGCCCTGCTGCCCGCCGTCGCCTTTGCCCAGGTGGGCGTGGGCACCACCACGCCCGACGCCAAAGCCGCCCTCGACGTTCGCGCCACGGACAAGGGCCTGCTCATTCCGCGCCTCAGCGAAGCCCAGCGCCTGGCCATCGGCAGCCCGCCCCAGGGCCTGATGGTGTACCAGACCGATGGGGCCGAGGGCTTTTACTACTTCGGCGGCAGCGGGCGTACCGCGGCCTGGGTGTACCTCAACCCGGCCGGCGGTGGGGGCGCCCCGGCCGACAACTTGGGTAACCATACCGCCACCCAGAGCCTGAACTTGGCCGGCCAGTTGCTGGTGGGCGGCACCGCCGCCATGCCCGGCACCGTGGGCCTGCGGGTGGACGGCGCCGGCCGGGTTGGGATTGGGCTGGCGGCGCCCACCGAGCAGCTGGAGGTCGCCGGCGACGTGAAAATCGTGAACCCGGCGCGGAGCACCGGCAGCGGCCTCGTTTTTGCCGACGGCACCAAGCAGACCACTGCCGCTACCGGCGGCGGTAGCTTCTCGCTGCCGTACACGGGTCTGACCAGCAGCGGTGGCAACGCGTTTGCCGTGAGCAACACGGGGGCCGGCAGCGGTATCTACGGCACGACGAGCCAAGCCCTGGGCACGCTGACCAACGTGGCCGGGGTGGTGGGCGAGGGCAACGGCTCGCAGGCCGTGGGGGTGTTGGGCCTGACGACTACGGGCTACGCCGTGCGGGGCATTGCCGCGGGCAGCAGCGGCGTGGGCGTTTATGGGCAGGGCAGCGGCAACAACGGGGTGTACGGCGTGAGCACGAGCAGCTCGGGGGTCTATGGTACCGTAACCAACGCCACGTTCAGCAACGTGGCCGGCGTGCAGGGCGTGGGCGTGGGCAGCGGCACGGGGGTACTAGGCAGTAGCACCAGCAGCAGCGGCGTATTTGGCCAAACAGCCGCTGGCAATACCGGCGGTGTGGCCGGCGTGGAGGGCACCAGCACCAACAGCAGCGGCACCGGCGTGCTGGGTACCACCACCAGCGGCACCGGCGTGCGCGGCGAGGCCACGGGCAGCAGCGGCTTCGGGGTAGTGGGGGTGGCCAGCGGCAACAACGGCAACGGCGTCATTGGCAATGCCAGCGGCGGGGCTACGGGCGTAACAGGGCAAGCCAGCGGCACGGGCCGGGCGGGATATTTCAACCAAAGCAACGCCAGCAACACCGTAGCAGCGGTGGAAATCGTGCAGAATGGCACTGGGCCGGCCCTACGACTGACCGGCAAGGTAACCACCAACAACACCGGCCCGGCTAACATGCTGCCCGTAGCATACGGCCGGGTGGCCAGCGACGGTACCCTGGTTAATTCGACTGGGAACGTGACGGTAAGCTACTTTCCAGGAAGTGCCAGCTTCGACGAACGGTACTTCTTGCAAGTTAATGGATATACCAGCACTACTGCCCGCCGCCTTATCGTGTTAGTAGGGCCAACCGGTAATTCCAGGCCTACCGTGCATTACGCCAACTGGCAAAACGAGGTTTGTGAAATTGGCATTTACCAATTTAGCGTACTGAATACCTATGCCCGGTTCACTGCCGACAGGTCCGTTTTTAATTTCGTTATCTACGACCCCGAGCTTTAAAAGGCAGCCTATGCCCTTCGGCGCGGCTTTACTAGTTTACGTTAGGCCAAATGTTGTCGGCAACCAGTTTCGCATCGCCGGCCAGCCGGGGGCCGAAGTGAGCTGGCAGGTCACGGGCATCCGCCGCGACCAGTACGCCGAACAACACCGCATCCCGGTCGAGCAGCCTAAAGAGCCTCAAAACCGCGGCCGCTACCCTACGCCCACCGCTTTTGGCCTGCCCGAGAGCCGCGGCATTGGGTTTCAGGCACTGGCGTCCCGCCCCGCCCCGGTGGCGACGGCCGGGCACTGAGCGGGGGCCGTCGAGTGCTGGCCGCCCGCCTATTTTTGGCAACTCCTCCCCGCACTGCCGGCCATGTCTCCTTTCCCGCACCTCGAAACTGAGTGTCTGCTGCTGCGACAGCTAACCGAGGCCGACCTGGGCCGCATCGTGGCGCTGGCCGGGGCGGAAGCCGTCGCGGCCACCACCCTCAACATTCCGCACCCTTACGCCAAAGCCGATGCCCGGCACTGGCTCGGCCTGGCCCGGCAGGGCTTCGCCCGCCAGGACGCCTACATCTTCGGCATCGAGCGGCAGGAGTCCGGCGAGTTCATCGGCGGCATCGGCCTGAGCCTGACCGCGCCCCACCGCCGGGCCGAGGCCGGCTACTGGCTGGGCCAGCCCTACTGGAACCGCGGCTACGGCACCGAGGCCCTGGGGGCCCTGCTGCGGTTCGGGTTCGAAACACTGGCGCTGCACAAAATCACGTCCTCGCACTATGCCATCAACCCCGCTTCGGGCAAGGTGATGACCAAAAACGGCTTGGTAAAGGAAGGCGAGCTGGCCGCCCATATCCTCAAAAACGGCCAGTGGCACGACCTGTGGGTGTACGGCCTGCTGCGCGCCGCCTACGCCCCGCCCCGCTAGCGACCCTACCGCCAGGGGGGACCCAAAAATAAGTGCCAATAAAGTTGTTCCCTACTGAGGGGGACTGAAAAAATACGAACTCAAAAGCTGAACTACGCCGAACAGAAGCTGCTGGTCCGCAGCGGGCAGGCTCACGTGCGGCTGCTGCAAGCCCGCCCGGCCGGCTTACGCGCCGAAGCCGCCGCCCCGGCCGACGGCGTTGGGCCGGGGTTGCGAAGCCACAACTGCTGCCAAATGCCGTCCGCCGTCCGCCTGCCGCGTCAGTTACTCAGCAGCGGGTGGGCCTCAAAATACTGCCACGCCCAGCGCAGCACCAGCACGCTGCCCCAGCCCACGAGGGCAGAAATGGCCACGAAGGCCAGCAGCAACAGCGCCACCAGCCCCTTGCCGCTGCCCGAGTGCCGGCCCTCGGCGTAGTGGCGGCGCAGCAGGGCCACGTTGCGCTCGTTGCTTTTGTAGGCGAAGTCGAACACGTTGCCAATAATTGGGATGGCCCCAATGAGGGTGTCGAGCAGAATGTTGAAGGCCATGCGCACCACTACCGCGCCGCTGGCGCCGTGCCGCAGCATGGTGAGCAGCAGCGCCCCCGACACGGCCAGCGTCGACAGGTCGCCCACCACGGGCAGCAGGCCCAGCAGCGGGTCGAGGCCGAAGCGGAACCGGGTGCCGGGCAGCCGGAACTGGCTGTCCATGAGGCGGGCAATGCGCGCCACCGAGCGCAGCCGCGCGTCGGTGTCGAGGGTGGCGGGCAGGGACGGGGAGTTGGGGAGGGGCATGGGAAGCGGAGGAAGGAGGCCGATTATACGGCCCTCGGTTCCGGCCGGATATCAGCTCGGCTCTGTGCCAAGCCCGGCGGGCGCGCGTCGGCGACGTGTGCCCGCCGGGCACGCTTCAATTCACAAAAAAAGCCCCCGCTTTTATAGCAGGGGCTTCTTCGCAACCAAAGCAGAAACTTACGCGGCTTTCTTCTTTTCCAGCACCTCGTCAATCAGGCCGTATTCCTTGGCCTCGTCGGCGCGCATCCAGTAGTCGCGGTCCGAGTTGTCGTGGATTTCCTGGTAGGTTTTGCCGGTGTGCTGCGCCAGAATGTCATACAGCTCCTTTTTCAGCTTGAGGATTTCGCGGGCCGTGATTTCAATGTCCGACGACTGGCCCTGCGCCCCGCCCGAGGGCTGGTGAATCATAACGCGGGCGTGGGGCAGCGCCGAGCGCTTGTTGGCCGCACCGCCCGCCAGCAGCACGGCGCCCATCGAAGCGGCCAGGCCGGTGCAAATCGTGGCCACGTCGGGGTTCACGTATTGCATGGTGTCGTAGATACCGAGGCCAGCGTACACCGAGCCGCCGGGCGAGTTGATGTAGAGCAGGATGTCCTTCTTGGCATCGGCCGACTCCAGGAACAGCATTTGCGCCGTCAGGATGTTGGCGATGTAGTCGTCCACGGCCGTGCCCAGGAACACGATGCGGTCCATGATGAGGCGCGAAAACACGTCGATTTCCCGGAAGTTCTGCGGCCGCTCCTCGATGACCGAGCGCGTCATGTTCGTGGGCAGGATGAGGCCGCCGCGGGTCTGGCCTTCCACGTGCTGGATGTATTGGTCCACGCCCAGCCCGCTGAGGCCCTGGTGCTTAACGGCAAACTTGCGAAACTCTTGTTTATTGAGCATTTGAAGAAAATGGAGCGCCCGCCGAAGCCGGCGCGGGTGAGATTGAAAAGACGCGAAACGGTAAGGAATGTTGTAGAGGCGCATCCTTGCGTCTCGTCGTTGAACAACCCGGCTGCTTCGTTCAACGACGAGACGCAAATATGCGTCTCTACGCCGCCCAGGCAAGCCCCACAACAAAAAAGCCCCTACGTTTCCGTAAGGGCTTTTCCAAAAATCGGGCTGCCGAGCAATTAGCTGTGCAGGGTCCTAAATTCTTCGGCCGTTACGGGCTTGTCGGTAACAACAACTTTGCCGCGCAGGTTTTCCAACACCTTCTCTGCCAGAATGGCCTCGTACTCGCTCACGTAGTTTTTGCCGTTCTCCTGCTTGAGGAAGCTGTCGGCGTAGCTGCGCATCGACTCGCGCATCTCGTCGGGCATGTTCGGCATGTTGAACTGGCCCATGATTTTGTCGAGCGTGCGGTTCACGATTTCCTCGTTGCTCACCTTCAGGCCGGCGTCTTCCACCACCTTGTTGCGAATCATGCTCCACTTCAGCTCCTTCTCGTAGTCGGCGTAGTGCTCCTCTACTTTCTCGGGCGTCAGCTTGCCTTCGTTGGCGCGCACCAGCCACTTCTTAAAAAACGCCGTGGGCACCTTGATGTCCACGGTGCTCACCAGCTGCTCCACGATGCCGTTGTTGAGCGCGCCGTCGCTCTCGCGGTCGTAGTTGGCCTGGATGGTTTCGCGCACCTTGGCGTCAAACTCCTCCTGGCTCGAAACCGCCTCCGGGCCGAACACCTTGTCGAACAGCTCCTGGTTGAATTCGGGCGCGGCCGTGCGGTTCACTTTCTCCACGTGCAGCTCGTAGTCGCCGGTGGCCGCCGCCGCTTCTTCCTTGCTCAGGCCCGAGAAGTTGGAAATTGAAGCCGCGTCGTTGCTGAAAGCCGCCTGCAAATCAAATGTCACCACGTCGCCGCCCTTCTTGCCGACGAACTGCGCCACGTCGCCGGTCACCTTATTAATCGGCAGCAGCACCGTGCGGCCTTCGCTTTCCTCACCAGCCTTCTTCAGCTTGCCGAAGAGGTAGTCGCCGGCTTCCGACTCGTCGGGGTTGGTGGTTGTGCCGTACTGGCGGGCAATCTGCTCGTTGGTTTGGGCCAGGGTTTCCGCGTCGATGGTCACCCGGTGGCGCTCCACCTGCAGGGCCCCGTCGGCGGGCAGGAGGAAGTCGGGCAGCAGGCCCAGCTCGAACTGAAAATCGAAGTCCTTGTCGGTGTCGAAGTTCACGTTGCTCGGCACGGGCAGCGGCTCGCCGAGCAGCTTGATGTTGTTCTCCTTAATGTAGGAGTCCACGGCCTTGCCCAGCATCTTGTTGATTTCCTCGCCCAGAATGCCCTTGCCGTACATTTTCTTCACCATGCCCACCGGCACCATGCCGGGCCGGAAGCCCTTCACCTGGGCGCGTTTGGTGTACTCCTTAATCTGCTTGTCGACGGTGGGAGCGTAGTCGGCTTCGGTGAGTTGTACGGTCAGCAGCCCGGTGAGCTGCTCGTCGTTGCGGTCCAGCGTAATGTTCATGCGAAGGAAAAGCGCCCAAGCGGGGGCTTGCGCGGCGGGGTTGAGGTTAAAAAGAAACCCCCAACCGCAAAGCTGAGGGCCCAAACAAAATGTAAAGTGCGGATAGAGGGACTCGAACCCACACGCCTTGCGGCACCAGATCCTAAGTCTGGCACGTCTACCAATTTCGCCATATCCGCGGCATTGCCCTAACCGTTTGTTACGGGCCCGCAAAGGTACTCGCCAGCGGCCTTGCGTGCAAAGGGGAGTCAGAATAGGATTACACGGCCCGTAACAAACGGTCCTGCCGAGCTTGCCGAGGCATCTCGCGTGGGGAAGCAATTCGGTCGTTCCACGGCGCGAGCGAGATGCCTCGGCAAGCTCGACGTGACGTTCTTCAGCAGGCCGTCCTTTCGATATGCTGCTGCCTGGTGTCGACGGCCACCTTTTCTCCCCACGCTTTGTTACTTTACTCATTATGCCCCCCGTTATTTCCCCCGAAGCCGAGCGCCAGGAAATCCTGCGCCATTACCGCCGCCTGCTGCGCACGGCCAAGCCGTATTTAAAGGACGGCGACCCCAAGCTCATCAAGAAGGCGTTCAACCAAAGCCTGGAGGCGCACAAGGAGATGCGCCGCAAGTCGGGCGAGCCCTACATTCTGCACCCGCTGGCCGTGGCCCAGATTGCGGTGGAGGAAATCGGGCTCGGCACCACGAGCATCGTGGCGGCCCTGCTGCACGATGTGGTGGAGGACACGCCCACCGAAATTTCGGACATCGAGCGCGAGTTCGGCAGCAAGGTGGCCCGCATCATCGACGGGCTCACGAAAATCTCTGGGGTCTTCGAGTACGGCACCAGCGAGCAGGCCGAGAACTTCCGCAAGATGCTGCTCACGCTGAGCGAAGACGTGCGCGTCATTCTCATCAAGATTGCCGACCGCCTGCACAACATGCGGACGCTGGACTCGATGCCGCGGCACAAACAGCTGAAAATTGCTTCGGAGACGCTGTATCTGTACGCGCCGCTGGCCCACCGGCTGGGGCTCTACACTATAAAGAGTGAGTTGGAGGATTTGTACCTCAAATTCACCGACACCGAAACCTACACCGACCTCAAGGCCAAGGTCCGGCAGAGCCAGAGCGCGCGCAACCGCTTTATCAAGGAGTTTGTGCAGCCGATTGAGGACGAGTTGAAGGCCCAGGGCTTCGAATTTGAGATAAAGGGCCGACCCAAGAGCATCTATTCCATTCTCAAGAAGATAAAGAAACAGAACATCACCTTTGATGAGGTGTATGACCTGTTCGCCATCCGGGTGATTATGGACGTGCCGCCGGAGCAGGAAAAAGCCGCTTGCTGGCAGGTCTACAGCATCGTGACGGACTTCTACCAGCCTAACCCCGACCGCCTGCGCGACTGGGTATCCACGCCCAAGGCCAACGGCTACGAGAGTCTGCACACTACGGTGATGTCGCGCGCCGGCCAGTGGGTGGAGGTGCAAATCCGCTCCCGCCGCATGGACGACATCGCCGAGAAAGGCTACGCCGCGCACTGGAAATACAAGGATACCGGCAGCATCCAGCCCGAAAGCTCCCTGGAAGGTTGGGTGAACAAGGTGCGCGAGATGCTGGAATCCAACAATTCCAGCGCGCTGGAATTCATGGACGAGTTCCGCCAGAACCTGTTCGTGAAGGAAGTGTACGCCTTCACGCCCAAGGGCAAGCTGGTGATTCTGCCGGACAAGGCCACGGCGCTGGACTTTGCCTTCGACATTCATTCGCAAATCGGCCTGCACTGCCTCGGCGCCAAGGTGAACCAAAAGCTGGAGCCGCTCAGCTACGAGCTGCACAACGGCGACCAAGTGGAGATTCTGACTTCGCACAAGCAGCGCCCCACGGCCGAGTGGCTCAATTACGTCATCACGACCAAGGCCCGCTCCAAAATCAAGGATTTCCTCCGCGATGACAAGCGCGCCAAGGCCGAGGACGGCCGCTTCTTGCTCGAAAAGCGCCTGGAGCTCATCAGCGTGCCCTTTACGCAGGAGAACTTCAACCGCCTGCTGGCCTACTTCAACGTGCCCACGGCGCAGGAATTCTATTACCGCCTCGCCGTCGGCCAAATCGACGGCCGCACCATCCGCGAGTCGCTGTTCCACGCCGACAAGCCCGTTTCGAGCGTGCCGTCCGTGCTCGAACCCAAAACCTTCGACCACGAGGTGCAGAAAATCCGTGGCGTGCGGCCCGACATGCTCGTGGTGGGCGAGCACACCGACAAGTTTAACTACAGCATCGCCCGCTGCTGCAACCCCATCCCCGGCGACGACGTGTTCGGCTTCGAAACCGACACCGGCATCATCATCCACCGCACCAGCTGTCCCCGCGCCGTGGATTTGATGTCGAACTACGGCAACCGCATCGTGCGCGCCAAGTGGACGGAGCAGCTCGAACTGGCCTTTCTGGCCGGCATCCGCATCAAGGGCACCGACCGCGTGGGCCTCGTCAACGACGTGACGCGCATCATCAGCACCAGCCTTAAGGTGAACATGCGCGCCATCACCGTGGACAGCAATGACGGCATCTTCGAAGGCCAAATCATGGTGTTTGTCAACGACACCGACCACCTTAACAAGCTCATCCACCGCCTCAGCCGCGTAAACGGCGTGCTGCAAGTGGAGCGGTTCGATTCAGCCAAATGAGCAGTATTGCTACCATCACCTGCCACGGCACCGACGTGAACGAGCGCACCCAATGCGCCCACTACCACTCCGAGCGCGACATCATTGCCATCAAATTCAAGTGCTGCGACGAGTTCTACGCCTGCATCCAGTGCCACGAGGAAGCCGCCGACCACGCGCCCGCAGTGTGGCCTAGCTCCGAATTCAATACCGAAGCCATTCTCTGCGGCAACTGCCAAAGCACCCTCAGTATCACCAGCTACTTAAGCTGTGACAACACCTGTTCAAGCTGCCAGACTGCCTTCAACCCCGGCTGCGCCAATCATTATCACCTTTACTTCGAGCGCTAAGAACCTAAAGCCGCCCGCGCCGCTTACTTGGCTCGGGCTTCTACTTCCCTCAATACCTATTAGTACCGTGAACACAACTCGAATAACCCCGTCCATTCCCCCGCCACCCGCCGCCGAGGCCGGGCAGGCAGTAGGCGGCTCCTCCGAAACCGGCTACGCGGCCAAGCACACCCCCAGTGCCGCCTCCCAAGCCATCCTGAATACCGACAAGCTTGAAGAAGTTAAGAAGCTCTTCACCGCCCACCTCGAAAACAAAGGCCTGCGCAAAACCGGCGAGCGGTACGCCATTCTCGAAGAAATCTACGCCCGCTCCGGTCACTTCGACGTGGACGAGCTCTACGCCGGCATGAAGGAGCAGGGGCTGCAAGTGAGCCGCGCCACGGTGTACAACACGCTAGACCTACTAGTAGAGCAGGGCCTCGTCAGCAAGCACCAGTTCGGGCGCAACCTCGCCCAGTACGAGAAGAGCTACGGCTACCGCCAGCACGACCACGTCATCTGCACCGAATGCCATAAAGTGGTGGAATTCTGCGACCCCCGCATCCACGGCATCCAAACCATGGTCGGCGACCTGTTGAACTTCCATATCTTGCACCATTCTTTAAATCTTTACGGCATCTGCGGCGACTGCCGCGCCCAAGCGGCCGCCCGGAACACCGCCACTCCCGCATGACCTCCACCAGCTCCGTCCAGAACGGCATCCTCTTCGTCCGCCTCACCGGCGACCTCATCGGCAGCCCCGACACCGACCAACTGCTCGAATCCGTCAACGACCACCTCGGCGAGGCCGTCCCTCACTGCGCCATCGACCTCTCCGAAGTCCGCTACATCAACAGCACCGGCATCGGCGTCCTCGTTTCGCTCCTTACCAAGTTCCGCAGCCGCGGCGGCGAAATGGTCCTCATCAACCCCGCCGACCACCCCAAGAAAATGCTGGCCCTCACCAAGCTCAATAACATCTTCGCCGTAGCCCCCGACGAGGCCGGTGCCCGCCAACAACTCACCCCGGCCGCCCTCTAGGCGGCCGTTTTTTTGCTCAATTCATTTTATTACTAGTAAAATACCCTCCGCACAACCCCAAACTCGCCAAGCTCCCCCTCTCCACGGGAGAGGGGGCTGGGGGGTGAGGTGCCACGCGGAGGGCGAAACCCAATCACCATGCCCGTAGACGTATTAGTAGGCCTCCAATGGGGCGATGAAGGCAAAGGCAAAATCGTAGACGTCCTCGCACCCACCTACGACGCCGTGGCCCGCTTCCAGGGCGGCCCCAACGCCGGCCACACCCTCACCTTCGACGGCATCAAGCACGTCCTGCACCAGGTGCCCAGCGGCATTTTTCACCCCCATATCCTCAACATTGTCGGCAATGGCGTCGTCCTCGACCCCATCGTCTTCCGCCAGGAGCTCCAAAAACTCACCGATAGGGGAGTGGATTGGGCCAAAAACCTCTACATCTCCAAGAAAGCCCAGCTCATCCTGCCCTCGCACCGCGCCCTCGACCGCATCAGCGAAGAAGCCCGCGGCAACACCAAAATCGGCAGCACCCTCAAAGGCATCGGCCCTACCTATTCCGACAAAATCGGCCGCGTCGGCCTGCGCGTAGGCCACATCCTGCTTCCCGATTTTGAGCAGCGCTACAAGGAAGCCGTCGCCCAGCACGCCGCCATCGCCGCTCACCACCACAAAGAGCTGGAAATCGACGCCATCGAAGCAGATTTCTTCTCCGCCGTCGCCTTCCTGCGCACCCTGCAACTCACCGACACCGAATACCTCCTCAACGACCTCCTCACCCAGGGCAAGCGCATCCTCGCCGAAGGTGCCCAAGGCTCCCTACTAGACATCGACTTCGGCTCCTACCCCTACGTCACTTCGTCCAGCACCATCGCCGCCGGCGCCTGCACCGGTCTCGGCATCGCCCCCAAGCACATAGATAAGGTCTACGGTATCATCAAAGCCTACAGCACCCGCGTTGGCAGTGGCCCGTTCCCCACGGAATTGCACGACGAAGTCGGCGAACAAATCCGCCAAGCCGGCCGCGAGTTTGGCTCCACCACCGGCCGCCCCCGCCGCACTGGCTGGATAGACCTGCCTGCCCTCCGCTACGCCATCATGCTCAACGGCGTCACCGAGCTCCACCTCATGAAGGCTGACGTGCTCGACGGCTTCACCGAAATCCAGGTCTGCACCCACTACCGCACCGCCACTGGCGCCACCACCCCCCAACTCCCCGACCCCGGCGAACTCACCACCGTCACCCCCGAATACCTCACCCTCCCCGGCTGGCACACCGACCTCACCACCCTCACCGACGCCGCCCTACTCCCCCCCAACCTGCTCGTCTACCTCGATTTCCTTGAACGCGAGCTGCAAGTCCCCATCCGCATTGTCAGCGTCGGCCCCGACCGCGTGAGCACCCTTCATAGGTAATAGGAGGGAGGTACCACCCCATCCTAGCTATATACAGCAGCTTCAAGAGCAGAAAAGCGAGGAAGAAACGGGCCTGTCATTGAGACGGGAATGTTTCCTCCTCGCTTTTCTGTGTCATTCCCCGGCAGAAATTCACCTCAAACGTCCTCATCATTAATAAAGCGCACCTTGCATCATCAGCTTCATTTAAGCCAATCTGATGGTCGTGTTGCTGTTGCAACACACAAATCAGGGTGCTTCATTAAGCCAGCTTACGCCAATCAGTGCTTAATGCAGGTATGCTAACCGCATAGACCAAGCCACCACACGAAATTTTTCGCCGCATAAATCAGCTACTTACAACCACATTCCAGCTATTTCGTACAGGACCCCTTGCTGCCCCAAAAACTCCTTCTACCTTTGCAGTCCCAAAACGTCAAACGGACTACGGGAAACCTCGAAACGAAAGCTAAAGGGGATTTTTGAAAGGCACGGAACTTCAGCCTGGATTAGCTTGTCTACCCCACTGCGGTCAGCAGCAATCCTTGAAAATTTTTCTTTCGAACCTGTTGCAAAGCCAAAAAAACCCACCGTACCTTTGCAGCCCGCTTCAACCGGAAGCAGTCATATTTGAAAAACTAACGAAAAGATTTCTAAAAAATTTTCGCTTAAAAGTCGACAAGTTAACAAAAGCTGTTACCTTTGCACTCCCAAATCTAACGGCCACTGTACTGACATTGGCACTGGGTTATAAAACCAACCCACACTGTTACTTCAAATGGAAGTAACACACGTTCTTTGAATGACGGAAACAAACAAAATAGTAAGTGTTTCACTTGCTGCTTTCCCCTCGGGAAAAACACAGTGAAACAAACCAAGCGAAACGAATTAGACGATAACGTCAATATGTGAGCAAGGTCAGCACTCGACATCAGCCCCGGTACGCCGGGGTGTAGAAGAATTTTACAATGGAGAGTTTGATCTTGGCTCAGGATGAACGCTAGCGGCAGGCCTAATACATGCAAGTCGAACGGTCGTAGCAATACGATAGTGGCGCACGG
>NZ_JANNOD010000039.1:0-39165 GCF_031398885.1 Hymenobacter sp.
CCACGTCGTTGAAGCCTCAAAGCAACAAAACAAAAATTCCACATTCCTCATTCCTCATTCCTCATTCCTCATTCCTCATTCCTCATTCCTCATTCCTCATTCCTCATTCCTCATTCCTCATTCCTCATTCCTCATTCCTCATTCCTCATTCTTAATTGAGCCCCCACGCAGGCCAGCAGTAGCAGGCCGTAGCGGGCGGCGTGGGCCAGCACGGCGCCCTGCAGGCCGAACCGGGGCAGCAGCAGCGCCAGCAGCCCCGCAAATACTGCCGCCGAGGCCGCCTGCACTGCCACGTAGGGGCCCGTGCGCGCCCGGGCCGTGAGCTGAAAGATGAACAACCAGCTGATAAACTTGGCCCAGTCGCCCAGCAACTGAGCCCCCAGAAACTCGCGTGCCGCCAGCAGCCGCGGGGCAAAGAGCAACGGCAGCAGCCAGTCGCGGCAAACGAAAATCAGGCCCAGGCCGGCGGCCAGCCCCGGCGCCAGCAGCTTCAGCACCCCCAGCAGGTAGTTGCGCGCCGCCGGCTGCCCGGCCAGGGCCGCCAGCCGCGGGTAGAACACGCTGCTCATCACCGCCCCAAACACCATGGTGTAGTTGTCCGACAGCTTGGCCACGGCCTGCCACAGGTCGGTGCGGGCGGGCCCGAAAGTGGCCAGCAAATAGTCGCGCAGCACGTAGTCCACGGCCTTGCCAAACACCAGCGTGCTCACGGCCATGAGCAGGAACTGGCCCAGCCGCCGCAGCGCCAGCCGGCTGACGGGCGCGGCCAGCCGCACGCCCCGCAAGAGGCCGGCCCGCGCCGCCAGCCCCAGCGCCGGAGCCAGCGTAAGGCCCTGTGCCAGCAAATAGGCCAGCAGCGCTTCGGGCGGCGACCGATGGCCCAGCAGCGCAGCCGCCACGGCGCTGGTGCCCAGCACGGCCAGTGTTGCCGACAAGCCCAGGTAGGCCCGCAACCGCCCGGCGGCCAGCAGCGCGGCGCCCAGCAGCCCCTGCCCCAGCAGCAGCGCAATGCCTGCCAAAAACGCCACCGTGTAGCCCCAGCCCCAATCCAGCAGGCCCCGGCCAGCCAGGACCGCGCCCCCCACCACCAGAGCCGCAGCGTTGAGCGTGAGGGCGGCGCCCAGCCACGCCCGGTAGCGGGGGCTGCCCGGTTGCAGAGGGGCCAGATATTTTACCAGGCCCACGTGCACCCCGTCGTTGGGCAGGGTGGTGAGCAGGGCCATCAGGTTCTGGAACTGGGCCAGCAGGGTGAGGCCGCCAGCGGGCGCGTAGGTCGCAAACAGCTTGTTGATGACCAACGCCCCCGCGGCCCGGACCGTCACCGCCACCCCCGTGCCCAGCGAGCCGCGCACGAATTGGCGAATGGGCGAAGAGGTGGGCATGGGGTCAGTTGAGCACAAAGAACGGCGGCCAACGGCTGGCTTGTTGTTGAAATTGACGCCCTCACTCATTGCCCCGTTCGCTCATTCCCCCATTGCCTTTTCCCAGCTCAGGCGCAGGCCCGCCACGGCCCCCAGATGCCGCTTGAAGCGCAGCAACGACGCGTTGGGGCGGGCGTCCAGGGTGGAGGTACCGAGGTCGAGCACGGCCAGGCCGCTGGCTTGGGCAAAAGCGTGCAGGCCTTCGTTGAGCAGCACCACGGGGCTCAGGGCGTTGCAGCGCAGGGGGCTGGCGGGGTAAAAATTATAGAGCACCCCCTCGCTCACCCGAATGGCAACGGTGAGGGCCGCCCAGTCGCCGTTGGGCTGCCGCACTGAGAAGAGAAAATGCTCCCGCGGAAAGCGCCGAAACAACTCCTGCACCCGCGCCAAAGACAACGACAGCTCGTAGCCCCGCTCCTGCCGGCACGCCCGGATGAAGTCGTGGGCGGCCGGCAGCAGCAAGGGCGGCTCCTGCTCGAAAAGCAGCCCGTGGCGCCGGCACTTGTGCAGCCGGCGCCGCTCCGAGGGATGCAAATGGGCCTCGTAATTCCGGGCCGGGTCGAGGTGGTAGTTCTGTTCGGCCAGCGCCACGCGGTAGCCGCGCTGCCGCAGCGTTTCGGCCAGCACAGCGGCCCCGGCGGGGTCGTAGGCGAAGGGGTAGCCGCGCAGCGCCAGGCGTTTCGCGCCCCGGTGCGCCAGCGCGGTTTCGGCGGCCGCCAGCAGGGCGTGCAGGGGCCCGGCCCCGACGCCCGCCGCCAGTTGCACGGCCCCGAATGGCGCCTGCGCCGGGCTGTGGGCCGTTTCGGCCGCCGCATCCAGGGCCACGTGCAGCTGCGCCACGGTGCGGCCGGCGGCCGCGTCTTCCAGGTAAAAGCTGAGGACCGGGCCGGCGTTGGGCTGCAGGGCCTGGTGGTCGGGCCGCAGGTACAGGAACGAGTCAAACGCCAGCGGCAGCCGGGGCCCGGCCGGTCCAGCCGGTCCGCTTGCGGCCGGGTACACGGCGAAGCGGCGGGTTGTGCTTGCCACGCCTGGTTCCGTTGCAAGTAAAGAATCCGGTATTTTCAAACCTTAATTTCGTGGCTTCCCCGGCAAAGTACGGCACTGGGCAGCGGCGCAAGGCCCAAAAATTCTCCGCGCATTCAAAACCTTGTTTCCGAGCAATGCCCTCCGGCCGCCGCGCGGTAGGACCCGGGAAGCCGCGAAAACCCCGTCCGAAACCCGCTCCGAGTGGCTGTTGGCCGTAAGCATCCCCGCATTGTATTCTCTCCCGTCGCATGACCCCACAAACCCCCTCACCGGCGCTTGGACCGGCCTCCGAACCGGCCAACGCCGACGGCCCCGCCTACAGCTTCACCGACCGCGAAGCCACCCTGCAGGCCCGTAAGCAAACCGAAACGCTGGGCCAGCGCCCCGGCGCGCTCGTCATCCGCGAGGGCGCCTTGCCGCCGCGGCTCTTCCTCATTTCCTACGACGAGCAGACCCTGACCGAGCAAGAATGCCTCAGCTACGACGAGCTGTGGGCCAGCTTTCAGGCCCATCCCGAGCTGCGGCATTGGATTGACGTGCGCGGCTACGGCGACCTGGCCCTGATGGAGCGGCTCATGCACGACTTTGCCCTGCACCCGCTGCAGATGGAAGACGTGCTGGGGGACTTTCAGCGCGCCAAGGTGGACGTGTTCGACAACAACCGCCTGTTCCTGGTGTCGCGCATGACGGACTTTACCTCCGACCTGGAAATCGACGACGACCAGCTCTCCATCTTCACCGGCCCCAACTACGTGCTCACCTTTCAGGACGACTACGACGACTGCCTCAACTCGCTGCGCGTCCGCCTGCGCAGCAACTTCAGCCAAATCAAGCGCAAGTCGTCGCTCTACCTGGCCTACGCCCTCAGCGACGTGGTCATCGACCACTACTTTCCCACCATGGCGGCCATCGGCGACTACATCGAGGGCCTGGAGGAGCGGATTTTCTCGGAGCGGCGCGAGCGGCGCATGCTCAACCGCATCCTGCGCATCAAGAAGGACATCGTGCGCTTCCGCCGGCTGGTGTACCCCGAGCGGGACAAAATCAGTGAAATCCTGCGCCTGCCCGAAGAAGTCGTGCCCGAGGACGTCAAGGTCTTTTTCAAGGACCTCTACGACCACGCCATGCAGGCCCTGGACCTGGCCGAGAGCTACCGCGAAAACATCACCAGCCTCACCGAGCTGTTTCTCTCGGACCAGAGCAACCGCATGAACGAGGTGATGAAGGTGCTGACCATCATCAGCGCCATTTTCATTCCGCTCAGCTTCGTGGCCGGCGTGTACGGCATGAACTTCCAGCGCGAGGCCCCGCCCGCCGGCCCCAACCCCCTCAACATGCCCGAGCTCTACAGCCCCTGGGGCTACCCCGGGGTGCTCGCCTTCATGACCCTGATGGTGGCCGGCCAGCTCTATTATTTTTGGCGCAAAGGGTGGCTGGGCAAGCAGCGGTAGTTTCCGTTTGTCGCGCAACAACTGGCCGTCCTCCACGAGCTGCAATCGAGAAGAACGACCACGGCACGGGGGCCGTTGGTTGCGAACGACAAAGGTTAAGTTGTCAGGCAGTGATTGTCAGGTATTAGTCTTTTGATAAATATCTGACGAGCAACGGACAACTCGTTTACTTTTGAACGACTACTTGGTTGATTCTAAGCTCGGTGCGGCGCAGCTCGCGGCCCACGGCGCGCACCAGCTGGTAGGTGTCGGTGGTGGCGTCGTGGGTCAGGCCAATGCCGGTGCCGGTGCTGGGCAGGGCCGCGCCGCCCAGCAGCCGGCCCGTGTTGCCGTACACAAACACCTGGCCGGGCCCGGGCTCGGTGAGGGCCACCACCTGCCGGCTCCCCCCAAAATCGAAGAACTGCACGGGCTTGCTGCCCGACGTGACGAAGCGCTGGGTGAGCAGCGGGGCCACCCGGCCGGGCAGGTACACGTCGAGCCGGTTGCCGTCTTCCCGCGCGACCACGAAGCTGCGGCCGCGCTGGTCCGGCACCAGCCGGAAGCGGGCGGTGCGGCTCCAGGTGGCCACCCGGCGGCGGCTGAGGATGTCGCCGCTCAGCGTGAAGGTCACCAGCTCGCCGTGCTGGTTCACCAGCATGAAGCGGGTGCGGCCCAGCGTGCTGCCGGCCTGCGCCAGCACTTCCCCGGCCAGCCGGGCGCCCATGCTCAGCGGAAACCCCGGAAACAGCGTGCCTTGCCCATTGAAGGCGTACACGTAGCCGTTTTGCAGGGGCACCAGCACCACGTCGCGCCCGCTCACGCTGAGCAAGGCGGGCCGCCCCGCCAGCGGAAACTCCAGCCGCTTGGGCTGCCAGCCCGGAAACAGCCGGCCCCGGGCGTCGAGCAGCAGCAGGGTATTGCCCGTCGTGACGGCCAGCAGGCGCGCGGCTTCGTTGGGGCCGTTGCCGGGCCCGGCCACCAGGGCGGCCAGGCGCACGCTGTCGGGCAGGTTGAGCGGGAAGGGCAGGACCTCCTGCCCGTCGTTGGCGAACAGGTGCAGGCGGAAACCCGCGCCCACCAGCAGGCCGCTGCCGGCCAGCGGCCCCACCCCCACCGCCGGCCCGGCCAGGGTGTCGGACCACCGCACCGTATTGTCGGCGCTCACGAAGTGCAGCACGTTGGCCGAGTCCTGCACCACGGCGGCCGGCACGCGCGTGCCGGCCGCCGGCAGCAGCGTGGGCGCCCCCACCAGGGGCCGCCGGAAGGCCAGGACCCGGCCATTGGCGGCGGCGCCCGCCCGGGCCTGGGCCGGGCCCGGGTCGGGGTGCCGCAGCAGCAGCTGGGTAAAATACCGCGCTCCGGGCGCCGCCTCGTTATGGGCGGGCACTAGTTGCAGCGCCACCTGCGGGAAGCGCTTAAACAGCGCCTCGTTGCGCAGCAGGCCGGCCCGGCGCTCCTCGGTGAGCGCGCCGAGCAACGCGTTCCAGCTGTTGCGGGTATCCACGAAGATGCTCAGACGGGCGCGGGGCAGGGTTTCCTGCAAAAACGCAACCTGGCTTGGGGTTTGGGCCCAGGTCCGGCCGGCCACCACATCGGCCAGGTAGCCGTTCAGAACGAGCGCATCGGCCAGCACGAGGTAATTGCCCACCAGCACGCACGCGCCGGGGCGGGCCTCCACGGCGTAGGGCGGGGCGGGGTCCAGCAGCGGCCCGAGCACCGCCGCCTCCGGGAAGCCCACCGGGTGCACCTGGTACGGCCCCACCCGGGTGAAAGCCGGCGAAGTACCGTCGAGCCGCCGCAGGCGGGCCAGCCACCGGGCCGTGCGGGCCGGCGCGGGGCAGCGCACAAAAGCCAGCCGCGCCGGCCGGCTGCCCGCGGCCGGGGCCGCCAGGTAGCCCACGGCCATTTCGCCCCCGAAGGTGGCGCGCAGGCTATCCAGCGCCGCGCCGCGCGCCAACGAATCGGGGCGCGGCCGGGCCGGGCCGGGCCAGGTGCGGGCCGGGCAGGCGGCCAGGTGAAGCAGCAGCGCCGTGCGGGTACTGAGCAGGTCCGCCAGGCCCAGGGGCTGAACGGGCTGGCCGCGCAGGCGTTGCTGGAGCGCACCCTGGGCCGTTTCGGGGTTAGAAAATCCTTGCAGCTGGGCCCGGCTGCCGGCCAGCTTCAGGCCCAGCAAGCCCCGCGAAACCAGGCCCGCCAGCTGGTCGAATTGCCCGTGGGCATCGGGCCGAAACAGCACATCCAAAAACTGGGGCAGGCGGCGGTAATTCACCAGCAGAGTCGCGTCCACGCCGCGCAGCGGCAGCAGGTCCGTCGAGCCAATGGCGGCCAGCACCGTGGGCGCCCCCACGTGGGCCAGGCGGCGCGCGGCCGCTTCCACCAGCGCCGGGGTGGCACTCACCAGCAAGTGGTTGCGGTAATTGAACACCGTGAGGGTGGTTTCGCTGCGCCGCTCGGTGAGCACGGTAAACTCCTGGTCCTCGTAGTCGCGGGTGGCCAAGCGGTAGCGGGCGTCCCGGCCCAGGGTTTCGAGCAGGCCCCGCACCTGACGGTATTCGCCCACCTTGGCCAGGGGAACCTGGTAGAGCACGCCGTACTCGCCCGGCCCGGTCACGTGCACCGAGGTCAGGACCAGCTTGCGGCCCAGCAGGGTCAGCAGGCCGTTGCGGCGGCGGGCGTTGCCCCCGGTCAGGCTATCGGCCAGGGCGAGGTGCCCGGCCGCCTGCTGGAAGTAGCGCACCGCGGTGAGGTTGTCCCACAGCTCGGTTTCCTGCAGGTGGCGCACCAGGGCGGGGTGGTCGCGGGTGCTGAGCACGAACACGGCGTCGGCGGGCACCAGGGCGTAGGGGTCCACGGGCACGGCGGCCAGCGTGCGCCGGTAATACACGAACGTGGCCAGCGCGAGCAGCACCAGCAAAGCCGTGAGGAACGCCAGAAGCTTTCGGGACATGCGGGGGGAAGCGGGTGACGGGCGACGAAAGTACGGCACCGAGCCCGGCCAGAGGCCCGGCGCAGGCCCGGCGCAGGCGCGTTTGGCCCGCTGCCGGCCGGGCCCGGGTGGCGGACCGGGCCCGCCCGCAACCCAAAACCCGCCGCCACCCCGTACATGCGCCGGCAGAAAGCGTATCTTTCTTCCTGGCATTAAGCCCGCAGCGATGAAAGACCATTTCACCCGCCTCCGCCAAAGCGCGGCCCCCCCGCGGTGGCGCGCCGGCCGTGCGCTGCTGCCGGTGTTCTTGCTGCTGGCGCTGCCGGCCTGTTTCCAGCTCCGCGAGCCCGAGCCCGCCGCCGCCGGCAGCGAGTGGATTCAGCCCACCCAGGTCGACATTCTGCTGGCCAACTTCACCGCCGCCGTGCAGAACCTGAACGTGGCCAACTACGAGCGCAGCTTCACCGGCCCCGACTACCGGTTCGTGCCCGACCCCAGCAGCGCGGGGTCCTCGCCGGCCCTGTTTGCCAACTGGAGCGTGCCCGAGGAAACCACCTACTTCACCAGCCTGCGCCGCCGCACGGCCCCCGGCACCATCAACAAGCTCACCCTCACCGACCGGCGCGACCAACTCTTCACCACCGACTCGGTGGAAGTGTCGGCCCTCTACCAACTGCAGGTCACGCAGCAGGACACCGCATTTCGCGCCGGCCTGCTGCAGGGCAACATCCGCCTCCTTCTGCGCCGCCGCAACAACGAGTGGCGCATCATCGCCTGGCGCGACCAGCGCACCGGCCCCGGCCTGAACTGGACCGATTTGAAGAAATATTTCAGCTCGAACTAGACGGTAAGGTGGTGGAATGGGGAGGCGGTGAGCTTGACCTTCTTCGCGCGTGCTGCGCGGATAAGTAGTCGTCCAACAGTAAACGAGTTGTCAGTTGCTCGTTGTTAGTCAGATATTTATCAAGAAGCTAACAACGGACAGCTACTGCCTGACAACTTAAAAAAAATCCACCTCCCCACGTCATCAGCTCCCCGCTTTTCGCCAGCTCCTCGCTTTGTATATTTAGACTTATGAAATTGCCACCGCGCCCGTCCTTGCCAGTTGTGCTGCTCGCCGGCATCGTGCTGCTGCTGACGGTGCCCGCCTGCAACCCGTTTGCCCCGGCGCTGAACGAGCTGCCCACCGACCAGAACCAGCTGCTGGGCAACCCCGCCACCGTGCGCGGCTTCTTCGACCGGTTCCGGGCCGCCTACCAGCTGCGCGACTCCACGCTCTACGGCCAGCTGCTTTCGCCCAAGTTCAAGTTTACCTACCGCGACTTTGCCGCCAACGTGGACCGCTCCTGGACCCGCGACGTGGACGCCAACACCACCTACCGCCTCTTCCGCGCCGCGCGCTCCACCAACCTGCAGTGGACGCAGTACCTGCCCAGCTCCGACACGCTGTCGTCGGACACGCTGGCCAGCGTGGAGCGCTCCTTTCTCCTCACCATCGAGCAGCGCGACGACGAGCGGTTCTCGGGTGCCGGCACGGCCCGGCTGGTGCTGGTGCGCAAAACCCGCAACGACCCCTGGCGCATGCGCAGCTGGTACGACCGCAGCGAGTTTTAAGGCAATTTCTACAGCCGCCAGTCACCGGGCCTGCCTTTTGGGGCGGGCCTTTTCGTTTTCTTTGACAAAATTTTTACTTCCGCATGACCGAGCCCCCATTCAACCCAGTGCAAAATAAGCCCGTCGTCACCCCCCTTGCTGAATTTCAAGGGGAACAGCCGCACTTTAAGCGCGCCATCAATCTTTTCGATGCCATCATGCTCGTCACGGGCAGCATGATAGGCTCGGGCATCTTCATCGTCTCGGCCGACATTGCCCGGCAGGTGGGCAGCGCCGGCTGGCTGCTGGTGGTGTGGCTGCTCACCGGCTTCATCACCATGGCCGGGGCCATCAGCTACGGGGAATTGGCCAGCATGTTTCCCAAGGTGGGCGGGCAGTACGTGTACCTGCGCGAGGCCTTCGGGCGGCTCACGGCCTTTCTCTACGGCTGGACCTTGTTCCTGGTCATCCAAACCGGGGTAATTGCGGCCGTGGCGGTGGCTTTTGCCAAGTTTACGGGGGTATTGCTGCCGTTTTTCAGCGTGAAGAACCTGTTGTTCCAGGCTGGCAGCTTCGAGTTTAGCAGCGTGCAGCTGCTGGCCATCGTTCTCATCGTGGGCATCACGGCCCTCAATGCCCGGGGCGTGCGCACCGGCAAGCTTATTCAGAACGTGCTGGGCAGCACCAAGCTGGTGGCCCTGGCCCTGCTCATCGTCTTCGGGGTGGCCCTGGGCCTGAACCACGAGGCCATTCAGCTTAATTTTGCCGACCTCTGGACGGCCACCCGCCACCCCGCCCCCGGCGTGAGCGCGCCGGTGCTGCCCATCAGCGGCAGCGGGCTGCTCATCGCCATCGGCATGGCCATGACCGGCTCCCTGTTTTCTTCCGATTCGTGGAACAACATCGGCTTCGCGGGCGAGGAAATTCAGAACCCCGAGCGCACGCTGGTGCGCAGCATGGCCATCGGCACGGCCATTGTCACGGCCCTCTACATCCTCATCAACGTGGTGTACTTGCTGGTGCTGCCCTTGCACGGCACGCCCGAAGCGGCCACCGTGGCCGGCCGCGGCATCCAGTACGCCACTGACGACCGGGTGGCCACCGCCGTGGCCGAGTCGGTGCTGGGCAAGGCCGGCGCCTACGTCATGGCGGTGCTCATCATGCTCAGCACCTTCGGCGCCAACAACGGCATCATTCTAAGCGGGGCGCGGGCCTACTTTGCCATGGCCAAAGACGGCCTGTTTTTCCCCGGCCTGGCCCGCCTCAACGGCGCCGGCGTGCCCGGCCGCGCCCTGTGGGCCCAGTGCCTGTGGGCCTGCCTGCTCTGCCTGAGTGGCTCCTACGGGCAGCTGCTGAACTACGTCATGTTCTCGGTGATTCTGTTCTACGTCGTCACCATTATCGGCATTTTCGTGCTGCGCCGCACCCGCCCCGAGGCGCCCCGCCCCTACCGCGCCTGGGGCTACCCGCTGGTGCCGGGCGTCTACATCCTGCTGGCCACCACGTTCTGCGTCATCCTCCTCATTGCGCCCGACACCGCCGAGTTCTCCCGCCGGGGCCTGGGCCTGGTGGCCCTGGGGCTGCCGGTTTACTTCCTGTTCGGAAAGCGGTTTGGCGGCAGAACTGCCTGAGCCGTAAGCAATGCGTCTCGTTCTCCCAAGCAGGAGACTTGCGCGGGTGCCAGCCGCCGCGTAGGTCCTGAACCAAAAACACCCGGCTCCTCACACGAGGGGCCGGGTGTTTTGCCGAAAGCTAAGTTGTCAGGCACCAGTTGTCAGTTGTTAGCTCCTTGATAAATACCTGACTAACAACAAACAACGAGCAACTGACAACTCGTTTACTGTTGGACGATTACTTAAAAGATGGATTACCGGCGCTTACGGCCCGCGTCAGCCCGGGGCATCAGCGTTACGTTCACGAACTGGCTGCCGCGGCTGCGCAGCACCTCGTCGTCGTAGCCGCCGTAGCCGTAAATCAGCGTGTTGTCGCTACCGTTGGGCACTTCCAACGTGTAGTTGCCGGTGGCGTCGGTGCTGGTGCCTTTGCTGCTGCCTTTCAGCAGCACCGTAGCACCCACCAGGGGCCGGCCGTTCTCGTCCACAATGCGGCCCGACATCGTCACGTTGGCCGGCGCTGCGGCCGGCGCTGGGGCCGTGACGGGCGCGGGCGCCAGAACGGGTTCGGGCGCGAGGGCCGCCACGGTGGGCGCCACGGGTTCGAGCGCCGTGCCCACGGAGGCGGCCGGCGCGGGAGCGGCCGTCGTGGCACGAACCGTGGCAGGCTTTGCCGCGGCGGCCGGAGTTTCCGCCGGGGCTTTCTGGGCTGCGGGCGCAGTCTGGAGGCCCGCGGCAACGCTGTCGGCCGCCGTGGGGGCCGTGGCGGTCACGGCCGCGTCATCGAGCATGAACGACGGCGTGGCCGACGCCAGGCCCTCGCCGTTGCCCTTGGGCAAGGCCACGTAGCCCAGCACCAGCACCAGCACCACCCCCGCCAGGATGTAGAGCAGGCGGTTGTTGCCCCCGGAGGTGACTTCCTCGTCCTGGGCTTCCAGGTTGGGGTCGTACTGGTCGTTGTCAGGCTTGGGTAAATTTTCCGAATTCATCGTTGGGGAAGAAGGTAAACTGGTTGAAAGCAATGGGGAATTCGCTCACGGCTAAAGCCACCGCCCCGGATATGCCCCGCAAGTTACGATTTAGCTTTGTTATCCGTTGGGATGCGGCTTTTTTTCCCGGGCCACCGGGGCCACAGAGCCGGCACCCCCCGCCGGTAAGCCCCGTACGCCGGGCCGAATGCAGCGCTCAGCCGGCGCTCTTCCCACCGCAGGCCCACCAGCACGTAGGCCCACGTCACCAGCCCAAACACGGCCCGGGGCCACGTGGGCGCCACCAGCCAAGCCCCCGCCACCAGCATCAGCACCCCCAGGTACAAGGGGTGGCGCACCCAGGCATTCAGGCCGAAAGTGCGCAGCGCGCCCGTGGGCAGCCCGGCGCGGCGCACGTACTTCCACCCCGCAAATTCGCCCAGGTCGTAGCCCCGCAGGGCCGCCACCGCCAGCCCGAGGCCCACCGCCCCCAGCACCACGCCCCCCGCAGCGAGCCACGGCGGGCGCGGCAGCGCGGGGGCCGAGAGGCTTTCCTGCCAGTGCCAGGCGGCCAAAAACCCCCACACCGAAAGCTGATTGTACCCCAGCCGATAGAACCGGGGGGCGCCGGGCCAGCGCCGGGCCACGGCCGCCTTCACCCTGCCCGTCGCCAGCAGGCTGTGCACTCCGTAATAGCACGCCCACAACAGGGCCAACGCAACGAACATCATCGCCCCAAAGGTAAAAGCGGGGCCGGCGCCGGCGTTTGGCCCAGTTGCGCCGGCCCCGCTTCGTGGCTGCCTGGTAAAGCGGTTGCGCAGTTGGCTGCGCTATTGGTCGCTGATGGTTTCGGTGCCGCCGGCGGGCTTGGCCGGGCCACTGGGCGCTTTCTCGCCAAACTCCTGCTCGCGGGTGCGCAAATTGTGGTCCAGTTCGTAGCTGCCTTCTACCTCAAAGCCGGGCCCCTGGGCTTGCTCGCCGGCCCCCGTGTGGTTGTTGCCACCCTGGGGGCTGGTTTCCGAGCCGCCGATGTGCAGGTTCTCCAGTTGGTCTTTCTGGTTGCTGCGCTGGGTGTAGCCGTTGGCGCCGGTGTTGCGCGCCGAGGTGGGCGCGGCACTGGCTTTGTGGTTGCTCTGGTCCTGCTTAAACTCTTTCTTTTTTTCCAGTTCCTCGTTTATCGGAAAACCCTTGTTTTCCGTGATTTCGGCGTTTTCGCCTTCGTTGGTGTCGGTGCCGCTGCCGGAGATATTATCAGGAATCATGATTTCGGAATGGAATGGTGAGAACTGCTTGACCTTACGCAGCCCCAATTCATTCCGTTACGAAAAGGCCGGAGCCGCTGGCAGCTCCGGCCTCGTCACGTGCGTCCGCAGGGTTCAGGGCTGGTCCCTGTCGCAACAGCCCCGTTTTACTTCTGGTCGTTCAGGCTCCAGTTGTAAGGGTAATACTCCACCGAAAACCAGGTGGGCAGGCGGTTCTCCTTGCGGAATTGATTGACGTACATCACCCCGGTCTTGCCGCTGGTGCTGAAATCAGCTTCGTACCACTTGAAGATTTCCGGCAGCTTCACCATTTTGCTGGTCTCGTCGACCTGCACGTAGTTGGGGTCCAGCAGGGCGAATTTGGCCTGTTCGTTCAGCTGCACAAAGAGCTGTTTGCCCACGTAGGCCGTGCGGCTCAGGCGGGGGCAGCTGTTGGTGCCGCACACCAGCGCAAAGTGCAGGCGCGGGTCGTCGTAGATTTTGCGGAGCTTGTCGGTTTCAATCTGGTCGAGCGTTAGTTGCTCGCCGGCCACGTTCAGGCGGGTTTTGTTGAAAAAGCCCGGCATTTCCTGCACGGAAGTCAACGGGTAGCTGGCCACGATTTCCCCAATTACGAGCACGTTGTACGCGTTGAGGTAAAACGCGTACTGGTCGGCCATTTCTGCCTTGTCCACTTCAAACTGGGCAATGCTGCCCAACAGCTCGTTCAGTTGGTCGGGGTTGCGCTGGATGGCGGCGTAATTCACTTTGCCCTCCTTGTTCACAAATTTCTGGAAGAAGGCCGTCGTCTGGGCGGTAATGGAGGCTGCCGTCGGCGGGGACGGGTTACCGGCCACGGCCAGGCCGCGGTTCATCATGAAAAGCAGCGCCACCACCCAGAATTTCACGGAAGAGAGTAAGGAAAACTTCATAAGAATAACGTAGTTGAAAGTGGATGATGAGGCCAAATCTACTACGGACAATCAATGCTGGATTTAACTTTTTTGATAATTCCCATTATGAAACTTAGGTAAAACCGCTTCGAATGCCCCTGAGTACTGGAAATGGCCAATGCCCGCTAAGTTTTCCAAAAAATAGTTTGTAACTCTCCTCTTTTCACCTCCCAAAACGGCTTGTTTATCGCGTAAAACCGGTGTTCCAACTTTTCTGCTGATTGACAATAATATGCTTTATCAGATAACCATTGCCCAACAATACGCCGCTCTATTTTACCCAAGTGGCCGCGAACCCTGCGGCGCGCTTTGACGCACTGGCGCGCCGTTGAGCACTGGCCCGCGCAACGCCGGACAGCCGAACCGCCGCTTAGCTTGGCAGTCCGGCTGTCCGGCGTTGCGCGGGCCAGGCCCTTTGGAAGCGGAATTACTTCTGGCTGTTCAGGGCCCAGTCGTACGCGTAGTAGTCAACGGCGTAGGTTGCGGGAATCTGCTTGGCGTCCCGGAACTGGTTGACGTAAGGCAGGCCAGTTTTGCCGCTGGCCTTGAAGTCGGCCTCGTACCACTTAAAAATCTGGGACAGCTGCACCTTCCGGGCGCCGGCCTCGACGCGAACAAAGACCGGGTCTTGCAGCACCTTGCGGGCCTGAATGGTGAGCTGGGCGTCGAGCTGGTTGCCCACGTAGGCGGCCCGGCTCAGGCGGGGGCAGCCTTTGGCGCCGCACACCAGGGCAAAGTGCACGCGCGGGTCGGCGTAGGGCTGGCGCAGCTTCTGCGCCTCCAGGTCGTTGAGGGTTAATTTTTCGCCCGCCACGCTCACCAGGTTTTTATCGAAAAAGCCGGGCACTTTCTGCACCGATTCGAGCGGGTAGCGCGCCACCACTTCGCCAATGACCAACAGGTTGTAGGCGTTCAGGTAAAAAGCTTCGCGGTCGGGGCCTTTGGCGGCGGCGGCGTCGAACGTCTCGACGCGCCTGAGCAGGCCCTTCAGCTCCAGCGGGTTGCGCTTGATGGCGGCGTAATTAACGTTGCCGTCCGAGTCGACAAATTTGGCCAGAAACGCCGAAGTGGCGGCCGGCAGGCTGGGCGGGGCGGCCGCGGCCCCGGCCGCCGGAGCCAGCAAAACGCAAACCGCCCACAGGCGGATGACGAGGCGGGGCGCTATTTTAACAGAAAGCATGAGGACAAAATAAATCGGGGAAATAATGGGCCGCCGCAGTAAGGATGCCCCGGCGGCGTGTCAATCATTAGGCCACAAACGTAAGGCCCCACGCCGTTGGATTGTGCCCCCGGCCCGGCTACATTTGACGGCTAGCTTCCTTTATCCTTACCCATGCATCTGGTTATTATTGGCAATGGCATTACCGGGGTGACGTGCGCGCTGGCCGTGCGCCGGCTGCGCCCGGAAGCCCAAATCACGCTCGTTTCGGCCGAAAGCGCCCACCACTACTCCCGCACGGCCCTCATGTACGTCTACATGGGCCACCTGCGCCCCGAAGACATCAAGCCCTACGGCGACTGGTTTTGGACCGAGAACCGGCTGACGCTGGTGCACGCCACCGCCACGGCCCTGAACACCGCTGCACGGCTCGTTACCCTGGACAACGGCACCAGCCTGACCTACGATAAGCTCTTGCTGGCCACCGGCTCCGAGAGCCGGCGCTACGGCTGGCCAGGCCAGGACCTGGCCGGCGTGCAGGGCCTTTACAACCTGCCCGACCTCGCGGCCATGACCCGCGACACCCAGGGCATCGGCCGGGGCGTGGTGGTGGGCGGCGGCCTCATCGGCGTGGAGCTGGCCGAAATGCTCCACTCCCGCGGCATCGAGCCGGTGGTGCTGGTGCGCGAAGCCCGCTACTGGGCCTCCGTGCTGCCGCCCGCCGAGGCCCGCCTGGTGGACCGCCAGTTCCAGGAAAACCACGTGCCGGTGCACTACAACACCGAGCTGCGCGAAATTCTGGGCGACGCCCGGGGCCGGGTGCGGGCGGTGGTGACCACGGCCGGCGACGAAATTACGTGCCAATGGGTGGGCCTGGCCACCGGCGTGACCCCCAACCTGGCCCTGGCCCGCACCTCCGCCGTGGAAACCGACCGGGGCGTCCTCGTCGACGAGCACCTGCGCACCAGTGCGGCGCACGTGTACGCGGCCGGCGACTGCGCCCAGCACCGCCGGCCCGCCGCCGGCGAGCTGCCCATCGAGCAGCTCTGGTACACGGGCCGGATGCAGGGCGAAACCGTAGCCCACACCATCTGCGGGCAGCCCACGGCCTACCGGCGCGGCATCTGGTTCAACTCGGCCAAGTTCTTCAACCTTGAATACCAGACCTACGGCCTGGCCCCGGCCGGCCCGGTGGCGGGCCTGGAAAGTTTTTACTGGGAACATCCGGCGGGCCGGGCGGCGTTGCGGGTCTACTTCCGGGCCGAAGCTCCGCACGCCGTGGCGGGCTTCAACGCGCTGGGGCTGCGGCTGCGTCACGCCGTGTGCGCGCAGTGGATTCAGCAGCAAGCCCCGGTGGCCACGGTCATGGCCAACCTGGGCGCGGCCAACTTTGACCCCGAGTTTTTCCCGCAGCACGAAAAAGCTGTGGTGGGGGCCTTCAACCGGCAGTTTCCGCAGCAAGCCGTGGTGCTGAAGCGAGGAAAAGGCCTCAGCGCAAAGTTTCGCGAAGTTTTCAGGTAACGTCTCGCCCAGTTGCAGGAGGCTATCCGAAAACAAAAAGAATGTCCTGTTGAGCTTGTCGTGCTTGCTTTTTCGGACCGGCTCCCAGTCAATTTGAACGGCACCTTTGCGAAACTTCCTTTCACCACTTCGCGAAACTTCGCGCTAAATTTTCCTCCCCGTGGATTTCTCCAAGCTATACAAGCCTTCCGCGCTCAACAGCTTCCAGTTCATTGCCCTCACGGGCCTGCTGATGAGCGCGGGCGCGCACCTGATTCTGCATTTCTTCGTAGGTCACCTGCCCAGCGGGTTCAACTGGCTGTACGTGTGCTGGACGGGCTTTTACGTTATCGGAACCCTGATTAACCTGTTCGGCAAACCCGACGAGGACCACCACCATCACCACTAATCCCCGCTGGTTAGAACGCCCCTTTGAGCCGACTTGGCCCCGCGCTTCCTTCATTGCATCTGCCTTCCTCATGAATCCGACGTTGACCGCGCCCCCGCTACCGGCTTCCTCCCCCGCCGAAAAGCTGACCCTGGCCGGGGTAGCGGCGGGCTTGCTGGCCCTGCTCCTAGCCCTGGCGGATGCCGACCCCGACCGCCGGCAAACCTGGTTTTACCTGGCCCTGGCCCTTGTCAGCGGCGGCACGCTGGCCTGGAGCTGGCTGAAGTTCGGCGGGCATCCGGCGGGGGTGCAGCAGAACAACCTGTGGCTGCGGGCCAGCACCGGCCGCGGCGCCGCGGCCTGGGTCACGGGCCTGGTGCTTACCGGGTTTTACGTGGTGCTGTACTGGTACAGCGGCGACGACGGCCGGGGCAACTTCGGGCCGCTCAGCAACCTGGTGCACGCCTTGGACGGCTTCAGCCAGTGGCTGCGCGCCCGGCCCGCCGACCAATGGTTTCTTTACGGCACCTTCTACACCCTGGCCGTGCTGCTGATGGGCGCCCGCGCCCTGTGGAAGTACCGCCACTCGCGCTACCAACTCATTCGCACCTCGTCGGTGATGTTCTTTCAGCTGGGGTTTGCTTTTCTGCTGCCGGGGCTGTTGCAGTTTTTTCAGCAGCCCGAATATTACTTCACCTATTTCTGGCCGCTGAAATACGATTATTTGTTTCCGGGCACCGTCACCGAATTGGTGAAAAACGGGGGCCTGGGCGTGTTCATGGTGTTTTGGGGCGCGGCCATGTCGCTGGTGGCCACGCCGGTGCTCACCTACTTCTACGGCAAGCGCTGGTACTGCTCGTGGGTGTGCGGCTGCGGCGGCCTGGCCGAAACCGCCGGCGACCCCTACCGGCAGCTCGCCGACAAGAGCCGCGCCGCCTGGCGCTGGGAAGTGCGCATCATCTACGCCGTGCTGGCGGTAATTATTGCCCTCACGGCGCTGCTGTGGGTGCATTTTGCCACCGGCAGCAGCCTGCTCGGCGAGGCCGGCAACGGGGCCGCCAAGTGGTACGGCTTCGCCATCGGCTCGGTGTTTTCGGGCGTGATTGGCGTGGGCTTCTACCCGCTGATGGGCGCGCGGGTGTGGTGCCGCTTCGGCTGCCCCATGGCCGCCTACCTGGGCCTGCTCCAAAAGCACTTCTCCCGCTTCCGCATCAGCACCAACGGCGGCCAGTGCATCAGCTGCGGCAACTGCTCCAACGTGTGCGAGATGGGCATCGACGTGAAAGAGTACGCCCAGCGCGGCGCGCCCATCATCCGGGCCTCGTGCGTGGGCTGCGGCATGTGCAGCACCGCCTGCCCCCGCGGCGTGCTCAACCTGGAGAACGGCCCGCGCGCCGACCGTTACCAGGCCTCGCCGCTCATCCACGCGGACTCGCTGCGGATGTTGTCCTGAGCCGCGCCACCGGCGTTTCCGTTCAGTCCGGCAGCGGCCGGTACACGCCGAAGAGTAAGTCACTCGGGTGCTGCTCCAAAAAAGCGTCCTCCAGCCGGAACAGTTCGGCCAGCAGCAGCTGGGCTTCGGAGTCATCGTCGCGCACAAAGTGGTGGGCAATGTCCTTGAGCACCAGCGTGAGCAGATTGCCACCCAAAGCGGCCTCTTCCAGCGCCTCGAAATGCTGCCGCAGCGCGGGCACGATGCGGTCCGACTCGGCCGCTTCCGAAGGGTCGGCCAGGCGCATCCGCCACAGGCCGGGGCCGCTCACGCTGGTTTTGAGGCGGCGCGACAGGTAACGAACCCGCAACGGCGCGGGCAGCACGGCGCGCAAAATGCGGTTGGCTTCCGCCAGCTGAGCGGCGGTCCATTGCAAGCGGGCCGGGCCCACGTAGTCGTTCAGGACCAGCAAGCCGTCGGGGCGCAGGGCGTGGCGCACGCGCGCCACGACGCCGTCCACGTCGGCAAAATGGTGCAGGGCCGAGTGAAACAACACAACGTCGTAGGCGGCGGCGGGAAGGGCGAGCGTGTTCACGTCGGCCACCTCCACCCGAAAATTAGCCAGGCCCTCCCGCTGGGCGGTAGCTGCGGCCTGGGCCAGCAGGCGCGCCGCGATGTCGACGCAGTGCACCTCGGCAAAGTGGGGCAACCGGGCAAACGCCAGCTCGTGCGAAGCGGCCCCGCTGCCCAGCGAAAGCAGCCGCAGCCCCGTGCGGCCGGCCAGGTACTTGGCGGCCACGTAGGGCTCGTAGGGCTGGGTGGGCCGGCCGGTCATGCGCTCGTTCCAGCGGCGGCGCACGGCGGGCACCTGCCACCAGTTGGCAGCCCGCAGGACCGGGTCGTCAAAGGCCGACCGGGTGCGGGCCAGGGCACTGAGCCGCAGCTTTGAGAGCAGAAACGGCAGCCCGCGCTGGCGCAGCTTGGCCAGGGTTTCGCGGAAGTCGTCGGCGGTAAGCAGGGGCATGAAATGGCTGGGGATGCAGGAAAGCTAATCGTTTGGGTATTCCTCTAATTGGTGTTTGAGGGCCGCGTTGCGCACTTGCAAAAGCTTGGTCAGGTAATTCTTCAGGAATAAATTATCAAACCAACGCCCTACTACGCCCGCCGGGCTGCTGAAGGCAAACACGTCGCGGACACGGGTACCGCCCGCAACGGGTTCGAAGTAATGGTCGTGCCGCAGGGGCTGGAACGCGCCCCGGACCAGCTCGTCCCGAAAGTGACGAGGCGGAGACGCCGCCGTGATGTGCACCGTGAGCCGCCGACGAAACCCGAAGTGCCGGGCCTCCCAGGTCACAACGTCGCCCAGTTGCAATTGGCCGCTGGCCGGGCCGCGCACTACTCGCTCGCCGGTGTGCCGGGTCGAGTCGAGGTGGGCCTGTACGTTCAGGGCCAGCGCGTAGCAAGCCGCAGGAGACGCCTGCACCAGCATTTCCAGTTCGATGATGGCCATGTTGGAATCTTGGAGCGCCCGTTACGCCGGCAGCCCGGCCAGCACCTTTTTGGCGGTGCTCACGTGGTCGGCGGCGCCGCTCAGGGAGTTGAAGATGTACTGAATAACGCCGTTTTTATCGATTACGAACGTGACCCGACCGGGCAGCAGCCCCAGCAGCGCGCGGGGCACCTCGTAGAGCTTACGCACGGCGCTGTCGGTGTCGGCCAGTAGCTCGAAGGGCAGGCGGTGCTTCTGGGTAAATTTCTGGTGCGACTTTTCGCTGTCGGAGCTGATGCCCACCACCTCGGCGCCCAGGTCCTTGAAATCCTCGTACTGGTCGCGGAACGAGCAGGCCTCGGCGGTGCAGCCGGGGGTGTCGTCCTTGGGGTAGAAGTAGAGCACCACGTGGCGGCCCCGCTGGTCGGCGAGCCGGAACGGAGCGCCGGAAGTGGTGGGAAGCGTGAAATCGGGCGCGGGTTGGCCTACTTGAAGCATGGGTTCGGAGATTGGGGTTGGCGGCGCAAAGGTGCGGCCCCGCGCGGCTTTACGGCGGCGGCGGCATCTTTGTGGTTCCGTTGGCGCTTGCCGCCAAGTTTTTTTGGATTGATGCGGTCCGGCTCCGCGACTCATTTCAATGCCCCAGCCCCGCATCAGCGTCATTATTCCGGCCCACAACGAGGCCCAGGCCATCGGGCTGGTGCTGGCCGAGATTCCGGCCGGCCTCGTGCAGGAAGTCATTGTGGTCGACAACAACTCAACCGACGCCACCGGCCCCGCGGCCCGGGCCGGCGGCGCCACCGTGCTCCGCGAGCCCCGCCCCGGCTACGGCTACGCCTGCCTCGCGGGCATGGCCTACGCCTTCGGCAAGCCCCGCGCCGAGCAGCCCGACATCGTGGTGTTTCTCGACGGCGACCATTCGGACTACCCCGAACAAATGCCCGAGCTGCTGGCGCCGCTGCTGCGCGAGCAAGCCGAGCTGGTCATCGGCTCGCGGGCGCTGGGCGAGCGGGAGCGCGGGGCGTTGCTGCCCCAGCAGCGGTTCGGCAACTGGCTGGCCGCGCGGCTGCTGCGGCTGCGCTACGGCGGCAACGTCACGGACCTGGGGCCGTTTCGGGCCATCCTCGCCCCGGCCCTGCTCAGCCTGCGCATGGCGGACAAGACCTACGGCTGGACGGTGGAAATGCAGGTCAAAGCCGCCCGCCAGGGCCTGCGAACGGTGGAAGTGCCCGTGCGCTACCGGCGGCGCATTGGCACGAGCAAGGTCTCGGGCACGGTGCGCGGCACCATCGGGGCCGGCTACAAAATTCTCTGGACCATTTTCCGGTACTGGTGATGGAGTGATGAGGTACTGAAGCGATGAGGTGGCCAGGGGGTGGGCCTTGCTGCTGAGAAATACATTACCTGCTACGCAGAAACCAGCATTTTGCCATTTTTTCACTTCGTTCCCCCGTTGCTTCATCACCTCATCACACTTTTCTGATGCCCCTGCTGCCGATTCTGTTGGTGGTGCTGTACGGCTTGTGCCTGCTGTTCATCCTGTGCTTCAGCGTGGGGCAGTGGCAGCTCACGCGCCTGGCGCTGCGCTCCTACGCCGGGCCGCAAGCGCTGCCCCTGCCCGCCCCCGCCGCGTGGCCCCGCGTGACGGTGCAACTGCCCCTTTACAACGAGCAGAACGTGGTGGAGCGCGTGATTGACGCGGCGGCGGCCCTCAGCTACCCGCCCGCGCTGCTGCACATTCAGGTGCTCGATGATTCCACCGACGCCACCGTGGCCCTGGCCGCCGCCCGCGTGGCCCACCACTGCGCCCGCGGCCTGCGCGTCAGCCACGTGCGCCGGCCCGGCCGCGAAGGCTACAAGGCCGGCGCCCTGCGCCACGGCCTGGACCACACCGACGGCGAATTCATTGCCATTTTCGACGCGGATTTTGTGCCCGACCCGAGCTTTCTGCGGCGCACCGTGCCCTATTTTTTGCAGGATGAAAGGGTGGGCGTGGTGCAAACTCGCTGGGGCCACCTCAACCGGGACGAGTCGCTGCTCACGCGCCTGCAAGCCTTTGGGCTGGACGCGCACTTCCTCATTGAGCAGGTCGGCCGCACCTTCGCCGGGTTCTTCATCAACTTCAACGGCACGGGCGGCGTGTGGCGCCGCGCCTGCATCGCCGATGCCGGCGGCTGGCACACCGACACCCTCACCGAGGACCTTGACCTGAGCTACCGCGCCCAGCTGCGCGGCTGGCGCTTCGTGTACCGCCCCGAAATTGTGGCCCCGGCCGAGCTGCCCGCCGCCATGGACGCGCTCAAGTCGCAGCAGTTCCGCTGGACCAAGGGCGCGGCCGAAACCGCCCGCAAGCACCTGGGCACCGTGTGGCGCTCGTCGCAGCCGCTGGCTACCAAGCTGCAGGCTACGTTTCACTTGCTCAACAGCAGCGTGTACGTCGTCATTCTGCTCATGGCCCTGCTCAGCGTGCCGCTGGTGTTCGTGCGCGAGCAGTACCGGGAGTACCGGGTGGTGTTTCAGCTGGCGTCGGTGTTTCTGATTGGCTTTACTCCGCTTGTCTACTATTACTACACGGCGTGGCGGCTGGCCCAGCCGGCCGGCAGGGCCCGGTTTTACCCCGGCTTTTTTCTGCTGTTTTTGTCGGTTTCCATGGGCCTGGCCCTGCACAATGCCCGGGCCGTAACCCTGGGCTGGCTGGGCCGGCGCACGCCCTTCGTGCGCACGCCCAAGGCCGGCACCGGCGGCGCGGCCGTGCGGCGCTACCGCACCGGCGGCATTGGCCCGTTGGTGGTGTTAGAAGGTTTTTTGGGGGCGTACTTCGCGTTCGGCGTCGGGGCCGGGCTGTATTTTGGCGACGCCGGCCTGCTGCCGTTTCACGCCCTGCTCACGGTGGGCTTCACGGCCGTGTGCTATTATTCGGTGCGCCACGCCCGCTGAGGCGGAATCGCCAGTTCCTGAATCCAGGTTGCTGGTGGGTGAATGGAATGCCGGCAACCAGCATCGAGCAACCAGCAACCCCATTTCCCTTGCCCGCTAAGCTTCCTTCGGTTTCTCAAATGGTGGCGCTACTGGCCGCCGGTGCAGCCTACGCGGGCCTGGCCTACGCCACCCCGCGCGCCGATTTTGGGCAACTGGTGGGCTTGTTCGCCGTGGCGCTGCTGGCCTACGCCTGGCTCTTGCGCAGCAGGCTGCCGTGGCGCTGGGGGCTGGCGGCCGCGCTGCTGTTCCGCCTGCTCTGGCTGCCGGCCACGCCCGCCTTATCCGACGACGTGCACCGCTTTCGCTGGGACGGCCTGCTGGTTGCCCACGGCGTCAACCCTTTTCAGTTTCGGCCCGACGAAATCATCGCCGACGGCGCCCGCGCGGCCGTGCGCGACGAAGCCCAACGCAACCGGGTGCTGCCCCAGTTGCAGGCGTTGTACCGGTCCCTGAACTCGCCCCACTACTACTCGGTGTACCCGCCCGTTTGCCAGTACATTTTCGGCGCGGCGGCCCGCGCATTCCCAACGTCCGAAACCGGCTTTGTCTTGAGCCTGCGCGTCGTCATTCTGGCGGCGGAGGCCGGCACGGCGTGGCTGCTGCTGGCCTTGCTGCCCGCCCTGGGCGCGCCCCCGGAGCGGGCGCTGCGCTACCTGCTTCATCCGCTGGTGGTGGTGGAGCTGGTGGGCAACCTCCACGTGGAAGCCCTGGTTGTTTTCTTTATTCTGCTGGCGCTCTGGCTGCTGAGCCGGGGCCGGTGGGCCGTTTCGGGGCTGGCTTTGGGGCTGGGCGTGGCCACCAAGCTGCTCCCGCTGCTCGCCTTGCCCCTGTTGTGGCGGCGGCTGGGGGGGCACCGTTTCGTGGCCTACGCCGCCGTGAGCCTGGGCACCGCAGCGCTGCTCCTGGGGCCGTTTGCGTCGTTTGAGTTATTCGCCAATACCAGCCGCAGCCTCAGCCTGTATTTCCGCAGCTTTGAATTCAACGCGAGCGTCTACTACCTGCTCCGGGATGTTGGCTACCGCCTCACCACCTACAACGAAATTGCCATCATCGGCCCCGCGCTGGCCGGCGCGAGCGGTTTGATTGGCCTCGGCATTGCGTGGCGGGAGCGCCGGCCCACGCTGGCCCTGCTGCCCCACAGCCTGCTGCTCATGCTCACGGCCTACTACCTTCTGGCCACCACCGTGCACCCCTGGTACCTCACGCTGCTCGTGGGCCTGGGCGCATTGACGCGCTTCCGCTACCCGCTAGTCTGGGGCGGGGCAGCCATTCTGTCCTACGCGGCCTACCGCACCACTACCTACACCGAAAACCTGTGGCTGGTTGCCCTGGAATACCTGGCTGTGTTTGCCACCCTGGCCACCGAAATCTATCGAGGAGCGGAGAGTAAAAAATGAAAAATCTGGCCTGATGTAGTCCAGTACGGCATTCCTGATTTTTCCGTCGCGGCGTTCGGGCCCGTGTACGCGGCGCGGCCGGCGCACCTCACGGGACCCCTGTGGGGCGGGCCCCGGTTCGCTTGATGCGCGAAGCCCGCGGAGAGGGGAGCCCGCCGACCGGTATGCAAACCCGAGAACCGCTGTAAAAATGCGGAGCTAGAATGACCGTCAGCGTTTTAACTTTTAACTCTCAACTTTTAACTCCACTTCTACCGCGGCCAATAAGCATAGCGCCGGGTTGATTTTAGGCGCAGGGTGCGGCCGTCCCAGGTGGTTTGCCGGACCAGCACGTTGGGATACTGCTTGGCGAACCAGTAGACGTTCTTCTTGCCGGGCGCCAGCAGCAAGTCCACCCGCCACGCGGGTTCGGGGGCATCGGCGGCGGGGGCGGCTGCCGTCTTCAAGTAGGCGTCGTAATAGACCGGGGGCGTGGCCCGGTTGGTCTGCTGCAGGTCCAGCACCGTGAGGGCAAACGCCGGCCGCCGCTCAAATTTGAGGGCGCGCAGCGAGTACGAAAGGGCATCTTCCAGGAACACGTCGCGGCGTAAGTCGCGGTTGCCCACGCCCTGGTTGTCCCAGTAAGAGTCGTACGTCTCATCAAAATTAACGCCGTCGTCGACGATGGCTTTGAAGGTGTTGCCGCACCATTCCTGCGAAGAGCTGGTCAGTTTGTAGAGCGCCACGGGCTGGTCGCGCCGGAAAAAAAGCGAGGTCAGGTAGTGGTACGGGTACTGGTCGGTGGCAATTTGGCAGAACTGATTTATTTTCATCACCGGGAATAAATCATTCCGCCGGTAGCTGTCGGTCTTGACGTTGAACTGCTGGTTAAATTCCTCTTTGACCGTAATCTGGGTATACTCAAACGTTCGTTTTTTCTGGTACACCGTGCGCTCCGCGTCGTAGACCGCCACTTCGGCCAAGCCGTCTTCCCACAGCTTGCGCATGGCCCATTGCTGGTCGAAATGCACCAGCACGGCGCGCAGGGCCGGCGCCGAGGCCGGCAACCGGCCCGGGCCCGGCTTTTTTTCGGGTGCCTCGCAGCTCGCTACCCCCCCACCCAGCGCCAACAAGAGCAGCATCACCGGGACTGATAAACGGAGCATAAGGAGGGCATTTAGGGAAACAAAAAGGGAAACAAAAGTAGTATGCATGCGCCCTATTTTGGGCACGACACCTGTTGGCGGCACGTCGTACGAGAAAAGGACCCTCTTTAGATTGCCGCCCGCCACGCGGCCAGGTCGGCGGCCGTGTCCACGTCGCGTAGTTCCGGCAGCAGGGCCACCCGGCAGCCCAGGCGGCGCGCGTCGGCCAAGGTATCGGCCAGCACCGAAGCGGTGCTCCAGGCTTTGTGCTCAAACAGCTCGGGCCGAAGCTGGCGCAGCCCCAGCAAATAATACCCCCCGTCGGTGGCGGGGCCCAGCACCACATCGTGCGCCCGCAACCGGGCAAACGCAGCGGTCAGGTGGGCCGCCCGCAGGCCCGGGCAATCGGTGCCGATGATGACGACCCGGCCGGCCCCGGCCGCAAAGGCCGCCGCGAAAGCCGCCGCCATGCGCTGGCCCAAATCACCGGCTGGCTGGCCGCGCACGGCCATGCCCGGCCATTGCGCGGCCTCGGCGGCGGCGGGCGCGGGGCCCGGGGCATCGGCCAGCCACACCGTGGCCGGCACCCCGGCCTGCTCCACCGCCGCGCGGGTAATGCCCAGCAGCTCGTTGTAGACAGCCAGGGCGGCAGCGTCCCCAATGCCGGCCGCCAGCCGGCTTTTCACCCGGCCCAGCGCGGGCACGCGGGCGAACACCAGCAAGTGGCACTCTGCCCCCAGCGAATTACCCCCGGCCCGTAACGCTTCATTCATACACTTTACGGCCGCGCAGCAGCCGGGCGTAGTCGGGGCCGGGGCCGCCGGGACGGCGCGCGGCGGCTTGGTCGCGGGCGCTCAGTGCGAGCGGGCGCGCGCGGCGACAAGCAAAAACGACGCGGATTAAGGCCATGATTGACTCGGAGAAACGGTCGTTTTAGCCCGCCGTGGCCCCACCGCAGCTGGAGCCCGCGCCGGCCGTGCAGCCGTAGCAGTGCTGGTTCACCACCACGCTGCGGGCTTGCAAGGCGGCCAGGCTGAAGTCGCGGATGTGGCGCGGGGCCGGGGCCGCCACGGGCAGGTCCAGCATCTGGTTGAAATCGCAGTCATAGAGCTGCCCGTCCCAGCCCACCGACACCATGCTGCGGCACATCACGCTGGCCGCCGCCGCGGGGTTGTAGGCCTGCACCAGCTTGTCCATGTAGCCGGCGTAGTTGCCGCTTTCAAGCAAGTAATCCAAAAAGCGGCTGATGGGCAGATTGGTAATGGCCAGCAAGCGGTTGAAATGCACCCCGTGCTCACGGGCCAGCCGTTGCTTGAATTCCCGCTCCAGGCCGGCCTGGCTGCCCGGCAGAAACGCCCCGGCGGGGTTATACACCAAGTCCAGGCTCAGCCCCGAGCCCGCGATGCCGTAGCCGGCTTCGTTGAGCAGGTGCAGGGCCCGGACGGAGCGGCCGAACACGCCCTCGCCGCGCTGGGCGTCGGTGCGGGCGGCCGCGAAATGCGGCAGCGACGAGACCACGCGCGCCCCGTGCCGGGCAAAAAACGCGGGCAAGTCGTAGTATTTGGGGTTGGCCACGATGATGGTCAGGTTGCAACGCACGATGACCTGGCGCCCGAGGGCCGCAATCTGTTCCACAAACCAGCGAAAGTCCGGGTTCATCTCGGGCGCGCCGCCGGTCAGGTCCACCACCTCAATATCGGTCTGCGCCAGCGCGTCGAGGCAGTCCTGCATGGTGGCGCGGGTCATGATTTCGGTACGGTCGGGACCGGCATCGACGTGGCAGTGGCGGCAGGTCTGGTTGCACATCTTGCCCACGTTCACCTGCAGGGTGGTGATGGCCGTGGGCCGCAACGGCAGCAGCCCGGCCGCGCGCAGCTTGCCCGCAAACGGCGGAAAGGCCGCTCCGGCCGCCTCGGCGGGGTTGAGCACGGTGAGCTGGTAAGCCGAATCGGCCAGCGCATGGTGCTGGGCGTGGAGGGACTTCATCTGCTAGTGATTAACGATTAGTGGTCAGTGATTAATGAATCGGGGCTAACGGTAGTTTTTTTCATTAACCACTAATCGCTAACCGTTAATCACTAATCACGACTACATCGACACCTCTTTGGCTTTGTTCATCATCATGGTGGCGTGCACCAGCGTAGCCCCGCCCTTGATGGCGGCGGCCACGTGCACGGCCTCCATCATTTGGGCTTCGTCGGCGCCTTTTTGCAGCGAGTCCGACGTGTAGGCGTCGATGCAGTACGGGCACTGCACGGCGTGGGCCACGGCCAAGGCAATCAGGGCTTTCTCGCGTTCCGAAAGGGCGCCCTCCTTAAAAACTTCGCCGTAATAATCGAAGAATTTGCGCCCCATCTCGGGCTGCCACTCACTGATATTTCCAAATTTTGCCAGGTCGGCCGGGTTGTAATACGACATAGAAAAAATGCTCAAGGAAAAGTGCTCTGGATGGAAAAGAAAGGAGAAACGCAGGTTTTGCAGGTAAGGCAAAAACTAATTAATGAAAGTTCTTGCTTGTCGTTTGCGTTCAAAAATACGCTAACCGTTCAATTTGGCGCTTGCGCCAACCCTGGGCCCTTCGTAAAAAAACCCCTGCCACCCGCGACGATTCGCAATGGCAAGGGCTATTTACGGCCGCGCAGCGGCTGCGCGAATTAAATGGTGACCGCGCCCATGGCCTGAATGGGCATCGTTGGCCCGGCGCTGCCGCCGACGGGCTCCACGGTCAGGGCAAACGCCTGGGCGCTGTTGATGTCCTTCATCTGCTGAAGCTCGTCGCCAGTGGCGGTATTGGCGGCCAGCATGCCGGCGTCCACGGGTTTGCCATTGTCCAGGGCCCAGAGCTGATACTGTTTGCCAGCGGGCAGGGCGGGCAGGTTCTTCACGTCGAGGTACACCTGGTGGGAAGCGGGGTTGAACAGCACCCGGGCGCGGGCGGCCGGCGCGTCCTTGGTGCCGGCCAAGGCCACGGCGCGGAACTCGTCGCTGCGCAGCACCTCATTTTCCTGCCGCAGCTGTTTTTCGGTGACCTGCGTGGTGGTCGCGAAGCGCGCCTGGTCGTTTTGCAGGGCCACCAGGTCCGTGCTGGCGTCTTTCCACTGCGAATACAGCAGGGCGTTGGCGCCCAGGCTCAGGATGAGGGCCACCGAAGCGGCGACGGCCCAAGTGGAACGAGCCGTGGGGGCCAACGGGGCCGAGGTGATGGAACGAACCACGTTGGCGGATGCTGCGGGCGCGGGCGCCGCGGCCTGGGAATTGGCGTGGGCCACGGCGTCGACGTCGGCGCGCAAGGCATTGTTCGGGGCCGGGGCGGCAATCTGGGCCAGTACGTGGCCGAGCACCCGCTCGCGCATGCCAGCGGGCGGCGTGACGGCGTGGGCTTCGGCGTAAAAACCAAAGGCGGCCTGCACCTGTTGCAGCTCTGCTTCTATTTCCGGGTGCGAGGCGGCCAGCGTTTCCACGGCCGTTTGCTCGGCGGCCGAAAGCTCGCCGAGCGCGTACTGCTCCAGAATGCCCGATTCTATATAGTCTTGGATGTTTTCCACGATTGATTCAGCGAATAAGTTTGCTTAAGACTTTGATGGCGGTGCGGGCGCGGGTTTTCACCGTTCCCAGGGGAATGTTAAGCTCCTCCGCCACCTCACTTTGGGTGAAGCCTTCGAAATAGAGCAGGTCGATAATCTGACGCTGCTCGGGAATCAGTTTTTGGGTGATTTCTTGCAGCCCGATGTGCTCAGGCCGGAACGTAGTGGGCGCGGCTTGGCGCTGCGCGGTCAGACTATCGTCCAGTCCCTGGGTGCGGCTACCTACGCGGTGCTGCCGCGAGCGGATTTTGTCAATGCTCAGGTTTCGGCAAATGTTGAGCACCCAGGTAAACAGCCGCCCCTTGGCCGGGTCGTAGCTGGCGAAGGCGTGCCAGATTTTTACCAGGGCTTCCTGCAGCACGTCCTCGGCTTCGTCCTCGGCCTTCACAATGCGGAAGATGACGCCGTAGAGGGCCGCCGAATACCGGTCGTAGAACAGCGTCATGGCCGATTCGTCGCGGGCTTGCAGGCGCCGAACGAGTTCTGCCTCGGCGGCAGGTGGTAGGGAGATAAGGGGGTTATCGGACACGGTAGTGACTGAAAGTGGATAATGGGGCCAGAACCGGCCCCATGCTAAGCGCACGAAAATACGGCCCGCCACGCAATTGGTACCAGCCGGGACGGGCACTGCGTAACCGAACCGCCCCGGCTTAAGTTAAAGCCCGGGGCAAGGCCGCCGGCTTCCGGGCCGGGCCGCCGCCCCGCATGGCCTTCCTGCTCCAGTCCCTCACCCCGCCCGACGAGCCCTTTCTTTGGTACATGCTGCACCAGGCCCTGCACGTGCCCGCCGGGCAGGCCGCCCCGCCGCGCGACGTTATTTACCAGCCCCCGCTGGCGCGTTACGTGCGGGGCGGGGGGCGCCGGGGCGACGGCGGCGTGCCGGCCGTTGAGGCCGCTTCGGGTCTGCGCTCGTGCGGGCCAACGTAGCGGCGCTCGTTCTGTAATGCGTGCCCTGACTCGTTCCCTTCCGCATCATTTTCTTCCCTGCTCTTGCCCATGCCCATCGAGTCCTTCAACCCCCACACCGGGCGCGTGCTGCGCCGCTTTTCCGCTTTCAGCTGGTCGAAAACCGCGCGGATTCTGGGCCAGGCGCACCGCGCGGCGGCCACCTGGCCCACCACGTCGTTTGCCCACCGGGCCGGCGTTTTGCGCCGCGCCGCCGCCCTGCTGCGCGAGCGGCAGCACGAGCTGGCCCGCCTCATGGCCCTGGAAATGGGGAAGCCCGTGACCGACGGCCGCGCCGAGGTGCTGAAATGCGCCACCTGCTGCGAGTACTACGCCGAACACGCCGAAGGCTTTCTGGCCGATGAGGTCATCAGGACTGACGCGGCCCGCAGCTTCATCAGCCACCAGCCGCTGGGCGTGGTGCTGGCCGTGATGCCCTGGAACTTCCCGCTGTGGCAGGTGGTGCGCTTCGCCGCGCCGGCCCTGATGGCCGGCAACGTGGGCCTGCTCAAGCACGCCTCCAACGTGCCGCAATGCGCTTTGGCGCTGGAAAAAATATTTCACGACGCGGGCCTGCCGCCGGCTTGCTTCCGCACCCTGCTCATTGGGTCGGATTTGGTGGAAAAGCTGTTGGCCGACGACCGGGTGCGGGCCGTGACGCTCACCGGCAGCGAGGCCGCTGGGGCCGCGGTGGCGGCCATTGCCGGCGCCCACATCAAGAAAACCGTGCTGGAGTTGGGCGGCTCCGACCCGTTCATCGTGCTGGCGGATGCCGACGTGGCGCTGGCGGCCCAAACCGCTGCCCAAAGCCGCATGATAAACAGCGGCCAAAGCTGCATTGCGGCCAAGCGCTTCATCGTGGAAAAGCCCGTGCTGCGGGAATTCATCGGCCACCTCAAAACCCACCTGCTGGCCCTGCGCCCCGGCGACCCGCTCGACGACGCCACGCAGTACGGCCCGCTGGCCCGGCCCGATTTGGCCGATGAGCTGGCCCAGCAAGTGGCAGATTCCGTGGCTCAGGGGGCCAAAGTGGAATTGTTCGGCGGCCAGGCCAAGCCCGGCACGGCCCTGTTCCGGCCCATGATTCTGTCTCACGTCAAGCCCGGACAACGCGCTTATTCGGAAGAATTATTCGGGCCCGTGGCCCTAGTGCTCGAAGCCAAAAACGCGGCCGACGCCGTGCGCCTGGCCAATGACTCCCCGTTTGGCTTGGGCGCCGCGGTGTGGACGCGCGACGTGAAAAAAGGCGAAGCCCTGGCCCGGCAGCTGGAAAACGGCGCGGTGTTCGTCAACGGCCTCGTGAAATCGATGCCCGAGCTGCCCTTTGGCGGCGTGAAAAAATCCGGCTACGGCCGCGAATTGTCGTATCTCGGCATTCGCGAATTCGTGAATCAGAAGTCGGTCTGGATTGGCCCGGGAGCGGCGCCGGCAGCCAAAACGGAGTAGGGTGCGGGGTCGTACCCTACGCGTACCCCAACAGCTTGTACGTCACCCAGCCGGCTACTTCGTGCGCGAGCAAGCTCCAGCGCTCCAAGGCTGCGGGGCTGGGCACGAGCCAGTAGTCGGGAGTGGCCTTGCGGTCGGTGCTGCGGAAGTCGGCGGGGAAGGGCACGGGCCGCAAGCCAACGCGGGCAAAACAGCCCAGTGCCCGCCGCTGATGAAACGCCGAAGTGACCAGCACCAGCGAATCCAGCTCGGGGTGCGCGGCCAGCAGGCGCCGGGTGAACTGGGCGTTTTCGCGGGTGTTGCGGCTTGCGGGCTCCAGCAAAATGGCCGAGGCGGGCACCCCGGCCAGGCGCAGCAGCGTGGCCAGGTCGGAGGCTTCGGAGTGGGCCTTGGCGAGCACGGCGCCCGAGCCGCCCGAGATGAGGATGCGGCGCACGCGGCCCGCCCGGTAGAGCCAGAGCGCGTGGGTGAGCCGGTCGGCGCCGGGCCCCAGGTAGGCCCGGTCGTGGGGCGACTTGTCGACTTGGGTGATGCCGGTGAGGAGCACGGCGGCGTCGGAACGGCGCGGCAGGGCCGCCAGCGGCACAGGCGGCAGCTCCCAGGCCAGCAGCGCCTCATTGACCAGGGCGGGATTGGTGCCCATCACGGCCAGCGCCAGCGCGGCCCGCAGCCACTGCCGCCGCCGGCGGGGCGGCCGGGCCAGCAGCGCCGCCAGCAGCAGGGCCAGCAGCCACACGGTGGGCAGCAGCAGCACGTCTAGAATCTTGGAAAGCAGAAAGAACACGGCCGAAGGTAAACCGGCCGCTACTGCGCGGCCGGGCCGGCCGACGTGCCCAGCATCAGCTCGCGGATGTACTTGACCGGGGCACTGCCGTAGCTGAGAAACTTTTCGTGGAAGGATTTCAGGTCGAAATCCTTGCCGGCTTTCCGCTTCAACTCGTCCCGCAGGGCATAGATTTCGGTATAGCCGGTGAAGTAGCTGCTGAGCTGCACCTGGCTCAGGGTGGCGCGCAGCCACTTGCCGCGGGCCTCCGCCTCTTCCTGGAAGCCGTCGCGCCGCAGCAGGCTCACCGCGTCGGCTTCGCTCATATTATCAACCTGGATGGCGTGGTCGATGACCGTGTTCAGGGTCACGCGCAGGTTCCACTTGTCCCAGAGCAGCCACATTTCGTCGGAGTTATTGCCGTAGCCGTTCTCCAGCATCATGCGCTCGGCGTACACGGCCCAGCCCTCCACCATGGCGCCGTTGCCGAAAATGCTTTTCACGAGCGACGGCGAGCGGTTGGCGTACACCAGCTGGGTGTAGTGGCCCGGAATGGCCTCGTGGATGTTGAGGATTTGCAGGGTGTAGTCGTTGTATTCGCGCAGGTAGCTCTCGGCCTGGGCGGGCGTCCACTCGGCGGGCAGGGGCTCCACGTTGTAGTAAGTATCGGCGCCCGTGTCGTAGGGGCCGGGGGCCGACACGCTGGCGCCCGCGCCGCTGCCGCGCATGTAGCCCGGGGTTTCGCGCACCACCAGCGGCTTGCTGGGGTCCTGGGTCAGCAGCTTCTTGTCGTTGACGAAGGCCACCAGGGTCGGAATCTGGCGCTTCACGGCGTCCACGAAGCCGTCGCGCGGGGCGTGCTTAAGAGTGAGCTGGTTCACCACGGCCGTGACCAGAGCCAGCGTGTCGGCCGGGGCTTTCTGGCCGGGGAAGTACTTGGGGTACAGCTTGGCGGCGCGGCGGCCCATGTCGCGCAGCAGCTCGGCCTTATGCCGCAGGGCCTGCTGGTAGATTTCGGCGGCGGAGAAATGCGACTGGATGTCGTAGGCAAATTTCTGGTCGAACAGCGTGCGGCCGATGCGGAACGAGCGGAACTTGCCGGCCGGCAGCACGTCGTTTTTCAGAAAGTCGAGGTAGCCCTGAATGGCCTGCCGCGTGGTAGCAATGCGGGCGGTGAGCGTCTTTTTCTCGGCTTCGGTCAGGCCGGACTTGCGCACCGAGTCGGCCAGGGCCGCGCCGAACACGGCCAGGCCGCCGGCGTTCTGCTTCAGGGCCAGCTCGGTGTGCTCGCGGGTGGGCGTGCGCAGGTTGGCCCGCGCCGCGGCGTAGAAGGCGGCGGCCCGGCTGATTTTGTCGGAAATGTTGCGCAGGCGTCGGTCGAGGCGGTAGTGGCGGCCGTTGAGCAGGTCGCCCACGGCGGCCCCGAGGTTGTAGCCGGCCGGGTTCCACTCCCAATTCTTGAGCGTGTCGGCGTACCAGCGGCTGGCCCGCAGCTCGTTGCGCAGCAGGCGCAGGTCAATCTGGTTGTTGGGCGAAAGGCTGTCGGGCGAAAACGCGGCGAACGAAGTCAGGTATTGTTGGCTGAACGCGGCGTCGCGCTGGCGCTGGGCGGCGTCGGGAATCACCAACAAGGAGTCGTACTTGTGGTAGCCCTGCGAGGAGGCGTAGTCGGGGTTTTGCCGCCACAGGGCTTCGATAAATTGGCCTTTCGCGGCATCGAAACGGGCATCGGCCCCGGTGCCGGCGGTGGGCTTGTCGGGTGTGGAGCAGCTGACCGCCACCAGGGCCAGGAGCGGGAAATAGCAAAGTTTCATGCGGGTAAAGAAGATGTGCCGTAAAGGAACAGCGCAAACCTCACTCCTTGCAAAGCGCCGCCGTAAGTTTGCGCGCGGCCCGTTTGAAAAGTTAAAAGTTGAGAATTAAAAGTTAAAATTCAGATGGCAAGAACTATAATTCTTTAAGCACTCGCGCATCAGTAAACGTACTCACTAGAACGTCATGTTGAGCGCAGTCGAAGCATCTCTACTGCGCAAGTAATTGATTTACCACTGTGGTAGAGGTGCTTCGGCAAGCTCAGCAGGACCGCCTTCTTTACACGATGACTGACTTGAAAACCGCTCTACTCCTGTCCAGCCTCCCCATCCCCACCCAAGAACCTCGCATGACGACCTCCCGCACCGAACACGACTTTCTGGGCGAACGCAGCCTGCCCGACACCGCCTACTACGGCATTCAGACCCTGCGCGCCCTCGAAAACTTTGCCATCACGGGCATTCCCATCAATACCGAGCCACTGTTTGTGCAGGCCCTGGCCTACGTGAAAAAGGGCGCCGCTCAGGCCAACCGCGACCTCGGCGTGCTGCCCGCGCCCATTGCCGAGGCCATCATGGCGGCCTGCGACCGGGTGGCGGCCGGCGAGTTCGACCAGCAGTTTCTCACCGACATGATTCAGGGCGGCGCCGGCACGTCGGTGAACATGAACGCCAACGAGGTAATTGCCAACGTGGCGCTGGAAATCATGGGCCACGCCAAGGGCGAGTACCAGTACTGCCACCCCAACAACCACGTCAACTGCTCGCAAAGCACCAACGACGCCTACCCCACCGCCTTCCGCATCGCGCTCAACAACAAGCTGGTGGGCTACCGCGAAACCCTGGGCGCGCTGGCCGACGCCTTTGCCGCTAAGGGCGACGAATTTCGCGACATCCTCAAAATGGGCCGCACCCAGCTCCAGGACGCCGTGCCGATGGGCATGGGCGACGAGTTCCGGGCCTTCGCCACCAACTTGCGCGAGGAGCTGCTGCGCATCGACGACTCGCGCCGGCTCATCGACGAAATCAACATGGGCGCCACCGCCATCGGCACCCGCGTGAACGCGCCCGATGGCTACCCCGAGCTGGTAACCGAGCATCTGCGCGCCATCACCGGCCTAAACCTGACCCTGGCCGGCGACTTGTTCGAGGCCACCTACGACACGGGCGCCTACGTGCAGCTCTCGGGCGTACTGAAGCGCACGGCGGTGAAGCTCTCCAAAATCTGCAACGACCTGCGGCTGCTCTCCTCCGGCCCGCGCTGCGGCATCAACGAAATCAACCTGCCGCCGCTGCAGCCCGGCTCCAGCATCATGCCCGGCAAGGTGAACCCGGTGGTGCCCGAAGTAGTGAACCAGACGGCCTTCTACGTCATCGGCGCCGACCTCACCGTGACCATGGCCGCCGAGGCCGGCCAGCTGCAGCTCAACGTGATGGAGCCGGTCATCAGCTTCGCCCTGTTCACCAGCATTTCTTACATGACTAACGCCTGCCGCACCCTGCGCGAGAAATGCGTGGTCGGCATCACGGCCAACAAGAAGCACGCCGAAAGCCTCGTGCGCAACAGCATCGGCATCGTCACGCAGCTCAACCCCGTCATCGGCTACGAGGCCTCGGCCGACATTGCCAAGGAAGCCCTGCGCACCGGCAAGACGGTGCACGACATCGCCGTGACCGAGCGCGGCCTGCTCACTCAGGAAAAGTGGGACGAGATTTTCACATTCGAGAACCTGATTCGGCCGGTGTTTATGCGGTAGTGAGGGGCGAGGCGAGGTCAGACAGCACGACGGGTTTGCCTTCAGAACGTCATGCTGAGCTTGCCGAAGCATCTCGCTCGGGGCAGTAATCCCGTCATTGAACAAAGAGATTACTACCCCACGCGAGATGCTTCGGCTGCGCGGACGCCAGATGAGCATGACGTTCTTTTTTGCTCAACTATTCCGTGCCCTTAGCGCGCCACCACCAGCCGCTGCGTCACCACGGCGGCGCCCGATTGCACCCGCACAAAGTAGGTGCCTGGAGCCCAGCCGCTGGTGTCCAGGACGTGGCTGCTGCCGGCGAAAGCGGCGGTGTGCACCAGCCGCCCGGTGAGGTCGTAGGCGCGCAGTTGGCTTTGGAGGGCGGGCGACTGCGCCAAGGCTAGGCGAACCTTCCCCATTGCTGGGTTCGGATACAGGGCAAGTTCAAACGCGGGCGCGGCGGTGGTCGTGGCGGTTACCTGGGCCGGGGCCAGGCGCAGCACCCAGGTCTGGTTGGCGCCCAGGGCGGGCAGGGTCGGCACCCAATCGCTGAAGCCGCCTTGCGCGTTTAGCACGGCGGTGCCCGCAAGCTGGCCGCTGTACAAGTCGGTGGCCTGGTAGGTGCCGGCCGGCAAAGTCGAAACGGCCAGCGACGCGGCGGGGCTGCTGACGGCGGCATTTCCGAGGTTGGCCATTATCACCACCGCTTCCGGTCCGTGGACCCGGGCGTAGGCCAGCAAGGCGGTGGCGGGGCTGGTGGCGGGCAGGTAGTAGCCTTGGCGGAGGGCCGCGTGCGCGGTGCGCAGCCCGATTAGCCGCTTGTAATGGTTCAGCAGCGAAGCCGGGTCGGCCTGCATGGTGGCCACGTTGAACTGCGCGGAGTTGGCGTTCGGGGCGCGCCAGGGCGTGCCGGTGCTGAATCCGGCCTGGGGCCCGGCGGTCCACTGCATCGGGCGGCGCTTGTCTTCGTCGGGCCCGGTGCCGGACATGCCCACTTCCTCGCCGTAGTAGAGGAAAGGTACGCCTGGCATGGTGAGGTAGAGGGCGGCGGCCTGCTTCATACGGGCCAGGTTGCCGCCCAGCCCGTCGAGCACCCGGTTCTGGTCGTGGTTGGTGAGAAAGGTAGCGTACTGCAGCTTGGGATACAGGTTGTTGACCAAGGTCAGCTGGCTGCGCAGGGCCGCGGGGTTCCCCTGGCTCAGGGCGTCGATGATGGCGGTGCCCAGGTCAAACTCGAAGCACACATCGAGCCGCTCGTTCTGGACGTAGGGCACCACGGCGCGGGTGTCCGACCAGGCCTCCCCCACCGTGAAGGCCGCCGGGTTCACGGCCCGCACCGAGTCGTGAAATTCTTCCAGCAGGCCCAGGGTTTCGGGCGTGTCTTTCAGCACGGTGTTGTCTTCCACCAGGTACTTCACGGCGTCGAGGCGGTAGCCGTCCACGCCCTTTTGCAACCAGAAGCGGCTGGCGTCCCACAGGGCGGCCTTGACTTGGGGGTTGCGCCAGTTGAGGTCGGGCATGCCCTCCCAGAAAATGCCGTAGTAGTTGCTGCCGTTGCGCGGGTGCCACACGGTCTGGCCCCAGGGGCCCAGGTAGCTCGGCCGCGGACTGGTCCAGCGGTACCAGTCGCGGTACGGACTGGTGGCGCTGCTGGCCGCCTGCGTGAACCAGGGGTGCTGGACGGACGAGTGGTTCAGCACCAGGTCAATGATGACCTTGATGCCCCGGGCGTGCGCCGCCGCCAGGAACGCCTCAAACTCGGCCATGCTGCCGTAGTCGGGCTCGGTGGCTTTGTAGTTGGTCACGTCGTAGCCGTGGTAGCTCGGCGATTCCATCATGGGCATCAGCCAGAGGCCGGTAACGCCGAGGTCGGTGGTGGTGGCGGGGTTGCCATCGTTGAGGTAGTCCAGCTTTTGGGTGAGGCCGGCAAAGTCACCCTTGCCGTCGCCGTTGGCGTCGTAGAAGCTGCGCACGAACACCTCGTAAAATACCGCGTCGTTCCACCAATAGGTGGGATAAACGGCGGAGGGCGCGCCGCTGCAGGCGGCGCAGCTACCGAAGCACGCGGCCGGGGCCGTCGTCGGAGCCACCGTGGCGTCAATGGTGCGGGCCAGGGTGCCGGTGCCGTCGTCGCTGCCGCAGGCGGCGGGCACTACTTCGGCCCCCGCCAAGGTATTGCCGTTCACGAAGCGGTACTGAAACCGGCCGGGGGCCGGCAGCGCAATCTGCACTTCGTAGGTTCCGTCACTGTCGGCATCGCGGAGCGGAATGGCAGTGGCGTCCCCGTTGCTGCCGTAGCCGGCCAGCGCCTGGAAATTGCCCACCACGTGCACGCCGGCCGCGGCCACCGTCTGCCCGGTCATGTCCACGGCGAAGCGCAGCTGCGGGGCGCAGTCGCCGAAGGCCACGATGGGCAAGCGCAGGTTCGTCGCGCCCAGGATGGCTTGCCGGTTCACGTTGCCGCCCCCGTCGGCCAGGCCGCAGCCCGGGGGCACCAGCTCCGCGCCGGGCCAGCTGCTGCCGTTCACGAATTTGTAGAGGTACTCCCCCGCCGGCACCGTCACGGTCAGCTCGTACACCCGGTCGTTGTCGGCGTCGGTCAGGGCTGTGGTGGCCGGGTCCCAGTTGCCCGCGTAGCCGGCGGCGGCCTGGAAAGTGCCGGCCACGTGCACGCCGCCGGGCGCCACGGTTTGCTGGCGCATGTCGACGCGGAAAGTAAGCTGGGCTGCCTGCCCAAAATGGGCACCCGAGCAAAACGCTAACGCCAGTAAAAAGTATTTCATGGGTCATTCTTGGGCCAAGGCTCAAATTACGCCAGGAAAAACCCAATTGCTCTGCGGCGACGTCCGTTCGTCGGCCGGCGTCAGTTGCCGTTGGCGGGTCCCGCACGCGGCCGCTCGGGTTTGGGCGGCGCTGGTTGCTGGTTGCGGCTTCTCTGACTTTCGCTCTTACTTTGTTTTCCTTCCCGTTCGGCTTCGCTTAACTCCTTTTTTTCAATGGCCTGCTTTCGTTTTCTACTCCTCGTCCTGCTGCTCACATCCGCCGTCTCAGCCACCGCCGCCAAAGTCGATACCCTGGCCATTGCCAGCGCGGCCATGAAGAAAACCTACCGCGCCGCCGTGGTTTTGCCCGCCTCTTACGCCAAAAACAAGAAGGCCCGCTACCCCGTGCTTTACCTGCTGCACGGGGCCTTTGGGCATTTTGCCGACTGGCTGAAAAACCCGGCTGACAAGCAGTTGGTCCACCGCCTGGCCGACCAGCACAACCTCATCGTCGTGCTGCCCGAGGGCGAAACGTTCAGCTTCTACCTCGACAGCCCCATCAGCCCGGCCAGCCAGTTCGAAACCTACCTGACCAAGGAAGTCCTCCCCAAAATCGACCAGACCTACCGCACCGTGCCCGAGGGCCGGGCCCGCGTCATCGCCGGCCTCTCGATGGGCGGGCACGGCGCCCTCTACCTCACCGCCCGCCACCCCGACCTGTACGCTGCCGCCGGCAGCATGAGCGGCGCCCTGGATTTGATGAGCTTCAACCGCAGGCTATCCCCCACCGAAGCCGCCCAGCGGGCCGAGCTGTGGGCCCCCATCCTCGGCGCCGAAACCGCTAACCCCGAGCGCTTCGCCACCAATTCCGTCATCAACCTCGTGGACCAGCTCCAGCGCACCGGCCGGCCCCTCATCCTCGACTGCGGCGTGGACGACGGCCTACTCGACATCAACCGCGAGGTGCACCGCCGCCTGCTCTACAACCGTACCCCGCACGAGTACACCGAGCGCCCCGGCGCCCACACCTGGGAATACTGGCAGGCGGCGCTGCCGGGCCAGGTGCTGTTTCTGGCGGCGGTGCTGAAGGGGAACGGGGTGCTGGTGGAATGAGCGCGGGAGTTCAGCGCCGGACATTTTTTACCTCGCTCTTATTTTCGTACTCCCTGCCGCTCGCTGCTCACCCCGCCCATGTTCACCCGCCAGACCCTGCGCCGCCTTGCCAACGCCAACAGCTTCGCGCGCGGCGAAGATTACTACGACGAAGGCAACCTGAGCAAGCTGCGCCGCGAGGGCGACACCTTTCTGGCCACCGTGCGGGGCAGCCGCGCCTACCGCGTGGGCCTGCGCCTGGCCGGAGCCGGGCCGGAATTCACCTGCAACTGCCCCTACGATTTCGACGGCATCTGCAAGCACTGCGTGGCCCTGGGCTTGGCCGTGCTCGACGGCTACCTGCCCACCGACCTCGTGCCG
>NZ_JANNOD010000072.1:0-8591 GCF_031398885.1 Hymenobacter sp.
CCGCCAGGGCTTTTACTACTTTGTCGGCTCCGTGCTTGGTGCGGGTAAAAACGAGTACGCGCTTGATGTTTTTGTCCTCCAAAATGTGGCGGAGCAAGGCGGGCTTGTCATTGTTTTCAACGAGGAACACCGATTGCGTTACCGTATCGGCGGTGCTGCTGACGGGCGTAACGGCCACGCGCACCGGGTTGGGGCGCAGGATGGTACCGGCCAACTCCTGAATCTGTCCGGGCATGGTGGCCGAGAAAAACAGGGTCTGGCGCTTGGTGGGCAGCTTGGGCAGGATGCGCTTGATGTCGTTGATGAAGCCCATGTCGAGCATGCGGTCGGCTTCGTCGAGCACGAATACTTCGACCTGGCGCAGGTCCACGAAGCCCTGGTTCATGAGGTCGAGCAGGCGGCCGGGGGTGGCAATGAGCACCTCCACGCCGCGCTTGAGCTGCGCAACCTGCGAGCCCTGGCTCACGCCGCCGAAAATAACGGTGTGGCGAATCTGGCTCAGGTGGCGGCCGTAGGCACCGAAGCTTTCATTGATTTGGATGGCCAGCTCGCGGGTGGGCGTGAGCACGAGGCAGCGAATGGCGCGCGGGGCGTGGTTCGACACCTGGGCCGTGCGATGCAGCACCTGCAGGATGGGCACCGTGAAGGCGGCCGTTTTGCCGGTGCCGGTCTGGGCCACGCCGAGGAGGTCTTTGCCTTCGAGCACGTGCGGGATGGCTTGCTCCTGGATGGGGGTGGGGGTGGTGTAGCCTTCCTCTTTGAGGGCTTTGAGGATGGGGTCAATCAGGTTTAAATCGTCAAATATCATGTGTGGTTTTGGTACTGATTATGTAGGTAGGATGCTGACGAACAAAGGTTCGCGCAAGAATGGGTCGGGCCCAATGCATTCGCACAGGCCGGCATGGCCACACTGGCTTGTGCCAAGCATGGGCGGGGCTAACGGCTCGTCGGAGGCCGTTGTGTTCCCTGAATGAAGAGAAGTTGGGGTGAGGTGCGCTTACTTGCGGAGGCAGCCGAGGCGCGGGGCTTTGCCCGGCACAAGCCGGGCGGCGGGCTGCTCCGACGGCGGCCCTGGTTTCACAAAGATACACCACAACCCCTCCGTTATGCAGATAGTGCAACGCCGCCGCGTGTTCGACGGCCATTATAAAGTCAACCAGCTCATCGTGCAGGACGGCGACACCCAGCTCAAGCGCGAGCAATTCGCGCCCGGCAAGGCCGTGGCCGCCCTCGTTTACGACACCGCCCGGCAGGTATATGTGCTCACCCGCCAGTTCCGCATCGGCCCGGAAGCAGAAATCCTGGAAATTGCCGCCGGCATGATAGACGGCGACGAAGCCCCCGAAACGGCCGTGCGCCGCGAGATTCACGAGGAGCTGGGCTACGAGGTGGACCGGCTAGAAGAAATCGTGCAGATGTGGCCCTCGCCGGGCACCAGCTCGGAAAGCATCACCGTGTACTACGCCGAAGTAAGCCACAAAACCGGCGCGGGCGGCGGACTGGTCGAGGAAAACGAACGCATTGAGATGGTAGAGTTGAGCTGGGACGCCCTAATAGCCGAGCCGCTCCGGGATGCGAAGACGGTGATTGCGGTACAATGGGCAAGGTTGCAGGGATAAGTCAAATTGGTTGCAAGGCAATAAAATTCACTCAACAAGTAGACGCAGATAGTCAGGGTTACTCTACAGTATAACCGTCCGCTTAGTTGTTGCCACAACAATCAAACAAGAAGTTGAAGTTGGCCGAGCATCTATTCGCCCGTGGGCGTACAATTGATGCGCTCCAGGCAGAGTGGTAGGGCGCTTTCTGGCGCAGTTCGGCCGGAGCCGGGTGGTAGGAGACCGGACGGCCGAACCCCGCAATTAGCCCCTGAGCCAACACGCTGAAAGCAAGGGCAACTTTGCGCCTTATGTTGCTTCAACCGCCAGCAATGGCGAGCAGTTGAATAAGAAGAAGTTGCACCTTGCTTTCCGCAAAGGAATTGATGGTAAAAACCATAACTTCGGCCCCGCGTTGAACTACAGAAAAGCTTGTCTACATTTGTGTAAGTACAAGTAAAGAGTGCAAAAAATAAGGGGCCGGGCGCACGGCCCAACCCCTTACCCACTACTTGAGGTAGTGCGAGAGCAGCAAAAAGATTAAGTCTTTGGCTACTCCGCTCGCAAACCCCAGCAAAATTGGTTTCCACCAGCCTTGCAGTAGTTGTTTCGCACGTTCCCGTTTCATCTTGCTAAGAAGTAAGGGTGTACGTTCCACCCACTTCTTGAAGCCTCGGTTGTTAGCGCAGCCGGGGCTTCGCCTTTTTACGGGCGACGCGTTGGCGGGAGACAACCGTGCGATATACCAAAGATAATAGCCAAAGACTTTACAAATACTAATAAAATTAGCTTATTATTCTGCATTTTTTAGTAATTGTGGCTAGTTGGGGCCAGCAACTTACTGCGCCGCCGGCAGCGTGAGGATGTAATCAAACGTCTGGTACAGCTTGGCGTCGCGGATGCTCACGTTCAGTTCCTGGGGCTCCATTTTGGGGAAGGGGATGGTGCGCTGGGCCTGGTAGAGGTCGCGGCCGAAGAAGCGGCCGTTGCCCGGGGCCAGGGTTTGGGCAAATACTTCCTTGCCGTCCGGGCCGGTGACGGTGAGGGTGAGGTTGGACAGTTCGGCGTTTTTGGGGCCCTGGCGGTGGATGGTGACCAGCAGCGCGCCGCCGGGCGGAATGGCGGCCACGCGGCGCTGGTAGGTGGTATCGGCCCAGTCGTGCAGTTTTTTCAGGGCCTCGATTTCGGTGAGCATGTCGGCGTAGGAGCGGTAGCCGAGGCGGGTGAACGAGCCGTCGACGTCCTGTTCTTCATCGGTGTTCTTGGTCACGTTCTGGACGTAGGGCGACACGCCGTCTTTTTGGGCGAAGGTGTAGCGCTTGCGGCCTTTGGCGGCCTTGCCGGTGGGTTGGGCCAGGGCGGTGCCGGCCGCGCACAGGCTTAGTAGGACAATGGAAAGAAAACGGCGCAGTGAATGAGACGAAGTGAGCATAGGAAAATGAGAAATAAATAAACCGGAATGAGTTGACGCAAGCCCACGAATAATCGGGCCAACAAAGAAACTGCGTGCGGTCCGAAACCCAATTAGACCACTGATGAAATTTGGATATTTCGCATGGCTGGCCCCAGGCTTGACCTAAGGATAACCCGTCCTTAACCAAGGCTTCACAGCTGAATCCGAACTTTGAGAGCAGGATTTTCGCATTTTATTATTCAGCCTGCCATGTATTTCCCCGCCTTGTTTTCGGGACTGCGCCGCCTGGGGCGTTGGCTCGTGTACGAATTGTTCCAACTGGCGCTGTGGGTCGCGTTCGGGCTGCACACGCTGGTCAGCCTGCGCTCGGCGTTTGGGGGCGGAGGCGAAAATGGCGCTTTGCGCCGCACCGGGCCCGCTATTCGGCCGCGCCGCTCGGCCGGACCTGCCCGCGGGGGGCGGTTTGCGCACTCCGCCGCCGCATGAACATTGTCCCTTCCGCATTGCCCGACCCACCAAAACCGAATAAACCGGCGGCCGCCAAGCCCAAGGCTCCCCGCAAACGCCGGGTGCCGGTAGTTGTCATCAGCGACGTGCATTTGGGCACCTACGGCTGTCACGCCAAGGAGCTGCTGCGCTACCTCAAGAGCATCCGCCCGCAGGTGCTGGTGCTGAACGGCGACATCGTCGACATCTGGCAGTTCAGCAAGAACTACTGGCCGCCGGCCCACATGCGGGTGGTGCGCTACCTAACGGGATTGGTCGCCAAGGGCACCAAAATCCACTACCTCACCGGCAACCACGACGAGCTGCTGCGCAAGTTCGCCGGCCTCAAGCTGGGTCAGTTTCGGCTCGACAACAAGCTCGTGCTCGACCTGCCCCACGGCCGCACTTGGCTTTTTCACGGCGACGTGTTCGACGTGACCATGCGGCACTCGCGCTGGCTGGCCAAGCTGGGCGGCCACGGCTACGATTTGCTGATTCTAATTAACCGGTTCGTGAACTACGGGCTGGAAAAGCTGGGCCGGCCGCGGGTGGCGCTGTCCAAGCTGGTGAAGGAGCGGGTGAAGACCGCCGTGGCCGCCGTGAGCAACTTCGAGGAAACGGCCGCCGCCATCGCCGCCGACGAAGGCTACCGCTACGTGGCCTGCGGGCACATTCACCAGCCCGAAATCAAAACGCTGACCACCGAAAAGGGCGACGTCATTTACCTGAACTCCGGCGACTGGGTCGAGAACCTGACGGCCCTGGAATACACCGCCGAAGCCGGCTGGCAGTTGTATTATTACAACGACGACCCGCTGATGCAGCGAACCCCCGAGGCCGAAGCCCGCGAAGCGGCGGAGGAATTGGCCGACTCAAACCCCGCCCAATTGCTGGAGGGCCTGCTGGCAGAATTTAAAATCAAATAAAATAATTGGTGGGATGGCTTGCTTGGTAGTCAAACAACCACAATTGGTGTTGGGCGGGTAACGCGCTGTTAACCCACCCCCGGCCGTTGATTAGCGGCTCCTCACCACCCTTTGCTAACTGCCGACTCCACTCATGCCCCGCATCCTCTACGCCATTCAAGGCACCGGCAACGGCCACCTTAGCCGGGCCCTCGACGTGGTCCCGCTCCTCCGGGCGCGCTGCAGCCAGCTCGACCTGCTGGTGAGCGGCCCGCCCGCCGACCTGCCGCTGCCCTTTGACGTCAAGTACCGGGCCCAGGGCATGGGGTTTCTGTTTGGTAAAAAGGGCGGCATCAACTTCGTCAAAACGTTCTGGCAGTTCAACTCGGCCAAGTTTCTGCATGAGGTGCGCCACCTGCCCGTGGAAAGCTACGACCTGGTGATTAGCGACTTCGAGCCGGTGAGCAGCTGGGCCTGCAAGCTGCGCGAAGTGCCCTGCGTGGCCCTCAGCCACCAGAGCGCGGTGCTGAACGCCGCCTCCCCGCGGCCCGCCAAGGAAGACCCGGCCGGCCGGGCCGTGCTCAAGCACTACGCACCCAGCACGGCGCAGTACGGCTTTCATTTCCAGCCGTACGCGCCCGAGATTTCCACGCCCGTCATCCGCCAGCAGGTGCGCGAGCTGAACCCTGCCAACGAGGGGCACTACACGGTGTACCTGCCGGCTTACGAGGAGGAAATACTGGTGGAGCGCCTGCAGTATCTGAGCCGCACCACGCGCTGGGAGGTGTTCAGCAAGCACAGCAGCGCGCCCGCCGAATACGGCAACGTGCGGGTGTGGCCGGTGAGCGGCGCGGCCTTTCTCGACAGCCTGGCCCGCGCGGCCGGCGTGCTGTGCGGGGCGGGCTTCGAAACCCCCGCCGAGGCGCTGTTTCTGGGCAAAAAGCTGCTGGTGATGCCCATGAAGCAGCAGTACGAGCAGCAGTGCAACGCGGCGGCTTTGGAAAAAATGGGCGTGCCCGTCATCAAAAGCTTCAAGGACAAGAACCTGGACTTGGTGGACCAGTGGCTCCAGCAGGACCACACCATTCCCGTGGACTACCCCGACCAGACGGCCGGCGTGATTGACCAGTTGCTGCGGGAGCAGTTGCAGCCGCAAAAAAAGCCCCAGGCCCTGACCTCTTAATTCACAACCCGAAGCCGGTAGTTATTGGTTATTCTCCGTCCAACAGCGGCTTGCGGGTCCGTAAGCCGCCTTATTTAGTAGTTATGCAGCGGTTTTTTGCCGCCGCACAATACCCCGGCGACAGGCTTGCTTCGCATGATTTTCCCTGCCCGCCGCCCGCTTCTCTTCATTCTTGCCCCCCCCCGCGCCCCGCGCATGATTCACCTTCCACCCCGCTACGACGAGCCCCTGCCGCCGGCCTTTTTCCCAGCCTCGGCGCCCACGCCGTTTTCCCGCGCCGACTTCGGCGCCGATTTTCACTGGGGTGCTTCGGCTGCCGCCTACCAAACCGAGGGCGCCTGGCAGCACCAGGGCAAGGGCCCGAGCATCTGGGACGATTTTACCCGCCGCAAGGGCGTGATTCGGCGCAACGAGCACGCCCGGGTGGGGGCCGATTTTTACAACCGCTACGAGGAAGACCTGGACCTGGCGCACGGCCTGGGGCTTTCCGATTTCCGCTTTTCGGCCGCCTGGCCGCGGGTGCTGCCCGAGGGCACCGGCGCCGTGAACCGCCGCGGCCTGGACTTTTACGACCGGCTGGTGGACGCCTGCCTGGAGCGCGACCTGCGCCCCTGGCTCACGCTCTACCACTGGGACCTGCCCAGCGCCCTGCAGGCCCGCGGCGGCTGGACCAACCGCAACGTCGTGAACTGGTTCGCGGAGTATGCCCAGGTGATGGCCCGCCGCCTGGGCGACCGGGTGCAGCACTGGCTGGTGCTGAACGAGCCCATGGTGTTTGTGGGCGCCGGGCACCTGCTGGGCGTGCACGCGCCCGGCCGGCGGCACCTGGGAGCTTTTCTTGCGGCGGCGCACCACGCCACGCTGGCCCAGGCCGAGGGCGGCCGGGTGCTGCGCGCGCAGTTGCCCGCCACGGCCCGCATCGGCACCACGTTTTCTTGCTCGTACCTCACCCCGCAGCGGCCCGGCAACGCTTATGACGAAGCCGCCACCCGCCGCGCCGACGCCCTGCTGAACCGCTTGTTCGTGGAGCCCGTCCTCGGGCAGGGCTACCCGGTGGCCGAGCTGCCCGCCCTGGGCTGGCTGCTGGACCGCTACCAAAAGCCCGGCGACGACCAGCGCATGGCGTTTAAGTTTGACTTCTGGGGCATTCAAAACTACACCCGCGAGGTGGTGCGCTTCTCGCCCTGGCTGCCGTTGCAGTGGGCTTCGCTGGTGCCGGCCAAGCAGCGCAGCGTGCCTTACTCCGACATGGGCTGGGAAGTGTACCCGGAGTCGTTGTACCACATGCTGAAGCAGTACGCGGCCTACCCTAACGCCCCGCAGCTCATGATTACGGAAAGCGGCTCGGCCTTCCCCGACGAGCGCCAGGGCACCCGCGTGGTCGACCCTGCCCGCCGCGCCTACCTGCAAGCGGCCGTCGGCCAGGTGCTGCGGGCCCAGCGCGAGGGCGTGGACGTGGGCGGCTACTTCGCCTGGAGCCTGACCGATAATTTCGAATGGGCCGAAGGCTACGGCCCGCGATTTGGCCTGATTCACATCGACTACAACACCCAGGAACGCACCGTGAAGGACTCGGGCCGCTGGTACCAGGAGTTTCTGGGCGGCGCGCCAATGGCCCAGGAGCACACGGCTGAGAACGTCGCGCGGCTGTAGCACACACCGTGGTTTCGGAAACGTTTGACTGCAGGGCTGGCGCGCAGCACCCCGGCACGTCCCACCGATTCGGGCAAACGTGGGAGGATGCTTCGCAGGCTCAGCAGGACAGACAAACGCCGTGGAGTCGGGAAGAAAAAAACTGCTGACTCCACAGAATTCGCGGAGTCATCACAAAAAATGAAGGCCGCCTTGGAATTTGAAGCTCACTCATGTAGTGCACAAAGGTCTTTTTTGAGTATTCAACGGGCTAATCAGGGCAGCCCGTGCGCCAACCTGAGAACCGCTGTGAGCACACCGTTGCAAGTAGGGAATCTCAGAAAAAAGCAGGTTCTCTACAGGACGGGTAGAGACGTAACATAAAAAACGTGGGAGTTCTATCAACGCTCTCTCGGCCGGCATGAACCGTTGGAGACAAACCCGGCTCCGGCCAGCGCTGCCATTGCGGCGTAGCTTTAGGTTCCTCATCTGCTCTGAATCGATGCTTCTGACCATCTCTACCACCCACCAACCCGCCACCGACCTGGGCTACCTGCTCCACAAAAACCCCGCCCGCCTCCAAAGCGTGGTGGTGGCCGGCGGCCTGGCCCACGTCTTCTACCCCGAAGCCACGGCGGAACGGTGCACGGCGGCCCTGCTGCTCGACCTCGACCCCATTGGCCCGGTGCGCGGTCGGGGCGGGGCTCCCGGCGAAGGCTTCGCCCTGGAACAATACGTGAACGACCGGCCCTACGTGGCCTCGTCCTTCCTGAGCGCGGCGCTGAGCAAAGCCTTCGGCACGGCTATGAATGGCACCTGCAAAGACCGCCCAAACCTGCCCGCCCAGGCCCTGCCGCTGGCCGTGAAAGTGGCCGTCGTCTCGGCGCCCGGCCCCGACTGGCCCCGCCGCCTCTTCGAGCCGCTGGGCTACGAGGTAAAGATTGAAACCACGCTGCTCGACCCCACCGTGCCGGAGTGGGGCGACAGCTTCTACTACACCCTGCACCTGCGCCACGCGGGCCTGCGCCTGCAAGACGTGCTCACCCACCTCTACGTCCTGCTTCCGGTGCTCGACAACGACAAGCACTACTACATCGGCGAAAACGAGGCCGAAAAGCTGCTGCACCGCGGCGCCGGCTGGCTGCCCCAGCACCCGGAGCGTGGCTTCATCACGCGGCGGTACCTGCGGTACCTGGCGGCGTATGTGAACCCGACGCTGGAACGGCTGCTGGAGGGGGAAGCCGATACCCCCGACGAAACCTCACCCCCCGGCCCCCCCGCCCCCGGCGGGGGGGCACCCGGCCAGCGCGGGGCAGAATCGTGAGGGTGCCCCACGCCCCGGGGGAGGGGGGGGGGGGGGGGGGGGGAGAGGG
>NZ_JANNOD010000075.1:0-18036 GCF_031398885.1 Hymenobacter sp.
TGTCCGCTTCCCCATTCGGTAAGCCAGTAGTTAGCAGAGGTTAAGCCGCTTGTTTAAATTCGAGTGGGGTCATAAAATTCAAGGCTTGGTGCGGCCGTTGGGTGTTGTAGTCGAGCATCCACTCGTCCACCAGCTGGCGCGCGTGGGCCAGCGAGCGAAACAGGTGGGCGTCGAGCAGTTCGCGGCGAAACGAGCCGTTGAAGCGTTCGATATAAGCGTTTTGGGTCGGCTTGCCCGGCTGAATCCACTGCAGCGTAATGCCCTGCTTCTCACACCACTCGCTCAGATGGGCGCTGATAAATTCGGGTCCGTTGTCGGTGCGCAACTGCGTGGGGCAGCCATAGCACTCGACTAAGCGCGTCAGGGTCTGCACCACGCGGCTGGCGGGTAAGGAGAAATCGATTTCCACGCCCAGCAACTGACGGTTGTAATCGTCGAGCACGTTCAGGGTGCGAAACCGGCGCCCATCCGTCAGCACGTCGCTCGTAAAGTCGAGTGACCAGCACAGGTTGGCCGCCACGGGCACTACTAAGGGCTGCTTGACACGGGCAGGTACGCGCTTTTTCAGGCGCCGAGGCAGGTTCAGGGCCAGCGAGCGATAAATGCGTAAGGTGCGCTTATGATTGATTACCAAGCCGTTTTTGCGCAAGCGGTGGTGTAGCTTCCAGAATCCCCAGCCCGGGTGCCGCCCCGTTAAGGCCCGCAGCGCCTGCTGCACCGGCTCGTCGTTGCGCCCCCGCACGACCGGGTGGTAGCTGCCGCGCGCGAGCCCGACCAGGGCACACGCGCGCCGCTGACTCCAGCCTTTATTTACTAAGCCCTGCGCTGCCTGGCGCCGCGCCGCAGGGCTGGCTACTTTTTTCGCAGTATCTCCTTGATAGCCTGGTTTTCCAAGCTTAAGTCCGCAAACATCTGCTTGAGGCGTTTATTCTCGTCTTCCAGGTGCTTGAGCCGGGTCAGCTCGGCTGCACTGGCCCCGGCGTACTTGCTTTTCCAGGCATAAAACGTCGCCTCGCTTAAGCCGTGCCCGCGCACAATCTGGGCGACGGTTTGCCCGCTGGCTTGCTGTTGCAGAATGGCCACAATTTGGGCTTCGCTGAATCGTCCCTTTTTCATGTCTCAGTTGTCAGGTAGTGAAAAATACGCTTTTCTCTACTCACAACTGGCTCACTATCTAGGGAAGCGGACAATTCCAAGCGGCGGAGAATAGCTTTCTCCTCACATTAGTGCGTGACCCCAATGGGATTGAAGTATTGCCCGCCTCCATCAGTTTTGCTACTAGCAGTACCTGGGTGTTGCCCAAAGCATTGGTAATTATTCCATACAACACCAACGACGAGACCCAAATACATTTCATGCATCAGCTATGTCAGCTGGTGATGCTCGACGCTCAGCTGGAAGAGGATTCCGGCTACAGTCGCTCCAGGCGTACCCAGCGGGAGAGGAAAATGGCTTTTGAAAATTCCATGCGAGTGTGGCAGTATTTTTCACATTCCCTGGTTCAAAACACGTTTGCCGTCAGCTCAAGGATTCTGGATATCATGATTACCGCTGCAGTAACCTGCGAGCCTTCCCGCTATACTGGGGAACGCGACGATTTAAAGTTGGTCAGTAATACGCTGGAATGGACTATTATCAACTTGAAAAATCTGTTAGGCAATGTTAGTACAGACCTGAATGATTCGGCTGTAACTACTTTCTGGTCATTGTGGAATTATCTATTGGAACGGCTCCAAGCGCTGAACTCAAAATATTTTGCTAAATACCTGCTGTTGGATGTGTCTTGGTCACAAGAAGCAACCTCATGGATGCCGCTAAATTCTGCCGCTGATTTTTACCAACGTTCTGTCAGATATTTTAGCCCTGTTAAGCTGTCATCAGCTATCAACGTGCTAGCCACCATTGGTGACCAAACGTTGCTACCCGAAGCACTGACGTGGGTCGTTGCTATTCTTAAAGTCGAGCCCACCCAACATGATGCATTAATGTACCCTAATGCTATTCAGTTTGTAGAAAGGCTCTACCATCGACACATGGCCCGCATCAAAGACCGACGTTTGTTGCTACAGGATTTCGTCTGGCTTCTAGATACAATGGTAGATGCCGGTTTGTCAAAGGCTTATTTAATCCGGGAGAATGTAATTACGTACAAGCTGCAGGCTTAAATCCGTGAAATCAGACACCGGAATCTGGCACTTCAGCAGTTAAGAATAAAAGGGCCGGCCGTCACGATGACGACCGGCCCTTTTACATAAACGGCATGTGTCTTTGTCGCGCTTACATGCCCAGCACTTTCACAATGGCCAGCGCGTTATACGCCCCATTCTTGAGGTCATACATCTTGCTGTTCACCTGCTGCACAAACTCGATGCCCAGCACTACCACAATTGGGTGCGTACTGGCCGCCGGCAGCGGCAGGGCCAGGGTCTGCGCCGCTTGGTCCTGTGGCCCCAGCGCCATATAGGCAGTTTCGGCCTGCTTCACGTCCCAGGCGTTGCCTTCGAAATCGATGCTGGCCGCAGCGGCGATGATTTTGCAGTGCGTAGCCCCGCCCGGAGCCGCTACCGCCGAGCCCGGTACGAATGCCGCCAGTGCCACTTCATGCGCCCCGCCCGCCCGGTCAATCGTCGCCTCGTAGGGCGCGAACAGCGTGCCGGTGAGCAGCCCGCTGGCGTTGAATTCGAAGCCTTGCAGCATCTCGACCTCTCCGTCGAGTACGTTGCGCAGGCCCCGGTCGCTGGTCTCATCGGCCTTGATGACCCTGACCATCTCGGCCGTGAGCCGGCTCGACACCCGTGAGTCCGATGCCTTTTGCATCAGCCCGCGCAGGGCCGTGCGCAGCACCTTGCCCGCCGAGCCAGCCCGCCCGAATTCGCTGCCGTTTTCGCGCGTCCGCACAAACGCCGGGTCCGACGCAATGCGCTGCGCCGACACGCCGCCCGCCTTACGGGCTAGGTGTCCGTCCTTGGATTTGTAGAACGAGATACCGTCGATGGTACCGTTCAGTTTGATGATACTGTCCTGTCTGGCCATGTTGATTTTAGGGAAATGGTTTCCCGAAGATTCCCCGTACTTTTCGCCGTTTCCAAGCTGCCAGGGCCCATCGCTACCGCCGCTTGTCATCTTTTCCCAAACCCGTCACATTATGCCAGCCATCCCACGCCGCATTTGCATCTACTCCAAAGATGTCAGCAACATTACCGGTAAGAGTGAGCGCCACGCCCGCGCCCTGCTCAGCCGCATCCGCACCACCCTCGGCAAAGCCCGCGGCGACCTCGTCACCGTCTCCGATTTCTGCCAGGCCACCAAGCTCCGCCCCGAGGACGTCGAACAGTTCCTCATCAATTAACTTAGCACCATCATGAAGCGGAGACTACCCGGAGATAAACCGGACATAAAGCGTAAAATAGCCCGCCGCTTAACCCTGGAGAAAACCGAGGGTTAGAATCCCTCCCACTCCGCCAAAAGCATCCATACGCCTCAATATCCCTCAACATTGAGTCGCTACCATTCCGTTGAACAAGCAATAAGTTTGAGTAGTAAAAGATATCAACTTATCGGTGAACCCGGCGGTGAACTCGTTTTTTCATTGCGATTCAAAATTCTATTATTCAGCATTTTGCAAAATGATGGTGGGTTCCTGCATCTCCACTTTTAAAACCCCGTTTGCGGCAAGCAGGCGGGGTTTTTTGGTTTTCCGCCGTTCCCAATTGCATGCACGGTTGGTTGGCGGGTAATTGCAGCATCGGGTTGCGGCACCCAGCGTTCCATCTGCGGAATGTTGTGGCTTTTCGCCTTCTTACAGCGGCTTCACGAACCGTGTATGTGGCTCGGTATGTGGCGCGGCCGGGCTGACGTCATCCCCTAGCCCCTCTCCCGAAGAGAGGGGAGCCGCACGATTACGTGCACAGGTTGTCGAACCGCTGTAAGTGCCCTCACACAGTTGGCGTATTTGAGCAAATACGGGTAAGGTTTGGGCCCTGGAAATAGCTGGCTCACGGGCCTGCTTACACCAGTTAATACTTAGTATCAGATATAAAACAAAAACAATATCTCAAAAATTAAATAATAACGACATTCACTAATTTCATCAAAAAATAATTCGTAATAAACTGATTTTAAAGACTATTAAGAAGCAGTCTCTGATGTGATTTTAAGAACACTGAATTTTAATAATAGTCTTTTTCCGCGAACAACTGAACGAATAAATAGACGACTTAGTTGGGCCTGGCAATGCAAAGCGGCCGTTTTGCATTGCGTTTTACTGCTTGCCCATTAAGCACGCCATTGTTCACGGCGCTAGCATCTGAAAGCAGGTGCTGCACCAAACCTAAAAGTTGTTTGCATGAAAAAAATGCCCCTGTTCCTGGGTGCGGCCGCGGTCGCGCTGACATTAGCTTCCTGTGAAAAAGAACTGGAGTCAATCAACGGCTCTCCCCAATCCGCAACCGCGGCTTCGGTGCTGGCGCGGCCCGACTTGCTCGCCGCCGGGGCCTGGCACCAGACCGGCCTACTGGTGAGCGTGGTCGACAAAGAAAAGCAGATGGCGACCTCCGACCAGTTTGCGCAAGCCAAGCCCACCGTGCTGGTAAAAAGCGCGGTTTATCAGGCCAACGGCACGTATTCGCTGCTGCGCGAAACCCGGTGGGACGGCCAACCGGCGCAGCCGGTTTCGGGAACCTGGCGCCTGAACACCGCCGCCGATTCGCTTATCGTCACGCACCCCGATTATACGCAGCGCATGGCCGTCACGGAACTAACCGAGGGCTCGCTGCACCTCGCCTACTCGGAGCCCGCGGCCGACGGCAAGGTTGTTACCACGACTTCCGTATTCTCGCACTAAGCGCAAAAATTTGGTCCGTGACCACTCCGCCTGGCCCCTTGGCCGGGCGGTTTTTTTGTGTCAGGACCCACGCACTTGCCCCAGCCGCAGCGCGGCGGCTACCAACCGGGCAATTGGCGGGGGGCGGGCCAAAATTCGGAAATGGTGGAGACTCGAAATTTTTCCGGCGATTCTCCGCCAGAATTGCACGGGGGTGGGTGCCGCTCGCCGGAGCCGGCCCCGGACGGGGCCGGGACGACACGGGCCACCCCGGCGCGGCCGGCCCCGCGGCTCCGCACGGGCGCTTGGCTAATTTGACGGCTACGACAGCCCGGTAATCCCCCCGTCGTCGTCGATGTCCATGCCCTCGGAAGCGGGCACGGCGGGCAGGCCCGGCATGCGCATCATGGTGCCGAGCAGCGGAATCAGGAACCCGGCCCCGGTGGCCAGCTCGAACTCCCGCACCGTGACGCGGAAGCCCGTGGGCCGGCCGATGAGCTTCTCGTTGTCGGAAAACGACTTTTGGGTTTTGGCCATGCAGATGGGCAGGCCCGCCAGGCCCAGCCGGTTGATGCGGCGCAGGTCGGCCTCGGCCCGGGGCGTGTAGTCGACGCCGGCTGCCCCGTAGATTTCCCGGGCAATGGTGTCAATTTTGGCCTTCACGGGCTGGTTCCAGTCGTAGAGCGGGCGAAAGTCGTTGGTGCCGCCGGCAATGCTTTCGAGCACGGCTTCGGCCAGTTGGGTGGCGCCGGCGCCCCCGTCGGCCCAGGCCTTGCTCAGCACGGCCGGCACACCAATGTTGGCGCACAGCTCCTGCACCAGCGCAATTTCATCGTCAGTATCGGAGACGAAATGGTTGATGGCCACGACGGGGTTCAGGCCAAATTTGCGGGCGTTCTCGATGTGCTTTTCGAGGTTGGCAAAGCCTTGAGTCACCCTACCTAAATCAGGCGTGTTCAGCTCGGCCGCGGTGGCGCCGCCGTGGTGGCGCAGCGCCCGGATGGTGGCCACGAGCACCAGCGCCGCGGGCCGCAGCCCCCCGTAGCCGCACTTTAGGTTGAGGAACTTCTCGGCGCCCAAATCGGCCCCGAAACCGGCCTCGGTCACCACGTAGTCGCCGAGCGACAGGCCCATGCGGGTGGCCAGAATGGTGTTGGTGCCCTGGGCAATGTTCGCGAAAGGCCCGCCGTGGATGAGGGCCGGGTTGCCCTCCAGGGTCTGCACCAGGTTGGGCTTGAGGGCGTCGCGCAACAGGATGGTCATGGCGGCCTCGGCCTTGAGGTCGCGGGCGTACACGGGCTCGTTGTCGTAGGTGAAGCCGACGAAGATATTGCCGAGCTTGGTTTTCAGGTCGGCCAGGCTGGTGGCCAGGCACAGGATGGCCATGACCTCGGAAGCGGCCGTGATGTTGAAGCCGTCGGTGCGCATCACCCCGTTGGCCTTGCCGCCGAGACCGACGATGATTTCGCGCAGGCTGCGGTCGTTCAGGTCAATGGCCCGCTTCCAGGTCACGGTGCGCGGGTCGATACGCAGCGCGTGGTGGGGCTGCTGAATGGCGTTGTCGATGAGGGCGGCCAGCAGGTTGTTGGCCTTTTCTACCGCGCTGAAGTCGCCGGTGAAGTGCAGGTTGATGTCGACCATGGGGATGACCTGCGAGTGGCCGCCCCCGGTGGCCCCCCCCTTGATGCCGAACACGGGGCCCACCGACGGCTCGCGCAGCACCGCAATGGCCTTTTTGCCCAGCCGGTTGAGCCCGTCGTTCAGGCCCACCGACACCGTGGTTTTGCCCTCGCCCGCCGGCGTGGGGGTCAGGGCCGTGACCAGGATGAGGTGGGAACTGGCCATTTTCGCGGCGTCGATGAGGTGCAGCGGCAGCTTGGCTTTGTACTTGCCGTAGGTTTCCAGGTCGTCTTCGGCGATAGCGAGGCGTTCGGCCACCAGCCGGATGGGCTGAATGGCGGCGGCTTGGGCAATGGCAATGTCGGTCATGTAGGCGCGCGGGGTTTAGGTGGCGTTGATTAACGGGCGTGTAACAGCAAGCCCGCGTTTTTGTCCTTTGCCGCAGCCCGTGACGGGCTACGCTAGGCAGGTTGTCCTGTTGAGCCGCGCGAAGCATCCTGTCTCGCCTGGCGTCGTTCCTCAGCGGGACAATACTTCGTACCTCAGCATGACAACCGAGGACCCTACTTGCTGCACTCGTCGCGATGTGGACTGCGGGAACGGGGTAGAGACGCATACTTGCGTCTCCTCGTTGAACGGCGACTACTGAACGGCGCGGGTCCAATCGTGCAACGAGGAGACGCAAAATATTGCGCCTCTACCCCGTTCCCGCAAGCCACTTTGTGAAAAGGATAAAGGCTCAGTCGCGGTAATTGAGGGCCGGCTTGCGGTCGCCGAGCAGGGGCTTGTAGACGTAGGTGCCCACGTCGGTTTTCAGCTCGGCCTGGGCGGCGGTGCGCAGGGCCGGGTCGGTGAAGAGGTCGATGGCGGTAAGGGCCATGGTTTTGGCGGCCACCAGCATGCCCTTGGTGCCCACTTCGGTGCCGCCGCAGGCCACCGCCTGCCAGCTGTGGGCGGGGGTGCCGGGTATCCAGGTGGCGGCTTCGAGGCCCACGGTCGGCACCACGTAGCTCACATCGCCCACGTCGGTGCTGCCGCCGCCGTCGCGGGTGGCGAAGGGCGCCACGGTGGCGGCCGTGGCCACGGGCGGCACGGCAAAGCCCAGGCTGGCCTGCAGCTTTTGCCCAAACGCCTGCTCCTCGGGCGAGTAGCTCACGCCGCCCACCTGCTCCAGGTTGCGCTGCAGGGCGCGGGCCAGGGTTTCGTTGAGCAGCAGGTCGTGGGTGCCGCCAATGATTTCGTAGTCCATGGTGGTGCCGGTGCCCAGGGCGGCGCCCTCGGCTGCTTTCACCACCCGGGCAAAGATGTCTTGCACCTGCGCGCGATTGGGGTGGCGCACGTAGTAGTACACCTCAGCGAAGTCGGGCACCACGTTCGGGGCCCGGCCGCCGGCGGTGATGACGTAGTGGATGCGCGTTTCCTGGGGCACGTGCTCGCGCATCAGGTTCACCATGTGGTCGAGGGCTTCCACGCCGTCGAGGGCGCTGCGGCCGCGCTCGGGCGAGCCGGCCGCGTGCGAGGCCACGCCGTGGAAGCGGAACTTGGCCGAGGAGTTCGCCAGGTAGTTGTTCATCATGGCGCGGTTTTCGTCGCCCGGGTGCCAGTGCACCACCGCGTCGACGCCCGTAAAGAGGCCGGCGCGCACCATGTACACCTTGCCGCTGCCGCCCTCCTCGGCCGGCGTGCCAAACACCTTGACGGTGCCCTTGAGCTTGCCTTCCTTCATCAGCTGCTTCAGCTCGATGCCCGCCGCCACGCTGGCCGTGCCGAACAGGTGGTGGCCGCAGCCATGGCCCGCGTCCTGGCCCGCCACGGGCCGCTTCTCGGGCACGGCCTGCTGCGAGAGGCCGGGCAGCGCATCGTACTCGGCCAGCAAACCGATGACCGGCTGGCCACTGCCGTAGGTGGCCACGAATGCCGTGGGAATGCCCGCCACGCCGGCTTCCACCGCGAAGCCCTGGTCGCGCAGGGTCTTTTGCAGCAGGGCCGAGCTTTTGGTTTCCTTGTAGCCCACCTCGGCGTAACCCCAGATTTGCAGGGCCAGCCGGCGGTAGTCGGCGTAGCGGCCCTGCAGGTCTTGCACGGCCTGGGCTTTGAGGTCGGCCACGGGTGCGGGCGGGGTGGCGGGGCGGGCGGCCAGCAGGGCGGCGGCGAGCAAAAGGGCGGAGTAGGTTTTTATCTTCATGGGAAAGCGAGTGCTGCAAGAGTCACGGCGTAATTTGCGACGGTTGGCACGGCCGAAAATAGCATTGTTTTGGTTGCGACTCATACCGCAACGCCTCGTCGGCCAGAGGCACCGTTCAATACCGTCCCCCGTCGTCTGTCATGCGGGGCGCGGCGAAGCATCTTGTCACGCCGACATGATTCGTTCAGTGGTGAAATACTCCTGGCGAAGTGGTTTGCGAAAAGAGGGTGCGGGGCATGGCTGCTTTTTGAGGTCAGCTCCTCCCCCTTCCGCGACACTTATCAAACAAACAAAACCCATGAAAACCCTGGCTGACCTGGTGCTGCTCGGCGACCCGCGCCTGTACGAAACCTGCGCCCCGGTGCTGGAAGCCGAACTGCCGCTGGTGGCGGGCTGGGTGGCCGATTTACACAGCGTGATGACTGAAATCCGGGCCAAATACCGGTTTGGCCGGGGCATTGCCGCCCCCCAGATTGGGGTGATGAAGCGCCTGGTGTACCTCAACATCGACCGCCCCGTGGTGCTCATCAACCCGGAGCTAACGAACCTGAGCGAGGCCACTTTTGAGCTGTGGGACGACTGCATGAGCTTCCCCAATTTGCTCGTGCGCCTCAGCCGGCACCAGGCTGTCACGGTGCAGTACCGCGACGAGCACTGGCAGCTGCACACCTGGGCGGTGCAGGACGACCTCGCGGAGCTGCTCCAGCACGAGTGCGACCACCTCGACGGCGTGCTGTGCACCATGCGCGCGCTGGACGGGCAGGCGTTCCGGTGGCGGCCCACGCCGGGGGCCTGACCACGCGGCCGGGCCCGCCGAACGGGGCACGGCGGCCCTGGCTGCTGGCGGAACTGCGGCGGCGGACCCACAATATTTTGCCCCCGCGCCAACCTTGCCGTTCCTTTTTCAATCTTTGGGGCTCCATTCGCTTCCCGCCGCATGATTGCCTCTGCTCCCTCTGCGCCAAAAGTGCGGCTGTCCACGTGGGCGCCCCTGCGGGAGCAGTTTTTTCGGATGCTGTGGGTGGCCGCGTTTGTGTCGAACATCGGCACCTGGGTCCAGAACGTGGGCGCCGTGGCCCTGATGACGCAGCTCACGGCCTCAACGGTGCTGGTGGCCTTGCTCCAGACGGCGGCCACGCTGCCCGCCTTTTTGCTCAGCCTGCCCGCCGGCGCCCTGGCCGACCTGGTGGACCGGCGGCGGCTGCTCATGTTCACCCAGGCCTGGCTGGCGGCGGTGGCGCTGGGGCTGGGCGCGCTGGTGGTGCTGGGCTTCGGCACGCCGTGGCTGCTGCTGGGGTTCACCTTTTTGCTGGGCGTGGGGGCGGCGCTCACCACGCCGGTGTGGGTGGCCGTGATGACGGAAGTAGTACCAGCGGCGCAGTTGCCGGCCGCGGCCGCGCTCAACGGCGTGAGCTTCAACCTGGCCCGGGCGGTGGGGCCGGCCCTGGGCGGGCTGGTCATCAGCTACTTCTCGGTGGGGGCTTCGTTCGTGCTCAACGGGCTCTCGTTTCTGGCCATTGCCTGGGTCATCGTCCGGTGGCGGCGCGCGCCCCAGCCCAACGTGGAGATGGCCACCGAGCGGCTGCTGTCGGCCATGCGCGGGGGCATCCGCTACGCCCGGTTCTCGCCGCCGCTGCAGGTCATTCTGGTGCGGGGGGCCGCGTTCCTGTTCGGGGCCAGCGCGCTGTTTGCGCTGCTGCCGGTGGTGGTGGCCCAGCGGCTGCGGGCGCCGGCGTCTACCTACTCGCTGCTGCTCTCGTGCATGGGCGCGGGGGCGGTGCTGGGCGCGGTGCTGCTGCCGCGCTTCAACCAGCGGTTTCGAGTCGATGCCCGCGTGAACATCCTCACCGGCGTGTTCACGGCCGTGGTGGGCTACCTCGCTTTTGCCAGCAACGCCTGGGTGCTGGGCGCCGCGATGGTGGTGGCCGGGGCCGCGTGGCTGCTGGTGCTCAACGTGCTGAGCGTGGCCGTGCAAACGGCCGTGCCGCGCTGGGTGCTGGCGCGCAGCATCAGCTTTTATCTGCTGGTGACGCAGGGGGCCACCGCCCTCGGCAGCCTGGTCTGGGGCGCCGCGGCCCAGCGGTTTGGGCTGACGGCGGGCCTGGGAGCAGCGGCCGTGTGCCTGGGCCTGAGCCTGCTGCTGGCCGCCCGCTACGCCCTGCGCCGGGGCGAAAACCTGGACTTCACCGCCGTGCAGCACTGGGCCGAGCCCAGCACCATCCTGCCCCTCGCCCCCAGCGCCGGCCCTCTGGCCGTAACCATTACCTACCAGGTGGCCGTGGCCGACCAGCCCGCCTTTGCCGCCATCATGGCCCGGATTGGGCGCATCCGGCGGCGCGAAGGGGCCCTATCCGCCATCCGCTACAACGACCTCAACGAGCCGGAACGACTCATTGAATACTACACCTACGAATCGTGGGAGGAGTACCAGACCGAGCGCCGCCGCGGCATCAACGCCGACGAAGCCGCGCTGCACGCCCAGGCCCTGCAGCTGCACCGCGGCGCGGCCCCGCCGCTGGTGCGGCTGCTGCTGGCGCAGCCTTCCTGAAGGGCTCCGGCTGCGTTCGCAGGCCTGGGAATTGCGAAAAAGACAAGCGCCTTCCTCCGTCGAGTAGCTGGCCGGCAGTGGTGAGTTCGGGCGCGGCGCGGGGCGAGGCCAAAGCAAAAGGCCGCTCCGTGACGGAGCGGCCTTTTGCCTGATGCCAGCACCAAGCCGACGATTTAGAAAGACCGAACACTGGGCCGGGCCTACAGGGGGTCCTGGGCCGGGATGCGGCCCGCAAACTTGAGCAGGTCGAAAATGCGGAAGTTGCCGCTGGCGTCCGGGCCGAACGAGGGTTTCCACTTGGGGTTGTTGAGGATGGAGTCCGGGTTTTCCTGGAGCAGCCGCACGAATACTTCCGTTACGATGCGGCCCCCGACCGGGCCCAGGTGGTTGCCTTTCGCCAGCACCTCGGCTTCCTTCAAAATGTAGTACCACAGCGGCGTGCTCTTGCAGAGTTGGTCGTTGTTGGCCCCCAGCACGTCCAGCGTGCCTTGGTGCAGGGCCTGTTGCTCGGGCGTGGGCGGCGTGGGGCCCTCAAACGGGTTCGACTTGAGCTGCACCACCGTGAGCGGGTTGGCGCCCATGAGGCCGGCCACCGCCTGCCCGGTGGGCACGCCGTAGGCCAGGGCCCGCACCAGGTTGCGGGCCGAGAGCACGGCCATAAAATTGGCATTGGCCGCATCGGCCGCCACCGGCAGCTTGCCCATGTGCAAGGCCACGCGGGTGTCAATTTTGCGCGCTTTGTTCTGGGCCTCGTGCCCGGGGCTGGAGAAAAACCGGTTCCAGTTGATGCGCCAGCCCGCGTGGGCGGGCGTGCCGGCCCCCGCCGGCGTGCCCGCCTGCACCGACTGCCCGGTGAAGCGGAAGGCGAACGAAAAGTTGCTCAGGGCCGGGTTGGGCCCGTCGGGCTTGAAGTTGTCGTTGAAGTTGTACCGGTCCCGAATCATGCTGTGCCCGAAACGGTAGCACGCCACGGAAAACTCCACCGGCATGGGCGGCTGGCCCGTGAAGGGGTTGAGCCGGTTGGCAAAGAATTTCACGCCGTGCTTGAGCACGTCGTCGACGGTCGGCGAGCCGCACATGGTGCGCAGAAAGTCGTGGAGCAGCACCCACTGGTAGTGGCGGCGCACCTCGCGCTGGGCTTTGATGAAGATTTCGGCGTTGGGCAGCGCGGGCTCTTTCGCCTTCAGCGCGTCAATCACGGCGTTGTGGAAGGCCAGAAAGCCGAGGTGCAGGTGCTGCACAATCAGGTTTTCGTCGTTGCGGTCGTCCCCAATCAACGGGTTGCGGTTGTTGCTGACGGGGCCAAGCGGGGCGCGGGGCAGGTCCGTCACCATGCCCGTGTTGTCGACTTTGTCGAACGGCGCGGGCCCGGACATGCCGGTTTGGGCCGGCGGCAAAATCATCTTGATGCCGTCGTAGAGAAAAGCGTCCAGGGCGGGGCCGCGGCCATACACCGAATCCAGGTCCAGGTTGGGCGTCACTACGTTGGGAATCTTGCGCGCATCCTGGGGCGCATCCGGTGGCAGCGAGTTGTCGCGGGTGATGTCGTGGTCGACAAACTGCCCGAAGTACACGTAGCCCGAGTCGATGGTGGAGTCGTTCACCTTGGGGTCGGCCGAGTCGTTGGTGAGCGTCACGTCCAGCATGGAGTTGCCCAAAGCCTTCATGGCCGCCACGTTGGCGGGCGTGAAGGGCAGCTTGCCGCGCGCGCGCACCCGGAACATGTAGGCAAACCGATCCGGAATCCGAAAGCGGGTCACCTGGTCGCCAATCGAGAGGCGCGACAGGTCGCGGTTTAGCCCGTGGAATTTTCCGAGGGCCATAAACGGCTGCTTGGCTATTTCCGAGGGGGCGATGGTCTGCACGGAGTCAACCCGGCTGTCCAGCTTGAACGTGAGCGTCGATTCTTGCAGGTCCTGCTCGGAACCGGGGGAAGGCTGTTTGGCCATGGCGGTAGAATGATTAAAAAGTTGAAAAAAGAAAAACGAACAAGCTTCGGACCCGCGTCGGGCAGCCAGCGCACGGGGCAGATGCCCGCGCAAGCCAGCCGGTGAGGCAATCAGCAGCCGGGGGCCCAGGGCGCGCCAGGCGCAGCAGTCTCGGGCTGAGCTGGGCTAACACCGGCGAAAACTAAGAATAATAATTCAATTACCTATTAAAATATATGTTATAATTTTAAAAACCGCTGCGGTTTCCTAATCAGCGCGTCTGACCGGCGCGTGGGAACCTCCCCCCGGCCCGCATCTGCTCCGTGCGCAGAGTCCCAGGAAGAGGGGCCGAGGGGGGGGGGAAGTTCCGGCGCACCGCAAGCACGTTGACTGGCGCGGGCCCCGTCTCAACCCCGGGCGGTAAGGAATAAGCAGGGCTTTGCGAGCTGCCGGGCCCAACGAAACCGGGCGGCCCAGACGCTGGCGCGCCTCACCGCACCAGCTGCGCGTGCAGGCGCGCCAGCGTCTGGGCTGCGTCGGCGCAGCGGCCGGGGTGCACGGGCGAGGTCTGAACCACGGTGCTGCGCGCGGCCGTGAGCCAGCGAAACCGCTCCGCAATGGGCAGCCGGCCGATGGTGCCGCCGGCCGCGCGCCCCTGGCAAATTCGCTCAAACGCCTGCAAGCAGGCAGTTATTTCCGTCAAATCCACATCCGGCGCCAGCGCCAGTAGCCGGGCCTCGGGCAGCTCGAACCGCGCTTGCAGGAAGCCCAGGCTCCGGCAGTACACGATGACACCCACGTTGAGGAACTCCTCGCGCTCCACGCGGGGCACCACGCGCAGCACGGCGTACTCAAATAAGTGCATTGCGGGCATCTTGGGCTTCCTGAACAAAGGTTTCCGAGGCGGCGAGGCGGGTCGCGAGGAACCGCACGTAGTCCTCGCGCTGCTCGTCGGCCGAGGCGTCGCCGTTCGTCAGCCACTCGTCGGGCACCAGGCTCACGATGGCGCGGAGGCGCTCAGGCGGGAGTTGGGCCCGGCTTTCAACGTCCACGCCCGCCAGCTCGCTGGCCCGGGGCAGCAGCACGTGGTCCTTCACCTGCGGGAAGGGCCGGGGACGCGGCCGGGCCCAGTCGGGGCCGGCGTGGTGGGCGTAGAGGGCCGCGCCGTGGTCGATGAGCCACAGCTCCCGGTGCCACATCAGCAGGTTGGTGTTGCGGGCGGTGCGGTCCACGTTCAGCGTCAGGCAATCCAGCCACACGATTTGGGAGGCCAGCCGCGGCTCGACGGTCGTGACCAGCGCATCGAAGGTGATGGCGCCGGAGAGGTAGTGCAGGGCCAGGTTGCGGCCGGTACTGGCGCGCAGCAAATCCTGGATTTCCTCGTCGGGCTCGGTGCGGCCGAAGGCTTCGTCGAGCTCGCAGAACACCAGCTCCGGCACCCGCAAGTCCAGCGCGCGGGCCAGCTCGCCCACAATCAGCTCGGCGATGAGGGCCTTCACGCCCTGCCCCGCACCCCGGAATTTGAGCACGTACAGGAAGCCGTCGTCGGCCTCCACCAGGGCGGGCAGCGAGCCGCCCTCGCGCAGCGGCGTCACGTAGCGCGTCACGGCGACAGTTCGAAGCTCGGGAACGGGGGGAATGGGCATACGGGCAAAGAAAGCGCTTGCACGCCGCGCGGGCGTGACCTCACCCCCGCAGCTCATGCGGCGCGGGGAAGCCCGCACGCGCCTTCGCAGCAAAGTACGGCCCAGCGCCCGCCGCCGGCTGGTCCGCCGCCAACTTCAGAGCTGTTCTCGGGCCAGTGCACACTTTCAGAAGTAGTTGAGAGTGGAGGGTTAAAGGTTAAAAGTTTGACTGCTTTTTAGAGCGGTTTCGGAATCGGTGTACCTGCTCCGGCCGGGCTAACCTCACGAGACCCCTGCGGGGCGGGCCCCTCTCCCGCGGAGAGGGGAGCCTGACGACCGGTACACCGATTCCGAAACCGCTCTAACTCTCCACTTTTAACCAGGTACACCGACCTGAAAACTGCCCTAACGCCCGCAGAGATGCGCATTCGCATCTCGTCGTTCCCGCGCCGTTGTTCAACGCCGAATGTTCAACGCTGAGACGCGAATACGCGTCTCTACTTGGCGGCCCGGCCCTTGCGCAGCGCCAGGTAATCCAGGAAATAGAGCACCTTCACCGACACCGAGTTGTTGTGCGGGGTGTTGATGACGCTGTTGAAATTGTCGAAAAACTGCGGGGTGGCTTGTTCGGCCTGCGGGTCGGTGGCGCCGGCGTTTTTCCACACCACGCTCAACTGCGAGCCGGGCGCGAACCACCACGAGTACACCGCGTCGACGTTGAAGGCGTTGTAGGTGTTGTCGCGGTTGCGGCGGTAGTCGGCCAGCTCTTCCCGGCCATCGGGGCCCAGGGTGGCGAAATCGGCGTAGCGCACATTGCTCGTGTACTGGCGCACGCGCAGCGTGAACGACATGCGGTTGGTGAAGGTGTAAGCCGCCGACACGATGTTGGACACCGTGGCCACGTCGCGCCGGCCCAGCATGGTCTGGCCCATAAACGGTTGGTCGAGCGGCTCGTCGTCGCGCAGGCCGCCGTTGACGTAACCGATTTGGTTGCCGCGCAGGCTGTAGTCGAGGCTGTAGCTGAAAGTCAGGTGGTCGTTGACGCGGTAGCGCGGGTCAAAGCGCAGGCTGTAGCCGTCGCGCCTGGCCCGGGGCAGGCGCCCGTCGAGACCGTAGCGCTGGAAGCCGCCCTCCATGCTCAGCGCAAATTTCTTGCGCGAGTCGGAGTTGAAAAACATCGTGAGCCGGGTGTTTTTGGGCACCCGCACGTAGTAGCCGCCCAGCGGCTTAGTGCGCGGCTCAAAAAAATCGTGGGTCACTGGGTCCACGTTCAAGTCGAACCCGACCCGCAAAAAACTCTTGGTGAAAGTCGTGTTGCCGCCGAGGTAAAAGTTGAGCGCCTGGTACAAGGTCGGCCGGTAGAGCAGCGTGTGGCTCACGTTGCCGAACACGAAGAAATTGTTCACCTTCCAGAACGGCTGGTACTTGGCGTAGCTCAAATCCAGCGACTCGGTGATGTTGTTGTTGCCGAACAGGATGCCCAAGTCGTTCGGGTTGTAGGTGTCGGACTCGATGCCGTGGCTGAAGTTCCAGGTGAAGTTGCCGCTGACTTTGCCCAGGCCCACGCGGTACTTGTAGCCGTCGCGGTCGGCCACTTCGGCGCCACTCACGAAGTCCTCGCCGCGGCGGCGGGAGTACACCACGCGCCCGTCGACGGCGTATTTGTTGGCCTTGTTGGCGAAGCGGAACAGCCCGCCGGTCACGTTGGCGTCGTAGGTGCGGCCGGCGCGGGTCACGTTGGTGTTGATGAGCGACACGAAGGAATTGTTCTTCAGGCTTTGGTCGAGCACCGCGATGCTGTAGTTCGAAAACGGCTGGGTCAGCACGTCGCGCTCCTGCCCGGTTTCGCGGTCCCGGAAGGTGGCGTACACGTCGTTGCTCAGGGCGTTGAACACGCCCACGCCCAGGCCCTTGCTCGTGCGGCCCGAAATCTTACTGGCGTTGAGCAGCGGCGTTTCGGCGGGGTTGCGCACCAGCCGCTCCGTGGGGCCGGCCGTGGCCTTTTCGAAGCCCACCGGCGTGGCCCCCACCCGCCGCGAGTAGAACAAATTGCCCTTGTTGAACAATTCGGTGCCTTCGGTGAAAAACTGCCGGTTTTCGTTGAACTGCACCTCGAAGGGCGAGAGGTTGAGCACCTGGTTGTCGCTCTGCACCTGCCCGAAGTCCGGCACCAGCGTGGCGTCGAGCGTGAAGCTCTCGTTGATGCCCCACTTCACGTCGGCCCCGCCGTTGAAGCTGGTGGTGGTGCGCTTGGTGCCTTCGGCGTTCAGCGGGTTGTGGTTCACGTAGGCCGACACGTAGGGCGTGAGCGAGAGGCGCAGCGGCGGCTTCACGCCCTTGATGCCCGTGAGCTCGCCCCACTGGTTCACGAAGCCGTCGACCTGCGGCTTCACCTCGTTCCAGAAGTACGCGGCGTTGTCGCGCCGGCGCTGCCGCATGAAGTTCACCCCCCACTGCTGCACGTCGGCCGTGCTGAAGCGGATGGCCGAGTACGGAATGCGCAGCTCGGCCACCCAATCGGTGCCGCGCAGGGCGGTTTGGCTGTCCCACACAGCGTTCCAGTTCAGGTCCTCGCCGCCGGCTGGCGAATAGCGGGCGTCCATCTGCACGCCGCCGGTGGTCACAAAAAACGCGTACCCGTTGAGTTTGTCGGAGTACGTATCAAGAAAAATGGCAATGAAGTCGGTGTTGCCAAAGTTGTCGCGCGCCGTCAGCTCCCGCGGAATGGAATCCGGCGACACGTCGTGCATGATGGCGCCCACGTAAATCGCGGCGTCGTCGTAAAGCACGCGTACCTCGGTGGGGTGCTTTTCGCGGGGCCCGGGCTTGGGCCGGTTCTGGATGAAGCCGGTGGCCGGCTGGGCCTGGCTCCACACGGCCTCATCCAACAGGCCGTCGAGCTTGGGCGGGGTGCTGATGCGCACGGCCGCCAGCTGCCGCTTGGGCGCCGCCGTGGCCGACGCGGAAGCCGCCGACGCGGAGTCCGGCGCCTGGGCCGCGGCTTCCAACAGGCCCAGACCGCTCAGCCCAACAAATAGAAAAACCCGCTGCAGAGAAAAAGATGGAAACATCGCGAAGTTATTAGAGCCGAACAATGCAAAACGGTGCGCACGGTTGCACCACGGGCACACCGGCGGAGAAAAAGAGCGAGTTAATTTTTTGTGAAGCCTTGGAATTATTGCCGTTCCACGAACCGGGCAGATGGCGCGGCCGGGGCACCTCACCCCCGGCCCCTCTCCCGTGGAGAGGGGAGCCAGATGCCCGCGTACTAGTCGTCCGGCTCCCCTCTCCGCGGGAGAGAGGCCGGG
>NZ_JANNOD010000090.1:0-15155 GCF_031398885.1 Hymenobacter sp.
CGGCAGCGCCATTTTTGGGGCGCGGGGGTGAGCCTGTTTTTAGCCAAACAGCACGTCATGCTGAGCAGCGCTCAGCATCTTTACCGCGGCACTAATTTCATCGTTGCTACAACTTAATTAGTCCGCGGTAAAGATGCTTCGGCAAGCTCAGCACGACGTTCCCTGATGTTAAGCGAAAGGGTTGAATTACGCCTCTTTCACCACAATTTTCTCAATTTCATCGTTGGCCTGAATCTGGTCGATGACGTCGACGCCATCCACCACTTTGCCGAACACGGTGTGCACGCGGTCGAGGTGGGCCGTGTTGTCGCGCGAGTGCACCACGAAGAACTGGGAGCCGCCGGTATTTTTGCCGGCGTGGGCCATGCTCAGCGCGCCGCGCTCGTGGTACTGGTGGTCGCCGCTGGTTTCGCAGTCAATCTGGTAGCCGGGGCCACCGGTCCCGGGCTGGCCTTTCGCGCCTGCGCGGGTGTTGGGGCAGCCGCCCTGAATGACAAAATTGGGAATAACGCGGTGAAATTTCAGCCCGTCGTAGTAGCCTTTTTCAGCGAGGTCAATAAAATTTTTGACGGTTTTCGGAGCGTCCTGCTCGTAAAACTCAACCTTCATTACGCCTTTTTTGGTGTGAATTTCTGCGGTTTTCATGTATTTCCGGTTTAAGCGGATTAAATAGTTTTGGTGGCGGCCAGTGGGGCTTTCAAGGGGGCGAAGGTAAGAAAGTGCGGGACGTGCGTAAACATCCGAGCAGGTTTGTTACTTCGTAAACTCGACGGCCGCAGTGGCCTACGTTCTTCCAACCATTTTTTCACACCACTTTTTTCATGAAAAACCATTTTGCTTCCCTAGTGGCTGCCCTTGCCACGTCGCTCGTGCTGGCCAGCTGCGGCACCGACAAGCCCGCCACCACCGAAACCACCGCCACCGCGAACTCCGCGGATTCCCTGGCCGCCACGGCCGGCGATTCGGCCCGGATGGCCAAGCCCGAGGGCGTGATGGTGGACGGCGTGGCCATGACGGCCGATAAAGACATCGTGGACAACGCCGCGGGTGCCAAGAGCGTGAGCACGCTGGTAGCCGCCGTGAAAGCCGCCGGTTTGGTGGAAACGTTGAAGGGTACCGGCCCTTTCACCGTGTTTGCCCCCACCAACGCCGCGTTTGAAAAACTGCCCAAAGGCGCCCTCGAAGGCCTGCTGAAGCCCGAGAGCAAGGCCGCGCTGACCGGCGTCCTCACCTACCACGTCATCCCCGGCCGCCTGCTGGCCGCCGACCTCAAGGATGGCCAGGAGCTGACCACCGTGAACGGGGCCAAGCTGCGCGTGTCGGTGAAAGACGGCAAAGTAATGGTGAGCAACGGCAAAGACGCTCCCGCTACCGTGGCCATTCCTGATGTTATTTCCAGCAACGGCGTGACCCACGTGATTGACGGCGTGGTGCTGCCCCCCGCCAAATAGTTTCTGATTTAAGGTTTCCGGTTGCTGGTAATTCCAGCGCCAGCTGTGAAAAGGCCTCCCGCTTGCGGGAGGCCTTTTTGCGTTGGCACCGGCGGCTCTGTTGCTGCTTCGGGTTGCCCGGTCCGCCCCTTTCCCCCGTGGTTTTCGCTGCTTTCCTTGTCCGCCTATTTACCGATTTATTATATGTTAATAAAGATTATGTAATGTATTTGTAAGCTTCTATTATCTAATAACTTGCCTTCTTTTATCTATTAAGCGACTCTTTACCTTTGGCGTAAACAACGAGTCGTGATTCACAACTTGCCCGGCCTGCCAGCGCAAATCCGCAACGGCAGCTGCCGGGCCTTCGAGCAGCCGTTCGAGGCGCATCGGTATAAAGCTGTGCTGGCGCGCGCGCGAGGTGCTGCGGCACGCGCCCGGGGCAGAAGACCTGACGCAGGAGCATTGCTGCGCCCGCCGGGCCAACCTCGCCCGGCGCAGGATTCGCCCCATGGGCCAGGGCGGCCTGTTGGGGCGTTGCGCAAGAAAATCCGCCTCCGCTGCCGCGCCGCCGACACTCGGACGCGCCGCCATCAGGCGTTTGGCGCTGCCACGGAGTCGGGTGCGGAAAGCACATCCAGAAGCTTGGTAAGCCCTGGCAACTTGGCGGCCCTGCCGGTGCGGCCCCGGGTATTTTCACTTTTCACTACCTCACCCCTTACTCTCATAACCACATGAAAACATTCATCACCAAAACGGCCCTGCTGGCCACGGGCCTCACCTTGTCGCTGCTGACGAGCTGCAATATCACTCCCGACCCGGGAGCGAACGCAGCCCCCAAAACCGCCCCTAAGGCGGCCGACGCCACCACCGCCTTCAAGGCCGACCTGGCCCTGCGCTGGGCGCCCATCCACTACCAGGACACCGACGTGACCGGCTCCCACGGCCTGAGCGGCAAGGCCGACTACCTCTCGGCGGTCAACTTCGACGGCGACTGGTCGGCTACCAACAACTGGAACAACCTGACCAACTACGCCGCCACCGGCCACGGCTACTACTCGGTGGTGGAAACGGGTACCCACTGGTTCATCACCTACGCTTTCTTCCACCCGCGCGACTGGACCGATATTTTCTTCCTCTACAACATCGACGAGCACGAAAACGACCTCGAAGGCCTGCTGACCATCGTGAAGAAGGACGGCAGCCCCTTCGGCAACCTGCAGGGCATCGTCACGGTGTCGCACGCCGACTTCTTCTCCTACGTGCCGGCCGGCAGCCCCTTGCAGGCCAACCAGGAAGACCTGGACGGCTCGCTCACGATGGAGCAATTCGACGGCGGCCTGCACCCCGTGACGGCCCAGGAAGCCAAAGGCCACGGCCTGAAAGCATTTCCCTACTACAAAATCGAGGGCGACGGCCTGAAGTATTTCCCCTCGCCCAATACCGCCGAAGCCCCCGCCAGCGCCGATGACCGGGACGTGCAGTACAAGCTCGTGGACATCTTCGAGCCCAACGGCCTGTGGGACCAGCGCTTCAACACCGCCTTGTTCGTGAACGCCGACGGCGGCTTTCAGAAAAGCCGCGGCAACGGCGGCGCCAACGCCCCCTGGGCCTGGGACGACGGCAACGACGTGCCCGGCCGCGGCGAGCTGGCCACCGACCCCGCCAAGCTTGTCAACGCCTACTTCAAAAACCTCGGCGCGTTCGACCTGAACTACGTCGACAACAAATACAAGGGAATCGCGCCATAGCCGCGCCCCGGCCTCCTTCAAACAAAACAGCCCTAAACTTCACGTTCCGGGCTGTTTTGTTTGAAGGAAACTGGAGTTGATTCGCACGGCAACCTCAATGCCGGTTGTCCTCGCCGGCCAGCATGCTCAGGTAGCTATTGTAGCGGGGCAGGGCAATGCGGCCCTGGTCCACCGCCTCGCGCACCACGCAGCCGGGCTCGTGCGTGTGCTGGCAGTTGTGGTAGCGGCACTGGTTGAGCAGGGCGCGCATTTCGGGGAAGTAGCCGGCCAGCTCGGCGGGCGGCATGTCCACCAGACCCAATTCTTTGATGCCGGGCGTATCGATGATGTGGGTGCCGGGGCGCACCTCCAGCATCTCGGCGAAGGTGGTGGTGTGCACCCCTTTGTCGGAGAAATCGCTGATTTCGGCGGTCTTCAGGTCCAGGTTGGGCACCAGGGCGTTGATGAGCGTGCTTTTGCCCACGCCGGAGTGGCCGGCCAGCAGGCTCACTTTGCCGTCGAGCAACTGGTCGATTTCGGGCACGCCCTCGCCGGTACTGGCGGCGCAGGTCCGGCTGGGGTAGCCCAGGCTGGCGTACATGCCCGCGATTTCGGCCTGGTATTCAAACCCGTCGGCGTCGTACAAATCGGTTTTGTTGAACAGCAGCACCACCGGAATGTGGTAGGCCTCGGCCGTGACCAGAAACCGGTCAATAAAGCCGAACGAGGTGGCCGGCGACACCAGCGTGACGACCAGCAGCGCCTGGTCGAGGTTGGCCGCCACGATGTGCGAGTGCCCGGTTTTGTGCACCGAGCTTCGAATGATGTAGTTGCGCCGCGGCACGATGCGCGAGATGACGGCCGCGCCTTCGGCCTGGGCTTCCACCGCGAAATCGACGTGGTCGCCCACGGCCAGCGGGTTGTTCACCTTCAAGCCCTTGATTTTGAATTTGCCCCGCAGCCGGCAGCGGTAGAGCTGGCCGGTTTCGCCGCGCACCACGTACCAGGAGCCGGTGGATTTTACCACCGTGCCGCGCAGCAGAGCGCCGGGGTCGGAGGGGGCGGTTATTTCCGGGGGCATGGGGCGGTAAGGCCGGGCAGGGCGGCCATGATGGTGCGGGTGGCGCCGGCCTGGCCGTGCACGTAGTCGAGCGTGGCGTCTTGCAGGCGCAGGCGGGCGTCTTCGTGGTGCCACAGGTAGGTGAAGGCGCTTTCCAGCTCGTCCGCGTTCTGCACCGGGAATGCGCATTTTAGCGCCACCAATTCGGTGGCTTCCTGAAACTTCGCGTAGGTGGGCCCGAAGAACAAGGGCAAGCCGAAAGCCGCGGCTTCCAGCGTGTTATGCAGCCCTTTGCCAAACGCGCCGCCAATGTAAGCGTACTCACCGAAGCGGTAAAGCTGGCTCAACAAACCCACGTTGTCGAAGAGCAGGACGCGGGCGTGGCCCACCGTGGCCGCGCGTGCTTGCGAATACCGCTGCACCTGCCCGGGCAGGGCCGTTTCCACGAGCCGCAGGTTGGCCTCGGTGATTTCGTGCGGCGCCACCAGCACGCGCAGCTCGCGCTGGTAGCGGCGCAACAGGGGGAGCAGCACGGGCAGGTCCTCGGGCCAGCTGCTGCCCACCACCAGCACCGGGGCCCCGTCCGCCACGAAAGCGTCGACCACCGGCAGGGCCCCGGTTGGGGCGGCGGCCGTGGCCACCACGGTGTCGAAGCGGGTGTCGCCGGCCACGCTCACCTGCGCGATGCCCACGCCGCGCAGCAGGGCGGCGGAGGCTTCGTTCTGGGTAAAAATGTGCGCGAAGCGGCCAAGGATGCGGCGGAAAAACCCGCCCCAAGGCCGAAAGAACATTTGGTCGGGCCGGAAAATGGCCGACACGACCACGGCCGGAATGCCGCGCCGGTGGGCCTCGTTCAGGAAGTGGTACCAGAACTCGTACTTCACAAACACCACCAGCCGGGGCTGCACGGCGTCGAGGAAGGCGCAGGCGTGGGCGCGCGTGTCAAGCGGCAGGTAGAAAATGTAGTCCGCACCCGGCCAGCTTTTGCGAACTTCGTAGCCCGAGGGCGAGAAGAAGGTCAGCACCAGCTTGGTACCGGGGTGGGCCTGGCGGTAGGCTTCCAGCAGCGGCCGGCCCTGCTCAAACTCGCCCAGCGAGGCGCAGTGAAACCACGCGCGCGGCGCGGGGTCGGCCCCAATCGTGCGAGCAATGCGGGCCAGCAAGCCGCGGCGCCCCGCTACCCAGGCCGCCGCCTTGGGCACAAACGGAGCCAGCAGGCGCAGAAGCAGGCCGTAGAGGCCCAAGGCAATGTTGTAGAGGAACAGCAAGGCCCAAATTTATGCACTGCAAATTCAGCGCACCAATCCAACCGGCCCTACAAGGATGCCTCGGCTTCCCAATCGGCGGGGCACGCCTCGCCGTTTTTCTCAAAGTGTTGCAGGGCGTCAATCATGCGCAGGGCTTCGCCGAGGCTGCGGCCCAGGGGCCGGTCATTCACCAGTTGATGCCGCACGATGCCGTCGCGGTCGATGAGAAACAGGCCCCGGTACGCCATGGGCGAGCCCACGTAAGTCATCTCGCCCTGCTCGGTGTAGTCGTAGTGGCCGCCCAGCACGTCGTAGTTGGCCGCAATGGTTTTGGTGGCGTCGGCCACCAGCGGGTACTTCACGCCCGCGATGCCGCCTTTGTCGCGCGGGGTGAGCTGCCAGGCCAGGTGGGCGTACTGCGAGTCGGTGGAGCAGCCCACCACGGCCACTCCGCGCTGTTCAAACTCCGCCAGCCGGTCCTGAAAAGCCAGGATTTCGGTGGGGCACACCCGGCTGAAATCGGCCGGGTAGAAGTAGAACAGCACGTATTTTTTGCCCAGGTAGCGGTCCAGCGAAAATTCTTCTTCGTAGGCGCCGTCGATGACGGCCGAGGCTTTAAAGGTAGGGGCGCGCTTGCCCACGAGTACTGCCATTGGTTGATGTGCTGAATGATTGATGTGCTAATGTGCGGATTGAGGCCGCTGGCTTACGGTCGGGTATTGGCCGGATTTTTTGCCGTCGGTGATGGGTACGAATTCAGCGGACACGCGGCCGAGATTGCCGGTGGAAGCACATCAGCACATCAAATAATCAACCCTTCTATCTTCCCTTGAATTCCGGCTTGCGCTTCTCCACGAAAGCCGCCATGCCTTCCTTCTGGTCTTCGGAGGCGAAGGTGAGGTAGAAGTTTTTGCGCTCGAAGTGCAGGCCTTCGTCCAGGTGCGTCTCAAACGCCCGGTTCACGGACTCCTTGGCCAGCCGGGCCGCCACCGGGCTCATGGCCGCAATGCTGGCGGCCAGGCGGTAGGCCTCTTCCAGGTACTGGCCCACGGGCACCACGCGGTTGACCAGGCCCAGGCGGTGGGCTTCCCGGGCCGAGATGAATTCGCCGGTGAGCACCATTTCCATGGCCTTGGCCTTGCCCACGGCGCGGGTGAGGCGCTGGGTGCCGCCCGCCCCCGGCATGGTGCCGATGCGGATTTCGGGCTGCCCAAACTGCGCCGTTTCGGAGGCCACCAGCAAGTCGCAGGTCATGGCCAGCTCGCAGCCGCCGCCCAGCGCAAAGCCCGACACGGCCCCAATCAGCGGCTTGCGGAACTTGCGAATCTGGTCCCAGGTGCTGAACTGGTCGGTGATGAGCATGTCGATGGCCGACTTCCCCGCCATCTGCTTGATGTCGGCGCCCGCCGCGAAGGCCCGCTCGTTGCCCGCAATGACCACCACGCGCACCGTGTCGTCCTCGTCCAGCGCCTTCAGCGCGTCGCGAATTTCCTGCATCAGTTGCAAGTTGAGGGCGTTGAGCTCCTTGGGGCGGTTGAGCTGGACGAGGGCCACGGCCGGCCGGGCCTGGGGCGTTACGAGAATGAATTCCATAAATCGCAGATGGTACAGATGGTGCAGATGTCGCAGAAGAGGACGGGCCCGATTATCGCAGATGGTGCAGATGATGCTGATGCCGCAGATGTGGGCGGGCCCGACTGGCGCAGATGATGGGGGGTGCCGGTTTGGGAGGGATTTGGAGCGGTAGTGGGAGCGAGGCTACTGAGGTTTGGGTGAGTTGACGAAGCGTTTGTATTGGAGGCGGGCTTCGCCGAAATTGAGCAGCAGGGCCACTTCCAGTTGGTAGGCGTTGAGGTAGTTGAGGACTTGTGCGTGGTGGAGCGGGATGATTTCGCTTTTGGCTTTTAGCTCGATGAGTACGGCGCCGGCCACCAGAAAATCAGCCCGTCGGCTGCCCACCTTCTCGCCCCGGTAATACAGCGGCAAGTCCGCCTCCCGCTCAAACGGCAGCCCGCGGTGCTGCAACTCAATGGCCAGACAGCGCTGGTAAACCACCTCGGGAAACCCCAACCCGACGGCCGAATGCACCTCCATCGCGCAGCCAATAATAGCCCCCGTCAGCTCTTTGTGCTTATAAATTTCCGTAGGTGCCATGCCAATAATTTAAAATCACAGTGCGGAAGAAATAATGAAATGGTCAATTAACTGGTCCTGAAAGCTAGTCGAGCCCGTCCGCATCTGCGGTATCACCCCATCAGCACCAGCCGAGCCCGCCTGCATCTGCGACATCTGCATCATCTGCACCATCTGCGATTTATTGGCACACGAACTGAAACGTGCTGCGCGTGCGCTGCTCCAGCAGCAGGCGTTTGCCCGTCGTGAGCTGCGCAATGCTGGTGGCGTCGTAATTCTTGATGGTGAAGAGCGTCAGCCCGGTGTTGTAATGGAGCGTGAACTGCTCGCGGAGTAAATCCAGCAGCAGATTCACCCGCCGCTCCGAAAAGTCGGTGCACACTGAAAAGCTGATGGCCGAATTCTGCATCACATTAATCTTCAGCTTGGCCTGCGCCAAGGCCCCGAAAATGACCTCCAGGTTTTCTTCCGAGATGAACGCAAAATCCTTGCTTTCAAAGGACAAGAGGCACTGGTCGGTTTTGCGGATGAACGCCGGCGCCAGCGCCGCGTGCTGGCAGTCGTGGATGAGCGTGCCCTCGGCCGCGGGGTCCAGAAACGATTTCACGCGCAGGGGAATGCCGCGGTCGGCCAGTGGCTTGAGCGTTTTGGGGTGGATGACCGAGGCGCCGTAATACGCCATCTCAATGGTTTCGCGGTAGCTGATTTCGGGGTAGCGCACCGGGTTCGGAAAGATTTTGGGGTCCGCATTCAGCAGGCCGGCCACGTCTTTCCAGATGGTTACGCTCTCGGCGCGCAGGCAGTAGGCCAGGATGGCGGCGGTATAGTCGGAGCCTTCGCGGCCCAGGGTGGTAGTGCGACCGTCGGCGGTGCCGCCCAAAAAACCTTCGGTTACAATGATATTTTTAGAATCCCCAATCCACGTAGCTGCCATTTTGTGTACTTCGTGCTCAGTCGTTGACCAATCAACGCGACCTTCTCGCCACGTTGCATCCGTTTGAATCATATGACTTGCGGGACACCAATATACCAGCGTTGAGTTTCGGTCTGAAGCAAGGGCATTGCCTACCATGTGAGCGGAAACGGTTTCGCCAAAGCTCACTATTTGATCGTACCATTCGTCATAGTCTCCGTAACTCGGCACTTGGGTCAGCGTGTGTTCGAAGTCGTCGAAAAGCTGTATTGGCGAGTTTTTATACTTGTACGATTTTGCATACGCAGCTAAATGTTGGCAAAGCGCATCATGGGTCTGTTGATGGAAAGATTTAAGAGCAGCAAATTGAGGCAAATAGTCCCGCCCGTGATACGCCAAGTTGTAAATTTCCTCCAGCGCATTGGTGGTTTTGCCCATGGCCGACACCACAATCACCAGCGGCCCCTGCGGCCCATAGTCCCGCACAATGCGGCAGAGGTTGAGAATGGCCGCCGCGTCCTTCACCGACGCGCCGCCAAATTTGTACACCTGAAGTCCGGGTAGCTCGCTCATAGGCCCCAAAAGTAGGCAGCGGGTCCGGCTGCGACCGATGCCGAACGGGCCGGGGTGGTGCAACACCGCACGATAGTGGTGCGACACCGCTCGTGAGTGGTGCCGGACCGCACGGTAGTGGTGGTCAACTGGTCCGGGGTGGTGTCGCACCACTCCCGGGTGGTGTTGCACCGGTCGCAAGTGGTGCCGCACCACTCCCGGGTGGTAGCGCACCACCCCGGAGTGGTTTGGAACCGGTCGCAAGTGGTGTGGCACCACCCCGGACCGGTTGGCCACCACCCGCGTAAAAACCGGTAGCATTCTCGTCCAAAAGCAGGTAAATTTGCTCACCCTGTTCCCCCTAAACCTCCTTTATGGACCACAACAAACTGGCCCTGCCCGTCGGCACCACCCTCGACCGTTTCATCATGCGCAAGCAGGAAGATTTTCCCTACGCGACGGGGGAATTGTCGCAGCTGCTGCGCGACATTGCGCTGGCGGCCAAGATTGTGAACCGCGAAATCAACCGCTCCGGCCTCATCGATATTGCCGGCGCCTACGGCAACCGCAACGTGCAGGGCGAGGACCAGCAGAAGCTCGACGTCATTGCCAACATCCGCTTCATCCGGGCCCTGCGCAACGGCGGCGAAGTGTGCACCATCATTTCGGAAGAGGACGACGAGATGATTCAGACCGGCAACAACCAGGGCAAGTACGTGGTGGCCATCGACCCGCTCGACGGCTCCTCGAACATCGACGTGAACGTGAGCATCGGGACCATCTTCAGCATCTACCGGCGCGTGTCGCCCACTGGCCGCGAGGGCACCGCCGCCGACTGCCTGCAGCCCGGCACCCACCAGGTGGCCGCCGGCTACGTCATTTACGGGTCCAGCACCATGCTCGTGTACACGACGGGCAACGGCGTCAACGGCTTCACCTACGAGCATTCGCTGGGCGAGCTGTTCCTCTCGCACCCCGACATTCAAACGCCCAAAACCGGCGCCATCTATTCCATCAACGAGGGCAGTTCGGAGTACTTCTCGCCGGGAGTGGCCGGTTTTCTCAAGGAGTGCAAGGACCTCAATTGCTCGGGCCGCTACATCGGCTCGCTGGTGGCCGACTTTCACCGCAACCTGCTCAAGGGCGGCATTTACATTTACCCCGCCACCCCCAAAAACCCCCAGGGCAAGCTGCGCCTCATGTACGAGTGCAACCCCCTGGCCTTCATCGTGGAGCAAGCCGGTGGCAAAAGCAGCAACGGCGCCCAGCGCACCATGGAAATCGAACCCAAAACGCCGCACGAACGGTGTCCCATCTTCATCGGCAGCAAAGAGCTGGTGGAGCGGGCCGAAGCCTGCCTGGCCAAGGAGCAACAAGCCCTAAACGTGGCCGCTAAGTAGCTTCTGCCGGTCGCAAAAAAAGCCGCTCCCAGGTCAGGAGCGGCTTTTTTGCGGCCGGCAGTATGTTGTTACTCCGCTTTTTTACGGCTTTTTTTGGCCGGAACGGTGGCCTCTGGATTGCCGGGGGCTTCGGGGGCGTCGTCGGGGGCGCCAATCACGCCGCCGGTGCTCAAGGGCTCGTTCGCGGCGGGTTCGGCATCCGCTTTGGCCGACTTGCGCTTGGCTTTGGGGGCGGGGGCGACCTCTGCGGGCGCCGTTTCGTCGGCCGCGGGTGCTTCGGGGGCAGCGGCTTCCTGGTAGGGGCGGTGCTTGCTCACGATGCCGAACCAGTTGGCCACTTTCTTGATGTCGGACAGGTACACCCGGTCGCGGTCGTAGTCGGGAACGATGCCGGCCATGAACTCGGTGAGCTCGCCCTCGCTCGACTTGGCCGTGACGGGCGCCGTGGTGCCGTGCTGCTGATAGATGCGCTCAAAAATATCGGTGAGTGGCACGGTCTGCTCGGGGTCCTGGGTGTAAATCGAGATTTCGGACAGCAGCGACACCTTGTTGCGGGCCGGGGCCAGGGTGCGGGTGGCTTTTTCGTCGAGGCTTTCCACCAGCACGCCGTGGCGCGCGGCGCGCACCAAGCGGTAGAGACCGGGCATGCCGCTGATGGCGGCCAACTCTTGCAATTCGTAGGGCATTACAATTAATGAAGAATGAAAAATGAGGAATGAAGAGTGAGGAGTTTTGTGAACCGCGCCAGCTGCGAATTCTTCATTCCTCACTCTTCATTCGAAAATTAAGGTTTACTGTCCTTCCGTGGCGTTGGAGCCCGTCACGCCGAGCTTGAACACGATGGGCAAGCTGGTCAGAATGGGGTACTCGGGCTTTTTGAATTTGAGCAGGCGCACCACGCGCAGGGCTTCTTCGCCGGTGCCCCCGCCAATCTGCTTCACCAGCTTCACGCCCTGCAAGGTCCCGTCCGGGTTCAGCGTGAAGCTTACAATGCACTGGCCTTGAATGCGGTTTCGCTTGGCTACCAGGGGGTATTTCAACTCCTGGGCGATGAAGGCGTACAGGGCTTCCTGGCCGCCTTCGTAGTACTCGGCCACCGGAATGACTTTGCCCGCCGCGCCGAGGCCAGCACCTTTCTCGGCTTGCGATTTGGCGGCGGGGGCGGCGGTTTGGGCCACGGCTGGCGCGGTGGCGGCCAGCAGCAGGCCCAGGGCCAGCTGAGCAATGCGGATGCGGGGTTGGTTGGTCATGATGATAACGAGAAGGCGGCGAAATGAAGAGGCGGAAGGTTTGAAGGCCGGGCCGGGGTTGGCAATTTAGGGGCCAAACTACACGTCGGCCGCGGCCCCGCCGGCAACCCACTCTTTGTTCACGTCGGCAATAAAGGCCAGCACTTCCTCGCGCCCCAGGCCGGTTTCGGCCGACGTCTGGAAGTACCGCGGCAATTCGTCCCAGGTTTCGCTCATCTTGCTCAGGTAATCGGTCAGCAGCGCTTTGGTTTGCGCCGTCGACTGCTTGTCCGACTTGGTGAAAATCATCACGAACGGAATGCCTTCTTCGCCCAGCTTTTCCATGAATTCCAAATCCGCGGGCTGCGGCGCATGGCGCGAATCCAGCAGCACGCACACGCACATCAGGTTGGTGCGGTGGCGCAGGTAAAAATTAATCATGCGCGCCCACTCCGCCCGCGAAGTCTTGCTCACCTTGGCGTAGCCGTAGCCCGGCAAGTCCACCAAATACCAGCCGTCGTTGATTACGAAATGGTTAATCAACTGCGTTTTCCCCGGCGAAGCCGAGGTTTTGGCCAGGCCTTTGCGGCTGGTCAGCATGTTGATGAGGGACGATTTGCCGACGTTGGAGCGGCCAATGAACGCGTACTCGGGCAGCGTGGGGGCCGGGCACAGCTCGGCGCGGGAATTACTGGTTAAAAAACGGGCATCGCGGACAATCATCGAGTGGCGGGCAAGCAGCAGAAGGGTTGAAGTCGCAAAATTACACCCGAAACGCAGCGGCCGCCGCGCAAATAAAAAAGGGCAACCCGGTGGCTATTTCGTTAGCGCTTCTATATTTGCGCGGTATGCCCGCCAGCTCAGTGGGCCGCTGCTGCCTCACCGGCTTGCTTTTGAATGGCTGAAATTTCGCTCAGAACCGCTTTTCGTAAGCAAAAAACCTATCTTTGCCCGTCGCTGGTCCTGCCAGGACGGGCTAGCTTGTATGAGGCCAGCCCTTCGGCACGGTTACCTTCCTTCCAAACGGGGATTAAGGCCTAACCCTGCGGTAGTTTTTCAGTATAAGCCCAACATATAGCTCGTTGCCCTTGCTATTCACGGTGTAATTTCTTTCACAACCACTTCAGCCATTTCCCTTTTTCAAACCTCTCCTCCAATGGACAACTTATCCAGAAGGTTACTGCAAGCTTCGTGCGCCGTTGCCCTTACCGCAGCCGTAGCCGCCCCGGCCGCCGCGCAAAGCACGCGTAAGGACCTCAAGACCGGCAACAAGTTCTTCGAGCAGGAAAATTACCGCGCCGCCTTACCATACTACGAAAAGGTGTTGGCTAAAGACCCGAACAACGCCAAAGCGCTGTTCAACGCCGGCATTTCCTACATGTCGTTCGACAAGGAAAAAGCCAGCGACTACATCTACAAGGCGCAGAAGCTGAAGCCCAAAGTCGATAAGTCGGTGGAGTACTGGCTGGGCCGGGTAGACCACCTCAACTACAATTTCGACGAAGCCATCGCGCACTTTCAGGCCTACAACGTGACCCTGAAAAAGAACGACTCCCGCAAGGAAGAGCTGGCGCAGTTGATTCAGCACAGCAAGAACGCCAAGGTGCAGTTCAATTCGCCCAAGGATATTTTCGTTAAGAACCTGGGGCCCACCATCAACTCGCAATACTCGGAGCACAGCCCGGTTATTTCGTCGGATGACAAATTGCTGCTTTACACCTCGCGCGGTGAAAACGTGACCGGCGCCGCCGGTAAAACGTCCGATAAGAAGAACAAAAGCGTGGCCGCCGACGGCGAGTACTACGAAGACATTTTCGAGGCCAAGCGCATCGACGACGAAAACTGGGAAAAGCCCCGCTCGCTGAGCGGCGTGCTGAACGGCAAAGGCCACGATGCTTCCACGCAGTTGTTCGACAACGACACCAAGCTGCTGATGTACCGCAACGACAACAACGGCGACATTTTCGTCTCGGACAAGACGGGTGGCGACTGGACGGCCCCCAAGCCGTTGGACGCCAATATTAACTCCAAGTCCTACGAGGGCGACGCCTACATTACCGCGGACGGCCTGACGCTGTACTTCGCCACCGGCAAGTACTCGGAAGACGGCACGCTGGACTTGTACTACAGCACCCGCGTGGCGGGCGGCGACTTTGGCCCGGCCAAGTCGATGGGCGGCAACATCAACACCAAGTACGACGACGACAGCCCCTACATCAGCAAAGACGGCAAGACCCTGTACTTTTCGTCGCGCGGCCACAACACCATGGGGGGCTACGATATTTTCAAGTCGGAGTTTGACGAGTCGACCCGCCGCTGGGGCCAGGCCCAGAACATGGGCTACCCCATCAACACCCCCGACGACGATTCGTACTACCGCCTGAGCCCGGACGGCTCCTACGCCTACCTGAGCAGCTACCGCATTGGCGGCTACGGCGAAAAAGACATTTACACCATCAACTACATCAAGAACGCCACCATTCAGGGCAAGGTGTTCTCGTCGAAGGACAGCACGACCGTGATTCCGGGCGTGGAGCTGGTGTTCAGCGGGGCCCAGGCCGACAAGACGGCGCTGAGCTTCCGCGACGTGACCAAGCCCGATGGCGCCTACCAGGTGGCCGTGCTCTCGGGCCGGACCTACCAGGTGGCCGTGAGCAAGGATGGTAAAAACATCGAAACGCAGGAATTCCCGGTGCCCGTCTCGACCAATGACTCGACGACCATCACCAAGAATTTCTACATCAACTACGTCGACACCACCGCGAACAGCATGTTTGCGTCGAAAAATATTTACTTCGACACCGACAAGTACAAGCTCCGGCCCGAGTCGATTACGAACCTCAACGAGATTAGCCAGATTCTGATTGCCAATCCCGGGGTGAACATTTCGGTGGAAGGCCACTGCGACTCGCGCAACACCGACGAGTACAACATGGTGCTGGGCCAGAACCGCGCCGAGGCCGCCTACAACTACCTCAAGAAGCAAGGCGTGGCCGACACCCGCATGACCACGGTTAGCTACGGCGAGCGTCGCCCGGCCGCCCCGAACGACTCGCCCGAAAACATGCAGCTCAACCGCCGCGCCGAGTTCAAGGTAGTGATGAAGGAAGGGGAAACGATGCCCGCGCTGAACAACGGCGCCACGGGCACGATGCCCGCCTCCACGGATAGCACGGGCACTACCACGACCACCACGACGGCCGCGCCGCTGAACCCCGGCAAGAGCAAAGTGAAAACGGCCGACGGCACCAAGGTGAAAACCAAGGTGGACGAGGACTCCGACAAGGTGAAGGTGAAAACCAAAAGCGCCACCGGCGACACCAAGACAACCACCAAGGACGGGGAGTTGGACGGCAAAGCCAAGGACGCCAGCGGCGAAAAAACCAAGATTAAGGCCAAAAACTAGTGCTCGTTTAGGTCAATAAGCAGGGGAGCGGGCCGGGCAATTTGTCCGGCCCGTT
>NZ_JANNOD010000092.1:0-108777 GCF_031398885.1 Hymenobacter sp.
CGTCATGCTGAGCGGAGCCGAAGCATCTCTACCTCGGCACTAACTCAATCGATGGGATTAGTTACGCGGTAGAGATGCTTCGGCTCCGCTCAGCATGACGTTCTTTTCACCCGGTAGGCCGCTACTTCTTCTTCAGGCCCAGCTCAATCAGGCGCTCGTTGAGGAACTCGCCGGCCGTGATGTCGGCTTCCTTCTTGGGGTTGTCGGGCGTCACGCAGTGTTCCAGGGCGGCCAGGCTCATCTCGGAGCGCGGGTGCATGAAGAACGGGATGCTGAAGCGCGAGGTGTTCATCTTCTCGCGGGCGGGGTTCACCACGCGGTGGATGGTGGACTTGAGCACGCCGTTGGTCAGGCGCTGGAGCATGTCGCCCACGTTCACCACAATCTGGTCGGGCAGGGCCGTGATGGGAATCCACTGGCCGTCGCGGCGCTTCACCTGCAGGCCGTCGGCGCTGGCGCCCATGAGCAAGGTAATCAGGTTGATGTCGCCGTGTTCGGCGGCGCGCACGGCGTCGGCGGGCACCGCGTCCGGGTCCTCAATGGGGAAGTAGTGAATGGGCCGCAGGATGCTGTTGCCGTGTTTTACCTTGTCGTCGAAGTAATTTTCGGGCAGCTCCAGGAACAAGGCAATGGCGCGCAGCACGTCCTGCCCGGCCGCCTCCAGGGTGCGGTAGGCCAGGAAGGTGCTGTGCCGGAAACCGGGCACTTCCTCGGGCCAGATGTTGTCGGGGTACTCGTGCTTGATGGGGTCGGCGGCGTCCACCACCTGGCCCACGTGGTAGAATTCCTTCAGGTCGCCGGTGTTGCGGCCCTTGGCGTGCTCCTTGCCCTTGCCGATGTAGCCGCGCTGGCCGGCCAGCGCCGGGTTTTCGTAGCGCTGCTTGGCGGCGTCGGGCAGTTGAAAAAACGCCTGCACGTCGGCGTAGAGCTGCGTGGTCTGCTCGTCGTTGAGGCCGTGGTTTTTCAGGGCGACGAAGCCGATGTTTTGGTACGCTTCCCCGAGCTGCTGCACGAAGCGGGCTTTGCGTGCGGCGTCGCCGGACCGGAAATCGGCGAGGTCGAGCGAAGGAACGTGGTCAAGAAGTTGGTCTTGCATGGAAAAATAGGTTTACTTTGACGCCGTATCGCCCCACGGTGAACAATGCTGCAAGTTAAGCAAAACCTCGCACCGCCTTCGCCGTAAGCAGCCCGGCTCTCGCCCACAACCAACTTTCTTGAGCAACTGTTACATGAAACCTTCCCATTGGCTGCTGTGCAGCACGACCCTTACCCTGGCTTTGTTGGCGAGCTGCGAAACCAGCAAGCCCGCGACCGACGCCAGCGCTTCCGCCGGCAGCCGCAACCCCGCCGCCGCGGGCGGCGCGAGCGGAGAGAGCATGGAAGCCAACGGCATTCGCTTGACGCCCTTCAGCGACTCGCCCAAGTTCCCCGAGGCCCAGATACAGCTGCGGTCCCCCATCGGCAACTCAACCGTGGCCAGCGGCGAAGTGCCTTTTGACTACCAGGTTACGAATTTCCAGCTCACCAAGATGAGCGGCGGGCCCCGCATGGCCGAAATGGCCAACGCCGTGAAAGGCCAGCACATCCACAACATCGTGGACAACGAGCCCTACTCGGCCCATTACGAGCCCAGGTTTGCCAAGGCCATTCCCGACGGGCAGCACGCCGTGCTTTCGTTCCTGTCGCGCTCCTACCACGAAAGCCTCAAGCACCGCGGCGCCTATGACCTGCGCATTATCAACGTGGGCGATGCCCCGGCGCCCGCCACGCCCATCATCGACGTGAAGGGCCCCAACCTGTTCTACAGCCGCCCGAAAGACACCTACGCCGGCGCCGACGCCAAGCGCATCATGCTGGACTTTTACCTCGTGAACACCACCCTGGCGCCCGGCGGCACCCGCGTCCGCGCCACCATCAACGGCGCCGAGTTCATGCTCGACCGCTGGATGCCTTACCAGATGGAAGGGCTGCCGGCCGGCGAAAACACCGTGAAGCTGGAGCTGATTGACGGCAGCGGCAACATGATTCCGGGCGCTTACAACTCGGTCACGCGCACGTTCACCGTCACGCCGTAGCGCCCGCTGCGGCTTGCCGGTTTGCGCCGCGCCGCGGTGTTTCTGTTATTTTCCCCGAAAAGTCTCTTGGCCTGGCCAAGGGGCTTTTTTGGTTGCTGCCGTTTGTTGTCCCGGTTCTACCTTGCCCTTCATGCCCGCCGCCCCACCCGATTCTGCTGCCTCGGCCGTGCCCGGTGCCGCACTGCCCGGCCCGGCGGCGCTGCTCACCCGCGAGCAGGTGCTGCGGGCCCTGCGCCAAGTGGCGCGCGAAGGCCGGCCGCTGCCGCCCGGCACCGTGTACGAGCTGGTGTACCGGGGCCGCCGCTACCCGCCCCGCGCCGTGGCCGAGCTGGCCTACCGCCTGGCCACCGGCAACCCTACCGCCCACTGGCCCCGCGCCGCCGGCGCCCCCACCAACGCCCTGCTCGAACGCCTGGACTTCACCATCAGCACCAAGCGGCCGGTGCTGACCTCCGGCTCGGGGCCCGACGGCGAAGAAACCGCCCGCCAGCAAGCCGAGGACTTGTACACGGGCCTGGCAAAAGATGCCGGGGCCGCCGCCGTCACCGAAGCCGCCGAGCCCACGGCCGCCTACGCTGCCCCCGCTTACACCCGCGCCGACGCGGTGGCCGAGCTGTTCATCAGCGAAGCAGAACTCGATGCGGCATTGGCGGGCCTGGCGCGGCGGCGCAACCTGCTGCTGCAAGGCCCGCCCGGCACGGGCAAAACGTTTTTGGCCCGGCGGCTGGCGTGGCTGCGGCTGGGTGCCCAGGACGAGCGCCGCATCGAGCTGGTGCAGTTCCACCCCAGCTACGGCTACGAGGATTTCCTGCTGGGTTTCCGACCCGACGCCGACGGGCGCTTTGGCCTGGTGCCCGGCGTGCTGCCGCTGCTCTGCGAGCGCGCCGCGGCCGACCCGCACCGGCCGTATTTCCTGCTGATTGACGAGGTGAACCGGGGCAACGTGCCGCGCATTTTCGGCGAATTGCTGCTGCTGCTGGAAGCCGACAAGCGCGGCCCCGCCCACGCCCTGCGCCTGCCCTACGCCCCGCCCGAGGCCCCGCGCTTCTTCGTGCCCGACAACCTGTACGTCATCGGCACCCTCAACCTGGCCGACCGCTCGCTCAGCCCGCTGGACTACGCCCTGCGCCGCCGCTTCGCTTTCGTGGCGCTGGGGCCGCAGTTCGGGCCGCCGCTGCGGCAGTTGCTGGCGGCCCGGCGCGTGCCCGAAGCCCTAGCTGAGCAGTTGTGCACGCGCCTGCTGGCCCTCAACCAAGTCATTGCCGACGACCCCGAATTGGGCCCTGATTTCGAGATTGGCCACAGCTACTTCTGCCAGCCCCCGCCCGACCCGGCCCAGGCGGCCGACTGGCTCCGCCTGGTGTTCGAGCAGGAAATAGGCCCGCTGCTGGCTGACTACTGGCGCGAGCAGCCGGCCACGGCGGCCGCCCAGCTGCGCAAACTGCTGGCGTGAAATGACGGCTAGTGCGCCACGATGACGGACTTGACAAAACGCTGGCCGCCCTGCGTGACGGTCAGGAAATAATAGCCGTCTGGCAGCTTATCCACCGAGAGCGTCAGTTGCTTATTCGCACCCAATACCCGGGTTTCCTTGAGCACTGCCGCGTTCAGGGAATTGCTGAAAACAATGCCTACTTCCCCGGCTTTCGCCTTGGGCAGGAACAGGAGCAGCTCACCTTTGGCCGGGTTGGGGTAGACCTCAATGGCGGCCTGGTCCAACTTAGCCCGGGCCGCGGTGACTACGCCGCCGCTCCCGTAGAGGGTAGCCACCCCATAGGCGGGGACGGCAAGAGAGGCGCGGCCAGCCGACACTGCCACGGTGCTGTTTTGCCACAGATTGCCGTTGTTGGAAGTGTACGCCTGAAAAGAAGGCACCGTGAAACCAGTGGCGGGAACGTTCACCGTCACGTTCTGCGCGCTGCTGCTGCCGTTGATGAGCACCACGGTCAGCGTCCGGTTGGCGTCGTGCAGGTAGCTGCTGGCGCTCAAGCCACTACCGCCGCTCACGGCGCTCTCCAGCCGGACGGCATCGGGGCGGATGTAGCGCGCAAAGTGCTTAAAGGCCGCGTACTTACCGCTGTTGCTGCCCGTCGGCTCATCGGTTAGGGTGAAGTCGCTGAGGGTGGAGCCATCCGCAAACTGCCAGTACACCCACCCGCTTTGGTAGCCGGTGGTAAGGGCCTGGTGCATCCTCAGGGCCACGCTGAAGCCGCCGTTGTTGGGGAAGCCCGTGGTGGGGTAGAGCCACGCCGGGTTCTCGCCCGAAGTTTCCGTCATCCACGACTTCTTGTTGTAGTCGCGGAATCCTTTGACGTTGCCGGGAATGCCCGCGGCGGGCGAAGCGGCCCAGCCCCTGGCCCACCAGTCCCACGAAGTGGGGTTGGCCCCGCCGCTGCTCACCCCGTCGGCGGCGTAGCCGTGGATGCAGTAGAAATCCACGGCGGCCTGCGCGGCCGGGTCCCGGGCCAGCTCGGTCAAGTACTGGAGGTTTTTGTGCACCGCCGAATTGCCGCCGCCGTACTGCCACAGGCTGTAGGCGTTGTCGCCCAGCAGGTCTTCGGGGCCGATGAGCTTGATGCCGGCCAGGTCGGGGTACCGGTCGAGCTCCGCGCGCACGGCTTTCAGCGCCGCGATGTACTGGGCAGACAGCGGGTAGGTGCAACTGTTGTAAAACACCTCAAAATTAAGCTCGTTCTGGATGCTGAGGGCGTAGAACCGCACGCCGTATTTGTTCTGAAAACCACGCACGTAGGCCGCCGTGCTGCGCGCAAACTGCGTAAGGGCGCTGGTGTTGCCAAACTCGGCCCGGGGCGTACCGGACACGTCGAGCCGGCCCCCGGCGTAGTTGCCCCCCCAGACGAAGGGAAAGGGAGTGCCCTGGGTGGGGAAGATGCCCCCGCTGCTGCCGTAGGTGTTGCCAGATGAGATTTTCAACCACGGCGCGGGCGACCAAATCGAACCAATGAGCTTGAAGTCGCCCAGCTGTGCCCGTTTGTCGTTTCCTTTCCGGGCCATGGCCCCCGCCACGCGGGGGCCCTCGTCATCCAGGTCGAATTTCTGGATGTTCTGGTCGATGTCGGCCCCCATCACGGCAATTTGGGCTTGCCGACCCGCGAAGGAGCGGCCGTAATCGGCCGCGTTGGTGTAGGTTCGGACGTTGTTGTTGTCGGGCCCGGGCAGGGCCGGACTGTTGTGAAACCAAGGCGAGTTGTACGTAAAATCCGAGTACGGCGCCTTGAAGTGCGGCACCAAGTCCATGCGCAGCACCGAGCAGTAGGCGTCATCGTAGTAAAGGCTTTGCATCCAGGGCCTTTCGCCCGAAGTTCCCGCCAAGCAGGTGCCGAAGCCGTCGATGACCTGCCGACGTCCGCCCGCACTGGCGTCAATGGTGACGGACTGGGCCGCCAACTGGCCAGTGCCCAAAGCCAACGAGAAGAAAAGCAATGTAAATTTTTTCATAACTAGTTGATGAGTGGCGAAAAAATTAATCTTTTAAACATCAGACAGAGTGCTTGATAAAGACAAACCTAAATCGAAAAGGGGCACTAATTGCTCGTTCGTTCGGGGAAGCGGCCAAATTGAAATTGTTTCTGCAGAGAGTACAAAGGCATTTTTGGTACGCCGCCGCCGCTCCTTTCCAAAGCGGAGTGCCTGTTCCCCAATGCAACCCTCGCCTGATGGTGTGCCATCGCCGGGCAGCGTGCAAGCACTGCGCTAACCCCCGTCTTCACGAAACTCCCCGTGCTGTTTCTTGGCGGCGGGAAGCCCGAACTTTACCTCCTCGTGATTCCCCTCGCCACCCTCTACTACTTCCTCTGCTACGCCTGGAACCGGCTGCCCGAGCCGGCCGTGCTGCGCGCCAGCGAGGCGGCGCCGTTCCACCGGCCGCTAGGATTATTGGCCCAAGTGCTGCTGCACGGTACCCGCCGCCTGCTGCGGGCCGGCCTGCCGCGGGCCTTCGTGGCCCAGGAAGCCGAGCTGACCAGCCTGCGCGGCCGCGTGGAGCTGGCGCCCACGCTGGGCCGCGGCCTGCTGGCCCGGGGCCGCGCCATCTGCACGTTTGACGAATTGACTGCCGACTCGCCGCTGCACCGCCTGCTGGCCCAGACGCTGGCCACGCTGGCCGGCGCCGCCAGCCTGCCGCTAGCCCTGCGGCGCGAGCTGCACCAGGTGCGCCGGCGGTTCCCAGCGGGGCTCACCGCCGCCCCCGGCCCGCCGCCCACCGCCGCCGCGTTCCGGGAGCTGCGGCGGCAGCGGCCGGGCGGCCCGGCGGCGTTTCTGCTGCACGTGTGCGAGCTGGTGTGGCTGTCGGCCCTACCCGAGCCCGCGACCGCAGGCCGCCGTCGCTTCGCCGATTTTCGGCGCGACGAAGTGCTGATGGCACGGCTGTTTGAGCAATTCACCCGCAACTTCTTCCGCCGCGAGCAGCGCCACTACCGCGTGTACGCCGAAACCATTGCCTGGCAAGCCGAAGCCGGCCAGCCCGCCGACCTGGCCCTGCTGCCCACCATGCTCACCGACACGACCCTCGACGCGCCCGAGCGCAAAATCATCCTCGACACCAAGTACTACGCCGCCGCCCTGCGCCCGCGCTACGACCGGCAGCGCCTCATTGCTCCCCACCTCTACCAGCTCTACGCCTACCTGCAAAACCAGCGCCCCGGCCCGGGCCAGGCCCTGGAAGGCATTCTCCTTTATCCGGCCGCCGCCCGGGCCGTGGACGTGCGCTACACCCTGGGCGGGCACCCAGTGCGCGTGGTCACGCTCAACCTGCATCAGCCCTGGCCCGGCATCGCCGCCGACCTGCTGGGGCTGATTGCGTAGGGGCTAAAAAAAACAGCCCGGACTTTCCAGTTGGAAAGTCCGGGCTGTCCGAGCAGAGTAGACCGGGGCTGGCCAAAGGCCAGCGGCCAACTACTTCTTAACTTCTTCGGTGGTCGTGGTGGTGCCAGCAGCGGGCGCAGCAGCGTCCGTGGTAGCGGGAGCCATCGCCCCATCAGCAGCCGGAGCAGCCGTTGCGGTGCTGTCCATCGGCGCGGTGGTCGTGGTCTCGGTGGTGGTGGTAGCAGCCGGCGTCTCAACGGTGGTCGACTCGGTGGTTTTCGACTCGCACGAGGTCAGGCCAGCGGTCAGGGTCAGGGCCAGAGCGGCAACTTTCAACAGGTTATTCATTTTGGGGGTAATTTTGAAAATGGGTTAGCTAAAAAACGCCCTTTATCCCGGCTCATGAGAAAGGTAACCCGGCCCAGAAAAATATTTTGCCGCCGGGTTACTTGCCGCCCGCGCTTGTATTAACAACCAAAGTGAATGAGCAGAGGCAATTCTTCCTCTTCTTTGCCTCCCACCGACGACGCGCTGATTGCCGCCATGCGCGGCGGCGATGAGCGGGCCCTGGCCCGCCTCTACCGGCTGCACTGGCCCATGGTGTCGCACTTCGTGCTGCAAAACAGCGGCTCGGAGGACGACGCCCAGGACGTGTACCAGGAAGGCGTGATGGTGTTTTATGAAAAGGTGCGCGACGGTTCGCTGGAGCTGAGCTGCCAGATTAAAACCTACCTCTACGCCGTGTGCCGCCGCCTGTGGCTCAAGCGCCTGACGAGCAAAAGCCGCTTCGGCGTGCGCTTGCTCGACGACGAGGAGCACGGCCCCTACCTCAACACGGGGGCCGAGGACGACTTGCTCGCCGCGGAGGAACAGGACCGCCGCTTCGCCACCATGAGCGAGGCCCTGCACCACCTCGGGGAGCCGTGCCGCTCGCTCCTGGAAGGCTTTTACCTGCTCGACAAATCGATGCAGGACCTCACCGCGGAATTCGGCTACACCAACGCCGACAACGCAAAAAACCAAAAATACAAGTGCCTGGTGCGCCTGAAAAAATTATTCTTTGCCCACTATAAAGAAGAGCCCATTTGACCTGTTTAGCTGCCAGTTGCTGGTCATCAGTCGTCAGAATCGTTGTTTCTCTGCTTTGCAACGCTGCCGACTAACGCCTAACAACCAGCAACTGACAACCCGTGATATGATGACCGAAGCCGACTACTACGCCTTATTTGAAGCCTACGCCGACGGCGAGCTGGCCGCGCCCGCCCGCGCCAGTCTCGAAGCGCGCCTGGCGGCCGACCCCGACCTGGCCCTGCGCTACGCCGACTTCGCGGAGCTGGCCAGCACCTTGCGCGCCTACGGCCAGCGCCGCCACGTGCGCCAGCAGTTGCAAAGCATCCACGCCGGCATGCTGGCCGCCGACGCGGCCGACGAATTTGCCCAGCCCGCAACCGGCGCCCAACCCGCCAAGCTGACCCACACGGTGAACCCCGCGCTGCACATTTCGCGCACCGAGCGCCGGCTGCGCGACTTCTGGAACGGGCACCGGGCCACAGTGGGCGTGGCGGCGTCGGTGGCCATTCTGGCCGTGTTCGGCACCTTGCTGGGCCTGGAGTGGTGGCGGGCGGCCAAAACCCAGCCGTCGCTGTACGGCTACACGGTGCTGCGCCGCGAGGTGGAGCGCATCAAGAAAAGCCAGAAAGACCTGACCCTGACCCTGAACCAGTTCGGCAAGCCCGGCGCCGGAACAACTGCCTTGAAGGAGAGCAAGTTCAGCGGCACGGGCTTCGCCCTCACCTCGGAAGGCTACCTGGTAACCAGCTACCACGTCATTCAAGGGGCCGACTCGCTGCTGATTGAGGGCCGCGACCGGCAGCGCTACCACGCCGAGCCCGTGTTTTCCGACGTGAAGCACGACCTGGCCATTCTGCGCATCACCGACAAGAAATTCACCGGCTTCGGCCGCCTGCCCTACGCCGTGAAGTCGGGCCAGGCCGACCTGGGCGAGCGGGTGTTCACGCTGGGCTACCCGCGCGAGGACGTGGTGTACGGCGAAGGCGCCCTGAGCGCCCGCTCGGGCTTTGAGGGCGACACGGCCTTCTACCAAGTCAGCATTCCGGTGAACCCGGGCAACTCGGGCGGCCCGCTGCTCGACGAGCGCGGCAACCTGATTGGGGTGGTGAGCGGCCGGCAGAACGATGCTCAGAGCGCGGCATTTGCCACTAAGTCGTCGTACCTGGTGCGCTTGGTGGATTCGCTGGCGGCGGCCAAGCCAACGGCGCCGTACCACCTGCCGCACTACGGCCAGCTGGCCGGCACCGGGCGCCCGCAGCAAATCAAGAAGCTGCAGGATTTTGTGTTTGTGGTGAAAGTATTCGAATAAACCGCGCGCTGCGCGGCTTTGCGCGGCGGCTTCTCAAATCGTACAAAGGCCCGTTTCTTCAGTGCAGCGGGCCTTTGTGCTTGTCTGTTTCTGGCTGATATGTAACGGGCGTTTTCACAATGCAATTTGAGTGCGTTATTTCGGGTCTGCTTGGCCAAAAAACGTGTTTCCGATAACCTTGCGCGCCGCAAAACAGTATTTAGGCCTAGACAAATCAGGCTCGTCATTTTCTCTCTCGCACTCCTAAACCCCGCACCCCGTGGCTGAAAATCAACAAACCCCGCCTACCAGCAATGACGTTGCTGGCTCCGCACTTTTCAAGAAATTTCTCAGCACGGCGGAAGGCTACGTGCGGCAGCCGACCCGCATGAAGCAGTTGCTGACGGACGCCTACAAAAAAGCCAGCGAAAAAAATGACGTGGGCTCGCTGGCCCACGAGGCCTGGGAGACGCTCCAGACCATGTTCCGCCTCGTCAAAGCGTCCTTGTCGGGCGAATATACCGGCGTGCCCGGCACCACCGTAGCCGCCGCCGTGGCCGTGTTCATCTACTTTTTGAGCCCCATTGACCTGATTCCGGATTTTATCCCGGTGCTGGGTTTGCTCGACGACGTGGCGTTGGTGGCCTGGTTTTCAACCACGCTGAAAGGCGAGCTGGACAAGTTTGAGGAGTGGGAAAAGAGCAGCGCGCAGGTGCTGCCGGCCCAGCCGGTAACCTCAGGCGCTGCGGCCGGCGCCTACTCCCCCACCGACAAAGAAGCCGCGGCGGCCACGGCTACGGCCACAGCTACGGCCGGCAACCAAGCCAAGCACGCAGCCGACGCGCTGGACGAACAGGCCGCCGCCGCGCCCGCTCCGGGCAAAGCCGGCAGCACCACCGCATTGGCCGACCGCGCCGTTCCGGCCAAGGAATCGGCCAAGCACGCCGGCACCACCGACCTGCCCGCCGCGCCGCCCGTGGCCAGGCCGTCGGCCACCGACGCCGGCCTGGGCTCGCCGGACAGCAGCAGCGCCCGGCCCGTGCACGAGGCCGGCCCCGACGCCACGCCCTCGGCCGGGGCGGCGGCGCACGGCGACGACGTTGCCCGCACTTCGGACAGCAGCCGCACCGGCAGCGTAGACGCCACGAACGACGCGGGCGGCAACGTGCGCTAACCCACGCTTTTCAGCAAAAAAGGCCCCGAAACAGCTGTTTCGGGGCCTTTTTTGCTGTGGCATATCACCTCTGCCAAACTGGGTTTCCCCTCTACGCGGCGGCGGCGTGGTCGCGCACGTAGCGCACAAAGTCGCCCACGGTGAACAACGGCACCTCATCGGGAATGGTGATGCTGAAGCTGCGCTCCAGTTCGAGGATGATGTCGACCACGTCGACAGCGTCGAAGCGCAGGTCGCGGGCGAGGCTGGCAGTTTTGCGCACGCGGCTGGCCCGAATGGCCTTGCGCTTGCTGATGATACGGAAAACCTGCTGCTCGATGGAGGGCGTGTGGGTGGGGCTAATGGTGGATACGTACATGACAGAAAAAGGTAATGCAGTGATGAGGCGATGGAGTGATGAGGGGTGAGAGGAGGAGAGGCAAGCCGTTTCCTACCCCACCACCCCATCACTTTTTACTTCATCACCTGAAATCAGGCCAGCACCGAGGGAGTAGCGGCGTCGAATTCCTCGCGGCTGATGGCAACCGCCATGGGAGCATCCACGTCGCGACCCGTGAAGTAGGCCTGAATCTCTTCGTTGAGGAGATACATGACCGGGACTACCAACAGGGTGATAATGGTTGCAAACGACAACCCAAAAATTATTGTCCAGGCCAGCGGGCCCCAGAACACCACCGACTCGCCCCCCAAAAAGAAGTGCGGCTCGCCGGCGGCAAACAGGCCGTAGAAGTCGACGTTCAGGCCCACGGCCAGCGGAATAAGGCCCAGAATGGCCGCCGTGGCCGTCAGAATCACGGGGTTGAGGCGGGTGCGGCCGGCTTCGATGAGGGCGGCACGCAGCGGCACACCCTGGGCCCGGAGGATGTCGGTGAATTCGATGAGCAAAATGCCGTTTTTCACCACGATGCCGGCCAGGGCCAGAATGCCCACGCCCGTCATCACGATGCTGATGGTCATGCCCGTGAGGGCGTAGCCGAACAGCACCCCGATGATGGAGAAGATGATTTCGGACAGGATGATGAGCGGCTTGGCCAGGGAGTTGAACTGGGTGACGAGAATCATGAAAATCAAGCCGATGGCCAGCACCAGGGCCACGCCCAGGAAATCGGAGGTTTCCTTCTGGTCCTCGGCGGCACCGCCCATTTTTACCGAATAGCCGTCGGGCACCCGGAAGCGGGTGAGGGCCTGGGTAATCTGGGGCACCACGTCGGCGCCGGTGTAGCCCTGGCTGGTGAGCACGTTGGAGCTAATGGTGATGATTTTCTTGAGGTTTTTGCGCTTGATGGCGCCGTAGGTGGTGCCGTACTCCAAATCCGCCACCGCGGAAATGGGCACCTGGCGCAGGGTGCCGCGGTTGGTGCGGAAGGTGATGGGCGCGTCCATGAGGGCGTCGACGTTTTTGCGGTACTTGTCGGCGTAGCGCACCTGGATGTCGTAGTCGTCATCCGGGGTCTTGAACTTGCTGCTCTCGCGGCCGAAGATGGCCGTGCGGGCCAACAGGCCCACCTGGGCGGTGCTGATGCCCTCGCGGTTGGCGCGCTCGCGGTCCACGCGCACGGCGATTTCGGGGTTGGCGTCCTCCAGGTTGGAGCGCAGCTTTTCCACGCCGGGGATTTGCAGCGAGTCCACGTAGCGGTGCACGCGCTTGCTGAGCCGGGCCAGCTGCTGGTAGTCGTCGCCGGTGACTTCAATGGCAATTTCTTTCTGCTGGGGCGGGCCGCTGCTCTCCTGGCCGACGGTGACCTCGGCGCCGGGAATGCCTTTTACTACTTCGCGGATTTTGGTCATGTAGGTGCCGGTTTTCGGGCCGGTGCGTTCGCTGAGTTCCTTAAAGGCCACGGCCACCTTGCCGAGGTTGGACTGAGCGGCCCCGGTCTGCTCCTGCGGGTCGTTGGCACCGATGGCGACGTTGGTGATAACCGATTCCACGTCGGGATTATTGTTGCCGATGACGCCGTATACCCGTTTTTCCAGCACCGACGTGATGCTGTCGGTCACTTCCACGGCCGTGCCCACCGGCATGGTCAGGTAGGTGTAGATGAATTTGGGGTCGCCCTCGGGGAAGAATTCCACCTTGGGCTTGCGGATGCCCACGGCCACGCCGGAGAGCACCAGCAGCCCCAGCATACTGGCCAGAATGCCGCCCTGGCGCCAGCCCGAGCCGTGCACGGCCCAGTCCACCACCCGGGCGTAGCCGTTCTGGAAGGCGGGCAGCATGCGCTGCTGGAAGTAGGCAATGGCCCGGTTGAGCACGTAGCGGTTCAGGAAGATGAAGAAGACCAGGAACAGCGTCAGGTTGCCCACGAACGGGGAACCGAAAGCATAGCCGAGGCCGGCAATGACCACCAGACCACCCATCCAGCCCAGAAACTTGCGCGTGAGCGGCGGGCGCTTGCTCTCGGCCGCGTTGTGGTCTTCGCGCTGCATGAAGCTCACGGCAAACACCGGGTTGATGATGAAGGCCACGATGAGCGAGGACAGCAATGTCACAATCAGCGTGATGGGCAGGTAGTACATGAACTTGCCGATGATGCCCGGCCAGAACGCCAGCGGAATGAACGGCGCCACGGTCGTCAGCGTGCCGGCCAGCACGGGCACGAACACCTCGCCGGCCGCGAACTTGGCCGACTGCTCGGTGCTCAGTTCGTGGTTGTCGTGGTGGATGCGGTGGGTGTTTTCAATCACCACAATGGCGTCGTCGACCACGATGCCCAGGGCCAGGAGGAAGCTGAAGAGCACAATCATGTTCAGCGAGAAGCCCAGGATGGGCAGCACCAGAAAGGCCAGGAACATGCTCAGCGGCACCGACAGGCCCACGAACAGGGCGTTGGTGGTGCCCATGAAAAACATGAGGATGAGCGTGACGAGGATGAAGCCGATGATGATGGTGTTAATCAGGTCGGTCAGGGTCACGCGGGTGTCGTTCGACGTGTCGCCGGTGATGGTCACCTTCAGGTCCTTGGGCAGCACGGTGCGCTGGTCCTGGTTGATGATTTCGCGGATTTTGTCCGAAGCGTCAATCAGGTTGGTGCCGCTGCGCTTCACCACATTCAGGGTGATAGCAGTCTTGCCGTCGAGGCGGGCGTAGCTCTCGCGGTCCTTGAAGCCGTCGGTGACGGTGGCCACGTCGCCGAGGCGAATGGGCTGGTTTTCGGCGTTGTTGACGAAGATGTTGGCGATATCGGCGGCCCGGGCGTACTGGCCGGCCACGCGCACGGCGCGCTTCTGCGCGCCCACCGTCACGGAGCCGCCGCTCACGTTCAGGTTTTCGGCCTGAATGGCCCGCTGCACGTCGTCGAAGTTCAGGCTCGACGCCTGCATCTTGTACAGGTCCACGTCCACGTTCACCTGCTGCTCCAAAGCGCCCACGATGTCGACGCGGGTGATTTCGGGCACGCTCTCAATCTGGTCCTGGATGTCGTCGGCGTACTTCTTGAGCTTCACCAGGGGCAGGTTGCCGCTCAGGTTCACGTTCATAATCGGGAACTCCGAGAAGCTGACCTCCTTCACGCCGGGGGGCGCGGGCAGGTCGCTGGGCAGGTCGGTGCGGGCCTTGTCCACGGCGTCCTTCACCAGCTGCTTGGCGTACTCCACCTCCACGTCGGCGTTGAACTCGACGTCGATGATGGAGTAGTCCTGGTTCGAAGTGGAGTTGATTTTCTTCACCCCGTTCACCGATTTCAACTCTTTCTCGATGACGCGCGACACCAGGTTTTCCATGTCGGCCGGCGAAATACCAGGGTACACGGTGCTCACGATGATGCGCGGCACCACGATGTCGGGAAACTTCTCCTTCTGAAGCTTCAGGTAGGTGAACAGGCCCGCGATGGTGATGATAACCGTGATGATGTAGATGCTCGTCCGGTTGTCGATGGCCCAGCTGGTGGGCTTGAATTCTTTTTGAGTTTCCTGCATGACTTTGTTTAAGCTGGTGGCTAATGGCTTTTAGCTGGCAGCTTCTCGTTCTGGGTCAAACGATTGATGAAGCTGTGCAGCATTTTGATTTGTTCTTCCAGCAGTTGCGGCAGCTGGTTGTCCGGCTCGAGCGTAATGAGCGCTGCCTGAACTGCGATGATGAGCTGGGTGTCCAGTTCAAAACAAGAGCCTAGTGCGATTTCCAGGAAGTGTCGGTATTCCTTCTCGCTCGCGCGGCTGCTTCCTTCAGCAATATTCGATGGAATTGAAACCGCGGCCCGCGTCATCTGGCTGCGTAGACCGTAGGCTTCTTCGCGCGGCAACTGCCGCACCACCGCATAAGTCATAGCCGCCAGTTCCAGCCCACGCTGCCAGACCCTAAGTTCTTTGTAATTCTTCATTTGTTCGAACTGGTGGTGGCCTCCTTCCGAAAAAGCCAATAGCCATCAGCTACCAGCTGTAAGCCAAAATTTACAAGCTCACGGCCTGACCCTCGTTCAAGTTCTGGTAGCCGCCGGTAATGACTTTGTCGTCGGTTTTCAGGCCGTCGTTCACTTCCACTTTCCCGTTGTAGGTCTTGCCGGTTTTGATGATGCGCTTCGTGGCTTTGCCGCCCTGCACCACGTATACGAACGAGTTGGTTTCGTCCTTTTGCACGGCGTCGACGGGCAGCACGGGCACGCTGGCCGTGGCGTAGTTCTGAATGCGGACCTGCGCCACCTGGTTGGGGCGCAACTGGCGGGCGTACTTGCCGGTCACCCTCAGCTCCACGGTGAACGTGCGGCTGGTGGCCGAAATGCCGCGGCTCACGGTGCGCACCGTGGTCGGAAACTCCTCGTCGCTCAGGTCGGGCAGCGTGACCATGGCCACGTCGCCGGCCTTGATGCTGCTGGCGTAGTTTTCCGAGACGTCGGCCACAATTTTGCCGCCCTGGCCGCTCAGCATGCGCACCACCGGCGCGCCGGGGGCCACGGCCTCGCCCAGCTTGGGCAGCACCTCGTCCACGGTGCCACCGAAGGGCGCCACCACGTTGTACTGGGCGCGCTGGCGGTTGAGGGTGGCCAGGTTGCGCTCCAGGCTTTCCTTGTTGTTCTTGGCGGTCAGGTACTGGATTTCGGTGCCAATCTGCTGATCCCAGAGGCTTTTCTGCTTCACGTAAACCGTGCGGGCCAGGTCGAGGCGGGTGCGCAGCTCGGCCACGCTGGCGTCGAGCACGCTGGCGTCAATCGTGGCCAGCACCTGGCCGGCGCCCACCCGGTCGCCGCGCACCACGCGCACGCTGGTGAGGGTGCCGGCCATGCGGGCGGGCACGGTGGCGTTCTGGTCGAACTCCACGCGGCCCTGCACTTCCAGGAAGCTCTTGAAGCTCTCGGGCCTGATGGCCACCGCCGTGACCGGCACGGCCGGCTGGGCCGGAGCGGCGGTTTTGTTGTTGGCTTCGAGGGCCGCGATTTTGGCCTGGGTGTCGGCCTGCTGCTTTTGCAGCTCGGCCAGCTCGGCCTTGGGGTCTTTGGCGCCACCGCCGCAGGCAGTGAGGAACAAGGCGGCGAGGGCGGGAAAAACAAAGGAGATGGGGCGCATAGGAAAAATTGTTGTCATGCTGAGCTTGCCGAAGCATCTCGCCTGGGGTGGTAATTCAATCGTTTAACGTCTCACGCGAGATGCTTCGGCAAGCTCAGCATGACGTTCTTTTTGCTGTTGTATGGTTATTTCTTGGCTTGCGAATACAGCTCGCCGGTGGCTTTGTCGCGGTCGACTTTGGCCACCAGTACGTCGTAAATGGCGCCGTAGTAGTTGGTCTGGGCCGAGCGCAGGTCGGTTTCGGCCGTGATGACCTCCAGGTTGGAGCCCACGCCGGCGTTGAATTTGATACGCGTAACGCGGGCCACGTCGGTGGCCAGGTCCAGGTTGGCCTGCTGGCTGTCGAGCACGTCCAAGGCATTCACCAAGGTGGCGCGGCTCTGCGCATCTTGCAGGTCAATGCTTTGGCGCAGGGTTTCGAAGCCGCGCTCGATGGTTTGCTGGGCAATGCGGCCCTGCTGCACCTGGTACTTGCGGCGGAAGCCGTCGAACACCGGCACCTGCAAGCTCAGGCCCACGTTGCCGAAGCCAAACCAGTTCTGATTAATGAAGCCGGCCCCGTTGCGCGAGTCCGGCCCGCGAAAGCCGAACAACCCGCCGAGCCTGGGGTCGGAGCCGGTGAAGCCGTAAGCGCCGGTGAGCAGCAGGCGCGGATAGGCCCCGGCGCGGCGGTTGCTCAGGTCGAGGCCGGCCAGGGCCTGCTGGGTTTCGAGCACCGAAAACTCGATGCGGTTATTGTAGTTGAAGGCCGCGGCTGACTGCGAAGGCCGGGCGCCGCTCAGGGCCGTTTGCTGGTCGAGGCGGTTTTGCGCGGCCGTGTTTTCCTGGCCGGGCGTGGCGGCGGGCTGGCCGGGCAGGGCGTTGGTGCCGCCCGCGCCGCCGCCCGCGCCGGGGCTGGCCGTGCCCAGGCGCTGGCGCAGGGCCCCGGCGTCCACCACGGCCGCCCCGAGCGAATCGGTGAGCTGCACGGCCTGCTGCTGCGGCAGGCCCATCTGGAACTTCAGCAGGGCCAGGCTCAGGTCGGTCAGGCGCTGGGCTTTCTGCTGCTCCACCACCAGGTTGTTGCGCTGCACCTGCAGGCGGTCCACGTCGAGCTTTTCGGCGAAGCCGGCCTGGAAAATCTTGCGCGTCTGGTACAGTACCGTGTCGAGCCGCCGCACGTTGCGGCCCAGCAGCGTCAGGCGCGAGCGGGCCACCAGCGTGCTGTAGTAGGCCTTGCTCACCTGTTCCACCACGTCGATTTCGGCCTGCTGGGTCTGCTTCTTGGCCAGTTGCTCGTACACCTTGGCCGCTTTCAGCCCGATGAAAAGGGAGGGGTCGAACAACACCTGCGACACGCTGGCGCTGGTTGAGCCGGCGTACTGCAGCCCGAACGCGAAGGGCGTGGGCCCGGTGCGGGGCGCTTCGCCGTAGGCCGGGCTCAGCGTGACGGCCGTGCCGGCCTGGGCGGCGGCCACGTCGGCGGCGGTGAGGGTGGTGCCTTGCAGCGGCGCGCCGCCAAAAGCGCCAAAGTCCACCAGCGACTTCTGCAGCTTAAAGTTGTCGGCCACGCTGGCCGCCAGGGTCACCTGGGGCAGACCGGCGCTCCTGATTTCGCCGACCCGGGCACGGGCCGTTTGCTCGGCCAGGCGGGTGGCCAGCAGGGTCGACTTGGTTTGCACGGCGTAGCTCACGGCCTGGGGCAGGCTCAGGGTCATCACGCCGCCGGTGGGCGGGGCCTGGGGCAAGGCGGCCGGGGCCGTTTGCGCGCGCAGGGCGGCGGGGGCCGCGCCGGCCAGTGCGGCCAGCAGCAGCAGCTTGGGTGAAAATAGTTCTTTCATCAGCAAAAGAGAAGGGTGTTGACAGTGATTAGGGATTAACGGTTAGTGATTAGTGAGCCAGCCCTTGTTGGCCATCAGCTGTTTGTCACTAGTTCGTAATCGTTGTTTTTTATTCGGCTTCCGTCACGTGGCGGAGGTCGTTGATGAGCTTGTGGCCCTTGAGGGAGGCGATGCCCAGCATGAAGTGCTCGAGAATGGCCTGCTGGAGGCGCTGCACGTCGAACTGCCGGGCCGGAAACACGTCGGCGTTGAAGGCCAGCTCAATCTGGGCGAGCCGCAGGCGGGCCAGCACGTCCACGTCGAGGTCGGCGCGGTACAGCTCCTCGGCAATGCCCCGGTGCAGGTTATCGGTGATTTGGGCCAGGATGTACTGGTTTTTGTGCGCCACCCACAGCTGCCAGGTGGCGGGGTGGAACTTCTGCATGTCGTAGAAGATGCTGGGGTGCACGTCGGCGAACTGCTGGCGCATCCACCCCATCATCCGGAACAGCTCGTCGACGGCCGAGCCCGCCTGCTGCTGCAGCTGCGCGCACTCGCCCTGGGTGGTTTCGAGGTGTTGCCCCATCACAGCGTGCACCATTTCGTCCTTGGTGGCGAACCACTTGTAGAGGGTTTTTTTCGACATCGCCATCTCGGCCGCGATGTCGTCCATGCTGACGCTTTTGATGCCGTTGCGCATGAACAGCGCCGAGGCGTGGAGCAAGATTCGGTCTTTGATTTCCATAGCTGACGGGGCAAAGATACGACGGAAACTTTTTACGTCTCCAAAGTTTCCATTATCTTTTCGCTACCGGCTGGGGAGTGGATGCGGTTGTCGCCCGGGGAAGGACGGATGGGGGGACGGTTTACTTTAGCCATCGCGAAAAATTATGGCCGGCTTGCGCCAACCGATGAGCTAATTTGAATAGTAATGCAAAGCTAATTATTTTAGCCGAATTATACCTATTAACGCTGTTATTAGTTTGTGAATAGTTGACCTGGCCCGGCGCGCGGGGAAAGCCGGTTGGCGGGTACTTTTGCACCGCCCCCGTGGGCCTGCTTCCATCCGAACCCCATGAAAATTCGCACTGGCTTCGGCTACGACGTTCACCAATTGCAAGAAGGGCTGCCGTTTTGGCTCGGCGGCATTCAGGTGCCGCACACCCACGGCGCGCTGGGCCACTCCGACGCCGACGTGCTCATCCACGTCATTTGCGACGCGCTGCTGGGCGCGGCCAACCTGCGCGACATCGGCTTCCACTTCCCCGACACCGACCCGCAGTACAAGGGCATCGACTCGAAGCGCCTGCTGGGCGAGGTGCTGCGCCTGCTGCGCGGCAAGGGCTACGAAGTGAGCAACATCGACTCGACCATTTGCCTGGAGCAGCCCAAGGTGAACCCCCACATCCCGGCAATGCAGCGCGTGCTGGCCGCCGTGATGGGCATTGCGGAAGATGATATCTCCATCAAAGCAACCACGACCGAGAAACTGGGGTTTGTGGGCCGGCAGGAAGGCGTGGCGGCGTACGCCACCGTCCTCATTTATCGTCCCTAACCACCGCCTATTCCCACCATTCACGTTTTCTGATGACCTCCAAAAACCTGCTTATTGTTCTCTTGGCCCTGGCCTGCGCGGCCCCCGTGCGCGCGCAGGACAAGGTGAAAGTTAAAACCAAGAAGGGCCGCTCGGCCCCGGCCGCCGCGCCGATGGCGGCCCCCGCCGCCCCCGCGGCTACCCCTACCGACTGGAGCGCGCAGTACGCCGCCCTGGTGTCGGCGGAGCGCCTGCGCACCCACCTGGCCGTATTGGCGTCGGACGAGTACGAAGGCCGTGAAACGGGCATGAAGGGCCAGCACATGGCCGCCGCCTACGTGGCCCAGCAGTTCAAAAACGCCGAAATCCCCGGTCCGGTTACCGGCGGAACCGACCCGTACCTGCAGCGCTTCAACGTGGAGCAGGTGACCTGGGCCGGGGGCGCCACCCTGAAAGTGGGCAAAACCAGCTACGCCTGGCTCACCGATTTCTACGGCCTGGGCGACTCGCCGTTTGCCACGGAAACCACCGTGAAGCTCGTGTTCGCGGGCTACGGCATCGAGCAGCCCGGCTACTCGGATTACGCGGGCCTGGACGTGCAGGATAAGGACGTCCTCATCCTGCTCGGCGAGCCCACCGCGGCCGACGGCAAGGCGCTGCTGACCGCCGACGGCGCGCCCACCAAATGGGGCGCCGACTACCGCGCCAAAACCCAGCTGGCCACCCAGAAGGGCGCCCGGTCGGTGTTCTACGTGAGCTTTAACCCGACCAGCAACTTCGCCAAGCAGGCCGCGCGCCTCACGCCGGCCATCATGCGGGCCAGCACGGTGCTGGCGGGCGAGAAGCCCAGCCGGGCGCCCTCGTTCTTCATTTCGCCGGCCGTGGGCCTGCAGGTGCTGGGCACCAAGGACGCCGCCATGCAGGCGTATCTGGCCAAAATCAACGCCGCGAAGCAGCCGGTGAAACCCGCGTTCAAAGTGGTACCGCTGCAGATTAAGGCCACCCGCACCCGCACGCCGCTCGAAACGGAAAACGCGCTGGGCTTCATCGAAGGCAGCGACAAGAAGGAAGACATCATCGTGGTTTCGGCCCACCACGACCACCTGGGCACGCAAGACGGCCAGGTGTTCAACGGCGCCGACGACGACGGCTCGGGCACGTCGGCCATCATCGCCATGGCCGAGGCGTTTGCCAAGGCCAAGAAGGAGGGCCACGGCCCGCGCCGCAGCTTGCTGTTCCTGAGCGTGACGGGCGAGGAAAAAGGTTTGTTCGGTTCGGAATACTACGCCAAGCACCCGGTGTTTCCACTGGCCCAAACCGAGGCGGACCTGAACGTGGACATGATTGGCCGCACCGACGTGGAGCACGAGGGCAAGCCCGACTACGTGTACGTCATCGGCTCCGACAAGCTGGCCTCGGAGCTCAAGGTGATTAACGAGGCCCAGAACAAGCAGTACACCCAGATGGACCTGGACTACCGCTTCGACGACCCCGCCGACCCGAACCGCTTCTACTACCGCTCCGACCACTACAACTTCGCGGTGAACAAGATACCGGTGGCCTTTTTCTTCAACGGCGTGCACGCCGACTACCACAAGGAAACCGACGAAATCAGCAAGATTGAGTTTCCGAAAATGGAGAAGCGCGCCCAGCTCGTGTTCCACCTCGCCTGGGAGCTGGCCAACCGCGAAGGCCGCATCGTGGTGGACTCCAACAAGCCGTAAGGCGTCGAGCCATTAACCAATAGAAAAGAACGTCATGCTGAGCTTGCCGAAGCACCTCTACTGCTGCACTAAACACAATTAGTTGCGCGGCGAGATGTCTCGGCAAGCTCGACATGACGTTCTTTTTTGGCCTTTTGCACCCGCTGCGTCCTTTTCACTTCTTTATCTGCTTCCCGGACTCTTTTTCTTCTTCGCGATTACATGAAAAAACTGCTACTGTGCGGCCTGTTGGCGCTGATTTACGGATTCCCCGCCGTGGCTCAGCAGGCTTCTACCAAGATAAGAACCAAGACCAAAGGCGTTGCTACCCCCGCTACTCCGGCCGCCCCGGACTGGGCCCGCACCTACGCCGCGACCATCCGGCCCGCAGAGCTGCGGCAGCACCTCACCGTGGTAGCTTCCGATGCATTTTTGGGGCGGGAGGCCGGGCAGCCGGGCCAGAAGCTGGCAGCTGAGTACCTGGTGAAGCAGTTTGCGGCGCTGGGCCTGAAGGGGCCCGTGACCGGCGGCGACAATCCGTACTTGCAGCACTTTGCCCTCACTCGCGGCACGCACGCCGAGGGCGGATTCTTGCGGGTGAACGGCCAGCGCTACGAGTGGCTGAGTGACTTTTTCAGCTACGGGCCGATGCCGTCGCCGTTTCGTGCCGAGACGGTTTCGCAGCCGGTGTTCGTGGGCTTTGGGGTGGAGCAGGGCGCCTACTCCGACTACGCCGGGCTGGACGTGGCGGGCCAGGACGTGGTAGCCCTCATGGGCGAGCCGCAGGACGAGCGGGGCCGCAAACTGCTCAAGCCCAACGGCCGAGCGGCCGACTACTGGGACTCGGGCCTGCGCAAGGCGGCATTGGCTAAGGCCAAGGGCGCCCGGAGCATTTTTCTGGTGACGTTTGCACCCACGACGGCATTTCGCAAGCAGACCACGCAGTTGGGCGAGTCCCTGCGCGAGCCGGCCTTTTCCTTGCCCGACCCCGGCCCGGCCGTCGTCGACACGGTGCGCGAGGACATTCCACCGGGCATTGGCGTGTACCTCACCTCGCAGGATTTGGGCCTGCAGCTGGCGGGCACCGACATGGCAGGTCTGCTTGGCTACGTGCGGGCGGTGGGGCAGGCGGGAAGGCCGGTGCCGGCGGCGTTCCGAGCCCCGGCCGCGACCATTCACATCCCGCAGCCGCAGGAGCAACTCACCACCGAGAACGTGCTGGGATTCTTGGAGGGCACCGACAAGAAAGATGAGGTGCTGGTCATTTCCTCGCACTACGACCACCTGGGTGTGAAGCACGACACGATTTACAACGGCGCCGACGACGACGGCTCGGGCACGGTGGCGGTGCTGGCCATTGCCCAGGCTTTTGCCCAGGCTAAAAAAGAAGGGCACGGCCCGCGCCGCAGCATCCTGTTCGTGGCCATGACGGCGGAGGAGGAAGGTTTGTTTGGCTCGGAGTACTACACGGCCCACCCGGTATTCCCGCTGACCAACACCATTGCCGACCTCAACATTGACATGGTGGGCCGCACCGACCGCAAGCACAGCGCCAAGCGGCCCTTCGTGTGCATCGTGGGCTCGGATAAGCTGTCGTCGGACCTGCACCGCATCAACGAAGCGGCCAACCGCGACTACACGCACCTGGAGTTCGACTACCGCTTCAACGTACCCAACGAGCCGGAGCACATCTACTACCGCTCGGACCACTACAACTTCGCGCGGCGCAAAATCCCGGTCATCTTCTACACTACCGGGGAGCACGCCGATTACCATAAGGCCACCGATGACGTGGAGAAAATCGAGTTCGATAAGCTGGCCGAGCGGGCGCGGCTGGTGTTTCACACGGCCTGGGAGCTGGTGAACCGGGAGGCGCGCATTGTGGTGGACTCTGCTAAACCCTGAGCGCAGAGTTTCGCGGAGTGGGCAGAGTTTCGCGGAGCTTGAATAAGAATAAAGCAGTTTTTATGCACGAGAACGAAATTTCGTCAGCTATTTTGAAAGGTGCTTTTTAAGTGCATACCGTCTTGGGGCCTGGTTTAATGGAAGCAGTATACGAAGCCGCACTGGCGCACGAGTTGCGCAAAGCAGGGCTGCGAGTAGAGACGCAAGTGGCGCTGCCGGTTCTGTATGACGGGATAAAGCTGGAAGTCGGCTACCGGCTGGACATGCTGGTTGAGGCCAAGGTTATTGTGGAATTAAAGTCCGTAGAACTACTCTCGCCTATTCACGCCAAGCAACTCACAAATTATCTCAAGCTGTCGCACCTAAAACTGGGACTGTTGCTTAACTTTAATACCGGCTCACTACGCGATGGCATAATCCGCTTGGTAAACGGGCTTTAACTCCGCGAAACTCCGCCGACTTCGCGAAACTCTGCGCTCAAATGAAGGCTCAACAATTTCTCCACGACGCCGAAGTCAAAGCCTTCGACCGCGAACACCGCCGCAAAATCCGCTTCAACATCGGCAAGTACGACGCGGCCGTGGGCGTCGGCATGAAGCTCTACGACCAGCACGAGCTGGCCCGCGACCGCGGCGCCTACCTCAAAGCCACCGTGCTCGAAAAGCTCGACGACTACCTGCTGCAGTTCGAGGCCAACTTCACGGCCCGCGGCGGCCGGGTCATTTGGGCGCGCGACGCTGCCGAGGCCCTGGCCGAAATTGGCAAACTGACCGCCGCCCGCCACGCCAAAACCGTGGTGAAGGCCAAGAGCATGACCACCGAGGAAATTCACCTCAACCAGTACCTGGCTTCCCAAGGCATCGAGTCCGTCGAAACCGACCTGGGCGAGTACATCGTGCAGCTCAACGGCGAGCGGCCCTACCACATCGTGACGCCGGCCATGCACCTGAGCAAGGCCGACATCAACGGCATCTTCATGAAGCACCTGGGCACCGAAAGCACCGATGACGCGCAGAAATTGGTGCTCACGGCCCGGCACTTGCTCCGCAACAAATACACCGCCGCCGAGGTGGGCGTCACTGGCGGCAACTTCCTCATCGCCGACGCCGGGGCGGTGGCCGTGACCGAAAACGAGGGCAACGCCCGCCTCTCGGCCACCTTCCCCCAGCTGCACATTGCGGTGGTGGGCATCGAAAAGGTCATTCCGAGCCTGCTCGATTTGGACCTGTTCTGGCCACTGCTCAGCACCAGCGGCACCGGCCAGCAGGTCACGGTCTACAACACGGTGTACTTCGGCCCGCGCCAGCCCGGCGAGGTGGACGGGCCCGAGGAAATGGTGGTCATCCTGCTCGACAACGGCCGCACCACCCTGCTGGCCCAGCCCGACAAGCGCGCCGCCCTTCGCTGCATTCGCTGCGGCGCCTGCCTCAACGTGTGCCCGGTGTACAAGAACATCGGCGGCCACACTTACGAAACCACCTACTCCGGGCCCATCGGCTCGGTCATCAGCCCGCACCTGAGCGGCCTGCCCGAGCACAAGCACCTGAGCTACGCCAGCAGCCTGTGCGGGGCCTGCACCACCGTGTGCCCGGTGCGGGTGCCGCTGCACAGTCTGCTGCTGCTTAACCGCCAGCAGAGCGTGCAGGAGGGCTACGCGCCCGCCGAGGAGCGGGTGGCCATTGGCCTCTGGAAGTGGAGCATGCAGCACCGCTGGGCCCTCGACGTGCTGCCCGCCCGGGTGAAGGACTGGAGCCTGGGCCGCCTGCTGGGCCAGGTGGGCTGGAACAAGCGGCGCGAGGCGCTAGCCATTGCCCCGCTCTCGTTCCGGGAGCTGTGGAAGCGGGACCATTCGCCGGCATAGCAAGCCGCAGTCAACCCGGCCACAACCAGCGTTTTGGCGCGGACTGCCGTAAGAGGCTGTTTTACGCTTTTATGCCCCATCCTCTGTTTCTGGGCCTGCGCCTGCTCACTGGTCTGGGCGGCGTGGTTCTGATTATCACCGCCTTGTCGGCCGCCATTCGCTCGTTCGTGCTGCCCCGCAACGAGGTGGTGCGCCTGAACGTGTGGGTGTTTCTAAGCATCCGCCTGTTTTTCGACGGGGCCGCCAGGCTGGCCAATTCCTACGAGCGGCGCGACCGGATAATGGCCCACTACGCGCCCGTGGCCCTGGTGGCGCTGCCCGTGGTGTGGGAGGCGCTGGTCAGCGTGGGCTACACCGCCTTGTACTGGGCCGTGGGCGAGGGCAGCTGGCGCCACTGCTACGAGCTGAGCGGCAGCTCCTTGCTCACGCTGGGCACCACCGACATGAACCACGCCCTCACGGCGGCCCTCACCTATTCCGAAGCCACGCTGGGGCTGCTGCTGCTCACGCTGCTGCTTTCGTACCTGCCCACCATCTACCAGGCATTTTCGCGGCGCGAGGTGACGGTGGCCCTGCTGGAGCTGCGGGCCGGCACCCCGGCCACGGCCGCCAACTTGCTGGGCTGGCTCAATTCCGATGGCTCGGTGCAGAACGACGACCAGCAGTGGGCCGAGTGGGAACGATGGTTCGTGGAGGTTGAGGAAAGCCACACCTCGCTGCCCATTCTCACCTTTTTCCGGTCGCCGCAGCCGGGGCGCTCCTGGGTGAACGGCAGCGGCCTGATTCTGGACACGGCCGCGCTGCTGTTCGCCGTCGTCGACGGCCCCCGCCCCCGGCAGGTCGAAATCACCTTCAAAGCCGGCTGCCTGGCCCTGAACCGAGTGTACCGCTTCTTTGACGAAAAAGCGGGCGCCGCCCCCACGAACTCCCTGCCCGAAGGCGGCACCGACGACCCCGGGCGCACGGATTTTGATGCCGCCTGCGGCGAGCTCGCCGAACACGGCTTGGCCTTGTGCGAGGACCGCGCCGCCGCCTGGCTCCGGTACTGCGAGCTGCGCAGCCGCTACGTTCCGGCCCTGGATTTTCTGGCCCGCCTCACCATGGCGCCAGGCCTGAAACCCACGGTATGAGCCCCGATGAGCCCGCACCCCCGGAAGCCGCGCCCCGAGCGGCGGGCCCCCGTCAGGACCGATGTATTTCCTTCTGCATACACACGCTGTTCTCCACGCCGATGTACTGCCCGTAGTTGGGGATGAGCCGGTAGCCGCATTTTTGGTAAAGCCCGATGGCCTCCGGCTGGCGCTTGCCCGTTTCCAGCACGCAGCCCGCGTAGTGCAGCTCGTGGGCCCACCGCTCCAGTTCCGCCAGCACCGCCTGCGCCACGCCCTGCCCCCGGTGCGCGGGCCGCACAAACATACGCTTGATTTCCACCAGCTCCGCAGTGAATTCCTTGAAAGTCCCGCAGCCCACGGGCGCGTCATCTCGGTACGCCACCACCACGTGGTTTATCTTGTCAATCTTGTTGAACTGCGCGTAGAATATCTGGTCGGCGCCGTCGCGCTCCCGCAAGTCCTGGTCGAGTAATTGGATCAGTGCCCGAAAGTCGGGGTTTTCGGAGGTCGTCCGGGTCAAGTGTGGCATGGCTAAGCGGCTTACTGGCTGACTGCTACGTCCGCCAGGCAAACATACGGCGCCCTCGGAACCTATGCTTTTAGCCAAGCAAGCCGACCTGCTCACTCCCCCGTATCAGGCAGGATGTTAATGTCGTGCACCAGCACGCGCTGCTCAATTTCGCGGCCGCGCTTCGTGTTGGCCAGGCCGCCGAGGGCGGTTTCCTTGTAGCGGGTTTCCATGGCCTGGCCCACTTCGCCGAGCGCCGCCACGCACTGGTCGACGGGAATAACCGGGTCGATGCCGGCAATGGCAATCTGGGCCGAGCTGAAGGCAATGGCGGCGGCCGAGGCGTTGCGCACCACGCAGGGCACTTCCACCAGCCCGGCCACGGGGTCGCACACCAGGCCCAACATGCACTGGATGGTGACGGCCACGGCCGCAAACACCTGCTCCACCGGCCCGCCCAGGCAGTACACGATGGCGCCGCTGCCCATGGCCGCGGCCGAGCCCGTTTCGGCCTGGCAGCCGCCCACGGCCCCGGCCAGCGAGGCGTTCTGCTCAATAATCAGGGCAATGCCGGCGGCCACGAGCAGGCCTTCCAGAATCTGGCGGTCTTCGAGCTTGTGCAAATCCTGAATGGTGACGAGCACACCGGGCAGGATGCCTGAGGCCCCGGCGGTGGGCGCGGCCACCACCCGCCCCATGCAGGAATTTACCTCCTTGGCCCCCAAAGCACGGGTAATGAGCTGCTTGAACTCGGGCGAGAGGACGGTGACGGGCGAGGCGGCAATCTTCTTGGCGCCGTTATTTATCATACCCGAGCGCGAAGTCATGTCGCCGGTCAGGCCCTCGTGCACGGCGTCGCGCATCACGTCGTAGGCCCGCTGCAGGCCGGCCCATATTTCCTCTTCGGTGCGGCCTTTTTGCTCAATTTCGTAATCGAGCACGGGCTGGTGCAGGGGCTCGCTGGTGGCGGCGCAGTGCGCGCCCCAGGAGGCAAAATCGGTGAAGAGGAGCGACATGGCGGGTGGGAGCTGGGAGGATGTGTATACAAAAATAGAACGTCGTGCCGCACGCAGCCGAGGCAGCTCGCTTATGGTAGTACTCAAAACCGCGGAACGATTGAATTACTCCCCCACGCGAGTTGCCTCGGCCGCGCGCGGCACTACGTTCTGCTGACCAAGCCAGTGCTACCCTGCGGGCTGGCCGCTTTTCTCGGTCACCAGTTTCACGCTGGCCGAGTTGATGCACAGGCGCAGGCCGCTGGGCGCCGGCCCGTCGGGAAACACGTGGCCCTGGTGGGCATCGCACACGTTGCAGAGCACTTCCACGCGGGTCATGCCGAAGCTGGTGTCTTTATGGTAACGGATGGCGCTTTCGTCGACGGGCTGAGTGAAGCTGGGCCAGCCGGTACCCGATTCGAACTTCGTGCGCGAGTCGTAGAGCGGGGTGCCGCAGCACACGCAGGCGTAGAGGCCAGCCTCGTGGGCCTCGCAGTATTCACCGGTGAAGGCGCGCTCGGTGCCGTGCTCGCGGGTGACGTGGAACTGCTCGGCGGTGAGCTGCTGGCGCCATTCGGCGGGGGTTTTCTCCACGCGGCGCGGGGCGGGCGCGGGGTGGTTGGCAAGGCGGATGACGTCGTTCCAGGTTTGCATATTCAGGGGTGATGAGGTGATGGAAGAAAGCGGTAATGAGCTAAACGCGGCCCGGGCCGGGAGGTTTGCCGTAGCAGCGGGGTAGACGCGCTACCGGGCTTTCGCTTGCGGCTGCGCACCTTCGTTTCGGTCATTTGTCAAGCCAGTACTCTCCAATGAAAATCTTCTCCGCCGCCCAAACCCGCCTGCTCGACCAAGCCACCATCCAAGAGCAGCGCCTGACATCGGCGCAGCTGATGGAGCGGGCTGCCGGGGCTTTTGTCGAATGGTTTTTCGGCCGGCTTGGCCCGGACGAGGCCGGCGAAATCCTGGTGCTCTGCGGCCCCGGCAACAACGGCGGCGACGGCCTCGCGGCGGCCCGCATGCTGCACCAGGCCGGCTACGCGGCGCGCGTGGCCCTGCTGCCGGCCGAGCAGCACTCAATCGACTGGCAGCACAACCGCCAGCGCCTGCCCGCCGCCGTGCCCGTGGCCGAAATCAGCGCGTCGCAGTTGCCGGACATTTTACCCGGTACCGTGGTCATCGACGCCCTGTTTGGCACCGGACTGAGCCGGCCGCTGACGGGACTGGCCGCCGCCGTGGTCGCACACCTCAACGAGAGGCGCGCGCGCGCGGTGGCCGTGGATATTCCCAGCGGGCTTTTGGCCGACGCGCCCCAGCCCGACCCGACCGCGCCGGTGGTGCGGGCGCAGCACACCGTCAGCTTTGAGCTGCCGAAGCTGGCGTTTCTGCTGCCGCAAAACGCGAAGTTCGTGGGCGCATGGCACGTATTGAATATTGGGCTGAGCGAGCCATTCATTGCCGCAACCGAAACGCCCTGGCGCTACACCGACGCGGCCGCTATGGCCGGTGCCCTGCCCGCGCGCGCCAAGTTCGGCCACAAGGGCACCTTCGGCCACGCGCTGCTGCTGGCCGGCAGCCGGGGCAAGATTGGGGCGGCGGTGCTGGCGGCGGGGGCCTGCCTGCGCGGCGGGGTGGGCTTGCTCACGGCCCGGGTGCCGGGCTGTGGCTACGACATCTTCCAAACCAGCGTGCCCGAAGCCATGTGCCTGGCCGACCCGCACCCCGACGTCATCAGCGAACTGCCCGACTTGCGGCCGTACCAGGCAGTGGGCATGGGCCCCGGCCTGGGGCAGGACGCGGCCAGCCTCGCCGTGCTGCGCCAGTTGCTGGAAGCGGCTTTGGCTACTTCCGCAACCCGCCCCCACCCGCTGCCGCTCGTCATCGACGCCGACGCGCTGAATCTGCTGGGCCAGCACCGCGAGTTGCTGGCGCGGCTGCCCGAAAACACGGTGCTCACTCCGCACCCCAAGGAATTCGAGCGCCTGACCGAGCCGGCCCACGACGACTACCACCGCCTGGCGCTGCTGCGCGACTTTGCCCGACAGCACCGCTGCCTGGTGGTGCTTAAGGGCGCGTATACCTGCCTGGCCACACCCGCCGGTGAACTGCACTTCAACAGCAGCGGCAACCCCGGCCTGGCCACCGGCGGCAGCGGCGACGTGCTGACGGGCCTGCTGCTGGCCCTGCGCGCCGACGCCCGGCTTTCGGCGTTCGAGGCGGTGCGGCTGGGGGTGTATGCCCACGGCCGGGCCGGTGATTTGGCGGCCGCCGAAACCGGGCAGGCGGGCCTGGTGGCCGGCGACGTGGTGCGGTTCATCGGCCCGGCTTTGCGGGAGCTAGTGGCGGAGCCGGCGTTTTAGTTGCTACTTACTCAAAGACGAAATATGCCGCTGCCTGCACCAGCAGCAGCCCATCGGTGAGCAGGGCGTAGAAGTAGTCGCCGCGCGACTCCTCGGCGGCCAGCACCACGGCGGCGGTGAGCAGCGCGGGCAGCAGCACGGCCGCCGGCGCGGCCCCGCGCGCCAGGCCCAACCCCACCGCGCCGGCCAGCAGCACCAGGGCCAGGCCCTTGGCCCACGAGATGCCCAACAGCCCCGGAAAGGTGCGGGTGCCCGCCCGTCGGTCGCGCCCGTAGTCGCGGATGTCGAACACGATGGTCAGGGCCAGCACCAGCAGAAACCGCTGCCCCGCCAGGCCCGCCACGGCCCGCAGCGGCTGGCCCAGCTGCAGCACGGGCAGGCCCACCGTCACGGCCGTCCACACGCCGGCAATCAGCAGGCCCTTGAGCAGGGGCACCTCGCGCAGAGCCCGGGGCCGGCCCGCCCAGCGGCCCAGCGGCCACGAATAGAGCAGCGCCAGCGCCGCCAGCGGCAGCACCGCGGGCCAGTAGCGCCACCAGCCATCCAGCAGAAACAGCGCGCCACTTGCCACTGCCGCCCCGCTCGCCACCGCCACCAACCCGCGGCGGTGGCGCTGCTGCCAGGCCTTGCGGGCCGAAGTGCCCGCCGGTTCGCGGTGCTTGAAGGGCAGGGCCGCGTCGAGGTTGTAGACCAGCAGCGTGGCCGCGAACACCAGCGCCAGCAGCCGGTAGCCGCCGGGCCCCATGGGCGGGTGCAGCTGCAGGGTAACCGCCGTCTGGGCCGCTGCCGCCGCCGCCAGCCACGCGCTGCTGTAGAGCGCGGCGTCGGGCAGCTGGCCCCACCGAGGGCGAGGGTCAGCGGAAGAGGGGAAATGCGGCTTGGGCACGGGCGAAAGTAGCGGGGCGGCCGCGGTGCGGACTTTCCGGGCGGGCGGCTACTTATTCCATCACTCCACTACTTCATCCGGTCGCCGAAGGTTTCCTCGTAGAGCTTGATGCTGTCGTTGATGATGCGGTAGGCGTCTTCCTTGCCCATGAAGCGCTCCACGGTGACGTGCTTGTTGTGCTCCAGGGCCTTGTAGTCCTCGAAGAAGCGCTGCATTTCGAGCAGCGTGTGCGGGGGCAGGTCGCTGATGTCGTTGTAGTGGTTCACGGAGATGTCGTGGGCGGCCACGGCGATGATTTTGTCGTCTTCCTCGTCCTGGTCCACCATCTGCATCACGCCAATGACCTTGGCCTCCACGAGGCACATGGGCACGATGTCGACGGAGCAGAGCACGAGGATGTCGAGCGGGTCTTTGTCGTCGCAATACGTTTGGGGGATGAAGCCGTAGGCGGCCGGGTAGTGCACGGCCGAGAACAGCACGCGGTCGAGCTTCAGCAGGCCGCTCTCCTTATCAAGCTCGTACTTGCCTTTGCTGCCTTTGGGGATTTCGATGATGGACTGGACGACCGCGGGGTTCTGGTCGCCGCGCGACACGTCGTGCCAGGGGTTGAAATGGGTCATTTTTGGGTGATGGGGTAATGGGGTGATGGGGCTTACGCGCAAGGTTTCGCAAGGTTAAAAGAGGTTTCGCAAAGTTTTTTCCCAGGATGCCCCCTTGCGAAACTTCTTTCAACCTCGCGAAACCCTGCGCGAGTGTTGGACTGGATTTTACTTTAGCACCTCCAGCAGCGGCACGCCCGAGCAGCCGCTGGGCTCCTGGATGTGCAGCAGGCGCGCCAGGGTGGCGGCAATGTCCACCACGTTGACCGGGGCGGCCGACGCGCCGGGCTTTACGTGCCAGCCCCAGAAGAGGAGGGGCACGTGGGTGTCGTAGGCCCAGGAGGCGCCGTGGGTGGTGCCCTTGGCCGGGATGCTGTAGGCCTCGTACCAGCCGGGCTCGAGCACCACCAGCACGTCGCCGCAGCGCTTGGGGTAGTAGCCGTTTTCGAGGTACATGAGCGTGCCGCTGTCCCAGTGCGACTTCTGGACGTCCTCGGCGGTGAGGGCGCGGCTCACGCCGGGCTGCTCCACCAGAAGCTGCACCACTTCCTCGGCCAGGTCGTGGAGCTTAAGCTTCTTCTCGGCGGCCAACTGGCGGTTGAGGTAGACTTGCTGGTTCTCGTAGTCGAGCACCCACTTACCGGGGCCGTGGCGGCGGGCGAGGCGGTTTTGCAGGGTGTCGCGCATCAGGGCGGCGCTCACCACGCCGGAGGGCAGGCGGTGGGCCTTGAGGAACTCGGGCGAGTGGGCCGCGCCGTGGTCGGCCGAGAGGAACACCAGGGCCTGGCCCTGGCCCACGGTCTGGTCAAGGTAAGCAAACAGGCGGGCCAGCTCCTGGTCGAGGCGCAGGTAGGTGTCCTCCACCTCGATGGAGTTCGGGCCGAACTGGTGGCCCACGTAGTCGGTGCTGCTGTAGCTCAGGGCCAGGAAGTCGGTGGTGCCGCGCTGGCCCAGGCGCTCGGCCCGGAGGGCTTCGAGGGCCATATCGGTGGTGATGCTGTTGCCAAAGGGCGTGTTGGGCAATACGCCCAGGTTGGGGGTGGCGGCGTTGGCCGGGGTGGCGCCGGGGGTGGGCGTGAGCGAGGCCGTGGGGCCGTCGGCGGCGGTGCGGGTGGCGGGGCCGGGCCGGTTGTCCTTGCGGGCGGCGGCCGGCACCCCGCTGATGGCGGGCAGGTTGTGCGGAAACACCGGCGCGGCCTCGCCCTTGAAGGGCGCCTCCCAGGTTACGTCGTCGGGCGTGCTTTCGGTGTATTCGGCCAGCGGCCGTAGCGTGGTCCAGGGCCGCGAGAGGTACTGCGTGGCCAGCCCGCGCTGGTTGAACTTCACCACCCACTCGGGCAGGGCGTTCTGGTAGAAGGTGCTGCTGATGAAGGAGCCGTTGCCGCCGTCGTACCAGTAGGCGGCGGTGGCGGCGTGGCCGGCGGGCAGCACGCTGCCCCGGTCCTTGATGCACACGCCGATGACCTTGCTCTGGAAGTTGGTGGCCAGGCGCAGCTCGTCGGTGATGGTGGTGGTCATCATGTGCCGGGGGCTCTGCTGGCCGGCGGTGCCGCTGCTGCCCACGCCCTGCACGGTTTTGTCCTCGGTGACGTAGGTGCTGCGGCCGGTTTCGCGCTCAAACCAGTTGTTGCCCACGATGCCGTTGACCGAAGGGGTGGCCCCGGTGTAGATGCTGGCGTGGCCCGGCCCGGTGTAGGTGGGCACGTAGTTGTAGCGGCAGCTCTCGAAGCTGAAGCCCTCGCCCAGCAGCCGCCGGAAGCCGCCGGAGCCGAATTTGGCCCAGTAGCGGTAGAGGTAGTCGTAGCGCATCTGGTCGACCACGATGCCCACCACCAGCTTGGGGCGGGCCGGGATGCCGGCCGCCGGTTTCGGGGCGCCGGGCGCCTTGGGAGCGGCGCCGCGCCGGGCGGTTTGGGCAAGGGCCGGGCCGGCTACCAGGGCCGCTAACACAAAGGCAAGTATCTTTTTCAACGGAAAGCAGGTAAGGCTGAGCGGTGGCAAAGATACCGGCGGGCGCTGGGCTTGGTGAGAAATAAAGAATGGCCGGCCATTGCTCATTGCCCACTATTAATTGCTTTGCCCCCGCCTTCATCCTGGGCCTGGACGGCGTGCCCGTCGACAACACGGCCTACCAGGCCCGCGCCTTCCAGTTGCTCTTCCGCAACCTGGGGCTGACCACCCACGCCCGCCAGCTAATGGGATGAGCGGACCAGGGTGGGGTCCGCAATTGCGCGTGTATATTACCGCCTCACTTTACTTCTCTTCTTTTATGCCCATCGAATACAGCCTGGTGCAGCGCGGCCTACCCGCCCAGCCCAACAGCCCCAAGAAGTGGTACGCCAACGTGCGCTCCAGCGGCACGACCACCGAGCGCGACATGGCCGACAAAATCAGCCGCGGCACCTCCCTCAGCTCCACCGACGTGAAGGCCGCCATCGAGTCGCTGCTGCAAGAGATTCCGCGGGAGCTGGCCGACGGCCAAATCGTGCAGCTCGGCGATTTGGGCTCGTTTCGGGTGACGCTGCAAGGCGAGGGCACCGAGACGGAGGAGGAGTTCACCAGCGCCCGGGTGAGTCGCATCAAAGTCAACTTCGTGCCCAGCGCCCTGTTCGAGCAACTGCTGTCGGGAGCCGTGCTGCGGCGCGTGGCGGCCAACCCGCCCGTGGTGCGCAAAGCCGCCAAGAAGGCCTAAAATACGACGACCGGTCGTCGGGCGCCTGACGACCGGTCGTCAGAGGTCCGACGACCGGTCGTCAGCGGCTTGACGACCGGTCGTGTGGGCGGCGGGGTCGGTGGTAGAGCCCCTACTCCACCTTCAACGTCTTGGCCACCCGCTGGGCGCCCGCCTGCACCACCACGCGGTAAAGCCCCGGCGCGCGTCCCAGCAGCGGCACTTGCGTCGTACCCCCAGTCTCAACCATGCTCACCGGCTGTTCAAATACCACGGTGCCCTGGGCGTCCGTCACCGTCACCGTGGCCCGGGTGGCGCCCGGCACCGCCGGCACCTGCACCGTGGCCCGAATGTGCGCCGGGTTGGGGTACACGCTCAGGTCGGCCAGCGGCGCGGCGGCCGAGTCGGCCGCCTGGGCGCGGGCGGCGGGCCCGGCCAGCAGCATAAACAGCGGCAGCGGCAAGGCCAGCTGGCGGCCCGCGGAAAGCAGGCCGGATGAGACAGTGGTGAACATAGCGGAGGTGTTGGAAAGGGCGAATAGAACGGGCAGCAGCGCCAGCAGCGCGGCAAGGTCGGTTCAACGACGCAGCGGGCCAGGGCGTATGCCCGCACTGTTCAACCAGCCCGCTTTCCCGACCAACCACCCGCTGTCCCCGACGAGTCCCGGTTGGGCACCCTGTGCTCTCCGTTGCTTCAACCGCACAAAAAGGCCCGTCTCCACCGGAAACGGGCCTTTCTACGTCGTTGCTTCATCAGCACATCAGCACATCGAAGAATCAACCATTACCCCGCCGCCAGCGCTTCGGCGCCGCCCACGATTTCGAGAATCTCAGTCGTGATGGCCGCCTGCCGCGTCCGGTTGTAAGTTAGCTTGAGGGCCTTGAGCAGCTCGCCGGCATTGTCGGTGGCCTTGTCCATGGCCGTCATGCGGGCGCCGTGCTCCGAGGCGTTGCTTTCCAGCACCGCCTTGTAGAGCTGAATCTTGAGCGACTGCGGAATGAGCGTCTGCACAATTTCCTCCTTATTCGGCTCGAAGAGGTAGTCTACGTTCGAAGTGGGCGTGGCCGACACCGGGGCCGCCACCGGCACCAGCGGCAGCAGCTGCTCGGTGCGGACGACCTGGGTGGCCACGTTCTTGAACTCGTTGTACACCATCACCACCTGGTCGTACTCGCCGTTGCGGAAGCCGTCCATGGCCACCTCAGCCGCCTCGCGCACCGTCTCGAACGAGAGCTTGGCGAAGACGTGGGTAAAGTTGCCCACCACGCTGCTCTTGCGGGTGTAGTAGTCGTGCGCCTTCTTGCCAATGGCCAGGTAGGAAATGTTGGCCGCTGGCAAGCCGGCGTAGCGCTCCGCCACCAGCGCATTCACGCCCTTGAACACGTTTGAATTGAACGCGCCCGCCAGGCCCCGGTCCGAGGTGATGGCGATGACCAGCACCCGGCGCACCTCGCGGGCCACGCCGTAGTCGCTGGCAATGTCGGCATCAGCCGTGCGCGTCAGGTTGGCCAGAATGGTGGTCAGGCGCTGGGCGTAGGGCCGCATCCGAATGATGTTGTCCTGGGCCCGGCGCAGCTTGGCCGCCGCCACCATCTTCATGGCTTTGGTAATCTGCTGCGTGCTGTTCACCGACTGAATGCGGTTGCGGACTTCTTTGAGGTTGGCCATTCTTTGGAAATTAAGAATGAGGAATGAGGAATGAGGAATTACCTAGAGGCGCTATTCTCACGATGCGCAACCCTTAATTCCTCATTCTTCATTCTTCATTCCTCATTGATAATCTACTTCGCCGCGTAGCTCGCCGCCACATCCTTGGCCACCTCGCGGATGGCCTTGATAGCGGTGTCCTCCAGCTTGCCGGCCTTCAGGGCTTTCAGCACGTCGGGATAGCGCGAGTTCATGGTCTGGCCAAACTCCTTCTCGAACTCCCGCACCCGGTTCACGGGCACGGTGTCGAGCAGGCCGTTGGTGGCGGCGTAGATAATGGCCACCTGGTCTTCCACCTTCACGGGCGAGAACTGGGGCTGCTTCAAAATCTCCAGGTTGCGCCGGCCGCGCTCGATGGTGAGCTTGGTCGAAGCGTCGAGGTCGGAGCCAAACTTGGCGAAGGCTTCCAGCTCGCGGAACTGGGCCTGGTCCAGCTTCAAGGTGCCGGCCACTTTCTTCATCGACTTAATCTGGGCATTACCGCCCACGCGCGACACCGAGATGCCCACGTTAATAGCCGGCCGCACCCCCGAGTTGAACAGGTTCGTCTCGAGAAAAATCTGGCCGTCGGTAATCGAAATCACGTTGGTCGGGATATAGGCCGACACGTCACCCGCCTGCGTCTCAATCAAAGGAAGAGCAGTCAACGAGCCGCCGCCTTTCACCAGGTGCTTGATGCTGTCGGGCAGGTCGTTCATGTTCCGGGCGATTTCGTCCGAAGCGTTGATTTTGGCGGCCCGCTCCAGCAGGCGGCTGTGCAGGTAGAACACGTCGCCGGGATATGCCTCGCGTCCGGGAGGACGACGGAGCAGCAGCGACACCTCGCGGTACGCCACGGCCTGCTTGCTCAAGTCGTCGTACACCACCAGGGCCGGCCGGCCCGTGTCGCGGAAGAACTCGCCGATGGCGGCACCCGTGAAGGGCGCGTAGAACTGCAGCGGCGCGGGGTCCGCGGCCGGCGCGGCCACCACCACCGTGTAGTCCATGGCGCCACCCTTGGTCAGCGACTGCACCACCTGGGCGATGGTCGAGGCCTTCTGGCCGATGGCCACGTAGATGCAGAACACCGGCTGGCCGGCCTCGAAGAACTCGCGCTGGTTCAGGATGGTGTCGATGGCTACGGCCGACTTGCCGGTCTGGCGGTCGCCGATAATCAGCTCGCGCTGGCCCCGGCCAATGGGAATCATGGCGTCAATCGACTTGATGCCGGTTTGCATGGGCTCGGTCACCGGCTGGCGGAAAATTACGCCGGGCGCCTTGCGCTCCAGGGGCATCTCGTACAGCTCGCCCGTGATGGGGCCGCGGCCGTCGATGGGCTGGCCCAGCGTGTTCACCACGCGGCCCACAATGCCCTCGCCGACCTTAATCGACGCAATTTTATTAGTACGCTTCACCGTAGCGCCCTCGCGGACCCCGGAGTAGTCGCCGAGCATCACCGCGCCCACGTTGTCCTCCTCCAGGTTGAGCACCAGCCCTTGCAGGCCGTTCTCGAACTCAATCAGCTCGCCGGCCTGCGCTTTGCCCAGTCCGTAGATGCGGGCCACGCCGTCGCCCACCTGCAACACGGTGCCGACTTCTTCCAGCTCGGCTTCGGACTTGAAATTGGACAGTTGCTGCCGCAGAATTGCGGAGACTTCGTCGGGGCGTACTTCAGCCATGGTTTTGGGAATCTAAATGATGAGGTGATGGAGTGACGGGGTGATGAAGGGAGCAATGAATCGATGAACGTCATGCTGAGCCTGCCGAAGCATCTCGCATGGGGTAGCAATCCAATCGTTCAACGGTGCGAGCGAGATGCTTCGGCAGGCTCAGCATGACCGCCCGTTTAACTTCATCACCTCATCGCCTCATTACCTCATCACACCTTTTGTTGATAAGTATTTTCTTGTAAGGAGATGCGCATCTTCCGCAGGCTGGTGCGCACCGAATCGTCAATCTGATTGTCGCCCACCCGCAGCACGAAGCCGCCGATGAGGTCCGGGTCTACTTTCTCGGTGAGCTTCACGTCAGTCAGGCCAGTCTGCTGGGTCACCAGCCGCTCCAACTGCGCGCGCGACTCGGGCGTGAGCGGCGTGGCCGAGGTCACCTGCGCCATCTGGATGCCCTGCAGCGCATTGTACTGCACCTGGAACTCGGTGCCCATGCTTTCCAGCGCCGACTCCCGGTTTTTCTGGGTGAGGATGGTGAAGAACTTCATCACCACGTCCGACACCTTGCCCTGGAAAATGGCGGTGAGGATGGCCAGCTTCTTGTCGTGCTTCACAATCGGGTTGCGCAGCAGCAGGCGCAGCTCGCGGCTTTCGGCCACGGTCTTGCTCAGCAGGTCCATGTCGTGCTTCACGGCATCCAGCGTGCCCATTTCCTTGCCCAAGTCGAGGAGCGACTTGGCGTAGCGGGCCGCTACTCGTTGGTCAGCCATATTCTTTAGTGGTTAACGGTCAGTGATTAGTGGTTAGTGGTCTTGATGCGTAACGGTAAACGAATAAAAAATTAACCGTTAATCACTAACCGTTAACCACTAATTCAATTTTACGTCCTTCAGATACGAGTCCACCAGCTGCGTTTGGGCGGCCGGGTCGGTTAGCTCGCGGCGCAGGATGCGCTCGGCGATGTCGAGGGAAAGCTTGGCGGCGGTGTTGCGCACGTCGGCCAGCGCGGCGTTTTTCTCCTGTTGGATGGCTTCGCGGGCTTGCTGCGTAATGCGGTTGGCTTCTTCCACGGCCTTGATCTTTTCCGTTTCGCGGAATTGGTTAACCATGACGGTGGCTTCCTGCATCATGCGGTCGCGCTCCTGGCGGGCGTCGGCAAGCAATTTTTCGTTGCCGGCTTTCAACTGCTGCATCTCCACTTTGGCCTGGTCAGCCATGCGCAGGGCACTTTCGATGCTGTCCTCCCGCTCGCGCAGGCCAGCCATGATGGGCTTCCAGGCGAACTTGGTGAGGATGAACAGGAGCAGCAAGAACAGGACCGTCTGCCAGAACAGCAGGCCCAATTGGGGGGTGATTAAGTCCATGGTATCGTTGTGTAAGCTGTTAGCTAATAGCTGTTAGCTGATAGTTTGTTCAGTTTGGTTAAAAGCTAACGGCTAACAGCTATTAGCTAACAGCTCAAACGTTAAGCAGCCCGCGCCGCGCCGCGTGGGGCGGACGCGCCAGCGGGCTGCCGAACTCGTAGCGGCTACTGCTACAGCTTGAAGCTCACCAGCAAGCAAACCACCACCGCGAACAGCGCCAGACCTTCGATAAGAGCGGCGGCAATCAGCATCACCGTCTGGATTTTGCCCGAAGCATCGGGCTGACGGCCGATGGCATCCATGGCGCTGCCACCGATGCGACCAATGCCCACACCAGCACCCAAAGCCACCAAACCAGCACCGATACAGGCACCCATTACGGCAAGGTTATTACCATTGCCAGCCACTTCGGCCACGGCCTGCAAAAACAAAGAGAGAAGCATAAACTTGAAAAAAAGAGAAAAAAGAAATTGAAAATCAGCTAATCGCGACTGGGGGGAGGGGCGCCGCGGGTTCGCAGGAAAAATCTTTGCTTTAGCTGTTGGCTAATGGCTGATAGCCGTTAGCTTTTCAGACCGAAAATCAAAATTAGTTGACTAGCTAACAGCTAACGGCTACCAGCTATTAGCTAAAATTTAGTGAGCGTGGGCCTGGTCGCCCTCGCTGCCGCCGCCCATCTGGAAGTCGGCGTCGTGGTGCTCTTCCACCGCGCCGCCGATGTACATGGCCGACAGCAGGGTGAAGATGTAGGCCTGCAACAGCGCCACCAGCAACTCCAGCAAGTTGATGAACAGCGCGAACGGGATGGCGATGATGCCCACCGTGGCCGCCTTGAACAGGAAAATCAGGCTGATGAAGCTCAGGATGATGATGTGCCCGGCCGTGATGTTGGCAAACAGTCGCACCATGAGCGAGATGGGCTTGATGAAGATGCCCACAATTTCGACCGGCACGATGATGGGCAGCAGCAGCAGCGGCACGCCGGGCGGCCGGAAGATGTGCGACCAGTAGTACTTGTTTGAGCTAAACAGGGTGATGAGCAGCGTGGCCAGGGCCAGCATGAACGTCACGGTGATGTTGCCGCTCAGGTTGGCCGCGCCCGGCGTGAGGCCCAACAGGTTGTTGAACCAGATGAAGAAGAAGATGGTGAGCAGGTAGGGCATGTAGCGCTCGTACTTCGGGCCGATGCTCTTCTTAGCCACCTCGTCGCGGATGAATACCACGATGGGCTCCAGCAGCGACTGCACGCCCTTGGGCGCGCTGCCCTGCCGGGTGCGGTAGCCCCCAGCCACGGTGTGGAACACCAGAATCAGAATCAGGCAGCTCAGGATGAGCGAGGCCACGTTCTTGGTGATGGAAAAGTCGTAGACCTTGCCGCCGTCCTCGGCAACTAAGTGGCCTTCTTCTAATTTCAGGCCGGCGTGCACGCCGCCCGGCGCGTGGTGGAACTGGCTGGAAGAGAACACCGACAAGCCTTTGCCGGGCTGGTAGGCGATGACGGGCAGCGGCAGGGTGAGGTGGGTGCCGGTCTCCTCGTTGCCGAGCGTGGCGAAGTGCCATTCGTGCTCGTCGGCCACGTGCTCCATGATAACGCGGCCGGGGTCGAAAGTTTCCGACTTAGCGCCCTCGGCAGCCCCCGTTTCGGGCTGCGCGGCAAAGGCGGGCAGAGTAAAGAAAAAACAGAGGGCGAGCAGTAAATGCTTCATTCAGTCAGACTTAGGGGCGGGGGCGGCGAAAGGAGCCGGCGGTCCGATTACCCTGATTTTGAAAACGGGCGCAAGTTACTAAGGATAGCCCAAATTTCAAACCCAGCGTACAAAAAGTACAGGATGAAGAAGCCAATGAGCAGGCTCAGGGTGCCCTCCTGGCGCCCCCCGCCGGCCCGGTATAAGTAGATGCCCAGCACCAGCAAGGACCCCATAAAGCGGACTACGACGCCGCCGAAATACGCGGCGATAAAATAGTCCTGCTTCACGGCCGTGACGCGGGCCGTGAGGTAGTAGGTGCCGCCGGTGAGGGCCGCCATGAGCAGCAGCACGCGCCCGGTGTAGGGGTGGATGATGGCCGGGCCGAATTGCGCGCCTAGCAAGTAGATGACGGCGGCCAGGCCCAGGGTGAACAGCGCCAGATACAGCAGGAACCGGAGCATGGCAATTACTTCGTCAGCGAGCGGATGACCTGGTAAAGCGCCACGAACAAGCCGAGCACCATCAATCCTACTGTGTAGTAGGGGGTTTTGTTCTGGAAGTGACCGTCGAGCCAGGTGCCGGCCCAGGCGCTGAGGCCGATGATGGCCAGCATGGTGAAGGCAATGCCCGAGTACTTGGCCACGTTGCTGGCCTGGTCGGCGGAGGAATCGGGCTTGGGCGGGTCAGGGGACATTGGCGGGGCGGCGGTTTTTTAACAGGGGCGGCAAGGTAGCGGGCAAAACCCCGGTGACTCCGGCATCCTTGTACGGGGCCGGGCCGGCCGAAATGAAAAAACGTAATTTTACCCCGCCGGCTACGTTAGCCAACTGGTGAAGGCGCGGCCGGGCGAACATTTTGGGTTCGCTCGCACGTTCCGGGAGCAGTTGGCTGCAATTATTCTTTCCCTTGGCTTTGACACAACATTCGCTGACCTGCCGCTGGACGGCGCTGCTCATCTTCTTGCTGGGGCTGGGCGCGGCGGGCTGCGCCTCCGACAAAAACCTGGTGGCGCACGCGTTCAACAACGTGGCGGCGCGGGACAACGCCTACTTCTTGGCCCGCGAGAAGCTGCAGGTGCTGGAAGACAAGCTGTACGAGGGACGCATCAACGACTACAACCAAACCCTGCCGCTGTTCCCGACCCTGGACAGCACCACCGTGCGGGCCAGTCGGGCCGAGTTGAACGACATCATCAAGAAAGCCTCGATGCCGATTCAGCACCGGCCGGGGTCCGACTGGACCGACGACGCCTACGTGCTGGTGGGCTGGGCGCGGTTTTACCAGATGCAGTTCGACGACGCGGCCCTGACGTTCAAGTACGTGAACTCGACCAGCAAGGACGCCAACGCCAAGCACGAAGCGCTGATTGGCCTGATGCGGACGTTTGTGGCCCAGGGCGAATTTGGGAGCGCCAAGGCGGTGTCGGACCTGCTGGACAAGGAAACCGGCCTGCCGCAGGATGCCCGCCAGCTGTTCCTGACGCGGGCCGACTACTACATTCGCACCGATGAGCCGGCCAAAGCCATTCCGCAGCTGGAGAAGGCCATTCCGCTGATAGCATTCAAGAACGAACGGTTGCGGACGCGCTACATTCTGGCGCAGCTGCACCAGGACGCGGGCGAGAACAAGAAGGCCTACGAGCAACTCGACCAGGTGCTGGCCCACAACCCGCCGTATGAGCTGGACTTCCAGGCCAAGCTTCTGCTTGCGCAGGTGTCGGACCTTAAGCCCGAGGAACAGGCGCGGCTGAACAAGAACTTCGCGGGCCTGCAGAAAGACCCCAAGAACAAGGACTACCGCGACAAGATTTATTACGAAATGGCGCGGCTCAACTACCGCGAAAAGAACTACCCGGAGGCGCTGAAACTGCTGCGGCAGTCCATCAAGGCCACCTCGACCAACCGATTGCAGAAAAGCTACACGTATTTGCTGGCGGGCCGCATCTACTACGACGACCTGCAGAAATACCGCCTCGCGGCGGCCTACTACGACAGCACGGTGCAGAACCTGGCGCCGGAAGCTAAAACGTACGCCGCCATCAAGGAGCGCAGCGAAATCCTGAAAGAATTTGCCAACCAGTACACCGTCATCGAAACGCAGGACAGCCTGCAAGCCCTGGCCAAGCTGAGCCAGGAAGCGCTGAACGAGCGGCTCAACCTTTACGCCGACGCGGCCATCGTGGCGAAGAAGCAAGAAGCCGCCCGGCTCGCGGCGTTGCAGAAGGCCCGGGAACGCGCCGACAAAATTGCCGGCCGCACCGCCAATACTGCCCCCAGTTCGCTGCCGGGGCCGTCTTCCAGCTCCTTGCCGGGCCTGGCGCCGGCGGCCGACCTGCTGGCGTTTGACCCCACGGCGGCGGGCACCGGGGCCAAGTGGTACTTCGACAACCCGGCGGCGCTGGGCACGGCGCGGGCCGACTTCATTCGCAAGTTCAGCGACCGGCCACTGCAGGACAACTGGCGCACCAACCGCCAGGCCAGCAGCTCCCCCAACACCGCGCCCAACGGCGGGGCGCCCCTGGCGGTTACCGGCAACGACAACACCCGCGTGAATGGCGGCCGCGCCGACTCGGCCGCCACCGCCGCCGCGGCCGACCCCGACGCCGAAAAACGCACGCTGGTAGCTCAGTTTCGGAAAGACATTCCCCTCACCCCGGCGCAGTTGCAGGCGTCGGATGCGCAAGTAGAAACGGCGCTCTACGAGTTGGCCGGCATCTACAAGGAGCAGTTGAAGGAGCGCGAAAAGGGCTTTGAAACCTACGAGAAGCAGGTGACGCGCTACGTGCGCGGCAGCCACGCACCCGATGCCTACTACCTGCTGTACCTCTACAACAAGGACAAGCCCGATGCCGCCAAAACGGCGCAGTACGCCGCCGCGCTCCAGCGCGAGTTTCCGACGTCCATCTACGCCAAGCTGATTGCCGACCCGCAGTACCGCGAGCACGAGCTGGCCCTGCACAACGCCGTGGCCAGCCGGGTAGACTCGGCTTTTACGCACTACAAAAACCAGGAATTCCGAAAGGCGACGGCCGTGCTGGCCCGCACCGAAAAGCAGTACCCCAAAAGCGACCTGACCGACCGGGTGGCCTACCTGAAAACCCTGCTCGTCATTCGCACGCAGCCGCCGCTCACGGCGCGCTCCTCGGTCGAGAAGTTTTACAAGGACTACCCCGGAAGTCCGTTGGTGCCCCAGGCCCAGGCGCTGGCCGACTCGTACAAGAAGCGCGAGTCGGGCCAGATAGCCGGCGCGCTGGCTTCGACCGAGAAGCCCGTCGTGTCGCTCTTCCGCCCCGGTGAAGTGGATAATCGGATGCGCATTTACTACCGCGAAGACGAAACCCCGGCCAAGGCGCTGAGCCCCGCCGCACCGGCCCCCAAAGCCGCGCCGACACCCGAACTGGTGCCGGGGGTTAAGTCAAACGCGCCCGCGGCCGGCAGCGCAACAGGCGCCGTTTCCTCGCCCGCACCCGCAGAAAAACAACCCGCCACCGCGGTGGCGGGAGCAGCGGGGCCGCCGGCGGCCCCGGGCGCAATGCCACCGGCCAGTCTGCCTGCTCCCGCCAGCCTTCCCGCAGCAACACCCGGTGGCACGGCAGCGCCCGCGACTGCCGCAGCCCCGGCCCCCGCTCCGGCCGTACCCACGGTCCCGGCCACTGCCTACACCACCCTGCTTAGCAGCGCCCATGCGGTGGTGCTGGTGTTTCCAAAAGCGGCCTCGGCGGCGGCAGACTTACCCACGCAGCTGGGCACGTACAACAACCGATTTTTCCGGGCCAACAGCTTGCAGATAGAAACCCCGGCCCTCGGGGCCGACCAAACCCTGCTGGTGGTGCGGGCCCTGCCCGGCGCCAAAGTAGCCCAGAGCTACGCCACCAAACTGCGGGGGCCGCAGTCGCCGCTGGCACGGCTGCGCGGGGCGGGCTACCAGACGGTGGTCATCAGCCTGGAGAACCTGGCGCTGCTGCAAGCCACGGGGGACCTGGCCGGGTATTTGAGCTTTTACCAGCGGGTGTACAAATAGGGTTTCTCGTCGCTGGTTGCTGGTTGATAACAAAAACGAGCAACGAGAAACTTCAAAGCCCTCGGCCCGCGCCGGAGGCTTTATTTTTGCTACATTAACTCGTCTTTGCCTCCTATGCCCACTTCCCCCCCTGCCCGCCGCTCCAAGCCGACGCCCCCGAAGCCCGTGCGCAAAGGGCGGTTTACGGCGTTTGCGCGCACCATGTGGCTCTTGTTTGGGGCGGGCATCGTGGGCGCGGGCCTGCTGGTGCTGGCCGTGAGCGGCAATTTCCTGAACCTGTTTGGGCGCATGCCCAACCTGAAGACGCTGGAAAACCCGCGCTCGGAGCTGGCTTCGGAAATCTACTCGGCCGATGGGGTGCTGCTGGGCAAGTACTTCCGCGAGAACCGCACGCCCGTCGATTACAAAGACCTGCCCCAGAACCTGATTGACGCCCTGATTGCCACCGAGGACGTGCGCTTCGAGCAGCACTCGGGCATCGACATGAAGAGCATTTTTCGGGGCGTGGCGGGCGTGGCCACCTTCAACCGCAGCGGCGGCGGCTCCACCCTCACCCAGCAGGTGGCCAAGGTGCTGTTCCGCACCCGAGCCGACCTGAACGACGGCCGCCTGAACGGCGACGGCAAGCTGGGGCTGCTCATCATCAAAATCAAGGAGTGGATTCTGGCCATCCGGCTGGAGCGCAACTACACCAAGCGCGAAATCCTGCGCATGTACCTCAACACGGTGGAGTACGGCTCGAATGCCTTCGGCATCAATGTGGCGGCCAAAACCTACTTCAACAAGGCGCCCAAGGACCTGACCACGCCCGAGGCGGCCACGCTGGTCGGCATCGTGAACCGGCCCACGGCCTTCAACCCCAAGCTGCACCCCGACCGCTCGCGCAAGCGCCGCAACTGGGTGCTGCGCCAGATGACCAAGTACGGCTACCTGCCGGCCTCGGAGCTGGCCCGCGACACCGCGAAAGCCATTGTGCTGCACTACTCGGTGGAGAACCCCAGCAAGGGCCTGGCGCCCTACTTCCGGGCCGAGGTGGTGAAGTCGCTGCTGACTTGGGCCCGGGAAACCGACCACGACCTGTACTCCGACGGCCTGAAAATTTACACCACCGTCGACTCGCGGATGCAGGTCTATGCCGAGAAATCAGTAGCCGAGCACTTGGCCTTGCAGCAGAAGTGGTTTACCCAGCATTGGAAGGGCCAGCTGCCGTGGCGCGACGAGAACGGCAAGGTCATCCCCCAGTTTCTGAACATTTCCATGCGCCGCACCCAGCGCTACAAGTCGCTGATGAACATCTACGACGGCAACCGCGACTCGGTGAACTACTACCTGCGCAAGAAGTACAAGATGCCGGTGTTTACCTGGCAGGGCGAGAAAGAAATGCTTATGTCGCCGCTCGACTCGCTGGCTTACTACAAGCGGTACCTGCAGGCCGGCTTCATGGCCATGAACCCGCTCAACGGCCAGATTAAGGCCTGGGTGGGCGGGGCCAACTACAAGTTTTTCAAGTTCGACCACGTGCGTCAGGGCAAGCGCCAACCGGGCTCGGCCTTCAAGCCCATCGTGTACACGGCCGCCATCGACCAGGGCTATTCGCCCTGCTACCCGCGGCCCGACGTGGCCACCACCTTTCCCGGCGTGGCGGGCCGGGCGCCCTACACGCCCAAGAACTTCGAGGGCGGCTTCTCGGGGCGCGTGTTCACCTTGCGGCAGGCCCTGGCCCGCTCCATGAACTCCATCACGGCCTGGCTGGTGATGAAGCTCACGCCCGAAACCATTGCGGGCTACGCCAAGCGGCTCGGCATCAACTCCGAGATTGATGCCGTGCCCTCCATCGGCTTTGGTGCTTCCGACTGCAACATTTTCGAGCTGTGCGGCGCCTACGCCACGTTCGTGAACAAGGGGGTGTGGACGTCGCCGGTCATGGTCACGCGCATCGAGGACAAGAACGGCAACGTGCTGCGCGAATTCGTGCCCCAAACCAAGGAAGTGCTCAGCGAAGAAACCGCTTACCTGATGACCTACATGCTACAGGCCAGCACCACCGAGCCCGGCGGCACCAGCACCATCCTGCACACGGGCTTCAAGTTTCCGTACGAAATCGGGGCCAAAACCGGCACCACCAGCAACTACTCCGACGCCTGGTTCATGGGCATCACCCCCGACCTCGTGTGCGGCATGTGGATAGGCGGCGAAGACCGCAGCATTCACTTTCGCAACGGCGGCTACGGCCAGGGCGCGCGCCTGGCACTGCCGCTCTACGGCCTGTTCATGCAGAAGGTATACAAGGACAAGAGCATTGGCATCAGCACCGCCCCTTTCCCCAAGCCGGCCGCTCCGCTCAGCATTGAGATTGACTGCTCGAAATACTACGGCGGCCAGCGCGATACCATTCCCGACGATCAAAAGCTGAACGTGCCCGACGCCGATGCGCTGAACGACGAGGACATCTAACATCTAATCGCAGGCGGCGCAAATGATGCGGATGCCGCTGATGCAGGCGACCTGGCCGAAGCGCAAGTGCCCTTGGTGCCGACCGGTCGAATAGCCCGGCTACCTGCTCTACCGGTTGAGGGAACGAACCGCCGCTGCCCCCGGACATAGCGCACGGCTGGCCACTTTCGGCGGCCTTTTTTTGTTGTTCGTTACACAAGTCTGAACGCGCCGTCCGCATCTGCGGCCTCGGCACCATCTGCGATTATTTATGGCCGCCAACCCCGAGCTACAAGCCCTCATTTCTGCCCTGCCCCACAAGCCCGGCGTGTACAAGTACTTCGACGACGAGGGCATTATTTACGTGGGCAAGGCCATCGACCTGCGCAAGCGAGTGAGCAGCTACTTCACCAAGCAGGACCACAACAAGAAAACCCAGCAGTTGGTCCGCAACATCAAGCGCCTCGAATTCACCATCGTGGATTCGGAATCCGACGCGTTTCTGCTCGAAAACAACCTCATCAAGCAGCACCAGCCCAAGTACAACATCCTGCTGAAGGACGGCAAGACCTACCCCTACCTCTGCCTCACCAACGAGCGGTTCCCACGCCTCATCCCCACCCGCAACAAGGTGAACGACGGCTCGCGCTACTACGGCCCCTACGCCAACGGCACCGCCTTGAACGTGCTGTTGGAACTCATCCGGGCCTTGTATCCGCTCCGCACCTGCAACTTCAACCTCAGCCCGGCCAACGTGGCGGCCGGCAAGTTCAAGGTGTGCCTGGAATACCACCTCGGCAATTGCAAGGGTCCTTGCGAGAATCACGAGGACGAAGCCCTGTACAGCGGCTACATCCAGCAAATCCGCAACATTCTCAACGGCGACCTGCGCGTGCCCAAGCAGTACTTCCGCGACCAGATGACGGCCGCCGCCCAGGACATGCAGTACGAGCTGGCCCACCAGTTCAAGGTCAAGCTCGACAAGATTGAGGCCTTTCAGACGAAGAGCACCATCGTGTCGGCCACGCTCACCAACATCGACGTCTTCGCCATCGCCAGCAACGAGAAATCGGCGTTCATCACCTACCTCAAGGTGATGAACGGCTCCATCATCCTCACCCAGAGCCTGGAAGTGCAGAAGAAGCTGGACGAGGAAGACGCCGAAATCCTGGCCCCGCTCGTGATGCAATTGCGGCAGGAATTCGAGAGCGAGTCGCGCGAAATCCTCGCCAACGTAGCGCTGGAGCTGCCCTTGCCCGGCGTCACCGTCGCGGTGCCCCAAATCGGCGATAAGCGCAAGCTGCTGGAGCTGGCTTTGAAAAACGTGCTCTACGCCCGCAAGGAGAAGGAAAGCATGAACGACCGCAGCAAGGACCTTAACGAGGTACGCATCATGGAAACCATCAAGAAGGACCTGCGCCTCACCGAGCTGCCCAAGCACATCGAGTGCTTCGACAACTCCAACTTTCAGGGCGACAACCCCGTGGCGGCCATGGTGTGCTTCCGCAACGCCAAGGCCAGCAAAAAGGACTACCGCCACTACCACATCAAAACCGTCATCGGCCCCAACGACTTCGACTCGATGTACGAAGTGGTGCACCGCCGCTACCGCCGCCTGGTCGACGAGGGCGCCAGCCTGCCCCAGCTCGTCATCGTCGACGGCGGCAAGGGCCAGCTCACCATGGCCGTCAAGGCCCTGAAAGACCTCAATCTGTGGGGCCAGATGGCCGTCATCGGCATCGCCAAGCGCCTCGAAGAAATCTACGTGCCCAACGACCCCCTGCCGCTCTACATCGACAAAAAGAGCGAATCCCTGCGCCTCTTCCAGCGGATGCGCGACGAGGTGCACCGCTTCGGCATCACCTTCCACCGCTCGCGGCGCGACGCCGGCACCCTCAAAACCGAGCTAACCGATGTGAAAGGCCTCGGCCCGGTCACGGCCGATAAGCTGCTCAACAAGTTCAAGTCCGTTAAGAAAATCCGGGAGCTCACCGAGGTCGAGTTGATTGCCGAAGTTGGCAAGGCCAAGGCCCGGGTTTTGCAGAACTACTTTGCTCAGAACGAGGCGCCGTCCCACCCCCAACCCGCGCAGTAATTTCCGGGCAACAAAAAAGCCACCGCAGCAATGCGGTGGCTTTTTTGTGTAAAAAACTCAGGCTGTTAAAAGCTCCACAGGTTGTACTCGTATTCAATTAGGTCGGCCGCGGTTTGCTGGGCGGCCAAAATGCCTTGCTGCGCCCCGCCGTAGATGTCGTCCAACCGGCTGTCGCCCGCGTTCGATACTTTGGTGATGTAGGAGTTGAACAGCCACAGCTCGAAAGCATCGGCCAGGTTCTTGTGCTGCGCGTCGTTCTCAGCGTTGAACCAGATGGCGTTTTGCGGATTATTGCGAAACACCTTCACCAGGTCACTGTATTTGAACGTGCCGATAGGCTTCTCGATGCCCGAAATGTTGGCAGCCAGCGTCGAGGGCACCAATAGCTGAATGGATTTGATGTCGTGGTACATTCTCGACCGTTTCTTGTCGAAAATCATGTCCTCTTTTATCTCCATCTCATACAAGTCCTTGTAGCGGTACTCGTTGGCCAGCGATTTCGGCGCTACGACGGGCGCAGCGGCCGCGGCCACCATAATCGTCCGACCCTTTTTGTCCTTCATCGGCTTGCCGGCAGCATCCAATTTGGCTACCTTCTTCACGGCCGCTTTTTTGGGAGCCGGCGCCCCCCAGCCATCGTCGCTACCACCGCCCAAGTCCTTTTCGCTGAAACCTGCCGCCTTTTCGTCGGCGCTCAGTTCTACCTTCTCGTCGGCGTACGACATATTGCCGGCTACTTCCTGCGGGTTGAACGTGGATGTCAGCGAATCGTTTTTATAAGCCTGCAGTTCGCCGCGCTTCACCGCTTCGAGGATAATACGGCTAATTTCCTTGCCCTCCGAAAACATTGGCTTGTTCTGCTTCTCGCGCAGGTCCACCTGCCGCCAGATGCTCTTGCGAAACATTTGGTCGGAAGGCGGGATTGGCCGGTGCGAGCCCGTGCTGCTCGCCGTGGTGGCTTGCTCCTGAGCCGCCGCCGTCAGCGTCAGCGACAAACCTGCCGCGATTGCGGCCAACGTGTGAATGGATTTCATAACGGGCAAAAGCAAATTGATTTTAAGATAGTTCGCTAACGTAGCCGGGGCCACAGATATTACAACAGGGGCACGTTGAATTGCTTGGATACGTTAACGGGCTCCACGTTGCCTTGAAAGTTCTGGCGCTGCACTTCCTTCACTTCCACGTACAGGCGGTCACCTTCGCGGTAGGCGTTCACCACGTCGCTCAGGTTAGCCTCCGGGCCATTGATGGTCCTGGTAGGGATAGCCGGGCGCTTGCCGCGCACCAGCGTCACCTCGTAGCGCGACACGCGGTAGCGGGCATCGTCCGGCAAGAAAGTGGCAAAGCCCGCATCGGGAATGGCTCGCAGCGTCATCGAGCGCACGGCAGTACCGGGAGTACCCTGCTTTTCGTTGACTGGCCGGCCACCTACGAAGGCTTCAATCGTCGGCTTGGGAATGGGGCGCACCTGGAAAGTCTGCGAGCCGATGGCATTGCCGCCGCTGCTCACGTTGAGCGTTACCTCTTTGGAGTTGGGCACCAATGTCACGTCGCCCAGCTTAGCGCCTTGCAGCACCGAAGCGCCTGAGGCGGAGAAGCCCGGCTTGTACTGCGCGCCCAAAGCGGGTACCGACACATTTAGCTTGTTGCCGCACTTGAAATACAGCGCTTGCACCGAAGCCGACTGAATCTGCATCACCGGCTTGGTGATGGTGTAGGGCACTTTCACTTGGAAAGTAGTGTCGCGGCCGTTCTGGTTGAAGCGAATGGTGCCGTTCCAGGAAGCTTTGGCGTTGCCGGAAGCATCGAAGCTGCCCGGGCGAGCGGTAAACTCAATCTTGCCGTGACCATCCGGCCCCACCGACAGCGGCGAGCCGTTCAGAGTCATCCGCGGGCTGATGCTGGTGGCCGAAGCCGTCAGGAACAGTTCAGCTTTGTACTTGGTCCCGGCTGCCACCGTGTTAGATTCCGCGCTGGCGAAGGCCCCGATTTTGTCGAACACAATCGTCTTGGCGCCTACTTTTTCAGCCTGCTTCTTCAACGCTTCCGCTTCGTATTCCAGGATTTCGGTTTCTTTCTGCGAGATAGTGGCCAAGGCCGCCACCACCGGGGTGTTCTCGAAGTTCAGCTCCGCGAAGTTTTTGGTCTTTTGCGATACTTCCGTTACCCGCTTGTCCTCCTTACCATCCAGCGCCAGTTGGCCGGCTTCGGGTACGTACCGTTTGATGTAATCAGCGTACTCGTTGAGTTTGGGCTTGAGCCCCGTGTAAGCCACGCCGTTTTTCTTGCCGCCCAGCATGGTGATGGCCACTTTGTCCTCGCCGCTCATGTTCACAATTTCCGGCCCGGTGTTCTCGGTGGCCTTCAGCAATTGCTGCCGAATGTCCCGCAGGTAGGTAATCATGTCCTTCGTCTTGGCGCGGATTTCCTCGCTCTGCACCAGCACGGCTTTGTCGCGGGCTTGGTTTTGGTTTTTTACCACCGCCGCCTGAATGCCCTTAATCGTGCCATCGGCCGCGGCCGAGGTTTTGCCGTTGACGCCCAGAAGGCTGTCGTCGATAAACTTGAACTTCAGCAGAATGGCCGAGTTCACTTGGAGCGCCAGAAGAGCCGTTAGCACGAGGTACATCATGCCAATCATCTTCTGCCGCGGGGTTTCTTTTCCGCCTGCCATTATCTGTTTCCTCTAAAAGTAGATGAAGAACTAACTGATTTGCTGCCCGCTGGCAGCTAGGCCTGGGCCGGAGCGCGCATGGCGTTCAGCATGTTGCCGTACACCCGGTTGAGCGACGTCAGGTTGCCCGTCAGGTCGGCCACCTGCTTCTGGAACTGCTCGGTGTCCTTGCCAGCCTGGGTCATGTTCTCCATGGCGTGGCTGAGGGTGCCGTAGAACTGGTTCATGGACTTCAGGTGCGTGTTGGCGTCCTGCAATTCCATCTCGTACACCGCGTTCAACGCGCCCAGGTTTTTGGTCACGTTCTGCACCTGCATGTGGTATTCCTTGGCGTCGGCGGTAGCGCCCGACATGGCCGTAATGGCTTCCACCGTGTTGCCGTAGGCCACGTTGATTTTGTCGAGCGAGTCGGCGGCCGAGCGCACCTTCTTGGTGTACTCGTCGGTCACGTTAGCGGCTTCGCCCAACTGCGACATTTGCGAGGTAGTGGTGCTGAGGCGGTTCAACCCCTGGCCCAAATTGGTGAGGGCTTCGGGAGTGACGTTGGCGTTCTTCAGCATATCGTCCAGTTTCATCGTCAACCCTTTGGCGTTGTTATCGGGCAGCTTGTTACCGGTTGAAGGGTCATAGCCTTCGTTCAGCTCCGGGTAAACCAGGGCCCAATCGGGCTCGTGTGACTGTGGCTGGAAGGCGCTAAGGGCAAAAATGACAGCTTCGGTACCCAAACCAATGATTAGCATCGTATCCGCACCAGCCCAGTGCTCAATCTTGAATAGGGCACCAATAATTACTACTGCCGCACCAAGGCCGTAGATTTTGGGCATCAGTGTGTCGTAGAGAAAACTTCTGTTAGCTGCCATGATAGTTTAACCGTTGAAAGGGATTGAAGAAGGTGTTGAAGGGGAAGTGGTTGAAAAGATGGCGTCAGCCGTTTGGTGTGCTAATCACAGGGAGCTGTTGGAACCCATGCCAATTTGAATCATCGAGCACCGGAAGCCGATGTAGGAACGGGCCGAATCCTGGTATTCAAAGTTGCGGCTACCGGTTTCAAGGAAGTAGGCAATATCTTTCCACGAACCGCCGCGCACCACTTTGCGCGGCTCATTGTCGTCGGGGTTGGTGGGGTTCAAATCCCACACCACGGGCACCGAGGCTTCCATGTAGGCGTCGTCGCACCATTCCGACACGTTGCCGGCCATGTCATACAGGCCGAAGTCGTTGGGGAAGAAAGAACCCACTTCGGAGGTGTAGGCGAATCCGTCGGAAACGTAGTCGCCCCGGCCGGGCTTGAAATTAGCCAGCATGCACCCCTTGCTGTTGCGCAAGTAGGGGCCGCCCCAAGGATAAGTAGCCAAGTCGCGGCCACCGCGGGCGGCGTACTCCCACTCGGCCTCGGAGGGCAGGCGGAAGTTCGGGTCATTGGCGTAGCCGGTTTCTTCGCGGGCGGCGTTCCGAAACTTGGTGCGCCAGTTGCAGAAATACTTGGCGGCAAACCAGTCAACGCCCACCACGGGGTATTCGTCGAAGGCCGGGTGGGTGTAGTAGTACTCCAGCAGCGGGTCGCCCATGTGATAGGTGAAGTCCCGCACCCAGACCGTGGTGTCCGGGTACAGTTCCGTCATCACGTATTCCTCTCCCAACACATCCAAGGAATCCTGTTTGATGGCGTCGACGAACTGGCGGTATTCATTATTGGTAATTTCCGTCTCGTCCATGTAAAAGCCGGCGATAGTCACCTGCTTGTTCATGTTCACCATCGACGCGGAAATATCCTGGTCGGTCTGGCCCATATGAAACGTGCCGCCGGGGCAGGGCACCATGCCCAACGGAACCTCCTGCGGGTTAAAAATAGGGCGGTCATTGGCGCCAACCAATTCGCCCTGAGGGCCTTTGCCAAAGCCACACCCGCCTAATAATGCCCCGGAAATAGCGAAAAGGGATATTGCTAGAAGCTTGTTCATGAGAGTTAGAAATTCTGATTAATTGCCGATACCGCTAAAATCCATTTAGATGGGCTGGCAAATCTACACTTTTTTGGGATGCTGTGCAATACCTCACTTTCCCTGCACGCGACTAAATTCAGGATAAACACGCTGAATAGCGCAAATAACTCGGTTAATCCGTTTAAAGGCTCAAGAGGCCGACTAAAATTTATCCTAACTTAACGGTAACAAGGCGACCCAATAGGCTGAATAAGAAAATAGGAAAATTAGAAGCTGTAGCGCGGCGTACGAATTGCCGGCCGGACAACTAGGCCCGGCTTGGGCAAGCGGTAGGAGAGCATGATTTCGTGCGAGCTGAGGGCCCGCGCGGCTTGGTCGAAAGCAATGAAGTCAAACGCGTAGCCTAAGCGAACGGCGTTGTCCTTGGAAATGCTCAAACCGAGTAATCCCGAGAAGGATTCTTCGTGTCGGTAATTGACGCCCGCCCAATATTTATCATCAATAGTGGCACGAACGCCGCCTTCAAAAGAGTAGTTCTTCGGGTTGTCAAATTTAGTTCTGCTGGAGTAATCGCCTGGCAAAACGGTTTTGACCAACACCATGGGCGTGACCACAACGGAAGCAGTGGCGTCAATATTATATCCCGCCGTGAAGTAGGCGTGGTTTTCGGCCAGGTACCGACTTGGGGTGCCCTCGGTACCGCCGCTCTTGAACGAATACTCGGAGCGGACCAGATTGTTGAGGCTCAACCCCGCGTAGAACTTCGGGGCCTCGTACCAAACCCCAGCGCCGATATCAAACTTGTTGTCGGAAGCATCTTTCGGCACGTTCAAGTCGTTGGGGTCGATGGCGATGTAAGTACCTTTGCCCAAGTAGGTGTAAATGCCTTGAATGCCCAGCCCCAGCTTGCCCGGCCCCAGCTTGATGTGCTGCGAATACGAAAGCGCTGCGTTGGTCATTTTGGCCTGAGCCGCTTGGTCGTAGTACACGGCCAAGCCCACTCCGCCGCTGATGGCCAAGATGGGCAGCGAAACCGTGACGAGGCCCGTGCGAGGGGAGCCCGCGTTGCCATCGTAGCTGCCGTTGTAATTCAAGTACTGATAGCGCCCGATGAGATTTACTTCCCCCTGGCCCTTGATGCCGGCATAAGCCGGGTTCAAAGACATTGCATTTAAGCCGTAATGAGTGAACTGGGGTTGCTGCTGGGCAACGGCCGAGCCCGCCGCAGCCACGAGCAGCAGGGTCGCAAGGAACGTTCCTTTCATGGGGCGGGGCGGGGAGAGGGCGGGTAGTGCGGGGCGAAAAGGAGAACGGCTTCCAAATGTAAGGCAAAAACTCTCTCCAAAAAATTCACCCAAAAAACCCGGCGCCGTGGGGGTTGCACCGGCTTTCGAACCCTCAAACAGCCGCGGCGCTAGCTGTTGGGCTTGGCATTTTTGGCGCTGGCCTTGCTCACTTCCGCCTGGGCGTGGTGGCGGATGTAAGCTTCAATTGCGCCCGTCATCGACGGTGCGTTGGGGTGCGGCGCTTCAATGTCCAGAATCAGGTTGGCGTCGGTAACGGCCTTGGCGGTGGTGGGGCCAAAAGCAGCAATGCGGGTGCCGTCCTGCACAAAATCGGGAAAGTTGATGAAGAGTGAGCTGATGCCCGAGGGGCTAAAAAACGCAATGCAGTCGTATTTCACATCCGACAAATCGGAGAGGTCGCTGGCCACGGTGCGGTAGATAACAGCCTCCGAAAACTTGAGGTTGTTGGCCCGCATAAATACCGGCAGGTCGTCCTTCCGAATATCAGAGCAGGGGTACAAAAATTTCTCCCCCTTGTGCTTTTTGATAACGTCAAACAGGTCCGCCGCAGTTCGCTCGCCAACAAAAAGTTTGCGCTTGCGCAACACGATGTATTTCTGGAGGTAATTGGCCGTTTGCTCCGAAATGCAGAAGTACTTCATTTCGGCTGGCATCTCCAGCTTGGCTTCCTGACAGATGCGGAAGAAGTGGTCGACAGCGTTTCGGCTGGTAAAGATGACCGCCGTATACTCTACTATATTTATTTTTTCGCGCCTAAAGTCCTTGTAGGATACGGGCTGCACATCAATGAACTCCCGAAAATCCACCTTGATGCCGTATTTTTCGGCGATGGCGAAGTAAGGAGAGACGTCGTTGGTCGGCTTGGGCTGGGTAACCAGGATGCTACTGATGCGCTTGGCATGCCGGCCTGTGCCCGGCTTATCTGCACTCTCGGCCATACAGGAAGGAAGGGGTAATGCTAGGACAATAAAGAGGAGAAAATAAACAAAAGCGAACAGCGTGGCAGAGCCAATCAGTACGTGAAGACCACCAGTTTGAGTAAAATTAGCAAGGGCAGTACTTCAGTGGCGCAAAGGTAGGCAAACAAATGTAGATTCAGGAGGGAGGCGTGGTGATGCACCGTGCGGGCCACGCGCAGCACGGTGCCGGCCAGCACAATGCCAACGGCGGCATTGGCCGCCCAGGCCACGGGGCGCGGAAAACCACCGTTGAGGCTAAGGTAGAGCAGGAGCACCAGGGGCAAAAACAAGCCGGCCAGGAGCGTGGTGCGCAAGAACTCCCGGTACTGAATGTTGACGAGTCCCTGCAAACCAAAAATGTAGGCCAAAATCCGCACGTACAGGTACTTGCCAAAGACAAACATGGTGATGATAGCGGTGTAAAGGAGCACGCGGGCGACGATGGCAGTTTCGGGCACGTCGAAAAAGCGGCGCAGCAGGGGCAGGTTTTGCAGGTCGGGGTGCAAGGCGGTGAGCAGCAGCCCAAACGACAAGGCAAAGAGCAGCACCAGCAGCAGGTTGAGCAGCGAAAAAGCGGGTTTGGTCAAAAAAGCTTGCTGGTCGCTGCCGTTGCCGAACAGCTCGTCAATCTGAAAAATGCGCGCCAGCCCGGGCTGATAAGTGGTGCGTACGGCGCCGTACGACAGGCCGAGCACCAGCAGAAAGCCGAGGTACACGTTTTGGCCTTGGGGGCTGGGCAGCCGGGGCTGGGCCCGGCCGGCTTGGGTGCCGGGCTGGCCGGGCCCGGCGCTGCTGACCGGTACGCCCACGAACGAGGCCAGTGCCGGTGAGCCGTCGGGCTGCCACACGGCCAGCAAATGGGTGCCGGCCGGCAACTGGGGGGGCAGCAGTTGCGCGAGGTCCAGCGAATACGTGGTGGCCGTGCGGGCCGTGAACACGAGTTGATTGTCGAGAAATAGGCTCAGACCCGGCTGCGCAGCAAAGGACAACGGGAATGGCTGGTTGCGACTCACTTGCACCCACTGGTAGTACGCGTGGGCCGGCTGGTGGTAGCCCGGCAAGTAAAAGATGAGGCGGTTGCGGGCCGCATCGTGAATGAGCCAGTCGGGGGCTAGGGCCGTGGGCGGCGCGGGCGGCAGCTGGCGGTACTCGCTGGCGTGGGCAGCACACCACGCCCACGCCAGCCCCAGCAGCAGGCTTAACCTGAGCAGCCCCGGACGCGACGAGCTTATGGGCACCATTGAAACGATTAGCTGTTGCTTTCGACCGCCTGCAACTCCTGCAGCTGGCGCCGGGATATGCGGCTTTGGTACACGCCGAAGAAAATGCTCAGCAAGGCCGAGAAGCTGGCCAGAGCCGCGATGAGGATGGTGTTGCCAAGGGCCGCGAAGCGGATGACGAACAGAATGACCAGCACGTTGAGCAGTCCCAACAGCAGCACGGTGCTGATTTGCTGGAAGCCCATGGCCAGAATGCGGTGGTGAATGTGGTTTTTGTCCGGCGAGAAGGGCGAACGACCGGCCACCATCCGCAGCGAGAACACCCGAATGGTATCGAACAGGGGCACGAACAGAATGCCCACGGCCACCGATGGCGACGACGAGCCAAAGGGCTGCCCCGCCCGCAGCCCCATCTCGATGAACTGAATGGCCAGGACCGAAACAATGAAGCCGCACACCAAAGAGCCCGTATCACCCATAAAGATGGGCGCCCGGTGAAAATTGTACCGCAGGAATCCCAGCAAGCCCCCGATGAGGCAGATGGCCACGTAGGCGAAATTGCCGTAGCTGGCCCCGCCGTACCGGTAGAAATAATACCCAAACGTGCCGCTGATAATCAGCACGATGGTGCCGGCCAGGCCGTCGAGCCCGTCGATGAGGTTGATGGCGTTGGTAATGCCCACGATGACGGCCAGGGTGAAGGCGTAGCTGATGCCAATCGGCAGGACTCCGACGCCCAGGATGCCTTGAAAGCTGGTGATGCGCACGTCGGCCATTATCATCACGATGCCGGTGGCCAGCAGCTGGCCCACGAATTTCTTGGAAACGGACATGCCCACCAAGTCGTCCTTCAAGCCCACGAAGAACAGGATGATGCAGCCGGCCAGCAGTTCCTTGGCCCCGTTCTGGAGTGGGGCGAAAATGGTGAGGGCCGACATGAAGCCCGCGAAGATGGCCACTCCCCCCAGGCGCGGGGTCAGCGACTGGTGCACGGTGCGCCCGTTGGGCGTATCGAGCATGTTCTTGAGATGGGCAATGTAGATGATGGATGGCACGGCAAAGAGCGATACCAGCAAGGCCCACATCCACGACAGCCCCAGGGGAATATCAAGATGATTCATAAGTACAACGCCGAGGTGAGCAGAAACGCAGACCGGTAGGAAAAGGCACGGGGAGCAGCAGCACGAATAGGGTGATAAACTAATGTAACCGGTGACCGGACTCAGCTGTGCAGCACGCCCACCCGGTCGAGCAGCCCGATGTGCGTGAAGTTGTCCGGAACAATGGAATCGGGCACGAAAATGTATTTTTTATCAAAAATCTGCGCGCCGCGGTAGTAGCTCACCCAGTACTGGTTGCTGAGGTAGAACAGGGCCGAATCGATGGGTTCGACGGGCACGGCGGTGCGCGGCGGCACTTCCTCGAACAGGTAGCGCAGGGTGGAGGTACGCACCTTCTCGCCGTCTTCCTGCAGGCCGTAGCCGTACGCGTTGACGATGACGTTGCTGAGCGGAAAGGTATTGTGGTTGAGGAGGTACACTTGCCAGATGGTCCGGCCTTCGGGCGTCAGGGCCTGGTCGTCGGGAATGACGGCGACGGAAACCCCCTCTACTTGGTCAAAAGAAATGTCTTGCTTCACAAAATCGGGGGTTGAACGGGTTCTACGAATTTTACGACCGGCGGGGCTTTAAAAAGTGGGCAAATCCGGGAAAGCACCTGCCCCCGCACTACTGGCCCCCAGCAACGCCAGGAGGTGCGGCAGTAACTGCTCCTGCACTGCGGCCACCGACACCACTGCGGCGGTGCCCAACTCTTGGGCCAGGGAGGTCACGGCTTTGTCGGGGATGCCGCAGGGCACGATGTGCCCGAAGTAGGCCAGGTCCGGGGCCACGTTCAGGGCGAAGCCATGGAGCGTGACCCAACGGCTGCACTTCACGCCGAGCGCGCAGATTTTGCGCGGGTTGGGCGCGCCGGCTTCCCAGTTGAGCCACACGCCGGTGAGGCCGGCAATGCGCCCGGCGTTGAGGCCGTACCCGGCCAGCGTGCGAATGACGGCTTCCTCCAGCGTGCGCAGGTACCAGTGAATGTCGGGCCGGAAATTGTCGAGGTCGAGGATTGGGTAGCCCACCAGCTGGCCGGGGCCGTGGTAGGTGATGTCGCCGCCGCGGTTGACGCGGTGGAAGCTGGCGCCGTGGGCGGCCAGGGCGGCCTCGTTGAGCAGCAAATGCTCGGGCTTGCCGCTCTTGCCCAGGGTGTAGGTGTGCGGGTGCTCACAGAGCAGCAGGTGGTTGGGCGTCGGAACCAGGGCGCCGCCGGTGGTTTCGGCCTGGCGGTTCTGGGTTTTAAGGGTCAGCGTGGCGGCCATTAATTCCTCCTGCAACTGCCAGGTGGGCACGTACTCGACCAGGCCCAGGCGCTGCACGCGCAGCGTGCGGTTGGGAGCAGCGCGGGCGGGGTCGTTGGGGCGAAGGGCGTCGAGCAGTTGCGGCGCGAACTGGTCTACGGAGGAGGCCATGGAGAGGGGCTGATTTAAACGGGACGCAAAGGTACTAAGCACCGCAAGCTTTGGCTTCCGGTGGTCCGGCAGCGGCCCGGGGTTCGCCAGTCGCTAGCTTGCGGGCCCACCCCCGCCGGTTTGTCTGGCGGGGGTGCTTTTTCTTCGTTCCCAACAAAAATGGCCCACGCGCCCCACGAACTAGGCCAGGCCGGCGAGGCCGCGGCCGCCGACTATTTCCTGGCCCGGGGCTACGAGGTGCTGGCCCGCGGCTACCGCCATGGCCGGGCCGAGGTGGACCTGGTGCTGCGGCGCGGCCCCGAGCTATTAGTGTTCGTCGAAGTCAAGACCCGGTCCTCGGGCCAGTTCGGCGCGCCCGAAACGTTCGTATCGGCGCGCAAGAAAGAACTGTTCCGGCGCGCGGCTACGCACTTGCAGGAAGAGCTGGACTGGCGCGGCGACATCCGCTTCGACATCGTAGCCCTGACCCTGCTCAGCCAGGGTTTCCGCATCGAGCATTTCGAGGATGCTTTTTTTTGAGGTGACGAGGTAATAGGGTGACCCTCTTTTCACTTCATCACCTCATCACCTTCTTTTTCAGCTCCGTCGTTTCGGCGACGCCTTGGGGGCGGCTTTGGGCACGGCACGGTAGGTGGGGCGGCGCTGGCCGGGCCGGTCTTCGGCTTCGGGCTGGCCGCGCTTGTCGATGTTCTTTTCCTTGTCGTAGATGAGGGTGGCGTTGCGGTTGTATTCCCGCACCAGCTCGGGCTCGGCCACTTCGGGGTCGTAGCCCGACTCGGCGTACTGGTACTCGTAGCGGCGGCGGCCCCGGAAGCCCCAGTACTTGTACCACACGCCCACCCGGCGGCCGTTCTCGAACTGGCCGCGCCACTCGGGCTGGCCGTTGATGCCGAACTTGGCGTAGTCGCCCTCCAGCCGGCCGTTCACGTAGGGCACCACTTCGTTGACGAGGCTGCGGTCTTCGCCGTAGTAGCTCACGTTGGCATCGCGCGGGAAACCCATTTCGTAGTGGGTCTTGGTCAGCAGCACCCCGTTTTTGTCGAACCGTTCCCAGCGCAGGTGGCGGGTGCCCAGCGCGTAGTAGCCGGTTTCGAGCACCTTGTTGTTTTGCAGCTTCTTGTAAGGACCGTGCAGAATCTTAAGCGCGGGCGCGTCCTCTTCCACCGCCGCCAGCTTCAGGATTTTGTGTTTCTTGGGGTCGTAATAATAATGCGCCGGGGCGTAGGCGTTGAGCGTCTTCGGGTATTTCAGGAAGTAGAATACCTCGATAATCTGGTTGCGGCCTTTGGGCCCGGTCTTGGCGAAAGCGCGCTTGGTTTTCTCGCCCAGAAAGACGTTTTTCTTCTTCTTTTTGGCTTTGCGCTGCGCCTCTTTGTCGGTTTCCTTGGCGGTGCGCTCCTGCTCCTGGGTCAGCACCACCTTGCGAGCCGTGCTGAGCAGGTTTTTGCCGTGGAGCGTGTCGGCCGTTCGGGTGACCGTGTCGGCGGCCAGCGCGGCGACCAGCGGCTGGTCGGGGGTGCTGTTGAAGGAAACGGTTTTGCGGGTGCAGGCCCACGGCAGCAGCGTGAGCAGCACCAGCGCCAAGCCCAGAAAACGCAACGGCCGCAGCCACAAACGGGAAATACGCATGAATAGCACAGAATATTTTCGCGGCATCAACGCAAAAGTAGAATGGTTTGGTGCCTTTGTTGGGTGATGAAGAAATGAAGAAAAAGTGGGCGCGTCCTGCGGAGCACCGCCGAAGCATTTCTCCCGCGTCGGCGGCGCCTTCCGTTAGGCCGACGGGGGAAGCGTTTTCTCCTCGCCGAACGAGCTGTAGCGTCACCACCAGATATTTCGCTGCGCGGACACCGGATGAGCACGACCGGCAAGTGGAATCAGTCGTACGGGCGAGCTGCTTCGGCAGGCGGACGCCAAATGAGCACGACGTTCTTTTATTTGCGCTTACCCCCTGCCCATGACGCTCCGCACCAAATTCCTGCTCTTCGTTGTCATCATTCACGCCGTGCTCATTGCGCTGGCGGCCCAACTGCGCACTACCAATCCGGTGCTATTCATCGCGTCCGAAGTCCTTTTGTTAATCAGCATCGTGCTCACGGCGCAGCTGTTTCGCGGGTTTGTGCGGCCCTTGCAGCTCATCGCGGCGGGCACGGCAGCCATGCAGGCCAAGGACTTCTCCATGAAGTTCGTGCCCGTGGGCCAGCGCGAGATGGACCAACTCATCCACGTGTACAACCAAATGATTGCCGAGCTGCGGCGCGAGCGGGTGAGCCAGCACGAGAAGAGCTTCCTGCTCGAACGCCTCATTCAGGCCTCGCCGGCCGGCATCCTCGTGCTGGATTTTGAAGGGCGAATCGAAAGCGTGAACCCCGCGGCCGGGCGGTTCCTGGGCCAGCCCGTGGCCGCGCTGCTCGGTCAGGAACCAGCGGCGCTGCCCGGCGCCTGGGGGCCGGCCCTGGCCGGCCTCGCCGAAAGCCAGCCGCAGGCCCTGCGCCTCTCGGGCCTGCAAACCTACCGGGCCCACGCCGCGCACTTTTTGGACCGGGGCTTCACCCGCCGCTTCATCATGCTGGAGGAGTTGACCCAGGAGCTCATCAAGCAGGAAAAGCAGGCCTACGAGCAGCTGATTCGGATGATGTCGCACGAAATCAACAATTCCATCGGCGCCATCAACTCCATCCTGCACAGCTTCCACCACTACGCCCCGCAGCTGGCCGCGGCCGACCAACCCGATTTCACCCAGGCTCTCGACGTGAGCATTGCCCGCAATACCCAGCTGGCCAACTTCATCGCCAACTTCGCCCACCTCGTGCGGCTGCCCCCGCCCACGCTCCAGCCCACCGACCTGCACGCGCTGCTGCGCGGCATCTGCCGGTTGCTCCAGCCCCAGAGCGCGGCCCGCCGCATAACCTGGCACTTGGAGCTGCCCGCCGCCCCGCTCGTGCTGCACCTGGACGCCCAGCAACTGGAGCAAGCCCTGCTCAACATTGCCAAGAATGCCCTCGAAGCCATCGGCCAGGAGGGTAACGTGTGGGTGCGCACCACCGCCCGGCCGCCCACGGTCGTCATCGAAAACGACGGCCCCGGCCTGAGTGCCGAGGTCAGCCAGCGGCTGTTCACGCCGTTTTTCAGCACCAAGCGCGACGGCCAGGGCATCGGCCTCACGCTGGTGCGCGACATCCTGTTGGCCCACGGCTTCGCGTTTCAACTGCGCACGGAACCGAGCGGACGCACCGCATTCAGCATTGAATTGGCTTAAAGCGGTTCTCCGGTTCGTGGCTGTAGGGTGCGGGCTTGTCTAAGCCCATCCGTTGCACAGCTCGGGATTGCATCGTCCAACGACGGGCGGGGGCAAGCCCCGCACCCTACAGCCACGAACCGGAGAACAACTTAAGAACTGCTGTAAGTCCGGCTCCCCTCTCCGCGGGAGAGGGGCTGGGGGTGAGGTTTCCCGGCTGCACCGTAAGTAGTGTATTTAAAGATGGCCTTAAAAATCTGGGTCAAAATTGATTCTATGAGGTAGGAAAAATCAATATTAACCTAAAATCAAAAAGGGTTATTGAAAGAAAAGCGTAAATTGGTAGCCGTATGACTGCTAAAACTACACTTGCCATGACCCGCAAACAATCCTTGGCCATAAGCTGCCTGAGCGCGCTGTTACTGCTGGCCCTCGCGGCCGCCCTGCTGCCCCAGGACCACCCCGATGCCAAGTCCAATGTTTTCGTCGCGGCCGACCTGGCCTGGATGCTCACGGCCTCGGGGCTGGTGCTGTTCATGGTGCCGGGCCTGGCGTTTTTTTACGGGGGCATGGTGAGCAAGCGCAGCGTGATTTCCACCATGCTGCAGAGCTTCATCGCGCTGGGCGTGATATCGGTGCTGTGGTACGTGGTGGGTTTCTCGTTGGCGTTTGGCGACAGCATCGGGGGCGTGATTGGCAATCCGCTCACGTTTTTCATGTTCAACCACGTGGGCACGGCCGCGCATTCCAAGCTGGCCACCAACCTGCCGCTGGTCCTGTTCGCGGCCTTCCAGCTCAAGTTCGCCATCATCACGCCGGCCCTCATCAGCGGGGCTTTCGCCGAGCGGATTCGGTTCTGGGGCTACCTGCTGTTCATGTGCCTGTTCAGCCTGCTCATCTACTGCCCGCTGGCCCATTGGACCTGGCACCCCGACGGCTTCCTGTTCAAGTGGGGCGTCATGGATTTTGCGGGCGGCACGGTGGTGCACATCTCGGCGGGTTTCGCGGCGCTGGCGGGCGCGCTGGCGCTGGGCCGGCGCGAGGCCCACAAGGCCGGGCAGCAGCACGTGCCCGTCAATATTCCGTTTGTGCTGCTGGGCACGGGGCTGCTGTGGTTCGGCTGGTTTGGGTTCAACGCGGGCTCGGCCCTGGCCGCCAATACCGTGGCGGTGCAGGCATTTTTCACCACGCACATGGCCTCGGCGGCGGCCATGCTCACCTGGATGCTGATTGAAGCCGTGCGCGGGCAGCGGCCTTCGGCGGTGGGCGCGGCGGTGGGCGCGGTGGTGGGGCTGGTGGCCATCACGCCGGCGGCGGGCTACGTGAGCTACGGCCCGGCGCTGTTCATCGGGGTGAGCGCGGCGGCCATCAGCGCCTGGGCCGTGGCCCTGAAAAACCGCACCACGCTGGACGACACGCTGGACGTATTTCCCTGCCACGGCGTGGGCGGCATCGTAGGCATGGTGATGACGGCCATCTTCGCCCAGCAGGGCGGGCTGATTACCGGCTCGGCCACGCTGCTCTGGCACCATCTGGCCGCGCTGGTATTCATCTCGGCTTTCACCTTCGGCGGCTCGTTCCTGCTCTACAAGCTCACCAACCTACTGATTCCCATTCGGGTGAATGCCCGCCACGAAGCCGCCGGGCTCGACATGAGCCAGCACGGCGAAACCGTGCTAGCCCTGGCCGGCTAACGCGGACGCTGCGCTTAATGAGGAATGAGGAATGAGCAACAGGAACGTCATGCTGAGCTTGCCGAAGCATCTCGCGTGGGGAAGTAATTCAATCGTTCAACGAAGCGAGCGAGATGCTTCGCTCTGCATGACGTTCCTGTTGCTCATTCCTCATTCCTCATTAAGCGCAGCGTCCACGTCAGCTCCCCAGTACGAACACCGTGGGAATCTTGTGTAGCTCCGGGGCCGGCAGGCGGCGCCAGTCCGCCACCGCCAGGGTCTTGATGAACTCGCCGGCGCCCGTTACGTCGGCGGCCACGCAGAGGCGGGTGCCGGGCTGCAGGTGGGCCAGCAAGTCGGCGAATAATGCTCCGTTGCGGTAGGGCGTTTCGATGAACAGCTGCGACTGCTGCCGCTGCTGGGCCTCGCGCTCCAGGGTTTTGATGGCGGCCACCCGCGGGGCTTTTTCAATGGGCAAGTAGCCGTGGAAGGCAAATTGCTGGCCGTTGAGCCCGGACGCCATCAGGGCCAGCAGCAAGGACGACGGGCCCACCAGCGGCACCACCCGCAGGCCCAGCCGGTGGGCCTCGCGCACCAGCGCGGCACCCGGGTCGGCAATGCCGGGGCAGCCGGCTTCGCTCAGGATGCCCGCGTCGAGGCCTTCTTTCAGCAAGGGCGCCAGGGCGGCGCGCACCTCGGCATCGGTGCTGTCCTTGTCGATGACCGTGAAGCGAATGTCCTCAATGACGCGGTGCGGGGCGACACTCTTCACTAAGCGCCGGGCCGTGCGGGCATTTTCTGCCAAAAAGTAGGAGAGGGCGGCCACGGCGGCCACCACCTGCGGCGGCAGCACCTGGGGGGCCGTGTCGTCGGCCAGCGGCGTAGGAATCAGGTATAGGGTGGCGGGCATGGGCGGCGGCAGGAAAGAGCCCGCAAAGGAACGGCACGGCAGGCGGCCCAACCGGAAACAGACCGGTGCGTAGAAACGTCCTCGTCTCACCGCCCGCCGCTCATGCCCGATTCCTCACGCTCCAGCCGCCTGCCGCTTTACGTTTCGCTGGCCATCATTGCCCCGCTGGTGGGCGCCTACTTCCTGTGGCCCGCGTTTCAGGCCGGCGTGCAGGAGGGCTGGGCCGTGCTCCGCACCGGCGACCAGGCCCGGGTAGCGGTTTGGGTCAAGCAGTTCGGCTACTGGGGCCCCGTGCTGGTCATCGTCACGATGGTGGCCCAGATGTTCTTGATTGTCATTAATAACGCCCTGCTGATACTGGTGGCGGTACTGGCCTACGGGCCGTGGTGGGGCTCATTGCTGGCCTGGGCGGGCGTGCTCACGGCTTCCAGCGTGGGCTACGGGCTGGGCCGCGCCCTGGGCCAGCCCGTGGTGCAGCGCCTGCTGGGCGAGAAGAGCGAGCGCAAGGTCAACGACTTTGTGGAGCGGTACGGCCTGGGTGCCGTGGCCGCCGCTCGCCTCACGCCGGTGGTGTCGAACGACGCCATCAGCTTCGTGGCGGGCTCGGCGCGCATGGGCTACTGGCGGTTCATCGGCGTGACGGCCGTGGCCATTGTGCCGCTCATTGCGCTGCTGGCGTATCTGGGCCAGGACAGCCAGCGCCTGAAAACCGGCCTGCTCTGGGTGTCGGGCGCGGGGCTGCTGCTGTTCGGCGGCTACGTGTGGTGGAGCAAGACCCACAAAAAGCCCAGCCCGGCAGCAGCCGAAAAACCAGTGCCGCAGCGCAGCGCCTGAAGCGTCTCTCGTTTTCTCAGCAGTTGTTTGCGGTAGTTATTGGTGGCATGAGAACGGGGTAGAGACGCATACTGGCGGCTCGGTCGTGGGCGCAGGTCGGTCAGTTCTGTTCAATTGATGGTTAGCGGCGCCAACGGCGAGACGCGAATATGCGTCTCGACACCAACCAATTGCTGACGCAAACAGCTGCTTAGACCGCGCGCCCGACTCCGGCCTACTGCTGGGCGAAGGCCCGCACCATTTGAAATATTTCCTCGGGTTTTTCGGCGTGCACCCAGTGGCCGGCGTCCACCACCGTGGCCACTTCGGAATTCGGAAATAGCGCCGGGATGCCGTGCAGCTTGTCTTCGGTCGAGATGTAGTCCGAGTTGCCGCCCCGGATGAACAGCGCCGGCTTCCCAAACGGCGTTGCGCTCTCCGTGGCTTCGCCGATGGCCGGTAGCTGGGCCGCCAGCACGTCGAGGTTGATGCGCCAGGCGAAGGCGTTGTTCTCCGTGCGGTACAGGTTTTTCAGCAGAAACTGCCGGGTGCCTAGGTTGCGGACGTGCGGGGCCAGGGCTGCGTCGGCTTCCTGCCGGTTGCCGATGGCGGCCAAGTCCACGGCGTGCAGGCCGGCCAGCACGTCGTCCTGGTGGCGCATGTCGGAGAAGCGCGGGGCAATGTCCACGACAATGAGCCGGGCCAGACGCGCGGGGTGGTCGAGGGCCAGGCGCATGGCCACTTTGCCGCCCATGCTGTGGCCGAGCAGCGTGGTGTCGGCCCCCAGCTGCAGGTGGTCGAACAGGGCCAGCACGTCCTGCACCATCAGCTCATACGTGTGCGCGGGGCTGTGAAACGAGCGGCCGTGGTTGCGCAAGTCCACGCTCACCACGCGCAGGCCGGCTTCGGTGGCCCAGCGCCGGGCCAGGGTCTGCCAGTTGTCGAGCGTGCCAAACAGGCCGTGGAGGATGACCAGGGGCCGGCCCTGGCCCTGGTCGAGGTGGTGAAGCAAAGGCATGGGGCAAAAGTAGGCTGCGAGGCTGGCCGGGTTTTGCACGGCGCAACAAAAGAACGTCCTGCTCGGCCAGCAGATGCCGGACGAGAAGGACGTCTCCGCGATGCCTTACCGCTTCCTACGCCCCCGCCGTGGCGCCCCGGAACGCCGGCGCAAATACCGTTTGCGCGAATTCCTCGAGCGTGGTGGGCGTGGTGCTGGCGGCGGTGCGGGTTTCGTGCACCATCAGCTTCTCCTCGTTCAGGCTGCGGGTCATCTCGACGTAGAGGCTGGCCATGTTGTCGCTGAGGCCGGCGCCCACCATGCCCTTCTTGGCGTCATCGTACGAGAACGGCACGTAGGGCAGTTCGGGCCGGCCAATGGCCTGGCCAATGGCGGCCGTGGCCTCCTGCTGCGAGTAGTTGCGCGGGCCCAGCAGGTTGTGCACTGACTGGCCTTCCAGCGGGGCGCCGTTGAGCAATTCGGCGGCGTAGGCCGCAATGTCCTGGGTAGCTATCATCGGCAGCGCCAAGTCGGGCCGCATGGCTCCGCCGGTGATGCCCATGTGCTGAATCATTCCCACGCTGCTGAGCAGGTTTTCCATGAAATAGGCCGGCCGCAGGTGGGCCACGGCGAGGCCGTCGACGGCGTTGAGGCGGGCTTCCTGGTAGTGGACGCCCAGGATGGGGCCGGTGCCGGCGGGCAAGTCGGCGCCGTTGCTGCTCAGGTTCACCGCTTGCCGCAGGCCGGACGCGCGCACGGCCTGGACGGTGGCTTCGCCAATTTGCTGGTAGTGGGCCATCACGTCGGGAGCAGCTGAGTTCGGCGGAATCATGAGAAAGGCGGCGTCGGCCCCGCGCAGGGCCTCGGTGAGGAAAGCCGCGTCGTGGAGGTCGCCGGCCTGCACGGTGGCTCCCGCTTGCTGCAGGGCGTCGAGCCGGGCGCTGGGGCGGGCCACGGCCGTGACGTGGTGGCCCTGGCCGAGGAGCTGGTGCACGAGGACGGTGCCAATGTTGCCGGTGGCCCCGAGGACCCTGATTTTCTTAGACATGCGTGCGAAAGATTAGGCGGGGGCAAAGTTGCCCGCTCGCGTTGCAAAGATTAAAACTTACCTTCGCATTTCACAAGTACCTACGAAAAAGTAGGGTACTTTCTACCAGGTAAGAATCGTTGATAATCAGCTATAAAAATTTTATGCCCAAGCTCACTAAACAACAGGAAGATGCCGCCCGGTGGGGCGCGGTAGAAACCCCACGCGCCATCGGCGACTTTTTCTGCCCGGTGCGCACCACGCTCAACCTGCTCGGCGGAAAGTGGAAGCTGCTCATCCTGGCCTCGCTGCTGGACGGCGCCCGCCGCTACGGCGAGCTGCGCCGGCTGATGCCCGAAATCACGGAGAAAATGCTCATTCAGGAGCTGCGCGAGCTGGAGGCCGACGGCCTGGTGGCTCGCACCGTGCACCAGCAGGTGCCGCCCCGGGTGGAGTACGCCCTCGTCGGCCCCGGCGAGCAGGCGCGGCCGGTGCTGCAAGCACTGGTGGGCTGGGGCCAGGAGTACCTGGGCCGCACCGCCGCGCTCCCGGTTGCCGAAGCCGTTGAGGCCGGGTAAGAAAGCCGGAGAACAAGGGCCGCCGCAAGCGTTGCCGCGGGTGAGGCTTTTAGTGGCCGGGCCGCTACGCGCTGCGTTGCTGGCTCGCCTCGGCAGGCACGTATCTTTACCAGCCTCCCATTGCATTCCCATCATGACCGAAATCACCTCGTTTTCGCAGTTGGACTTAACCAAATCCTACACCTACGCCGATTACCTGACGTGGAAATTCGACGAGTTCGTGGAACTCATCAAAGGGCAAATTAATGCAGCCAATGGCGGGCCCGAGCCGGCTGCACCAAGATTATTCCGGAAATATTTTTGGCGAAGTTCGCCAGCATCTGAAGGGGCAGCCTTGCCGCGTGTACCACGCCCCCTTCGACGTGCGCCTGACCACGGGCGGGGCCAACGGCGACGCGCAAATTCAGACCGTGGTGCAGCCCGACATCTGCGTGGTGTGCGACCCGGCCAAGCTCGACGACCGGGGCTGCCTCGGCGCGCCCGACTGGATTGTGGAAATCCTCTCGCCCGGCACCGTGGGCCGCGACACCAAAATCAAGTTCGACCTGTACGAGGAGAGTGGCGTGGCCGAATACTGGATTGTGTTTTCGGGGGAGAAGATGATGGCCGCGTTCCTGCTCGACGGCGGGCAGTACCGCCTGGCGGGTGAGTATTACACCCCCGGCCCCATTCCGGTGGGCACCCTCCCCGGCCTCGCGCTGGAATGGAGCGAGGTATTTGCCGGGACTTGACGTGTTGGGCTACCCCGGCGCTCGGGGTATCTGCAGGACTACCAAATATGACCACCCACCCTTTTCCCTTTTTTCGGATGAATAAGCTGCATACTAAATCGATATGGGCCAGCCTCGTGGTGCTGGCCGTGGGCGCGCTCTCATCGTTCGGCGGCGGGCGGCCCGATGCTCAGCGCGAAACTCGCCCGGTGGGCGCGTTCACCGAGGTCAGCCTCGGCGGCTCGGCCCGCGTGGTGCTCAAGCAGGGCAGCCCCCAAAGCGTGGTGGTGGAGGCCAGCGCCCCGGACCTGGCCGAGTTTGAAACCGTGGTGCAGGACCAGCAGCTGCGCCTGCGCTACCGCCAGGATAAAGACGGCATGTTCCGCTCCCGAAACCGCGGGCCGGTGACGGTGTACGTGACGGCCCCCACGCTCACGGCTCTGCGCGTGGGCGGCTCGGGCAAGCTCGAAGTCGACGGAGCGTTGAAGGCCGAGGGCATGGCCCTGGCCATGTCGGGCTCGGGCAACCTGCAGGTGCCGCAGCTCACGGCCACCACCCTCGAAACAGCCGTATCGGGCTCCGGCGACGTGGTGGTGAGCGGCAGTTGCCCGCGCCACGAAATCCGCATCAGCGGCTCGGGCAACGTGAAAGCCCGCGAGCTGAAAACCGAAACCAGCAAGGTGCGCATCAGCGGCTCGGGCAATGCCAACGTCTACGCCAGCAAAGCCGCCGAGGCCAGCATCTCGGGCTCGGGCAACGTGCGGGTGGCCGGCGGCGGCCAGCTGAGCAGCTCCACGCGCGGCAGCGGCCGCATCAGCAAGGAGTAGCTTTTTAGTGGTCAGTGATTATTTCAGTGGTCAGTGATTAACGGTTAGTGATTAGCGCTGTTCGAAAGACTCGCTAATCACTAACCGTTAATCACTGACCACTATTTACTGCGTGTAAAATTCGGGCATATGGGAGGGGAGGCCGACCGCCGCCGACCGGGCGCCGTACCTTTGTGCGGCTGCAACGCGCGCTCGAATTTCCCACCCAACACCACCCTGTGTACCTTCACCACGTGGCTGCCTACCTCCCGGAAGCAGTCGTGACCAATGCGCACTTCACCCGCCTGAACGGCCTGGCCGATGAGTGGATAGTTGAGCGTACCGGCATTCAGGAGCGCCGCAAGGCGGCCCCCAGCGAAAATGCCAACACCATGGCCGTGGCCGCCACCCGCGCCGTACTGGCCGCCGCCCCCGCCTTTGCCCCGGGCTCGGTCGACCTCATCGTGGTGGGTACCTACACCCCGCACGACACGATTTTTACGGCCGCCCACGCCGTGCAGCGCGACCTCGGCGTGAATGAGATTCCGACGGTCAGCATCTCCTCAGCCTGCTCCTCGCTGCTGAACGCCGTGGAAATCGTGGAGGGCTACTTCGCAATGGGCAAGGCCACCCGCGCCGTGGTGGTGGTGAGCGAGCACAACACCGCCTACAACAACGAGGAAGACACCATGGCCGGCCACCTCTGGGGCGACGGCGCCGCGGCCCTGCTTATCTCCAAGGACCGCATCGGCCCCGACGACCTGCACATCGCCCAGGTCATCACCGGCGGGGCGGCCCCCGTGGGCAAGGCCGACGAAGCCGTGACCCTGAAGCCGGTCGAGAAAGGCATCGTGATGCCCTTCGGCCGCGACGTGTTCCAGCAAGCCTGCCTTTACATGGCCCGCGTCACCCAGACCCTGCTCGACCAGCACCACCTGGCTGCGGCCGACCTCACCTACCTCATTCCGCACCAGGCCAACCTGCGCATCTCCAAAAACGTGGTGAAGCAACTGGGCCTCGACCCGGCCCAGGCCGTGAGCAACATCGAGCGCCTCGGCAACACCGGCTGTGCCGGCGCCGCCATCGGCCTGGCCGAAATCTGGGACACCCTCAAGGCCGGCAACAAGATTATCATCACCGTTTTCGGCGGCGGCTATTCTTATGGGGCCATGCTGCTGGAGAAATAATTAAAAATTAAAAATGAAGAATTAAAAATGGATTCGCTGGTTAGGCAAGATTCACTCAGCATTCAATTTTTAATTCTTCATTTTTAATTTTTAATTCAACCCCATGCTGCCGCCCGCCGCCGCTTTCCTGCCCGAAATCACCTTCCAGACCAGCCGGTCGAGCGGGCCGGGCGGGCAAAACGTGAACAAGGTGGAGTCGCGGGTGGAGCTGCGGTGGCACTTGCAGGATTCGCAGTTGCTGACCGATTTGCAGAAGGCCCTGATGCTGGAGAAGCTGGCCAACCAGCTCACGGCCGAGGGCCTGCTGCTCATCACCGCCCAGGACGACCGCAGCCAGCTGCGCAACAAGGAAATTGCCCTGGCCCGCTTCCACGCGCTGCTGCTCAAGAGCCTGCGCCGGCCCAAGCCCCGCAAGGCCACCCGCCCCAGCAAAAGCGCCGTGCGCAAGCGCTTGGAGGGCAAGAAAATTCAGGGCGAGAAGAAGGCCGGCCGGCGGCGGCTGGAGTGAGTACGGCCAGGTGCCGCGACGGCTGCATATTTAATCCCGTGTCCGAGTTGCGTTTCGACCTGGACAGGCTGGGTCAGAGGTTTCGCCGGGCCGAACTAAAGGACGTTTACGTGGTGCCCCGCGCCAACCGCCGCTACCTGATTTCTGACCTGGAGCTGGACGGCGAGGAGCGCGGCAACGAGTGCTGCCGCTGCTACCGCAACACACGCAAGCGCCTGCGTCTGGACGGTGCATACCTCGTGGCCGAAGACCCCATACGTACTCCGGCGGCCGTGCTGCGCCGCTGACGCAGGCGGCCTCTGGCGCGGTAGGTCACCGCTCATCAAGCGCAACCCCGCGCCGACCCTGGCGCATTGATTGGGGGAATGAAGCTGCGCTCTCAACGATTCACGCGGGACGCTTCGGCTCTGTACTGATGCGTAGAATGCGTTGCACAACGGGCCATTAATTTTACCCCCAGTGGAATGCCTCCTCAGTTCAAGTCCAGGCCGAACAGGATGCCGAACCAGGGCTTGCGGCGGTAAATCCAGTAGCGGCCGTCGGGGCCCAGGAGCTGGTCGAGGCCCGCGGCCAGGCCGATGTTGAAGGCGCGCGCGTCATAGATGGCGGCCACGCCGCCGTGCACCACCAGGCCTTCGTACTCGGCAATGGTGGCGCGCTGGCCGGTCACGTCGGGGTTGACGATGGTGGAGCCGGCCCCCACGAACGCGCCGTAGCCGAGGCCCGTGGCCCGGATGTGCGGCGTGGGGCCGAACGGCGTGGTGCGCTTGGTGCGCAGCGAGTAAAAATCGAGCCGCCGGCCCACGTAAATGGCGGCGTTGAAGTTGGTGTTGAGCTGCACCGGCACACCGCCCCGCGGCGGGCGCACCTTGAACGGAATGGTGAACACGTCAATGTCCAGGCGGCGGCGCAGCAGCAGCACCCGCTGGTCGGGCCGCAACCGGTAGCGGTAGGTAACGGGTGCGCCCGGGCCGTTTTGCGGCGTGAGCAGCAGCGTGTCGGCGTGCTGCTGCCCGTAGAAGTGCTTGGCCGCGTGCACGGCCGCCACCAACGAGTCGGGCGACGCGCGTCGCACCAAGCGGTAGTAGTCGTCGTCGAGCTGGGCCACGTTGCCCACCACCGCGCAGCCGCTGAGGGCCCAACTGCTGCTTGCCAGGGCCCACGCGCAAAGGCGCTTCGGCTCTGGCAGCCCAACCGAACGGCACGAGAAAAGGACCATGCGCGTCGCCGGCTAGAGTAGCGTCCCGCGCAGTATCACGAGGGCCACGGAAAAGTAGATAATCAGGCCGGTTACGTCCACGAGCGTGGCCACGAAGGGCGCCGAGGACGTGGCCGGGTCCAGGCCGAGCCTGCGCAGAATCAGCGGGAGCATGGAGCCGGCCAGCGAGCCCCACAGCACGATGCCCACCAGCGCCACGCCCACCGTGAGGGCCACCAGCAGCCAGTGCTCGCCGTAAATCTGCGAGAACTGCTGCCACACGGCAATGCGCGCGAAGCCCACCACGCCCAGAATCAGGCCCAGGGCCAGGCCCGAAATGATTTCGCGCCGCAGCACCCGCCACCACTCGCTGAGCGTGAATTCGCCCAGGGCCATGGCCCGGATGATGAGCGAGGTGGCCTGCGAGCCCGAGTTGCCGCCCGAGCTGATGATGAGCGGAATGAACTGCACCAGCACAATGGCCTTTTGCAGCTCGCCCTCAAAAAACTGCATGGCCGAGGCCGTGAGCAGCTCGCCCAGAAACAGCACCACCAGCCAGCCGGCCCGCTTCTGCACCATGCGCAGCAGGGGGGTGTCGAGGTAGGGCTCGTCGAGGGCTTCGGAGCCGCCGAGCTTCTGCATGTCCTCGGTGTCTTCCTCTTCGCGGATGGTGAGGATGTCGTCCAGCGTCACAATGCCGAGCAGGATGCCCTGGTCGCTCACCACGGGCAGGGCCACGCGGTCGTTGCGCCGGAAGATGTCGATGGCCTCCTCCTGGTCTTGGCTGGCGTTGAGCGGCACGTAGCGCCGGTCCATGATGTCGCGCACCCGGGCCGTGGGGGCCGACAGCAGGAACTCGCGGATGCGGATGTCGTCGATGAGCACCCCGTGCGGGTCCGTGACGTAGAGCACGCTCAGCGTTTCGGACTGCCCGCCGTGCTGGCGCACGTGGTCAAGCACCTGCTGCACCGTCCAGTTCTCGCGGATGGCAATGTAGTCGGGCGTCATCAGCCGGCCCACCGAGTACTCGGGGTAGCCCAGCAGCTGGAGCGTCACCTTGCGCTCGGGCTCCGAGAGGCTCTGGATGAGCTCGGCCACGAAATTGGCGGGCAGAAACTCCAGCAGGGCCGTGCGGTCGTCCGGCGACATCTCGTTGAGGATGTCGGCCATCTTGTCCTGGGCCAGGTTGTCGAGGAAGTGGCGCTGCACCTCCAGGTCCAGGTACTCAAACACTTCGGTGGCCAGCTTCAGGGGCAGCAGCCGGAAAATGATGAGCTGCTCCCGCTCCTCTTCCTCCTCAATGAGGGCCACCAGCTCCGACGGTTGAAAGTCGCGGAGCACCTGCTTGAGCTTGAAAAATTCGCCTTCCTGAATCAGGGACGTGATGGCTTCAACGGTCTGCGGCTGCATGAAAGGAGGATGGAGAGTGCTTCGCTAGGCAAGCGGGGTTGAGGAACAAGGAAATGGCGGTGCAAAAGTAGGTCGAAAGCCCAGCTTTGGGCCGGTAATATCCGTTATAGCCGTTTTCAGGTCAGTGCATACGTTCTGCTTTCCCTTTCGCCTCACCCCCAACCCCTCTCCTGCGGAGAGGGGAGCCGCTCCCGACCTACGATTGGCCCCCCTCTCCGCGGGAGAGGGGTTGGGGGTGAGGTGAAAGGTGTACACGAACCTGAAAACCGCGTTAGGCAGGCTAAACAAGGCGGGCGGCAACCCGGGAATAGCGCGGCCCGGCGACGCTCGTTTTCTCTTTCCGCCCCACCTTCGTGCCCATGCTCGACGCTTCTGTTTCTCCCCTGGGCCCGCCCCGCGGCACCCTCGTGGTGCTCGGCGGCGGCGACGACGACCCCCTGCTGATCCTGCTCGCCGGCCTGCTGCCCGACCGCAACGCGCCCATCGAGGTGCTCACCACGGCCACCCGCCGCCAGCCCGCCCGCACGGCCGCCGCCTACGCCCACGCCCTGCACCTGCTGGGCTGCCCGCACGTGCGCCACCTGCAAGTCGATGAAACCCACCCCGCCGATGATTCCGCCACGCTCGTGCGCCTGCGCCGGGCCGCGCTGGTGTTCATGAGCGGCGGCGACCAGGAGCGCCTCACCGATTTCTTGCTGAACACCGAATTTCTCGGCGTGCTCAAAGCGAAGTACCAGCACGAGCCCGGCTTCCTGCTGGCGGGCACCAGCGCGGGGGCTTCGGCTGTGGCCGAGTTCATGCTGGTGGACGGGCACGGCTGGCGCAGCCTGCTGAGCGGCCGCATCGCGGTGAAGCCCGGCCTGGGCCTGCTGCCCGGCGTGCTGCTCGACCAGCACTTTGCCGAGCGCGGGCGCTACCCCCGCCTGCTGCACGCCGTGCTGGCCCAGCCCGCGCTGCTCGGCGTCGGGCTGAGCGAGGAGACGGGCCTGGTGATACGCCCCGGCCAGCCAGCCGAGGTGTTTGGCGATGAAGCCGTGGTGGTCGTGGACGCGGCCCGGGCCACCCACAACAACCTGCCGGGCCTGCCCGACGGCCACGTTATCAGCGGCCACGGCCTGCAGCTGCACGTGCTGGTAGCCGGTCAGCGGCTGGACGTGGGGACAAGGGAGGTGATGAGGTGAGGGTACTTTGGGCGATGAGGACGGGGGCACGTCACGCTGAGCTGGCCTGAACAGCTCGTGAACAGCTCGTTTGCCTCGGTGCTCCTTTTGTCCTGCTCATCTGGTGTCCGCTTGCCGGAGCAGCTTGTCACGGTACGCTACAGCGAGGGGTTCGGCTTCGATAAGACGCTTCCCGCGCCGACATAACGCCCTCCTGGTCTTTTTTTCAATCGGCTGCGTCGTACGGGATGCCGTGCTTCTCGAACCGGCGGTAGAGCGCGCCGCGGCTCAGGCCCAAGGCCTTGGCCACGCGGCTGATGTTGCCCTCGTAGTGCGCTAGGCTTTGCCGAATCATCTGGGCCTCCAGCGCCTCCAGAGTCATGGTGCCGGGGGGGGGCAGCTCGCCGGGCGCGAGGGCGCGGGCGGGCAAGGGCTGGGCGTTGGTCTGGAAATCTTCAGAGCCCAACTCGTCGTGGCCGCTCACCAGCACGGCGCGCTCCACCAGGTTTTTTAGCTCGCGGATGTTGCCGGGCAGCGGCTGCTCGGCCAGCCAGTGCAGGGCGCGGGTGCCCACCTTGAGGGACGGGCGCTGGTAAGTGGCGCGCAATTGGCCCACGAAGTGCTGGGTGAGCAGCGGAATGTCGGCGGCCCGCTCGCGCAGGGCGGGCAGGCGCACGGCAATCAGGTTGATGCGGTAGAACAGGTCCTCGCGGAAGCGGCCCTGGGCCACCATCTCGGCCAGGTTGCGGTTGGTGGCGGCAATCACGCGGATGTCGAGCCGGCGGGGCTTGCTATCGCCCAGCACCTCGTAGGTGCGGTCCTGCAGCACGCGCAGCAGCTTCACCTGCGAGGCCAGCTCCAATTCGCCGATTTCGTCCAGGAAAATGGTGCCGCCGTTGGCCAGCTCGAAGCGGCCCACCCGGTCGGCCTTGGCGTCGGTGAAGGCGCCGCGACGGTGGCCAAACATCTCGCTCTCGAACAGGCTGGCCGAGATGCCGCCCAGGTTCACCTTCACGAACGCCTGCGCGCGACGCGGACTGTTCTGGTGGATGGCCTCGGCGATGAGCTCCTTGCCAGTGCCGCTCTCGCCCTCGATGAGCACGGCGGCATCGGTGGCGGCCACCTGGCCCACCTGGCGCAGCACGTGCAGCAGCCGGGCATCGTGCCCGACGATGTCCTGAAACCGAAACTGCTGGTCAAGCTGCCGGCGCTGGCGGGCGGGGGCTTCGGCCGGCTCGGTTTCGGCGGCGGCTTCGCGCACGGCCAGCACCGTGCGGATGGTTTGGAGCAGGGCGTCGTTGTGCCAGGGCTTGGTCACGAACTCGGCTGCGCCGGCCTTCATGCCCGCCACCGCCAGCGCGATGCTGCCCCAGCCGGTGATGAGCACCACCGGCACTTGCGGGACCAGCCGGCGCAGCTCGGCCAGCAGCATGAGCCCGTCTTGGCCGCTGGTGTCGAGCGAGAAATTCATGTCCATCAGCACCAGGCGGGGGGCGGCGGCGCGCACCACGGCCAGCGCCTCGGCGGGCGTGGCCACGGCCTGGGCCGGGTAGCCGGCTTGCTTGAGCAGCAGCCGCAGGGAGGTGCGAATGGCGAGGTCGTCGTCGACGATGAGGAACATGGGAGGAAGTTTGACGGCCTAACAAATGACGGCAGGGCGGTCACGCAGAAGAACGGTCATGCAGAGCGCAGCGAAGCATCTCGCGTGCAGCAGTAAACAGCTACTTGCGCGGGCGAGATGCTTCGCTGCGCTCTGCATGACCGTTCTTCTGCGTGACCGTTCTTTTGCATGACCGGCTAGCGGCTTTTCACGCTGCCGCCGCTGCTGGTGTGTTTCGTGACCTGGGGCGAGCCGCTGTAGCGCACGTCGCCGCCGCTGCTGGCTTCGGCGGTTAGGGTTTCCTGCACGGCCACCGCCACGGTGCCGCCGCTGGAGGCCGCGGCTTCGCAGGCGGTGGCCTGCAAGTCGTCGCCCTCGAACACGCCGCCGCTGGAGGCCCGCACGTCCAGGCGCTGAATTTTGCCGGTCACCGTGGCCACGCCGCCGCTGCTCACGCGGGCCTGCAGGGCCGGGGTGGTGAAGTCCGCTTTCAGCGTGGCGCCGGAGGAAACGCCGAGCCGCAGCTTGTCGGTAGCATACGGGCCGGCCACTTCCACTTTGGCGCCGCTGCTGGCTTGCAGGGCCGCGAGCGAGGCGGCGGTCACGCGCACCCGCAGGTTGCGCACGAAATTTTTCTTGCCCCAGGCCTCGTTCAGCTGGCGGTCGAAGCTGATTTTGAGCACCCCGTCGCGCACTTCGGTTTTGAGGCGGGCCAGGTGTTCGGGCGTGTCGGCGCTGGCTTCCACGCGCTGGGTGGGGCCGGCCGCGAGGCGCAGCTCGATGCCGTTGCCGACTTCGACGGCCGTGAAGGCGGCCACGGTGCGGGTTTCCGGGGCGGTTTGGGCGAGGGCCGGCACGAAGACCAGCAGCCAGAGGAAGGCGAGAGCAGTGAAGGTTTTCATAAGAAAAAAGTGAAAAGGGTGTGAGAAAAAGGTTGGTTTTGGTGGGACAGATGCGGCGCGGGAGCGCCAGGTTGCCCGGTTACCGGACCGAAGGGTAATTCGTTACCGCCGCCGACAAAAAGTAGCGGGCGCCCGGAGTATTACTCCTCCCGCAGCGCTACCGCCGGGTGAATGCCCGCCGCCAGCCGGCTCGGGTACAACGCGCAAACCACCGTGAGGGCGTAAATCAGCCCCGATGCCAGCAGCATGGCCGTCAGGTAGACACCAACTTTCATCCCCATCACGCCCAGCAGCGGAAACTGCGCCGCCACCAGCAGCCCCAGCGCCAGCCCGAAGGTGGTCACGACCAGCGTTTCGCCCAGAATCTGCCCGCTGATGCTGCCACTGCTGGCGCCGATGGCCCGGCGCAGCCCAATTTCGGCCCGGCGCTGGTTGATGGTTTGCCACAGCACGCCGAACAGGCCCAACGCCACGTTGATGATGAGAAACAGGCCCACCAGCACCATTGCGCCCATGGGGGCCAGGGCAAACTTCATGCGGATGGCGCGCTCCTCGCGCAGCGTGGTCACCGTCGATTTCCAGCCGCCCGAGGCGGCGGCAATCTCCTGGGTCATGCGCTGCTCCAGCTCGGCGGTGGCACCGGGCTGCACCCGCACCAGCAGCAGGGGCCGGTCGAGGTGGGTGGTGTCGGCGTCGGCCAGCAGCTTTTCGCTGCGCAAGAACGTGGCCGGCGCGGGCTCCTGGAACTCGCCCCGGCCGCGGTAGGTGGTGGCCAGCACGCCCACCACCTGCAACTCTTCGTCCTTCAAGGCAATAACCTGGCCCAACGCCGGGCCCGTCGGAAACAAGGCCGCGCGGGTTTCTGGACTGATGACGACGGGCTTGCGCGCGGCCGCGTCGTCGCGGCGGTCAAACCAGCGGCCCTCGGCCAATTGCAGGCTCAGCACGTCGGCCAGCTCGTCGCCGCCGGAGTAGAAGTCGCTGCCCGTTTCGCGGCCGTTGGCCTTAAAGTCCACGCTGCTGTCGCTGAACGAGAAGGGCGTGTTGTAGCGCGTGGGCGACGCGCTCCGCACGCCGGGCAGGGCCTTGAGCTGGCGGATGACCCGGGCGAAGGTGGCGTCCTGTCGGGCGGCAGGCTCGTTGCCGGGGTCCAGTTCCAGGTGCCACACCTGCTCGTACTGGTAGCCCAGCGGCATGGCGTAGCGGCGGTAGCTGTCCACGAGCAAGCTGCCCAGCACGAACAGCACGACGAAGGCAAAAAAGATTTCGGCAATGAGCAGGCCATTAGCCCGCTTGCGGTTCCAAATCAGGGTAAACAGGTGGCGTAGCATGACAAGGGGCGCGCTAAGAATGAAAGAATTAGTTGCCGTTGCCCTTCAGGGCCTGCACCGCGTGCAGCTTCGACATTTTGTAGGCCGGGTACACGCCCGACAGCACCCCGAACAGCAGGCTCAGCAGCAGCCCGCCGGCGAAAATGCGCGGGTTGAGCGTGAGCGTGGTGTAAGGAATGAAGCCGCTGCCGTCGATGAGCGCCAGCACGCCCGCTGCCAACCCCAGCCCCAGCACGCCGCCCACCAGCGTGAGCAGCACGTTCTCGACCAGAAACTGCCCGATGAGCGTGCCCGACGTGGCCCCGAACGCCTTCCGCACCCCAATTTCCGAGGCCCGCTCCAGGATGCGGCTCACGTTGACGTTGACCAGGTTGAGGGCCGGCAGCAGCATGAACAAGAGCGCGAAGGCCAGAATCTTGGCCAGCAGTTGCCGCACGCCGTCGTTGGGCCCGTTGTTGTTGTTGAACCAGCGCACCAGCGAGGCCAGCAGCGTGCTGGCACTGGAGCTTACTTTGTCCTGCGTTTTGGGGTCGGGCACGGGCACCCGCGCCACCGCTCGGTCAAACTCGGCCTGAATGGCCGGAATGTCGCCCGGCCGGCGGGCCAGGATAATGGCGAGGCAGTTGCCGAACAGAACGGGGTCCTTCGCGTCGAACGTGCCCGTGGTGATGGGCACCCAGGCGTCGGCGTAGGAATTGAAGCGCATCCCGGGCACGTCGCGCACCACGCCCACCACGCGGTAGCGCACCCGGTCGGTTTCGAGGGTGCGGCCCACCACGCCCCGCGGCGTGCCGAAGTAGGCCCGGCTGGTGCGCTCGTTGATGACCACCACGTGCGCCCCCTCTCCTACTTCGCGGATGCTGTAGGGCCGCCCCTCCAGAAAGTCAAAGTCGAGCACTTGCCAGAACTGCCCGTCGGTGTACTTCAGGTCCACGTCGAGCTTCTGGTTGCCCACGTAGGCGGCCGTCGAGCCAAAGTAGGAGCAGATGGAAACCGTTTCCGGTGTGCGCAATGGCCGCACGTAGCGCTCCAGGAAGCTGTAGCTCGCGGTGCCGTTGTTCTGCCCGCCTTCCTTGAAGCCCACCGTCATCCGGTTGACGAACACCAGCCGGTCCACCTTTTTTTCGGGCGTGTGCGGCCCCACCGTATGGTCGTAAAACGCATAGACGACCAGCAGAATCATCAGCGTGAAGCTGATGCCAAACAGGCTGATGAAAGTAAAGAACTTGCGCCGCAAGAGCACCTTCCAGGCAATTTTCAAATAAGAGAGCAGCATGGGTTTTTAGATTTACAAGGTGTTATCAACCCGTCATGCAGAGCGCAGCGAAGCCTCTCGCTCACGCCGTTGCAACCGTCGTGATTACTGCTGCACGCGAGATGCTTCGCTGCGCTCTGCATGACGTTCTTTTTGTTCACTGCCAATTGTTAACTGTTAGTTGATTACCCCACCTGGCTGCCGTCGAAGAACCGCACCAGGCGCTGGGTCTTGCGGGCCTGCTGCTCGTCGTGGGTCACCATCACGATGGTGGTGCCTTCCTGCTGGTTCAGGCCCAGCAGCAGGCCCATGATTTCCTCGCCCATCACCGAGTCCAAGTTACCGGTAGGCTCGTCGGCCAGGATGATTTCCGGGCTGCCGGCCAGGGCCCGGGCAATGGCCACCCGCTGCCGCTGCCCGCCTGAGAGCTGGCTGGGAAAGTGCGTGGTGCGGGCGCTTAGCCCCACCTTGTCGAGCGCGGCCAGGGCTAGTTGGCGGCGCTCCTTGCCGCTGAGACCGCGCCGGTACAGCAGCGGCAGCTCCACGTTGTCGACCACGGCGAGGTCGTTTATCAGGTGGTAGCTCTGGAAGACGAAGCCGATTTTGAGGTTGCGCAGCCCGGCCAGCTCCTTGTCGGAGTACGACTCCACGGCGCGGCCGTCCACCTCAATGGTGCCGCTGGTGGGCTCGTCGAGCAGGCCCATCAGGCTGAGCAGCGTCGATTTGCCGCAGCCGCTGGGCCCCATAATGGACACAAACTCGCCCCGGCCGATAGTCAGGTTCACCCGGTTCAGCGCCACCGTTTCGATGGTCTTGGTTTGATAGATTTTTTCGATGTTGGTCAGCCGCAGCACCGGCGCGGCGGCGCGGTCACTGGGCAGCGGCGCCTGGGCGCGGGCATCGGAGGAGTTGGCAAGCATATTTTCCATGAGCGGAATAAGGTGAGAAGTGGTATCGAGAAAAATTGAACGTCATGTCGAGCTTGCCGAGACATCTCGCTCGCATCGTTCGCCGATTAGGTTACTGCCGCACGCGAGATGTCTCGGCAAGCTCGACATGACGGGCGCCCGTCAGCGGGCGGCGATGATGGGCGCCTGGTTTTCAAAATCATACAGCGTGAGGGCTCGCAGGCGGAAGTGGGCCACCCAGCAGGCGCGCAGCGCGAAGATGTAGCCGCGCTTGGCCCCGTCCTTGGCGTTGGAGGCCAGGCTCAAATCCGTCAGGCTGAGGCGGCCGACCAGATAAGTGGCCCGGGTGATGTCGTAGCGCCGCTGGGCCAGGGAGTCGGCCCGGCCGGCCAGGCGCAGCTGCTGGCCCAGCGCGGCCAGCTGGCCGGCCTGGGCCAGCACCGCCTGCTCGAAACTGCGCTCCTCCTGGGCCACGGCGCGCTGGGTCTGGTCGCGGGTCAGCTGGGCCGTTTTCACGATGGCGCGCTGCCGGCCCCAGTCCATCAGCGGCACCACAAAGGTCAGGCGCAGCTGCTGCTGGTTTTGGAGGTTGAGGTAGGTATTGCCCAGGTTTTCGGCCTGGTTCACGTAGCCCAGGTTGGCCGTGAGGGACGCTTGCAGACCGGTGGTACCCCGGGCCTGGGCCACGTCGCGCTCGGCCTGCAGCAGCCGGCGGCGGAAGGCCAGCGTGGCGCTGCGGTTTTGGCGGGCCTGCGCCAGGGCCTGGGTGGGCGGTACGGCCGGCGCGGGGGCCGGGGCGGGCACGGCCAGCGCCGGGGCCTCGCTGCCGGCCAGGCCGGTGTAGGCTTGCAGGTCCACGGCCGCGTTTTGCGCATCAAGCTGCGCCTGGGTTTGCGCTTGTTGCGCGTCCAGCAGGTTCAGCTCCAGTTGCAGCAAGTCGCTCTGCGAGAGCCGGCCCAGACGGTAGCGTTCCTGGCCCACGCGCAGCAGCTCGGCCGTGGCCTGGGCATTCTGGCGGGCCACGTCGGCGTTTACTTGTTGCAGCAGCAGGTCGAAATACAGCTCCGTGACGCGCTGGGCAATGGTTTCGCGCTCCTCCACGTACTGGCGCTGGCTTTCCTGGTAGCGCAGCGGCTCGATGCGCTGGGCCCACCGCAGGCCGTTGAACTGGCCCAGCGGCTGCGTGAAGCCGATGGCAAAGGGCTGGTTATTGTAGCGCCGCAGGTCACCGTTGAAATCATCGAACCGCTGCACCACCGAGCCCACGTACACCTGCCCGCCGGTCAGGCCCACGTTCTGGCTGAGCGTCAGCCCGAGGTCGGAGTTATTAATGCGCACGGGCCGGAAATTGGTGGTGCCGTCGGGCTGCACCACGGGCGTAATCACCCGGCTGAAGTTGGGCAGCGTGCCCTGTAAGCCCAGCTGGGGCCGGTAGTTGGCGCGGTAGCCGCGCCAGGTCCAGTAGCTGGTTTCGCGGGTCGTCACGGCCTGCTGGCCCACGGCCGAGTGGTCGAGCGCCTGGGCAATGACGTCGGCCAGCGTGAGAGAGGGCGTCTGGGCTTGAGCCAGGATGGGGAGCAACAGCAACGTTAAGATGCCGCTTGCCGCCCGGCGCACCTCACCCCCCGGCCCCCTCTCCCGCGGAGAGGGGGAGCCTGACGATTGCGGCGGGTTTACAAAGGCACTTTTGCAGAAAGAAAGGAGAAAAGCCATTGGTGCTAAAAGCAGAAGTAGCATGGGTAATAAGAGGACGCTTGGCTCCCCCTCTCCGCGGGACTCTGCGCGTGTAGCAGATGCGGGGCCGGGGGGTGAGGTGCGCCCCCTCAATCGTCAATGGTCAGCTCCGGCGTGTCCAGATGCTCCTTCATGTCCGACACCACGATTTCCTCGCCCGCCCGCAGGCCGCCGGTGATTTGCACGAAGTCGAAGTTGCTGTCGCCGAAGCGCACCGTGCGGCGCCCGGCCCGCCCGTCGCGCACCACGAACACGGGCTGCTCCTTGCCCCCCTGGTAAAACGGCCCGTTTTTCACGCGCAGTACGCCGCGGTGGGCCCGGGTCACCACGAACACGTCGGCCCGCAGGTTGGCCCGCAGCGCCGGGTGGTGGGGGTTGTCGAGCTGGGCGTAGAACGTCACCACGCCCTTGTCCACGGCCGGGCTGATGCTGGCCACCGCCCCGCGCAAGTCGGTGCCGTTGATGCGCACCACCACCGGGTCGCCGGCGTGCAGGGCCTCGGCGTAGCTGTCCGAAATCGTGGCCCGCACCCGGAAGCTGCTCAGGTCGGCCACCCGCGCCAGGGCGTCGCCGGCCTGCACCGTGGTGCCGATGTTCTCGTTCACCCACGTGAGCACGCCCGGCTGCTGACTGCTGATGTCGGCCTGCCGCAGCTTGGTGGCCAGCTCCCCAATGCTGCGCTGCTGCATCGACACGGTGTAGCCCAGCTCGCGCACATCGGCGGCGTTGGCGCGCTGCTGCGTTTGCAGTTGGCGGGCCAGCCGGCCGGCTTCCAGCTCGGCCACCGTCAGGTTCAGCTCGGCCTGGCGCACGTTTTCGGCCGTGCCGCCGCCAATTTTCAGCAACTGCTGCTCGTCGCGCAGCGTCGATTGCAGGCTGCGCACCCGCACGGCCTGCACCTGGGCCTGGGCGCGCAGGTCGTTCAGGCTGCGCTCCAGGCTGAGCTGCAACTGCGAGTTCTTGTTCTGGTTGCGGCGCTGCTCGTCGTCGAGCTTGGCCAGGGCCGAGTTGGCCAGCTCCTTGTCCAGCTCCAGGATGGTTTCGCCGGGCCGCAGCCGGGCTCCCACCGCCACCGCCACCCGGCGGATGGTGCTCGGAATGGGGCTGGTGAGGACGGCCTCGCGGCCCGGAATGAGGATGCCCGCCGCCGTCAGCGCGGCCTCCACGTCGCCGGTTTCCACCCGGGCCGTGAGCAAATCGGTGCGCCGGATGCTGGGCTTCAGCACCGAGCGGAAGGCCAGCCCGCCTGCCAGTGCCAGCAGCAGCCCGCCGGCCACTGTGAGCCAGCGGCGGCGCTTGCGTTGGGTTTGGGCGGCGGGGGCAATGGCTCTGTCCATTTTCGTACAGGAAGGGGGCGGGTTCCTACACAAAGAGCCAAGCGGCGTGCCAGTTACATAATCGTCTTAAAATAAATATTTTGCATTGAAATAGCTTGGTGATTGGGCAGTAATTATTGTCCGGTTCTGGACACCGCGTTCCAAACCGAACACTCCCTTTCACGCTACCCGGCAGCTATTCTGCACAACCTCAAGCATCGGCGCTACTCACTCCTCAATTTCCCCTTGCAGATTGTCTTTAATGGCGCTCTTGATGAACTGCTTTTCGTAATGGCGGTTGCGCCGGTTCTTCTTAGCATCGGCGCGCTTGCCGTTCCGCTTGTCCACCACAATCTCATTGAGCCGGTTAAGGTCGTCGATGCCTTTAATGTCGTTGGGTGAATTGCGCTTGGCCATGATTTCCCCAACCCCGGCGTACGCGAAAAGTTAGCCGCCGCTGTGCCCTCGTTTGGTAGCAGCAAGCAGTGCTAAGCTGCTCCCGGTACTCGGGTGTCACCGCTTTTCGCTCGTTTTCTCGAAGTATTGGAAGCCGTTCGCATCAGCTAAAACAGCGTAGAGACTCAATATTTTGCGTCTTCGGGACCGCGCCGTTCGGGAGTCGTTCAACGACGAGACGCAAAATGTTGCGTCTCTACATAGTTCTGGCAGCAACCCGGTTGACACAAATAACTCCTTGCTCACCATGAACAGTCATTAAGTAGTCGGCCAAAAGTAACCGTACAAACGGCGCGCCTGGTTCACCTCACCCCCGGCCCCTCTCCCAAGGCGAGGGGAGTTGGCAAAGGGCTTGTCTGGCTCCCCACTCCGCGGGCGAGGGGCCGGGGGTGAGGGTGCCGGGACCGGGCAAAAGGCACGGTTACTTTTGGCTGACTACTTAAGCTATCCCTTAGCTCGATGCTGCACGGGTCCTCCCGAGTAGGCCAGCCCTTCACATCGCCCGCCGTTACGCCAGCACCTGGTACACTGCCAGCGCCGCCACATAGGCCAGCCCGGTCATATACACCAGTTGTGCCAGGGGCCATTTCCAGCTTTTGGTTTCGCGGTAGGTGACGGCCAGAGTGCTCATGCACTGCATGGCAAACACGTAGAACACCAGCAGTGAAAACGCCCGCGCCGGCGTGAAGAACGGCTGACCGTTCGGGTCTTTCTCGGCCCGCAGCTTCTGCTGCAAGGTGCCCAGGTCGGCGTCCTGGCCCACGCTGTAGATGGTGGAAATGGTGCCCACGAACACCTCCCGCGCCGCAAACGAGGTGAGCAGCGCGATGCCAATCTTCCAGTCGAAACCCAACGGCCGAATCACTGGCTCCAGCGCCCGCCCGAAGGAACCGGCGTAGGAGTTTTCAAGCCGCGCCGAAGCCACCTGGCGGCTCAGCTCGGGCGCGTCCCAGCTGCGGGCCGGGGCCTGCTGGCGCACCCGGGCCTCGGCCGTGGCTTGCTGCTGGCCGGGGCCGTAGCTGGCCAGCACCCAGAGCAGCACCGAAATGGCAATAATCACCTTGCCGGCCTGGAACACGAAGGCCCGCACTTTCTGGTAGATGGTCAGGCCCACGTTTTTCCAGCGCGGCCACTGGTACACCGGAAACTCCATGATGAAGTAGCTCCGCTCCCGGGCCTTGAGCACCTTTTTCAGCACCCAGGCCGAGCCCAGCGCCGAGAACAGGCCCAGCAGGTAGAGCGCCATCAGAGCCACGCCGCGCAAATTGAACAGGCCCCAGGCGGCTTCGTCGGGCACTACCAGCGCCACCAGCACCGTGTACACCGGAATGCGCGCCGAGCACGACATGAGCGGCGTCACGAAAATGGTTATCATCCGGTCCTTCCAGCTCTCAATCGTGCGGGCGCCCATGATGGCCGGCACCGCGCAGGCCAGCCCCGAAATCAGGGGTACCACGCTCTTGCCGCTCAGCCCAAACGGCCGCATCAGCTTGTCCATCAAAAACGTGACGCGGGCCATGTAGCCCGTCTCTTCCAGCACCGCCAGGAAGCCAAAGAGCAGCGCAATCTGCGGAATGAAAATCAGCACCCCGCCCAGCCCGGCTAGCACGCCTTCCGTCAGCAGCCGCACCAGCGGCCCGTCGAACCGGTCCTGAATGGCCGCGCTCAGTCCCGAAATACCCTGGTCAATCCAGTCCATGGGATACTGCGCCCAGGCAAAAATGGCCTGGAACAGCAGGAACAAAATGCCCAGAAAAATGAGGTAGCCGCCCACCCGGTGGGTCAGCACCTTGTCGATGCGGTTGCTCACCGGCTCGCGGGTTTCGGTGCGCGTCACCGTCACCGTTTCCAGCAGAATGTCGTTGATGCGGGCGTAGCGGGCAATGGTTTCCGCCGCCTGCTGCGCCGTGGCCTCGAACGCGTATTGCTGCGTCAGTTCCTGCAAGTGAGTTTTCTCTTCGGCACTCAGGAAGCCGATGTGGCGGTATTGCTGGGCGTAGTGCAGTGCCAGGTAGTCGTTGTGCAGGTCGAAATAGTAGCGAATCTGGCGCACCAGCGGCAGCAGCTTTTCATCGGGCTCCCAGAAGCGCACCGGCGCGGCGTCCAGCCGCTGGGCCATCACAATCTTGAGGGCGGCCACGCCGCTGCCGTTGCGGGCATTCATCGGAATGATGGGCACACCCAACTCCCGCTCCAGCGCCGGCAAGTCGATGCGCACGCCGTGGCGCTCGGCCACGTCCATCATGTTCAGGGCCAGCACCGCGGGCAGGCCCAGGTCGCCGAGCTGCGTAAACAGCAGCAGGCTGCGGCGCAGGTTGTTGGCGTCCACGGTCACCACCACGAAATCGGGGTAGTTGGGCGCCGCCCGGTCGTAAAGCATGTCGGTGATGACCTTCTCGTCCAGGCTCTTGGGGTAGAGCGAGTACGTGCCGGGCAGGTCCACAATCTCGGCCCGCTGCGCCGGGGTCAGTTGCGCAAAGCCCGACTTGCGGTCCACCGTCACCCCTGGGAAATTGCCCACCTTCTGGTTGAGCCCCGTCAGTTGATTAAATAGTGAAGTTTTCCCACTGTTGGGGTTACCAATCAGGGCAATTCGCAAGGGCCGGGGCCCCGCCGCGGGGCCGGGTTGCGCTGCGGTGGGCTGCGCCCCCGCCGAATTGCTCGCTACCGCCGCCATCCGTCGCGCCTATTCTTTCAGTAAAATGGTGGCCGCCTCGCTGGCCCGCACCGACAGCGTGTACTCCTGGTCGCCGAGGACCAGCATCAGCGGGTCGCCCAAAGGGGCCCGGCCGCTCAGGCGCACCCGCACGCCCGGTACGCAGCCCATTTCCAGTAGCTTAAGCGCCATTTCCGGGTCTTCCAGGCAGCAAATAGTGCCCGTTTCGCCCACGTGCAAGTCTTTGGCGGTACGTCGGGTAGCCGCGCCGGTGGCAACATTTTGCGAAAAACGACGGAATAGGGCCACGAGCAAAGAAGGGTGAGCTGCTTATTTAGAAAGAATACAAACAAAGGTACGCCACCAAATTCTTTCCGAGTGCTCCCATTTTTTTAAAGGCCAAGCCAAGTTACCGGCCAGCATTTGGGCGGCCCAGCTTCGGCCCCCTTCCGACCAGAGTTTGTAGCTACTGATATTTTCTGATAACTTTCCGCCTTGGAATTTGTAATTTTGTTCGCTCTATCGTCGCTACTATGTACACACGCCTACTACTTATAGCATTATTTATAGTTGCTGCTGCAAATTTCGGTTGGGCGCAACTGGTCCAAATCAAAGGGGTCATCGTTGACAAGGACACCAAGGAGCCGCTGCCTTTTACTTCCATTGGGCTGCAAAGCGAGCAAATTGGCGCCCTCAGCAATGAGCACGGCCAGTTCATTGTGCCCGCACCCACCAAGAATGCCGAGGATTCGCTGGTCGTCGTTGCCCTGGGGTACGCCCGTCGGGTCGTGCTGGTGCAGCGTGGCGTCGCCGTGCCCAACCTCACCATCGAGATGCCCAAACGCGCCGTCGAGCTGAGCAACGTGGTGGTCAAAGCCGGCAAAGTCAAAAACCTCGGCCTCGGGGCCCGGGCTTCCAATCCGGGCGAGGGCATGATTCAGGGCCTGCCCGGCAGCCAGTACGCTTTTTTTGTGAAGAACGACAAAAACAAGCGCCTCGGCAACGTGCGCACGGTGTCGTTCTACATCGGCGAGAACGGCTTCCCGCGCGAGCCCTTCCGCGTACGGCTGTACAAGGCCGACGGCAACTACAACGCACCCAACACCGACCTGCTCACCGAAAACGTGGTGGTGTCGGCGCCCCAGGGCGGTCAGTGGTACACCGTCGACCTCACGCCCTACAACATCACCGCCCCCGAGGAGGGCTTCTTCGTGGCCATGGAATGGGTGGTGAGCGGCGACAAGTTCTTTGCTACCAACTTCATGGACGACTACACGCCCTACGGGCAGATTATGCGCCCCACCTTCGAGTTCAAGGAAAGCCGCACCTGGAATTACTCCATCGGCAAGGGCTGGAGCCTTATCACGGCCGCCAACGGCCAGGGCCTGCGCTACAACGCCATGATTAAGGCCGAGGTGGACATGATTAAATAAACCGCCGACGGTGCCAACGGTGCCGGTGCCCTCGGCGCCTTCGTCCCAGTCCCGGCCACCCCGCGGATGGGCAAACTTCCCACTTACCACCGGCCCAGGTTCCCGCGCTACTTTTTGGCCACCAACCCCGTAATCCACTCGCGGATAATCTCCTGGGCCACGGGTGAAAACAGTGGCCTCATTTCGCCATTCATCAGGGTCCACTCCGAAGCAGGGGGCTGAAACAAGTGGTTCAGGCCGGGCAGGCGCCGGGCCGTGGTGCTGTGGTTGACGCTCTTCAGCTCTTTCTCCAGGGCCGCCTGGTGCAAATCGGCGGGGGCCTCCAGGTCGGCGGTGCCGCTGAGCAGCAGCACCGGGCAGCGCACTTGGTCGAGCTCGGCCACCGGGTCGAAGGAAAGGAAATAGTGCCGCCACGGCGAGAGCAGTTGCTGGGCAGCCGCTTGGGCTTCCCCGGGGTCGAGGCCGGGCTGGTCCTGACGCATCATGTTGCTCACGATGGCCTGGGCTTGGGGCGGGTTGGTTTGCCGGATGATTTCGTACATGGTGCGCTGGCGCTCGTAGGCGGCCTGCACCACCAGCGGGCTCAGCTTGTTGGCCCGCTGCCGCGCCACCTGCTGCTGCAGCAGGGTTTGTTCGCCCGTCAGGCCGTAGCCCGCCAACGACACCACGAAGGCCGGCGGCAGCGGCTGGCCCGCGGCCAGCAAGGCCACGTTGGCCCCTTCGCCGTGCCCTATCACCCCGATGCGGCTGATGTTCACCTCCAGGCGGGAACGCAGGAAATTGATGGCCGCCTGCACGTCGCTGACCAGCATGGCGGTGGTGGCGGTGGCCGTGCTGCCCCCCGACTGGCCCACGCCCCGGTCGTCGTACCGCAGCACGGCGATGCCCCGGCGGGTCAGGTAGTCGGCCAGGGAGCCCATCATGGCGTAGTCGCCCACCGTCCCGTCGCGGTCCTGCGCGCCCAGGTCGCTCACCAGCACCACGGCGGGGAACGGGCCCGGGCCGGCTGGCACGGTAAGAGTGGCGCCCATGTTCAACCGCGACACGGGGTTGTGGAACATCACGTCCTCTTCGCGGTAGGGCGGGGCGAGGCGGGTGCCCGACGTGCCCAGCGTGGGCATGGGCGAGTACAGCAGCCGCACCGGCGATTTTATGCCGGCCTGGGTCCAGATGCCGTTCAGCTCCCGCTTCACCACGTCGAGCCGGGCGGCGTAGCGGCTGCCGGCCGCCGGCATCCAGAGCAGCACCGAGTCGCCGCGTACGGTCACTTCGGTGGGCATCCGGCTCACCTTTTGAGCAGGCACGTCAAGCGCGGCAAAATACTTGCCGCCCGCCAGTGGCACCACGCTGATGGTCAAATCCAGCTGCCCGCCCAGGACGGGCAATTTTCCTTTCCACAGCCCCCCCAGCGGCAAGGGTTCTTCTGCCGGAGCGCCCGCGAGCCAGCCTTGCCACAGAAGAGCCACCGCCCACATTAAACGTCTTGTCATCTTAACTAATAAGCGTAAATCTGCCTATGGCACCCTAAAGATAAGTAGCCGTGCGTAGTACACCGCAAATTCATAGCTAGATGCCTATCCACCTCATTATTCAGCGGTCAGATGGACTACTGCCCTGATGGCAGGGGCCAGCCCGGGTTTCGCGGCCGTCGACTGCTCCTGACGGAGCACTTGGGCTGCTGCCGTCGCCGTCGCCCGGTGGGCCGGCAGCAGCGGGCAAAAAAACAGGCCCGCGCGAACGAACGCACGGGCCTGCTGGCGGCTGACTACGATTGGATGGGCCCGCGCGGTCTGGACTGGGACGGGCCGCGCGGCCCCGGGCCGGTGGGGTTAGTTGCTTCGGACGGCAATTTCCACCCGGCGGTTTTCCTGCCGGCCAGCGGCCGTGGCATTGGAGGCCACCGGCATGCTCTCGCCCATCGGCTCCAGGCTCACACGCGAGGCGTCGACTTTGCCCTGGGACACCAGATAGTTTTTCACAGCTTCGGCGCGCTGCCCGCTCAACTCCCTGTTGTAGTTCTTGTCCCCGCGGGCGTCCGCAAAGCCCATCACACGCACCTGGCTCGCGCCGTAGCGCTGGCCGATGGAGCCCGTGATTTGGTTCAGGGCCGCGGCAGCGCTGGCCTTGATGTCGGCCTTGTCGGTGTCGAACAACACTTTTTCGTCCACGCTGTACACGTTGTAAGTGGCATCGCCGCGCACGGTCACGCCGGGCAGCGTGATTTCCTCAAACTTCACGTCGGCCAGCTTGGCCTTGCTCAGGTCCCAGGCATTGTCCGCGGCGGCGCCCACGGAAGCAGCCGCAGTGCCGGCCACTTCGCCCGCCGTTTGCCCGTCGCGGGCCATCACGGCCGTGTCCTGGCCGGCCTCGCCGAGCTGGTCTTTGGTTTCGGACTGCTTGGTTTCGCAGCTGGCCAGCAAGGCGGTGGCCGCGAGAAAAGAAAGAATGGAGGATTTCATGGTGTGAAAAGAAGAAGGTGGAAATAGCAACTTACGCGGTTACGCAATACGCGCAGCTATGTTATTTTTTTGCGCGGCCGGCTTTGAAAATAGGACGGACCATTTGTTTGAATGTGGCAGAAGCTATTTTAGCAGGACCAAAATTACCCCTGAGGCTCCGTACGGCCGGAATTAATGGCGTTTAGTCGCCAAACCGCGGTTCGTGCTGGGCTGCGATAGCGACGGAATGATTCGGAATTTGTAAATTTGCCAGTCTACCATCCATTATATTATTTTTTGGCGATGATAAAACGCATACCTTTTCTCGCTCTATGGGTTCTGTTGCTGCTGCCGGCGCTGAGCTGGGCGCAGGAAAACCGCATTACCGGCCGCGTCGTGGATGCGAAGACCAAGGACCCGGTACCTTTTGCCTCCATTGCCCTGCGCGAGGAGGGCACGGGCGCCCTCACCAACGAGTACGGCTACTTCCAATTGGCGGGCCTGGAGAAAAACACTCAAGATTCGTTGATTGTCATGACCCTGGGTTATACGAACACCGCCGTTCTAATTAAGCGCGGTAGCACCGAAGACCTAATAGTTGAATTAAAGAAGCGGGTGATTTTGCTGGACAACGTGGTGGTCAAAGGCGGCAAGGTCAAAAACCTGGAATTGGGCTCCAGCTCCAACAACCCCGGTGAAGGCATGATTCAGGGCCTGCCCGGTAGCCAGTACGCCTTCTTCGTCAAAAACGACAAGCAGAAAAAGCTCGGCAACGTGCGCACGGTGTCGTTCTACATCGGCGAGAACGGCTTCCCGCGCGAGCCCTTCCGCGTGCGCATCTACAAGGCCGACGGCAACTACAACGCCCCCAACACCGACCTGCTCACCGAAAACGTGGTGGTGTCGGCGTCGCGCGGGGGCGAGTGGTACACCATCGACCTGAGTACGTACAACATCCCGGCGCCCGAGGAGGGCTTCTTCGTGGCCATGGAGTGGATTGTGGGCGGCGACAAGTTCTACACCACCAACTTCATGGACAACTACACGCCCTACGGGCAGATTATGCGCCCCACCTTCGAGTTCAAGGAAAGCCGCACTTGGAGCTACACCATTGGCAAAGGCTGGAACCTGCTGACGCTGGCCAACGGCCAGGGCCGCCGCTACAACGCCATGATTAAGGCCGAAGTGGACATGATAAAGTAATGTGCTGATTGGTGGATGTGCCGCTGTGCTAAACCAGCGTGTACCGGAACGAAAAAGGCCTTGCTCTCCAGCAAGGCCTTTTTCGCTTGAAAGAAATTGGCGGCATCAACCAGTACGGCACAACCAGCGCACCGACCAACCAGCGCATCATTTCTTGGCCTGCTCCATAATCCATTCGCGGATGGTTTCCTGGGCTTCGGGCGAGAAGTTAGGCTGGGGCTGACCGTTGACGACGGGCCACCTGGTGGGGTCGGGCTGGAAGAGGTGATTCACGCCGGCCAGCTTTTTAACGGTCAGGGTTTTGTTCTTGCTCAGGCCACCCTTGAGGGCGTTGAGGTTGGCGTCGGCGTTGATGGTGAGGTCCGACGTGCCGTTGAGCAGCAGCACCGGGCAGTTGACGGCCACAAGCCGCTCAACCGGGTTGAACGCGAGGAAGTAGCGGTACCGGGTCGAGGTCATCTCGGCCGCGCTCGACTGGGCCGTGGCGTTGTCGATGGCCGCGTTGTTCTGCTTCAGCATGTTGGCCACAATGGCCTGGGCCTGGGCGTTGTCGGTGGTTTGCCGGATGATTTCGAGCATGGCCTGCTGGCGTTTGGTGGCGGCTTCAATCTGGGCGGGTTCGGTGCCCAGCGTGCGCAGGGTGGTGGCCTGCTGCTGCACCACAATCTCGCGGCCGGGCAACCCAAAGGCCGCCAGCGCCACTACAAAGGCCGGGGGCAAGGGCTGCGCGGCGGCCAGCAAGGCCACGTTGCCGCCCTCGCCGTGGCCCACCAGCCCGAGGTGGGCCAGGTCAATTTCGGGCCGGGTGCGCAGGTAATTCAGGCCCGCTTGGGCGTCGCTCACCAAGTCGGCGGTGGTGGTGGCGGGGGTGCCGCCCGACTTGCCCACGCCCCGGTCGTCGAAGCGCAGCACGGCCACGCCGCGGCGGGTGAGAAAATCCGCCAGCAGGCCCAGTGGGGCAAAGTCGCCCACGGTGCCGTCGCGGTCCTGCGGGCCGCTGTCGCTCAGCAGCACCACGGCGGGAAAGGGGCCGGGGCCGGCCGGCACGGTGAGCATGCCGTTCAAGCGCGCGTTGACGGTCAGGTTGCTGAACGTGGCTTCTTCCTCGCGGTAAGGGGGCGTGAGGCGCACGTTTTTCGCGTTCATGGCGAGCACCGGGCTGAACGTCAACACCATGGGAGCTTTAAAGCCGGGCGACTGCCAGGTGCCAACCATCTGCTTGCCATCGGTCGACAACAGGCCCACGAAGCGGGTGGCGGCTTCCTCGGCGAACAGGCGCACGGTGTCGCCCTTCACTTCCGCTTTCACGTTCATCCGGCTCACCTTTTGCAGCGGCACATCGAGGGCGCAGAAATACTCGCCGCCGGTCAGCTTTTGAAACCGGAAAATGACTTCAAGTTGCCCGCCGGGCACTTTCAGCTGGCCCTTCCAAAGCCCGTCAAGCACCGGGGCATTGGGCTCAGCCAAAACTATTGGGGCGGAACGGGTGCCGGCACTGGCCGCCGCCGCCGCCGCCAAGCAGATAGACAGCGCGCCAAGCAGGCGAAATAAACGGAACGTATTGATTATCATGACAAGAAGAGGCGTCAAAAAGCAGAGTTTTGGTCTAAGTCTATTCGGAGCTCGTTACGCCGACTGTAAAGTAGCAAAATAAATACCTTGCCAACATTGGGCCGCTCCCTGTCGACAGTAAAAAAGACTCTTTGTCGACCCCAAGCGGCGGGCTTCAAAGGTTCCGGTTTCTGGTGGCGCGGACGGCGCGGGCCCGCTCACACCGGCGCACCACCGCAAGGCCCCGTCCTACGTACCGAGCCACCTGGCACGGCCTACTCGCTCACGAACACCCGCTTCACCCGCTCGCTCACGTTGGTGAGCAGCTCGTAGGCAATGGTGCCGATGCGGCCGGCCAGCTCCGGCAGCGGCAGCCCTTCGCCGAAGAGCAGGGCCGCGTCGCCGGCCCGCGCCTGGGGAATGGCTGTCACGTCGGCCATGCACATGTCCATGCACACCGAGCCCACCAAAGGCGCCACCTGGCCGCGAATGAGCACCGTGCCCACGCCGTTGCCGAAGCGCCGGTCGTACCCGTCGGCGTAGCCGATGGCCAGGGTGGCAATGCGGCGCGCCGCCGGGGCGGCATCGCCCCGGCGGCCGTAGCCCACGGTGGCGCCGGCGGGCAGGGTTTTGATTTGGGAGATGGTGGTGCGTAGCTCGCTCACGGGCCGCAGGGCGTCGGTGTCGCGGCCGCTGGCGTCTACTCCGTACAGGCCGATGCCCAGGCGCACCATGTCGAAGTGGGCTTCGGGAAAGCGCAGGATGCCGGCCGAGTTGAGCGCGTGCTTGAGGGCGGGGCGGCCCAGGGCGGCCTCCAGGGCGGCGGCCATGCGGCGGAAAGCGGCCAGTTGGGCGCGGGTGAAGTCGTCGTGGGCGGGGTCGTCGGCGGCGGCCAGGTGCGTCATCAGGCTGGCCACGGGCAGGCGGGCGGCGTGCTGGCGCAACAAGGCCGCCAGCGCGGGTACGTCGGCTTCGTCGAAACCGAGCCGCCGCATGCCGGTGTCCAGCTTGAGGTGCATGGCGGGCGCGGCGGCGTGAACCGGCGGCGGGCCCGGGTCGGAAGCAGCCGCTAAAAACGCCTTCAGGTACTCGTGCAGCAGGTCGAACGAGTAGATTTCGGGCTCCAGGCGGTGGCGGCGCAGGGTGTCGAACGAGTCCGGGGCCGGGTTCATCACCATGATGGGCAGGCTAATGCCGGCTTCGCGCAGGGCCACGCCCTCGTCGGCGTAGGCCACGGCGAGGTAGTCGGCCCGTTGAAATTCGAGCAGACTGGCTACTTCGTAGGAGCCCGCGCCGTAGGCAAATGCCTTCACCATCACCATGAGCCTGGTGCCGGGGCGCAGCTGGCGGCGGTAGTGCTGGAGGTTGTGGCTCAGGGCGTCGAGGTTCACTTCGAGCACGGTGCCGTGCTGCTGGGCCTGCAAGGCGGCCACAATGCGCTCGAAACCGAAGCGCCGGGCACCCTTGATGAGGATGACCTCGCGGGCAAAATCAGCGGGGTCGAGGACGGCAAGAAAGGCTTCGGTGGTGGGGTAGGTTTGAATTAAAAATTGAGAATTAAAAATTAAAAATTGGTTTGCCTCTTGGTTTGCCTCACCCCTGCTTTCCCCTTCTTCCTCGCTACTGCCGAGAACTTCCTCATCAATTTTTAATTTATAATTTATAATTTTTAATTCTTGTAATTCTCTCGAAATCTCCGGGCCAATACCGACCAACCGGGTGACGCCCGCCGCAGGCAGCAACCCGGCCACTTGGGCGTAGAGCGCCGCTTCGCTGAGGCCCGATTCCAACACGTCGCTCAGAATCAGGGTGCGGCGGCCGGGGCGCGACTGCCGGGCCAGGGCGTTCAGGGCCAGCGCCAGGCCGGCCAGGTCGTTGTTGTAGGTGTCGTCGAGCAGGTACGAATCGTGGCGGCCGAGCTTCATTTCCAGGCGCATGGCCACGGGGTGCAGCCGGGCCAGGCGGCGCTGGATTTCGGCCGGCTCCACCTGGCGGTGCAGCAGCACGGCCAGGCAGTGCAGGGCGTTTTCGACCGAGGGCTCGTCGGCAAAAGGCAGCATGAACGCGGCTGCGAGGCCGGCGGCTGGGTAGTGCGCCCGCACGCCGGTGCTGCCGCTGCTGGCGGGTTCCAGGGCAAAGCAAAGGTCGGCCGCCGGGTCGGCCCGGCGCGTCCAGCTAAAGCCGGGCAGTCGAAGTCGGGCCACGGCGGCCCGCACGGGCTCGTGGTCGTAGCAGTAAAACAGGCGCTGAAACCGCGGCCCCTGAAACAGCCGCAGCTTCTCCAGCAGCTTCGCCTCCCCCGACGCGAAGCCCGCGTCGTGGGCCGTGCCCAAGGTGGTGAAGATGCCTTCGGTGGGCCGAATAATCGTCGCCAGCCGCGCCATTTCGCCCACTTCCGAGATGCCGGCTTCAAAAATGCCCAGCGTGTGGCGCGCCGGGTTCAACTCCCACACGCTCAGGGGCACGCCCACCTGCGAATTGTAGGAGCGCGGCGAGCGGCAAATGTCCTCGTCGGCGCTCAGCAGCTGCGCCAGCCATTCCTTGACAATGGTTTTGCCGTTGGAGCCGGTGATGGCCAGCACCGGCCCCGTGAATTCGGCACGGTGGGCCGCGGCCAGCGCTTGCAGGGCCGCCAAAGGGCTGGCCACGGCGACAATGCCGGCCTCGGGGTAGGCCGCGAGGTCACCGGGCAGGGCCGCGGTTTCTGCTACAATAAACAAGCGCACGCCCTGGGCGTACAGCGCCGGCAGGTAGCGGTGGCCGTCGTGGCTGGGGCCGCGCAGGGCAAAAAACAGCGTTCCGGCCGGCAGACTCACCCGGCGGCTGTCGAGCAGCAGGTGGCGGACTTCGGTGGCCGGGTCGGCGGGGGCTTGCAGAAGGCGGCCGGCCAGCAGGGCCGGCAAGGCGGAAAAGGTGAACACCGCGCAAAGGTCGGGGGCTCCCGCCAAATCGCCGAACCGCCGAACCGCGGCACGCTTCCGACGCAGCGTCGGCGTTTTGTGGCCGTCCTTAGTCGAAGCCCTTCCACATTTACTGCGCGCTGCCGAAGGCGCAATGCAAATAGTTGAAAGCTAGCTCATATGCCTTAATATTGCACAAACCAGTTTCTGCTTTCCTACACCTCACCCTCTTTAACCTATGAGACATTTAAAAGCATTGAGCCGCGGCCTGCGGTGGGCGCCGGTGGCCGCGCTGGCCCTGGGCGCGTGCAGCCCCAAGGCCACTACCGCCGTCACGGCCCCCACCGCCGCTTCGGCCACCAGCGCGGCGCCGGCTACCACCGCCACGGCGCCGGTGCCGGCCGCCGCGCCCGTGGGGCCGGCGTTTCAGATTCCGGTGGAGTACTACACCTTGCCGAATGGGCTGCGGGTGGTGCTTTCGCCCGACCACACCGCGCCTACGGCCACCGTGGCGGCCTACTACGCGGTGGGCTTCCGCACCGAGCCGCGCAACCGCACGGGTTTTGCGCATTTGTTTGAGCACCTGATGTTTCAGGGCTCGCAAAACCTGGGCAAGAACGAGTTTATCGGGCTGATTCAGAAGAACGGCGGGGCGCTGAACGGCTCCACGCGCTTCGACTTTACGAACTATTACGAGGTGGTGCCGGCCCACAAGCTGGAAACCATTCTGTGGGCCGAAGCCGACCGGATGCGCGGCCTGGCCATCAACCAGAGCAACCTGACCAACCAGCAGGGCGTGGTGAAGAGCGAAGTGCGCGTGAACGTGCTCAACCAGCCCTACGGCAGCTTCCCGTGGATAGACATGCCCATGAAAGCCAACAAGAACTGGAACAACGCCCACAACTTCTACGGCGACCTCAAGGACCTGGACGCCGCCAACCTGACCGACGCCAGGAGCTTCTTTAAAACCTACTACGCCCCCAACAACGCCGTGCTGGCCGTGGTGGGCGACTTCGAGCCCGCCGAGGCCAAGGCCTGGGTACAGCAGTACTACGGCAACATCCCGAGCGCGCCGCAGCCGCCCAAGCCCGACCTCACCGAGCCGCGCCAGGAGCAGGAGCAGCGCTTCGCGCAGGACGACAAGCTGGCCACCAAGCCCGCGCTGGCCTTCGCCTACCACATGCCCGACCGCAACACGCCCGAGTACTACGCCCTCATCATGCTCGACCAGATTTTGCTGCAAGGCAACGACAGCCGCCTCTACCAGGCCCTGGTGCAGAAGCGCGGCTACTCCGACGGCGTGACCGGTGGCATCAATTCCGATTTGGGCAACCAGTTCAACTACAACGGCCCGATGCTGTGGATGGGCAGCCTGATTTACGACCCCACCGTGCAGGCCGACTCGGTGGTGCGCGTGCTCGACCAGGAAATCAACCGCCTCGCCACCAGCGGCATTACCCAAACCACGCTGGACCTGGCCATGGTCAAAATCCGCTCCTCGTTCTACGACCAGGTGAACGGTTCCGACAACTTCGGCCGGGCCGATTTGCTGGCTTCGTTTGCCCTGTTCGACAACGACCCCGGCCGCATCAACCGCCTGGAAAGTGAGTTCCGCAAAGTGACGCCGGAGCTGATGCAGAAAACCATCCGCGAGTACCTGCGGCCCACCAACCGCACCATCATCACCGTCAATCCGCTGGCCAAGAGCTAGTCCATCCCCTTGATTGCCATGAACAAGCTAGTTATCGGGCTGCTCAGCATTGCCCTCGTTGCCACGGCCGCGCCGGGCGCTCAGGCCCAGAAAGCCCCGGCTAAGCCGGCCGCCAAACCAGCCGCCACGCGGGCTACGGGCGTGGCCAAAGCCGTGGCCGCCGCTAAGGCGCCCGCCGCGGCCAAGCAAGCGGCCCCCGTTGGCGGCAAGCCGCGCGACTTCGCCCTGCCCGCCAAGGAAGAATTCACCCTTGCCAACGGCCTGCGGGCCCGGCTGGTGCCCTACGGCCAGGTGCCCAAGGTGACGATGATGGTGGCCATTCAGGCCGGCAACGTGCACGAGGCGGCCACCGAAGTGGCCGTGGCCGACTTGCTGGGCAAGCTGCTGCAGGAAGGCACCGCCACGATGCCGGCCACCCAGCTCGCCGAAAAAATGGCCCGCATGGGCGGCACGCTGAGCATTTCGGTGGGCGCCGACCAAACCACCCTGTGGGCCTCCTGCCTGAGCGAGTACGCCCCGGAGCTGGCGACGCTCCTGGCCGACGTGGTGCAGCACCCGGCCCTGCCCGCCGCCGAATTGCCCCGCCTCAAAACCGACCTGAAGCGGCAAATGACCCTGGCCCGGGCCCAGCCGGGCGTGCAGGCCCGCCAGAAGTTCACGGGCGCCCTCTACGGCGGCCACCCCTACGGCCGTGGCCTGCCCACCGACGCCCAGCTCGACGCCCTGACCCTGGAGCAGGTGCAGGCCTTCTACAAAGCGCAGTACGGCGGCCAGCGCACCAGCGTGTACGTGGCCGGGCGGTTTGAAGCCCCGGCGCTGCGCCAGGCCATCACGGCGGCGTGGGCGGCCTTCCCGCCGGGCCCGGCGCCGCTCATCGACGTGGCCAAGCCGGTGACCAAAGGCGAAGTGCTGACCCAGGACCGGCCCAACGCGCCGCAGTCCACCATCGTGGTGGGCCTGCCGGCCGTGGACCCCAGCAGCCCCGACTACATCCGGCTGCGGGTGATGAACTCGCTGCTCGGCGGCTCGTTTGGCTCGCGCATCACCCGCAACATTCGGGAGGACAAGGGCTACACGTATTCGCCCTACAGCTACATCGAAACGCACTACCGCACCGCCAACTGGACCCAGAACGCCGACGTGACCACCGCCGACACCTACAATTCGCTGCGCGAAATCATGTACGAAGTGGAGCGCCTGCAAAAAACCCCGCCCTCGGTCGATGAGCTCAAGGGCATTCAGAACTTCGAGGGCGGCATGTTTGTGCTGCGCAACTCCAGCCCGGGCGGCATCATCAGCCAGCTCAACTCGCTCGATTTCCACGGCCTGCCTGAAACCTTCCTCACCGAGCAGGTCAAGAACATCAACGCCGTGACGCCCCAGCAAATCAGCGAAACCGCCCGCAAATACGTGCGCCCCGAGGCCATGACCATCGTGGTGGTGGGCGACAAAAAGCTGGTGGACCCGCAGTTGAAGAAGTTTCAGGCCGAGCGCAAGAAGCCGCTGTAGGGTCACCACTGTAAAAGTGTAAAGGTTGAGGGTCAAAAGTTAAAAGTGCCTGGCTCTCCACCGCCCGGCTGGCCTCCAACTGGACGGGCACCCACGCGCTGCGCTGCCGCGGCCGCCCCGCCAACCCGGGTTTCCCCTCCTGCGTCTGCAGCGTCGTGGGCAGCGGCAGCTTTTCCATCGGCCGCTTCAACGACTTCACCCGGGAGCTGACCGGCAATGCCACCATCACGGCGTACGACGCCAAGCGCCAACTCGTGACCGGCAGCTACGAAGTCCCCGCGCCCGAGCAAAACGAACCACCGAAGGCGGGCCTCTCCACCGACCCCAACTGCACCATCATCCTGGCCGGGACCTTCAAGAACCTCAGAGCAAAGACCCAGTAGCCCCTCGCCACCACCCACAAAAAAGCCGCCTCGATTGCCCAAGGCGGCTTCTTCGCTTGAACAGATGTACGGTCCCGCATCATCGTGGGCGACTTTGCGGTTGGCGCGGCCCGCACTTCTGGGTAGGTCGAAAGTCGGTGAATTTCTGCGGGGCTTTTCCGAAGAACACCGGCGCGTTGCTGCCCACCAGGTCCCGGTTGCCGTCCTCGGCGTAGAATTTCAAGGCGAAGCCGCGGCGCTGGTGCTGGCGGGCTTGGGACGGCCAGCCTGAGGCCCCCGACCCCAAGGCCCTGGTAGCTGAGTACCTGCACCCTGCTGACTTCGGGCTGGTGGTCCCGCACGAGCTGGGCCGGGCGTTGCTGAGCCTGTACCAACGCGCTGTACGCGGTACGGAAGCGCCAGCAAACGGCTGGCAGCGGCCACTGGGCGCGGAAATCAAAATTCGGGGGCGGGACAACGACACGGGCATGAGCGGGGCGGTGGCGCAGGTATTTCGGCTTTTTTTACCATCAAGCCCGCCGGCAAGGGCTCTGGCCCGGGCCTTTCGCTTTCGCACGACACCATTGCCAAAGGCCACCATGGTACCTTGACCTGGGAAACGCGGGAAGGCGAGTTCACCGCATTCACGGTGCGCGTGCCCGCCTAACTTTGCTGCCCGCCGTTTGCCCCATTCCCCGCATGAACCTGACCCGCGTACTCTTTGGCCTGAGCGTGGCCGCGCTGCTGGCCGGCTGTACCCGCCGGCCCACCAAGCTGGAGATTTACGACGTGGTGATTAACCACGTGACGGTGGTGGACGTGGTGACCGGGCAGCTGCGGCCCAATCAGGTAGTGACCATTGCGCGGGGCAAAATTGTGGACGTGGAACCCGCCGACCAGGACAGCTACGCCGCCAAGCAGTACGTGAACGGCAACGGCCGCTACCTCATCCCCGGCCTCTGGGACATGCACGTGCACTTCCGGGGCGGCGACAGCCTGGCGGCCGCCAACAAGAACAGCCTGGCACTCTACCTGGCCCACGGCGTGACGACGGTGCGCGACGCGGGCGGCGACCTCACCCCCAGCATATTGCAATGGCGGCGGGAAATGGATGCGGGCCTGCTGGTCGGCCCGCGCATCTTCACCTCGGGGCCCAAGATTGACGGCCCCCAGGCCTACTGGCCCGGCTCGCTGGAGGTGGAAACGCCCGCCCAAATCGGCAAGGCCCTGGACTCGCTTCGGCGCCTGCGGGTGGACTACGTGAAGATTTACGACAGCAAGATTTCCGGCGAGGCCTACCTGAACACCATTTCCCAGGCCCAGCGGCGGGGCCTGAAAACCACCGGCCACATGCCCTACTCCGTGACCCTGGGCGAGGCCGTGGCCCGGGGCCTCGACGCCACCGAGCACCTGTACTACGTGTTCAAGGCCTGCTCCGGCAAGGAGGACAGCCTCACGGCGCTGGTCCGCAACAGCCTGCAGACGCCCAAGCCGCTGGGGCTGTTTGCGGTGCTGCCCGCCGTGTACAACACCTACAGCCCCGCCGCTGCCACCCGCATTTTTCAACTGATGGCCAAGCGCAACACCGCCGCCGTGCCCACGCTCTACATCCAAAAAACCCTGGCCGAGCTGGCCGACAACGACCACGCCCAGGACTCGCTGCGCGCCTACATTGCCCCCCGCATTCAGGCCACCTACGCCCGGCGGCTGGCCAGCGCCCAGCAGCAGGCGCCCGCCGCCCGTGCCTTTGCCAAAAAGCTAAACGCCAAGTTCATGAGCCTGGTGCCGCTGATGCAGGCCGCCGGGGTTCCGCTGCTGGCGGGGTCCGACAGCGGGCCGTTTAATTCCTTCGTCTACCCCGGCGCCTCGCTGCAGGAGGAACTGCTGCTGCTGGTCGAAGCGGGCCTCACGCCGGTTCAGGCCCTGCAGGCGGCCACCGTGAACGGCGCCAAGTTTATGGGCGCCACGAGCCGCACCGCCACCATTGCCCCGGGCAAAGACGCCGACCTGGTCCTGCTGACCGGCAACCCGTTGGAGGACATTGTCAACATTAAAAAAATCGACGCCGTGGTGTCGCGCGGCAAGGCCTACCCGGCGCCCGCATTGGCCAGTATGCTGCGGGCCATCAAGAACTAATGGCGGGGCTCGGTGCGAGTCCGTGCGGGCGCGCAGCAGCAGGGGAAGCTATTTGATTTACCATTGAGTGGTCAGCCAGTTGTTGTCCGCTGTCAGCCTTTTGGCAAATACCTGACTGGCAACGAGCAGCGGACAACTCATTAATTGCTGGATGACCATTGGGAGCCCGTCCGGAAATAAGGCGAACGCCCTGCTGCGCTGGGCACCCGAAGAAGTCCAAAACGCTCTGCGCATTTGACGGGATGGAAGACCTTTGAGGCGCTGGGGATGCAATAATTTATACCTTGGTCAGCATCCGCATTTTTCGCACATTTACATTTATTACCTAAAAAACAGCTAATTGCCTCTCAATTCCCGACAAAGAGGTGACGGATGAATAATTTTTTTGCCATCTGCGCGCTTTTTTCTCAAAGTTTCAGAAAACAATTGTTATCTATGCGTGTCTTTTGTCAAATCTTTCACTTCTAAATCTTCAACAACATGATGACGTCTAACGTACTGTTCAACATTGTGACCATCCCCGTGGATGACCCGATTGCATTCACGTTCTTTATTGGCTACATGGCCATGCTGGCGGCATCCGTGTTTTTCTTCTTGGAAAGAGGAAGCGTAGAAGGCAAGTGGAAGCTGTCGCTGCTGGTCTCCGGACTAATCACGGGCATCGCGGCCATTCACTACTACTACATGCGCGACTACTACTTGTCGACGGGCAAGACCCCCACGGCTTTGCGCTACATCGACTGGACGCTGACCGTGCCGCTGATGTGCGTGGAGTTTTACTTGCTCACCAAAGCCGCCGGCGCTAAAATCGGCTTGCTGTGGAAGCTGATTCTGGCCTCGCTGCTCATGCTGGTCGCCGGCTACATCGGCGAAGCTTTCAACCCCGTGGGCGGTTCCACGAGCCACTCGGTGCTGTGGGGCACCATCTCCACGGTGGGCTACGTGTACATTCTCTACACCGCCTGGTTCGGTGAGGTGGCGCAGTTGGCCAGCAGCACCGGCGATGCCATTGTCATCAAGGGCATCCGGGCCCTGGGCTGGTTTGTATTGGTGGGCTGGGCCATCTACCCCATCGGCTACATGTGCATGCAGGGTGGCTGGTTGAACACCGCTTTCGGGTGGCAGCCTTCCAGCGTCGACTTGTTCTACAACGTCGCTGATGCCATCAACAAAATCGGCTTCGGTCTGGTCATTTACGGCATTGCCGCTGCCGGCAAGAGCACGGCGGCCGTTCGGGAGCTGTCTCCCACGGCGGCCACGGCCTAACGCCGCAGGGTTGACCCGCTCTTTGGGGAGGGGTGAACGGCCGGCGTCAGCCGACGATACTCCCTCCCCAAAAAGCAGCCCGCTACCCTTTGAACTCATTCCCGCCTTCCACAAGCGTTTTGCGGGGGGCGGGAATGAGCACAAAAGGGGGTTTCGATTTGATGGTTTTCAGCACGGGCACCCACCGGAACTGGTTCTTCTGAAATTATGCTGCCGCTCAGCCACCCCACGCCACGTTTTTGGAGCATTTCCGTCAAGACCCAGCGCTATTCGTACGGCGCGGTAGTGGCCGCCGTGGCAGTGGGGCTCCTGGCCCCGGGCCTGGCCAACTGGCTGCTCGGGCCCGCGCTGCTGGTGGGCATGGTGCTGCTGGGCGTGGCCCACGGAGCCTGCGACCAGTACGTGGTGCCGGCCACCCATCCAACCTTGGCCGAAGACAAATTGCGGTACTGGGCTCGTTTTTTGGTGGGGTACCTGGGGCTGGCGGCGGCCGTGGGAGTCCTCTGGTGGTGGCAGCCCGCGATGGCGGTGACGTTCTTTTTCGTCCTCACCGTCTGGCACTGGGGCTCGGCCGACGCCCCGGCCCAGGCCCGGCACCGCGCCCAATGGCTGGCCCACAGCTTATTGCGCGGCAGCCTCATCTTCGCCGTGCCGTTGTGGCACCAGCCTTTCGAAACCCAAGCCACGGTGAACGGTCTGCTGGAATTGGCCGGCGCCGCGCCGGTCAGGGCCGCCGCTATCGCCCAGGCCGCGGCCATTATCGGGCCCGCAGTGCTGGTCGGGCACTTAGTACTGTGGCTCAGCTACGTGTGGGAAAGCCAAAGTAGTCTGGCCCTGACCGATGCGCTGGAAGTGGCGCTGCTCACGCTCTTGCTGGTCGTGCTGCCCCCGGTGCTGTCCGGGGGGATGTATTTCGTGTTCTGGCACAGCTTGCAGCACGTGCTGCGCATGAACCAGTTGATGGACCATCGCCTGGCCACCCGCCGACCAGGGCTGGTGGCCGAGCTGAAGTTTTTTCTGCGGCGCTCGGCGCCGCTGCTGCTCATCAGCATCGCGGGGCTGGCAGTGGTGTTCGGCCTAGCCTGGACCCGCGCCGCTAGCGGCTCGGTGCTGGTGAGCCTGGCGCTGCTGGCCGCCTCGGTCGTGACCCTGCCGCACGCGCTGCTCGTGACGCTGGGCATGGACGCCCCGCGCTGGCGGCGCGCAGAATCGGGCGGGAGCTGACGGGCACTTCGCGCGGACAGCCAGCAATTAGTTTGAAGAAACCCGGAGCCAAACAGCTCCGGGTTTCTTCTTTTGTAGATAAATTCTGCCGCGTGAACACAAACAAGAACATTGAAGCTGTTTAGTAATCAAAAATTTCAATTAGCACGTCATGCTGAGCTTGTCGAAGCATGACGTGCTATCGACTTTCTAAACAGTCTTATTGCCCGCATTCCACTGATTGACAAATCACTGCGCTTTTTAGCCTAACTTAGCTCCCCTACTTTCCTGGTTCGCTTTATGAAACTTTCGCTACGTTCTTCTGCCTGGCTGGGCGCGGCGGCCAGCGTGCTGCTGGCCTTCGCGGCCCAGGCCCAGCCCGTCGTCACTGGCCTTGCGCCGGCGGCGGCGGCGGCCGGGGCCACGGTCGTCATCAATGGGTCGGGCTTTTCGGCAACGGCCGGCCGGGACGCGGTGAATTTTGGAGCCGTCCGGGCCACGGTGACGGCCGCGACGGCCACTCAGCTCACCGTGCAGGTGCCGGTCGGGGCCTCGTCGATTGCACCCGTGACGGTGACGGATTTGGTGAGCCGGCAGGTGGGCTCGTCGCTGGCGTCGGCCACGCCGTTTTTCACGCTGCGCTTTGCCGGGCCGGGCCTGAACGCGGCGTCGTACCAGGCCACCAGCTACCCCGTGGCCACCCCGCAGTTGATAGGCTTCGCGCAGCGGAACCTCGCCGCGGCCGACTTCAACGCCGATAACTACCCCGATTTTGCCATCGTCGCCGACGGGCTGCTGAGCCTGGTGTTTGGCGACGGCCAGGGCGGCTACGGGCCGCCTGTGCAGCTGGCGGCGGGGACCACTCCCGCCAACGTGCAGGCGGTTGACGTGGATGCCAACGGCGCGGCCGACCTGCTGGTGACCGCCGCTTCCGGGGTGTTTCTACTCCGCAGCCTCGGCGGCGGCAACGGCTTTGCCAGCGCCACGCCGCTGAACCTGAACGGCCAGGTGCCCGTCGGCCCCTTCGACGTACAGGACACGAACGCGGACGGGCTGCCCGATTTGGTAGCCATCACCGCAACCAGTACTACGCAGCAGTTCGCGCCCGTGCAGCTGGTCGAGCTGCGCAACAACGGGGCCGGATTTGACGCCCCCGTCCTGCTGCTGACGGAGCGGCTTTTAGGCAAAGTAGTGGCCGATTTCAACCAGGACGGCCGGCTGGACATTGCGCTGCTGAGCCCGGACCAGCTTTTCACCCAGCCCCCGTGTCGAGTGGTGCTGCTGGCCCGCAACGCCGCTAACACCGGCTACGATGCCCCGGTGGTCAGCCTCCTGAGCAACACCACCTCGTTTCGGTCCCCCTTGCTGGCCGACATCAACGTGGACGGACGACCCGACGTGGTGGTGAACGCGCTATATGATGCCGTAGGAGCCACGGTGGTGGCGGAGCGAACCGCCGCAGGCTTTGCCTTGCGGGGCCCGTTTCCATCGATTACAACGAACGGCGGCGACCTGCAACTGGCAGCGGACGCCGACGGCGACGGCCTGCCCGACCTGCTGGCGAATACTTTCTCCGCCGCGGGGGGATTCACGGTGCTGCGCGGGCAGGCGGGCGGCGGCCTCGGCCAGCCCATTGGCTACAACGTGGCCGGCAACACCTTCGTGGCGGGCGACTTCGACCTGGACGGGCGCACCGACCTGGCCGCTTACGACGGTGCCACTGGTAACCTCGTGGTGTACCGCTACACCGGCCTCGGCCCCAACGTCAACAACCCGCCCACCCTCAACGCCCTGGCCGACCTGACCCTGGACGAGGACGCCCCCCAGCAAACGGTGGCGCTGGGCGGCATCAGCAACGGCGGCGACGCGGGGCAGGCCGTGACGATTACGGCCGTCAGCGACGACCCCGGCCTGATTCCCAACCCGACCATTGCCTACTTCAGCCCCACCAGCACCGGCACGCTGCGCTTCCAGCCGGCCCCGGACGCCTTCGGCACCTGCCTCATCAGCGTCACGGCTGCGGACGGGCAGGCGCAGGGCGGCACCGTGGTCCGCACCTTTCGCGTGACGGTGAACCCGGTGAACGACGCGCCCACGCTGGATGCCATCCCGGACGTGATTATTACAACCGTGCAAACGAGCGATTTTCAGGTCAGCGTTCCGCTCTCCGGCATCACCTCAGGAGCCGCTAACGAGAACCAAGTGCTGAGCCTGAGCGCCATTTCTTCGGTAACCCAGGCGGGTGGCGGGCTGCCGAACGGGACTTTCACTTACACCAGCCCCGCCGCCACCGGCGAGTACCAGCTACCCTTAAATATTTTCGGCGGTCTCGCCCGCTTGCTGGCCACCGTGACCATAACCGTGAACGACGGCCAAGCGAGCAACAGCACCACCAGCCGGACCTTCCGGGTGTACTACAACCCGGGCGGCACGGCTCCCAACCAGCCGGCCAGCCCGCCCACGCTGGACCCCATCGCTGACGTGACAGCCAGCCGCGCCCTGACCACGCAGGTGCCCGTGGCGCTGACGGGCATCGCCGACGGCGACCCCAACCAAGTGCTGCCGCTGACCGTCACGGCCATCAGCTCCGACCCGTCCCTGGTGAGCCTCGACGCGGTGAGCTACGGCAGCCCAGCCGCCACGGGCGCCATTCCCTACGCCATCAGCAGCACGCGCGGCGGCACGGCCACCGTGAGCGTGACGGTGAGCAACGGCCAAGCCCAGAACGGCACCATTACCCGCTCCTTCAGCGTCACGGTGCCCGCCGCGCCGGTGGTCAGTGGCACCCGCAACCCCGCGGGGGCCGGCATGGTCAGCCTGTATCCGAACCCGGCGCCCGACGGACGATTTTGGGTGGAGAGCAGCAGCCCCGGCGAGGCCACGGTTTTGGACCTCAGCGGCCGGGTGGTGCTGAAAGAACAAGTTCCGGGGCGCTTGCCCCGGCAGTTGCAGCTGTCCTCGGCGGCGAAGGGCCTTTACCTGCTGCGCATTCGCACGGCCGAGGGCACCACCACTCGGCGCCTGGCCGTGGAGTGAGTAGCCGCGCACAAGTAAGCGTGTAGCTAGCGCGGCCCCGGGCGCCTCACCCCCGGCCCCTCTCCCGCGGAGAGGGGAGCCAAACGCAAGCAAACGTTACCAGTCGGCAGGCTCCCCTCTCCGCGGGAGAGGGGCCGGGGGTGAGGCGCCCGGGGCCGCGCTAGCTACACGCTTACTTGTGCGCGGCTACTCACTCCACGGCCAGGCGCCGAGTGGTGGTGCCC
>NZ_JANNOD010000108.1:0-6405 GCF_031398885.1 Hymenobacter sp.
GCAGCATCTCGCGTGCTTCGTTGAACGATTGAGTCACTACCACACGCGAGATGCTGCGCTGCGCTCTGCATGACGTTCCTTCTTCCTTCTTTCCACCTCCCCTTCCCCTTCTTCCCTCCTCCCCACCAGCCCCCCAAACCCTTTTTCTTACCTTTGACGTTGGCTAGCCCGCCCACCTTACTGAGTTCCGTGCGCATATCCCCTTCCACCAAACGACTTTTTATCGGCATTCTGGGCAGCTTGGCGGCGCTTTTGTTGCTGGCTTTCGCCTTGTTTCAGTGGCAGCGGCAGCGGCTTCTGACCTACACCCTGGGGGAAGTCAAGGCCAAGATTGAGCGCAAGTACCCGGTCATTCTGACCTTGGGCGAGGCCCGGTTCGCGGGCTTTAAGACGGTGGAAATCGCGGGTTTGAGCCTCGCGCCCAAGGCCGCGCCCACCGACACCCTGCTCACCGCCCGGAGGGTGCAAGTCAGCCTGAGCGTGCGCTCGCTTTTTGCGGGCCGGCCGGTGTTCAGCGACTTGCAAATCATCACGGCCCGCCTCACGGCCCGCAAAACGGCGACCTCGGACAACTTCGGCTTTCTCATAAAAAAGAAGGCCAGCGCCGCGCCGCGCGACACCACCAAGGGCACCAACTACGGCCTGCTGCTGAACCAGGTGCTCGAAACCGCCTTCGACAACGTGCCCGGCGAGGCCGAGTTCACCGACTTCTACGTCAGCTACCGCAGCCGGCGCCACACGGCGCTGTTGCGCCTGCCGGAGCTCAAGATTGAGGACGGCGACATCTCGGGCCGCCTCACGGCCACCGTCGACTCGGTGGTGAACGAGCTGGGCATCAGCGGGCACATCGAGCCGCGCGACTACGCCCTCACGGCGCGGGTGTTCGGGGTGGGCGGCTCGGTGCAGCTGCCCTACGTGCCGCGCCGCTTCGGGGCGCTGGTGAGCTTCGATACGGTGCTGGTGCGGCTCGACAGCAAGGATTTTGAGGACGACGACACCGGCGGGCGCCTCACGGTGCGCGGCTCGCTGGCGGCCCGCAACTTCAGCCTGTACCACCCCAAGCTGGCGGCCAACGAAATCGAGGTCCGGCGCGGGGTGCTGGACTTCGTGACCACGCTGGGCCGGGGCACGGCCGCCCTGGAGAACGGAAGCCGGCTCACGGTCAATAAAATCGTGCTCTACCCCGACATCAGCGTGCGCCTCAAGCCCAGCCGCGCCGTGCGCATCAAGGTAACCTCGGCCGAAACCCCGGCCAACGACTTCTTCAATTCCCTGCCCACCGGCATCTTCGACGAGTTGCGCGGCACCCAGGGCACCGGCACGCTCACCTACCGCATGAGCGGCAGCGTGGACCTGGCCAACGTGGACAGCCTCAAGTTCGATTCCAGCCTGCGGGGCCGGAATTTTCGGCTCACCAGCTTCGGCGAGGAAAACCTCAACAAGCTGAACACGCCTTTTCGCCACACCGTCTACAACGACCGGGGCGACTCGGTGCGCACCTTCGCCGTGGGCCCGCCCAACCCCGACTTCGTGCCCTACAACGACGTGTCGCCGTACCTCATCCACGCCATTACCACGGCCGAGGACCCGCGCTTCTTCTCGCACAAGGGCTTCATGGAGAAGGCCTTCGTGCGGTCGGCCATTCAGAACATCAAGGAGCGGCGCTTCGCCCGCGGCGGCAGCACCATTTCCATGCAGTTGGTCAAGAACGTGTTCCTGACCCGCCAGAAAACCGTGGCCCGCAAGATTGAGGAAGCCCTCATCGTGTGGCTGCTCGAAAACACCCGCATGGCCAGCAAGCAGCGCATGTTCGAGGTCTACCTGAACATCATTGAGTGGGGCCCGAGCAAGTACCGTTGGCCCAGCGGCAAGCGCGGCGTGTACGGCGTGAAGGATGCCGCCCTGTTCTACTACGGCAAGCGCCCCAACGAGCTCAACCTGCCCGAGAGCCTGTACCTGGCCAGTATCATCCCCAAGCCCAAGTACGCCCGCTTCTCGTTCGACTCCTACGGCGGCCTGCGCCGCAGCACCCGCTACTTCTTCCGCCTCATTGCCGACATCATGGCCGCCCGCGGCCTCATCACGAGCAACGACCGCGAAAACCTGCCCTACGGCCTCACCCTCACCGGCCCGGCGCGCCAGTACATGGCCTTCGCCACCCGCCCCGACACCACCCGCCTCACCGCCCAGGCCGACTCCAGCCAGTTCGAGCCCCTCAATCTGATTGACTTGCTGAACACCGGCGCCACTACCCCCGATGCCGGCATAAACTCCGGCGCCGCCACCGAGGAAGAGCCGCCCAAAGTGCCGAGGTAAGACCCAAGGGTCAGTTAAAAGTTAAAAGTGAAGAGTTAAAACTGAACTGCTTTTAACTCTTCACTTTTAACTTTTAACTGATTCCTTCGGCCACACCACCGACGCCGCCACGCTCAGCACGAGCAGGCCGCCCACCACGCCCAGCGCCACCGGCATGGGAATGGGCAGGACGCTTTCGAGCAGAATCTTGCCCCCGATGAAGATAAGAATCAGCGAGAGGCCGTAGTGCAGGTAGTGGAACAGGCGCATCATGCTGGCCAGGGCGAAGTACATGGCCCGCAGGCCGAGCAGGGCAAACACGTTGGAAGTGAAAACGATGAACGTGTCCTGCGTGATGGCCAGGATGGCCGGAATGGAGTCGGCCGCGAACACCACGTCGGTGGTCTCCACCATCACCAGCACCACGAACAGGGGCGTGGCAAAGCGCAGGCCGTCCCGTTTGACGAAGAACTTGCCGCCTTCCATCTGCCGGGTAATGGGCAGGTGGCGGCTCAGGAAGCGCACGATGGGGTTGTTTTCGGGGTCGATGTCGGGCTGGTCGCCGCTCAGGCCCATCCGCACGCCAGTATACACGAGAAAGGCGCCCAGGAGGTAAATCAGAAAGTGAAACTTGGCCAGCAGCGCCCCGCCCACCAGAATGAACCCGGCCCGCAGCACCAGCGCGCCCAGCACGCCCCAGAACAGAATGCGGTGCTGGTACTGCCCCGGCACCTTGAAGTAGTTGAATATGAGCAGAAACACGAACAGGTTGTCCACGCTCAAGGCCTTCTCTACGAGGTAGCCCGTGAGCCATTGCAGCCCGGCCTGCGACCCCATGGTGCGGTACACCAGCAAGTTGAAGGACAGCGAAAGCACCACCCAAAACACGCTCCAGCCCAAGGCCTCCCGCAGTTTTATCTCGTGCGATTTCCGGTTGAAGACCAGCAAATCGAGCAGCAGCAAGCCGATTACAAAAGCATTAAAGACCAGCCAAAACAGGGGAGTGTTTTCCATGCGTACGAGCAAGATACGCCGGGGTGCGGGGGTAGGTTGGGTTGGTCAGCCGCCGCCGTCCGCGACGGCGCCGCCCCGGGGGCCAACGCGCGGCGGCGTCCCGCGCCAACGCGGCGCGCTACTTAACGGCCGGTTTGAGGGGACGCAGCCAGCTGCTGAGCTTCATTTGGAGCACGCCGAAAAAGGCTTCCTCCACGATGCCCTTCGACATTTTGGAGGAGCCGCGGGTGCGGTCGGTGAAGATGATGGGCACTTCCTTGATGCGAAAGCCCAACTGGTAGGCCAGCCACTTCATTTCAATCTGGAAGGCGTAGCCCACGAAGTGAATGTTGGCCAGGTCGATGGCGCGCAGCACCCGCGCCGAGTAGCACTTGAAGCCGGCCGTGGCGTCGCGGATGGGCATGCCCGTGATTAGGCGCACGTACCAGGAGGCGAAGTACGACATGAGCACCCGCGACATGGGCCAGTTCACCACGTTCACGCCCTCGATGTAGCGCGAGCCGATGGCCATGTCGAAGCCGTCGCGCACGCAGGCGTCGTGCAGGTGCAGCAGGTCCTCGGGGTTGTGCGAGAAGTCGGCGTCCATCTCGAACACGTACTCGTAGCCGTGGCCCAACGCCCAGCCGAAGCCGTGGAGATAGGCCGTGCCCAAGCCCTGCTTGCCCGTGCGCTCTTCCAAAAACAAGCGGCCCGCAAACTCGGCCTGCAGGCCCCGCACGATGGCAGCCGTGCCGTCGGGCGAGCCGTCGTCGATAATCAGCACATCGAAAGCCCGCGTCAACGACATCACCTTGCGGATAATCAGCTCCGCATTTTCGCGCTCGTTATACGTTGGAATTAGGACGAGGCCTTCACTCATAGGGTCAAAGATAGGGTTTTGGGGCACGAAGCTGCACGGGACGCTGCGCTTAATGAGGAATGAAGAATGAGGAATGAAGAATTGGAAAACGGCAAAAAGGCCCGAACTTCTTCATTCCTCATTCCTCATTCCTCATTCTTCATTAAGCGCAGCGTAAGCGTGGCGTCCCGCAGCGTTTCAGCTACTTTCCGGGCGTGGCGCACGCAATCGGGCACGCTCACTCCGGCCCGCCAGTTGGCCACGGCCACGACGTTGGCTGCTTCCAGGGCATCGGCGGCGGCGTGGGCGCCAACAATGTGCTCATCGAACTGCGGAATGCTGCGCGGCCACAGGTAGCGGCCCTGCCAGCGCGGGGCGCCCGCAATGCCGTAAAACCGGCTCAACTCGGCGTGCACGGCGGCTTTTTGTGCGGCCTCGGGCTGGCCGGCGGCTTCTTCGTACTGCGCGCCGCCCACGAAGGTGGTGAACAACACCTGCCCCGTCGGCACCCGCTGCGGGTAGATGGCGCTGGTCCAGATGGAGCCGGCCGCGTACGCCCCTTCCACCTTGGGGTGCAGCGCCCCGAAGCCATTGAGCGGGTGCGTCACCGCGGCCCGGTCGTAGGCCGAAAACACCACGCTCAGCGGCGGGTAGCGCACGGCGGCCAGCGCGGCGGCGGCTTCGGGAAACAAGGGGTGCAGCAGCGGCGCGGCGGCGTAGGCGGGCAGCGCCAGGGCCAGGTGGGTGTAGCCGGGCGCGGCGGCCAGGTGCTGGGGCCCGGTCAATTCCAGCTGGTAGGTGCCGTCGGTGGCCCGGGATAGGGCCGTTACCGTGGTGCCCAACTGGCAATTGGTGAGCCGGGCGGCCAGGGCATCGGTCAGGGTCTGAATGCCGTTTTGGAGGGTGAAGATGCGGCGGCGTGGGGCGCCCTTGCCGGTCTTGGCCAGCCCGCGCAGCACCGAGCCGTACTGCTGCTCCAGGGCCGCGAGCTGCGGGAAGGTTTTGCGCAGCAGCAGCCGCTCGGGGTCGCCGGCGTAGATGCCGGCCATGAAGGGGTTCACGGCGTAGTCCAGGATTTCGGGGCCGAAGCGGCGGCGGAAAAAGTGGGCCACGGTTTCGGAGGCGTCGGGGGGCGCGGCGGGGCGCCGCAGCTCCCGCAGCACCTGCCACTTCGCTTTCAGGCTGAAAAAGCCGTTGGTGAGCAGGGCCGGGGGCGAGCCGGGCAGCTGGCGGTAGCGCCCGCCGCGCAGCACGTAGCGGTGCTGGCTCACGGCGGCGGCGTCCTCAATCCGGTCGGTCAGGCCGAGTTCGGCGAGCAGCTCTTCCAGCTCCTTGCTTAGCTGCAGGGAGTTGGGGCCGGTTTCGAGCAGGTAGCCCTCCGGCGTGGCCCAGCTGCGCAGGTTGCCGCCGGGCCGGGCGTCGGCCTCGAACAGGTCGTAGGCCACGCCGGCCCGCTGGAGGGACCAGGCCAGGGTGAGGCCGCTGATGCCGCCGCCGATAATGGCAATTTTCATGGATTGTGGGGTAGCGCGAACTTCGTACTTCGCGTCCGCGCGCCGCCGGAACAGCCCAAGTGGCGCGGGGACGCGGACTACAAAGCTCGCGCTACTTTCTTTGTTCAATGATAAAGCCCAACAAAGCCATTTTTCTGGACCGCGACGGCGTACTGAATGACGAAACCGGCGACTACGTGTGGCAGCTGGACGAATTCATCGTCAGCCCCGGCGTGCCCGAGAGCCTGGCCCGCCTCAAAGCGGCCGGCTACTACCTCGTGGTGGTCACCAACCAGGCCGGCATCGCCAAAAAGCTCTACGCCGCCGCCCAGGTGCACGCCTGCCACGCCAAGCTGCAGGCCGCCTGCGGCAACGCCCTCGATGCCCTGTATTTCAGCGACGCCCACCCCAGCGTGAGCGAGTCGATCCTGCGCAAGCCCGATTCGGGCATGTTCGAGAAGGCCGTGGCCCGCTTCGGCCTTGACCCCGCCCAGTGCTGGGTAGTGGGCGACCGGTACCGCGACATGGAAGCCGGCGCCAAAATGGGCGTGCGCGGCATCATGGTGGGCCAAACGGAGGCGGTGGACTTCACCCCCCGAGTGGCCGACTTGCGGGCGGCCACGGATATTATTCTGAGCGAATAATAATTCTGAGCGAATAATAATTTGGATGGCAAACAGCCCGTCATGCCGAGCGCAGCCGAGGCATCTCACGTGGGGTAGTAATCCAATCGATGCAACGAGGCGAGCGAGATGCCTCGGCTGC
>NZ_JANNOD010000005.1:0-97825 GCF_031398885.1 Hymenobacter sp.
TTTGCGCCGGCTACAGCTCGTCTTGCGGCGCGCAGCCACGCATCTCGCTTGTGCAATTAATTATTTACTACCCCAGGCTCGTGGCTTCGCTGCGCTCCGCATGACGTTCTGTTTGTTTGCTCCTTGTCACTTCCGTAATCATGCTCGACACCGTTCGCCGCTTCATTAAAGAGCACGCGCTTTTCTCCATCGAAAACGACCCGCTGCTGGTGGCCGTGAGCGGGGGCCTCGACTCGGTGGTGCTGCTCGACGTGCTGCACCGCCTCGGGGCGCAGGTGGCCGTGGCGCACTGCCACTTCGGCCTGCGCGGCGAAGACGCCGATGCCGACGAGCAGTTTGTGCGCAAGCTGGCCAAGCAGCACGGCCTGCCCTACTTCGCCGAGTTTTTCCAGACCAAGGAGTTTGCCGCGCAGGAGGGCATTTCGACCCAGATGGCGGCCCGGTTCCTGCGCTACCGCTGGTTCGAGCAGGTGCGCCAGACGCAGCAATTGGCCTACGTCGCCACGGCCCACCACCAGCGCGACCAGGCCGAAACCATGCTCCTCAACCTGACCCACGGCACCGGGCTGGCCGGCCTGCACGGCATTCAGGTGAAAAACGGCCGCGTGGTGCGCCCGCTGCTGGGCCTGGGCCGCGACGACCTGCACGACTACCTTGTGGACCGCGGCCTGCGCTGGCGCGAGGACGCCAGCAACGACAGCCCCGTGTACCAGCGCAACCGGCTGCGCCACGAGGTGCTGCCCGTGCTGCGCGAAATCAACCCCAACCTCGACCAGACCCTGCACGGCACGGCCGAGCGCGTGGGCGGGGCCGAGGAAATCGTGCGCCGCTACGTGGCCGACACCGCCGCCCAGGCCCGCCGCGACGAGGCCGAGGTCACCTACCTCAACATCGCCACCCTGCAAAAAACCGCCGCCACCACGCTGGTGCTGCACGAAATCCTGCGCCCCTTCGGCTTCTCGTGGCTGGTGGTGAAGGACATCGTAGCCGCCTTCCCCGGCGAGTCTGGCCGGCGCTTCGACTCGCCCACGCACCGGCTGGTAAAGGACCGCGACAGCCTGGTCATCACCCCGCGGCGGCTCACACAGTTCGGCACCTTCCAACTGGCCGCCGGCCAAACCGACCTGCGGGCCGATGGCCTGCGCCTGCGGGCTGAACTGCACGACGACACCCAGGGCTTCGTCATCCCGCGCTCCAAAAGCACTGCCGCGCTCGACGCCGACAAGCTCCGGTTTCCGCTCACCCTGCGCCGCTGGCAAGAAGGCGACTGGTTCATGCCTCTGGGCCTGAAGGGCAAGAAGCTGCTCAGCGACTTCCTCATCGACCAGAAAGTGCCGCTCAACCTCAAAGACGACGTGCGCGTGCTAACCTCTGCCGACGGCAAAATCTGCTGGGTGGTGGGCTGGCGCGTCGACGACCGGTTCAAAGTGGAAGAAGCCACCGAGCGGGTGCTAACCGTGCAGCGGCTGTAGCGACGCAACATATTGCGTCTCGGCGTTGAACGGCTCGCGGCCGAAGCATTTCCTAACGGCGCGGATGCCGGGACGCAATACGTTGCGTCTCTACTTTCTCCTCTTTGCCCCGGTTTGCGCCTTGCTTCGCCTGGAGGTACTTTTACCCGCGAAACCCCAACCCAACCCTACTCTTATGAAAGTTACCGTAGTCGGAGCCGGCAACGTGGGCGCCACGTGCGCCGACGTGCTCGCCACCCGTGAGATTGCCAACGAAATTGTGCTGGTGGACATCAAGGAAGGCATTGCCGAAGGCAAGGCGCTTGACATCTGGCAGAAAGCTCCGATTATCGGCTACGACGCGCGCACCGTGGGCGTCACCAACGACTATGCCCGCACGGCCGGCTCGGAGGTGGTGGTGATTACCTCGGGCCTGCCCCGCAAGCCCGGCATGAGCCGCGACGACCTGATTTCGGTGAACGCCGGCATCGTGAAGTCAGTGACCGAGCAGGTGGTGGCCCACTCCCCCCACGCCATCATCATCGTGGTGAGCAACCCGCTCGACGTGATGACCTACCAAGCCCACCTCACCGCCAGGCTGCCCCGCGAAAAGGTGTTCGGCATGGCCGGCATTCTGGACACGGCCCGCTACCGCGCCTTTCTGGCCGAGGCCCTGAACGTGAGCCCGAAAGACATTCAGGCCGTGCTCATGGGCGGCCACGGCGACACCATGGTGCCCCTGCCCCGCTACACCACCGTGGGCGGCATCCCGGTTACCGAGCTCATCGGCAAGGCCGAGCTCGACGCCATCGTGCAACGCACCGCCGTGGGCGGCGGCGAGCTGGTGAAGCTCATGGGCACCTCGGCCTGGTACGCGCCCGGCGCGGCCGCGGCTCAGATGGTCGAAGCCATCGTGCGCGACCAGCGCCGCGTGTTCCCCGTGTGCCTGGAGCTGCAGGGCGAGTACGGCATCAACGGCGTGTACCTGGGCACCCCGGTCATTCTCGGTAAAAACGGCGTGGAGCGCGTGATTGAGCTACAGCTCAACGACGAGGAGCAGGCGTTACTGGAAACCTCGCGCGGCCACGTGAAAGAAGTAATGGACGCCCTGGACAAGCTGGGCCAGCCGGCATAATTGGCGTAGCATAATTGGCGTAGTTAAAAGATAAAAAAGCCCTTCTGGAGTTCCGGCGGGGCTTTTTTGTGATTGGCGAATTGACGTCAGTAAGCCCACAGTTCGCTGTGTGGCCGGTAATGCGTCAGCAGTATCTGCGGTAAAGCAGTTGTTTCGAACGCTACGCGGTTGAAGTCGGAATCGGCTACTTCGCTGGCGGCCAGAAACAAGTGAGCTGGAAATAACATCTTGCCCAAGCCGTGGCGCCGAGCCATTGTGGTCAGTTGCAGGGCCCGCTCAAATTCCGTAGTGAGGGGCAGAGAGCCCGCGCCGGGGTTAGCGGGTCCGGTTCTATGCTGCTCATAGAATGCTTCTTGTGCTTCGGCGTTGGCGAAGAACACAGTGGCCAGCGAGTACGGGTAGGGCATGGCACAGTCGGCCAGGAACAGGTGCAGTGTCGAGACATAGTCATACCCCAGGTCAATGGCCACTTCTCTTGACCGGGCAATCAATGCTTGCAGTTCCGGCGAGAAAGCGGTTACCAGCTTATCGCCGGTTAGTAATTGTTTCAGCAAAAGGCCATCGCTGGCCCCTCCTCCGTGTTCTCGGGGCACTAAATTAGTTATCAAGGTAACCGTTGCAAATACGGCCAGCAGGGACATGTATAACTTCACGGAGCCGTGCAGGTCGAACCGTAGTGCTCCGTAAAAACCGACCACCGCTACTGCCAATGTTACCAGCACCCCACCCAGAAGCATCACCACGCGTTGGGCCTTGGACATGTCGGAGCTGCTCGATACACAAAGTCCTCCCGTCCAGAACAGGCTCCACTTTTTCACGTATATTTCCAGCCGGCCTACCTGCATCCGCCATGAATTGGCGCCGTCGCCGTAGGAACCCAGATATACGGCTACCCTGGCGGGCGTAAACATCAATGCAGGCACAGCGTGTCCCAATTCATGCAGCAAGACGAGCAGGGGCCACACCAGCAGCGTGAACGCCAACAGAAGCCCAAAAAATAAAAGCATAGTACGCGGGCCTCCTCACGGCTTTATGTCGAGCATAAAGCTAAGCCGTACCTAGTAAGCGGCGCTGCGCTACTGCTGGCTGGCGCGGAAGAGCTTCTGCTTTTCGTCCTTGGACAGGCTCTCGTAGCCGGAGCGCGAAATCTTGTCCAGAATCAAGTCGATTTCGTCCTGCAGGGGCTGGCCGGCCACGGCGGGCTTCTTGGCGCCGCTGGCCGAAGCCGCCGCCACGGGCTCGGCCCGGCGCGGCAGGCTCACGCGCATGCTGGGCCGCCGGCTGAACAGGTTGGTGAAGAAGTTGCCCACGGCCTGCACCGGCCGGCCCAGGTCGCGGCCCGCCTGCAGTTGCTTGATGAACACAAAGCCCAGCAGGGCCCCGCCGAGGTGGGCAATCTGGCCGCCGGGGTTGTCGCCGCTGATGCCCGCCAGGGAGATGAGCACCACCACGGCCGCAATCCACTTGATTTTGACCGGCCCAATAAGAATCAGCATGAACGTGAAGTCGGGCAGCAGCGTGGCGCCGGCCACAATCATGGCCGTGGCGGCGGCCGAGGCCCCCACCATGGGCGCGCCCACCGCCGGCTGGAACGCGGGCAGCAGGTTGTAGCTGAGCAGGAAGATGGTGGCCCCGGCCAGCGCCCCCAGCACGTAGATGCTCACCAGGCGACGGTCGCCCAGGTACTCGCGGATGAGCTGCCCGAACCAGTACAGATTCAGCATGTTGAACAAGATGTGGAAGAAGCCTTCGTGGGTGAAGGCGTAGGTGAGCAGCGTCCAGGGGTGGCGCAGCAGCACGGGCAGGGCCGAGGACAGTTCGAACTGCCGCAGCACGGGCGGGTAGTAGCCGCTGGCGCTGCTCACAGTGAGAATGGCGCGCAGCACAATCAGACCCGCGAACACCAGCACGTTCAGCAGGATGAGCTGCATGAGGGCATTGTCGCGGCGGCTGAACGCGGTGCGAATATCTTGAACGATGCTCATGGCACGTAATGCGGGTTAAACGAATGTAACGGATTTCACGGGGTAGCCGCGGGCAGGGCGCGGTTACCTCAACAACCAACGAATTAATAAAACCGCTCCCGGCCGCTTTCCCAGAACTTGAGCACGATGAAGCCAATGAGCAGGCCGCCGAGGTGGGCAAAGTGGGCCACGTTGTCGCCGGGCGTGCGGTGCACGCCCTGGTAAAGCTCAAACAGGGCGTAGCCGAACACGAGGTACTTGGCCGCAATGGGCACGGGCAGCGGGAAAATAAACAGCTTGGTGTTGGGAAACAGGTAGGCAAAGGCGAACAGCACCCCGAACAACGCACCCGACGCGCCCAGCATGCCGGCGTTGCGCGAGTCCCGGCTTTCGGTCACCACGGCGTCCACGGCGTCGGTGGCGGCTTTGCGGTACTCGGTGTTGTCGGGGTTGCGGGTGAGGGCGCCGGCCAGGGTTTCATAGCCGGTGGCCTCGGGGTAGTAGGCGCGGAAAAACTCGGCAAAGTCGCCGCCGCTGGGCGCCCGCCGAAACTCCTGCCGCGCCTGCTCCATCTTATTGCCTTCGTAGAACCGCACGCCCTCGTAGAGCACGCCGGCGCCCACGCCGCAGATGAGCCAGAACACGAGGAACCGCTGCCCGCCCCAGCGCTGCTCTAGCAGGGGCCCGAAGGAAATCAGCCCGAACATATTGAACAGAATGTGAAAGAAGCTGCCGTGCAAAAACATGTACGTCAGAAACTGCCAGGGGAAAAAGTAGGGCGAGCCGATGGGGTACAGGCTGCCCACCTGGGTGATGAGCGGCAGCAAACTAATCTGAGCCAGGTAAAAAATGATGTTCGCCAGCAAAAGGGTGCGAACCGTGGGGGTGAGGTTGAACATGCAGGAAGGATGGGGAGCCGCGGCGGCCGCGCGGCCTGGAAAGGCTTACTTACGGAAAAAATCGGCTAGCTGCTGCCCGTCCAGCAACACCAGGGTTTTGCGCCCGTCGGGGGTGTAGCCGGGCACCTGACAGGCAAACAGGCGGTCGGCCAGGTTGTTGAGCTCGGCCTCGGGCAGGCGGGTGGCGGCGGTGCCCACGGCCACCCGGCGGGCCAGCGCCCGGGCCAGCCCCTCGCCCTGGTCGAGCTGCAACGGCCCGGCGGTGGTGCGAAACTGCTCAATCAGGCTTTCGAGCAGCTCCTTTTCGTCCTGGGCGGGCATACCGGCCGGAATGGCTTCCACGGCAATGGTGTGGGGCCCAAACTCCGCGAATATGAATCCCAACGCGTGCAGGGGCTCGGTGAGTTCGCGCAGCACGGCAAAGTCGGCCGGCGAGAAGGTGACGGTGCGCGGAAACAGCAGCGTCTGGGAAGTGCCCACGGCGCGGGCCAGCTCCTGGCGGTACTGCTCGTAGAGAATCCGCTCGCGGGCCGCCTCCTGGTCGATGAGCAGCACGCCCGATTTCACCGGCACCAGCACGTAGCGCTGCTGCACCTGCACGGCCCGGCTGCCCGCGCCGCCTTCGCGGGCCGGGGCCGGGCGGGCGGGGGGCGCATCCGGCACCGCCAGGCCCAGCGCACCGCCGGTTGTGGCGGAGCTGGCCGCCAAAGCATCGCCCGGGGCCGCGGCTTCGAAGCTGCGGGCGGTGGCGTTGTCGGTGAAGTCGTCGGGGCGCACGGGCTGGCCCAGCTCGCGGTAGAAGGCTTCCAGCTCGCGGCGGGCCTGCTCGGTGGGGCGCGTGGGGAGGCCCCGCTCGTAGCCGTCGCGGCGCGTATCGGCCGAGAAGCTGGAGAAGCCCGCGGCGTTGCCGGGGGCCCGGGTAGCGGCCGCCGCCGCGGCGGCCAGCGCGTCGGGCCGGTAGCCGTCGGCGCTGGCGGCGCGGGCCGCGGCGGTGGCGGGCGGCAGGTGGTCGTCGGCTGCGGGAGGGGCCAGGCCAGTGCCCTTGCCGGCCCGCAGCGGGCGAATGGGCGCGAAATTCACGTCCCCGTCGAAGTCGAGCGAGGGCGCGATGTTGTGAAGACCCAGGCTTTGCTTGACGGCGGCGCGCACCACGGCATAAACGGTTTTCTCGTCCTCAAACTTGATTTCCGTCTTGGTGGGGTGCACGTTGATGTCGATGGATTTAGGGTCCAGCTCCAGAAACAGCACGTAGAACGGGTGGGTGTCGCGGGCCAGCAGGCCTTCGTAGGCCGCCAGCACGGCGTGGTTGAGGTAGGCCGAGCGGATGAAGCGGTTGTTGACAAAAAAGAACTGGTCACCCCGGCTTTTCTTCGACGACTCCGGCTTGCCCACGAAGCCGCGCACCGCAATGGCGTGCGTCACCTCCTCGCAGGCCGCCAGCTGCTCCTTGTAGCCGTTGCCCAGCAGCGCCACCACGCGCTGGCTGAGCTTGCCCGCCGGCAAACCGAACACCTCCAGCTCGTTCTGATACAGCGAAAAGGCAATCTGCGGATTGGCCAGGGCCACGTGCTGAAACTCGTCGAGGATGTGCCGCATTTCCACGGCGTTGCTCTTGAGAAAGTTGCGCCGGGCGGGCACGTTAAAAAACAGGTTCTTCACGGCGATGCTGGTACCGTCGGGGCAAGCCGTGGGCAGTTGGCTGGTCACCTGCGAGCCTTCCACGAGCAGCAAGGTGCCGGTGTCGTGCTCCCGCTGCTTGGTGCGGATTTCGACCTGGGCCACCGCCGCGATGCTGGCCAGCGCCTCGCCCCGGAAGCCCAGCGTGCGGATGCGGAACAGGTCCTCGGTGCTGCGGATTTTGCTGGTGGCATGGCGCTCCAGGCTCATGCGGGCGTCGGTGGGCGACATGCCGGCGCCGTTGTCCACCACCTGCACGAGCTGCTTGCCGGCTTCTTTCACGATGAGCTGCACCTGGGTGGCGCCGGCGTCGACGGCGTTTTCCAGCAGCTCCTTCACCACCGAGGCGGGGCGCTGCACCACTTCGCCGGCCGCAATCTGGTTGGCGAGGTATTCGGGGAGCAGGTGAATGATGTCGGGCATAAAACGTGGCGCATGCTTCAGCTTGCGCCGAGGAAATTAAGAAGAGCTAACTGGCACGAAAGCAAGTGAGAACGGGCCCGGCAATAACCGGAAACCGGCCGTGTTTCAAACCCACGGCGGGGTTTTCTGCGTACCTTCGCGGCCAAATAGCGGAGTTGCGGCGCGAAGTTTGTGGCACCTGCCACGGCTGTTTCACCCCTCGGCCGGCCACGGTTGGAACCTCCAAACGGGGCCGGCAGGTTCCGCCGCTATCCACGACAAAAGTACGGCCCCCGCGGCCCGTTTGCCTCTTGAACCACCCCACCAACCCCCCGGGGCTGATGCGCCTTTCTTTTCAGCTGAGCCTGGCCGCTTTGTTGCTGGCCGCGGGCTTGCTGCTCTCGTTTGCCAAAAACCCCAAGCTGCCCGCCGACCCGTTCACCGCGTCGCCGGCCGAGGCCGCGTGGGTCGACAGCGTCTACAACTCCCTCACGCCCGAGCAGCGCCTGGGCCAGCTGTTCATGGTGGCCGCGTACTCGAACAAGGAAAAGGCCCACGCCGACCGCATCGAGCGGCTGGTGCGCAACCAGACCATCGGCGGGGTGATGTTTCTGCAGGGCGGCCCCAAGCGCCAGGCCCTGATGACCAACCGCCTGCAGGCCGCCGCCAAGGTGCCGCTGCTCATCGCCATGGATGCCGAGTGGGGCCTCGACATGCGGCTCGACTCCTCGGCCCACTTCGCCAAGCAAATGACGCTCGGCGCCATGGACGACCCCAAATACGTGTACCAGATGGGCCGCGACATTGCCCGCAAAATGCGGGCGCTGGGCGTGCACATCAGCTTCGCCCCGGTGATTGACGTGAACTCCAACCCCGGCAACCCGGTGATTGGCAACCGCTCGTTCGGCGAGGACCAGGAGCACGTGGCCAAGCTGGGCATTCAGTACATCCGGGGCTTGCAGGAAAACGGGGTGATGGCCGTGGCCAAGCACTTCCCCGGCCACGGCGACACCGACACCGACTCGCACGTGGCCCTGCCGGTCATCAGCACCGACATGGCCAAGCTCACCAAGGTGGACCTGGTGCCGTTTCAGCAGTCCTTCGAGGCCGGGGTGATGGGCGTGATGGTGGCCCACCTCTACATGCCGCTCTTCGACACCACCGACGCCAAAACCACCACCTTGTCGCGCGCCCTGGTCACGGACCTGCTCAAGGACAAGATGGGCTTCAAAGGCCTGGTATTCACGGATGCGCTCAACATGCGCAGCGTGAGCAAGCTCTACAACGACGGCGAGCTGGACGCCATGGCCCTGGCGGCCGGCAACGACGTGCTGCTCTTCTCGGAAGATGTGCCGGCCGCGCTGCGCCGCATCCAAGAGGCCGTGGTGGCGGGCAGGCTCCGGCAGGAAGACCTGGACCTGCGCATCCGCAAGATTCTGCGGGCCAAGTACTGGGCAGGGCTGGCAAAGTACCAGCCGGTCACCGTGGCCACCATGCGCGACAGCCTGAACCTGCCCGCGTCGAAGGTGCTGGCCCAGGAGATTTTTGAGCACGCCGTGACCGTGGTGAAGAACGACGACCAGCTCCTCCCCTTCCAGCGGCTCGACACGCTGCGGATTGCGGCCATCACCATCGGCACCCCGGCCGAGGGGCCCTACGCCACCATCTTCAACAAGTACCAGCCCGGCCCGGTGTACGCCGTGCCCAACCGCTACGCCGACGACAGCACCTTCGTGCGCATTGCCGGCCGCCTGCAGGGCTACAACGTGGTGGTGGTGAGCCTGCACGCCATGAATAACACGCCCAGCCACAGCTACGGCCTGGGCGACGGCGCGCTGAAATTCCTCAAACAGCTGCAGGCCAACCGCGGCTTCAAAACCGTGGTGGTGGCCATGGGTAATGCCTACGGCCTGAAGTTTCTGGAAGATGCCCGCACGCTGGTCTGCGGCTACGAGGACCACTACGCCGCGCAATTAGTGGTGCCGCAGGTGCTGTTTGGGGCGCTGCCGGCGCGGGGCAAGCTGCCCGTCACGGTATCGCCCACCATGAAGGTGACCGCCGGCATCGCCACCCCCGCCCTGGGCCGCCTGCGCTACGCCGTGCCCGAAAGCCAGGGCCTGAGCTCGCGCGTGCTGGCCCAGATTGACAACATCGCCCTGGAGAGCCAGACCTATGCCGCCGCCCCCGGCTGCCAGGTGCTGGTGGCCAAAAACGGCACCGTGGTGTTCGACCAGAGCTACGGCTACTGCACCTACGACCAGAGCCAGCCCGTGACCAGCAGCACGCTCTACGACCTGGCCTCGGTGACCAAGGTGGCCGGCACGCTGCAGGCCGTGATGTATCTCAAGGACCAGGGAAAACTGGTCTTGGAGAACAAAGTGGCCGCCTACCTGCCCGAGCTGGCCCGCACCAACAAGCGCGAGATGACCATCCGCGACGTGCTGCTGCACCAGGCCGGCCTCAAGCCGGGCATTCCCACCTGGGAGCGCACCATCAACAGCAACGGCCTGAAGCCGACCTTTTACGCCAGCATCCGATCCGACGACTTTCCCAACGAGGTGGCGCCCGGGGAGTACAGCACCAAAGCCGCCGACGACTCGGTGTGGGCCTGGACCATGCGTTCGGGCCTGCTGCCCAAAACCCGGGGCAAGTACCCCACCGAATACTCCGACCTGAGCTTTATTGTGATGAAGCGGGTGTGCGAGAAGATTCTCAAGCGGCCCATTGAGGATTTTTTGCAGGACAACTTTTACCGGCCGCTGGGGCTGGGCAGCATGACCTACAACCCGCTGCAGCGCTTCCCCAAAAGCTGCATTGCGCCCACCGAGAAGGATACCTACTACCGCCGCGAGCAGTTGCAGGGCACCGTGCACGACCAGACTGCGGCCCTGGTGGGCGGCGTGGGCGGCCACGCCGGCCTTTTCGCCACGGCCAACGACCTGGCCGTGCTCATGCAGATGAACCTGCAAAACGGCCGCTACGGCGGCTCCCGCTTTTTTCAATCGCCGGTGGTGACGGAATTTGCCCGGCCGCAGGGCGCCGGCAGCCGGCGCGGCCTGGGCTGGGACCACAGCGACCCCAGCAAACCCACCGGCCCCACCAGCAACCTCTCGCCGGCCAGCACCTTTGGCCACACCGGCTTCACGGGCACCTGCGTGTGGATGGACCCGGACAACCAGATTCTCTACATCTTCCTCTCCAACCGCGTGTACCCCGACGCCGGCAACAACAAGCTGCGCCAGTACAACATCCGCACGCGCATTCACGAGGTGATTTACAAGTCGTTGGCGGCCAATAAAACCAAAGGCTAAGTCCCACGCAACCTTTTCGAATCCGGGAAAGTCATGGCAGCAATTGTCCCTCAATTGCATTGCACCATGAAACTGCGCACTACTCTTCTGCTGGCCGCCCTGCTGGGCGCGGCCACGGCTTCGGCCCAAACCACCTACAAGCTGGGACTGCGCGGCGGGCTCAACCGGGCCACCACCACGCTGAGCGCCGCCAGCACGGGTTATGGTTTCTCTAGCTTCAGCTACTCGGCCGATAAGTCGGCCATTTATGCCTGGCAAGCGGGTGCGGTGCTGGAAGTAGATTTTGGCAAATTCGCTTTGCAGTCAGCCCTGCTGTTTTCGCAAAAGGGCGAGCGATTCAATACAGCCACCTCGTTCGGCGGTATTGCGGGCAACAGCGGCTCCGACACGCGCAGCACCAACCGCTATAATTGGCTGGAGCTACCGGTGAACGTGGTGTACACGGTGCACGGCTTCCAGCTATTTACCGGCCCTTACGCGGCGCTGGGCGTGGGGGGCCGGCGGCAAGGCACTACGCTTAATTATTCCCCTTTCGCCAAGTTTGCTCCTTACAACTTCAACGAGAAGATTCGTTACGGGTCCGACGCTTACAACCCGCGCCTGGATGCGGGCGTGAACTTCGGTATTGGCTACCGGCAGGGCCCAGTGCAGGTGCAACTCGGTTACCAACTGGGGCTGCGCACGCTGCATCGGGAGTACATCGACGACATAATTGCCGAATTCCCCTACCATGATTCCAGCGCCGATCCCGCCTACAACCGCGTGGTACAGCTGACAGGCACCTATTTTCTTAGCCTATAGCCAATGCCTATTGTGATTTTGAAATGGAGTGTGATGCTGAGCTTGTCGAAGCATCTCTGCCGATTCATTGCAACGGCTTGAACTAAGCGGTGTAGATGCTTCGACTGCGCTCAGCGTGACAAAAACAGTCCGCTATTAAAATTTGAAGTGCGCTTTACACAAGTCGCGCATCACCAGCGGCTCGTCTTATCCAAACGTTAAGATTGTGGGAAACGCTGGCCGTGTATTCAACATCCCAGCTCAATCCCGGTTAGGCAGAACGCGCGGCGGATTTTCGCGTTACCTAGCTTATGAACATCGGCATTGTCTGTTACCCCACCTTTGGCGGCTCCGGCGTGGTGGCCACCGAGCTGGGCAAGGCCCTGGCCCAACGCGGCCACCGGGTGCACTTTATTACCTACAGCCAGCCGGTGCGGCTCGACTTCTTTAACGAGAATGTGTTCTACCACGAGGTGTACGTGCCGGCGTACCCGCTCTTCCAGTTTCCGCCCTACGAACTGGCGCTGACCAGCAAGATGGTCGACATCGTGCAGAATGAGAAGCTCGACGTGCTGCACGTGCACTACGCCATTCCGCACGCCTCGGCGGCCTACATGGCCAAGCAGATTCTGCGCGCCCGCGGCATCCAGATTCCGGTGGTAACGACCCTGCACGGCACCGACATCACCCTGGTGGGCAAAGACGCCAGCTACGAGCCGGTGGTCACCTTCAGCATCAACCAGAGCGACGGCGTGACGTCCGTATCGGCCGACCTGCGGCGCGAAACCTACGAGTACTTTGCCGTCGAGAAGGACATCACCGTCATCCCCAACTTCATCGACCTACACCGCTTCAAAAAACAGGATAAGAGCCACTTCCGCGCCGCCATCGCGCCCGAGGGCGAAAAGCTGCTGGTGCACACCAGCAACTTCCGCACCGTGAAGCGGGTGGAGGACGTGCTCCGCATCTTCGTGGGCGTGCGCGAACACATGCCGGCCAAGCTCTTGCTCGTGGGCGACGGCCCCGACCGCACGCGCATGGAAAAGCTGGCCCGCGACCTCAACTGCCAGCACGACCTGCGCTTCCTGGGCAAGCTCGAAGCCGTGGAGGAAGTGCTGAGCGTGGCCGACCTGTTCCTGATGCCGTCCGAAAACGAGAGCTTCGGCCTCGCCGCCCTCGAAGCCATGGCCTGCGAAGTGCCCGTGGTGAGCACCAACGTCGGCGGCATTCCCGAGCTGAACGTGCACGGCGTGACCGGCATGCTGAGCGAAGTCGGCGACGTGGCCGACATGGTCAAAAACGCCCTCTACGTGCTGCATGGCGACAACCTGCCGCGCTTCAAAGCCGCCGCCCGCGCCCGCGCCGAGGAGTTTGCCGTCGACAAAATTGTGCCCAAGTACGAGGAATGCTACCAGCGCGCCATCGAGGCAGTGGGCGTGGTGGCGTAGATGCTGCGCTTAATGAAGAATGAAGAATGAGGAATGAAGAATTAAGGACCAGTAATTCTTCATTCCTCATTCTTCATTAAGCAGGCCGCAGGCGTCAAAACAGTCCGGCGGCTTCGTTTTTTACTACGGCCAGAGCTTGCGCGGTGGGCTCGGCGCCGTCCAGCATCAGACCTTCGAGGATGCGCTTGGCCAGCTCAGTGCCGCGCGATTGGGCGGGGTTCTGCAGGCCGTGGAAGGCGCGGTTGACCATCGTGAGCACGTTTTCTTTGGCTTCCTTCACCACCGTCCAGGCATCGGCCGAGATGTAGAGCTGCTGGGAGAGGTTGTGCTCGTACTCGGCCCGGATTTCCTGCTGGAGCAGGCGGTGAAAGTCGGGCGCGGACTGGCCCGCGCTGCTCAGGCGCACGAGGATGTTGTTGGGCGAGATGCGCTCCAGAAACAGCACGATGCGCTCGTAGGCCTGCAGGCGCAGGGGCAGCGTGGCCTTGCCGCTTTCCAGCCGCATTTCGATGAGCCGGCGCTGCTGCTCTTTTTCCAGAAACTGCTGGAAAAGCAGGTAGATAATGCCGGCCACGATGAGGGCGGGCAGAATGATTTTGAGTAGGTCGAAGATGTAGGCGGGAGTATCCATTGCCGGGTAATCGGTGTAGAGACGCATATTTGCGTCTTGTCGTTGAACGGTAAGGTGGCGTGGTACGAACAACGACGAGACGCAAATATGCGTCTCTACGCCACCATCCTATCCCTGAACGGCCAGCGAAAACATAGCGCCTGCCGCGCAAACTTACGCCGTGAACCGCCGGCCCCCAACTGCTGTTTCTCCCCCAACGCCGCGCCGCGAGCCACTCCGGTAGCTGCCGTACCTTTGTTGCCCACCTCCCGCTAATCCGTCTATACTTATGGCCACCGTTGCCACCCTCGCCCCCATTAGCCTCACCGACCGCGCCGTGGTCGAGGTCAAAAATATCATCCAGGAAAAGAACGTCCCGGCCGATTACGGCCTGCGCATTGGCGTGCAGGGCGGCGGCTGCTCGGGCATGAGCTACCTGCTCGGCTTCGACAAAGCCAAGGACCAGGACGAAACCTACGACCTCGACGGCCTCAAGCTCATCATGGATAAAAAGCACGCCATGTACGTGCTGGGCATGGAAGTCGACTTCCAGGACGGCCTCAACGCGCGCGGCTTCGTCTTCAACAACCCCCAGGCCAAGAGCACCTGCGGCTGTGGCTCGTCGTTTTCGGCGTAAGCCGGCGCGTTCTTAACAGCGGTCCTGCTCATCCGGCGTCCGCTTGTCGAAGCACCTTGTCCGCTTCGTCGGATGGAAGCAGATGAAGCAGCGGAGATGCTTCGACTGCGCGGACGACGGATGAGCAGGACTCGAATGAAAGGATAAGAAAGCCCTGGCCCTTCCGGCCGGGGCTTTTTCATTTACTTTCGCCTCACCCGCCTCACCTACTCCTTGGCCCATGCGCATCTTGTTTACCCTGCTGATAGTGTTAATCTCCTTCGCGGCCCAGGCGCAAAAATTCAGCGCGCCGGAGCTGGCGCGCTGGAAGCTGCAGGCTCAGCGGGTCAGCATCGTGCGCGACACCTACGGCGTGCCGCACGTCTACGGCAAGACCGACGCCGATGCGGTGTTTGGCCTGCTCTATACGCAGTGCGAGGACGACTTCGACCGCGTCGAAACCAACTACCTCGACGCCATTGGCCGCCTGGCGGAGGTAGAAGGCGAAGCCGCGCTGTACCACGACCTGCGCGCCCGGCTGTTCATGGACACCACCCGGGCCCTGGCCATCTACCGCAAAACGCCACCGGAGATGAAGAAGCTGCTCGACGCCTTCGCCGACGGCACCAACTACTACTTGGCCACCCACCCCACGGTGCGCCCCCGGCTGCTGCGCCGCTTCCAGCCCTGGATGCCGCTCATGTTTAGCGAGGGCAGCATTGGTGGCAACATCAGCGTGGTTTCGACGGAGCGCCTGAAGGCCTTTTACAGCCAGAAAAAGTCCAGCTCGTGGATAGACACCGATTTTGAGCGCCGGGAGCGGGAGCCGGTCGGGTCCAACGGCTTCGCCATTGCGCCGGCCAAAAGCGCCAGCGGCCACGCCCTGCTGCTCATCAACCCGCACACCTCGTTCTACTTCCGCTCGGAGGTGCAGATGGTGAGCGAAACCGGCCTGAACGCCTACGGCGCCGTCACCTGGGGCCAGTTTTTCATTTACCAGGGCTTCAACCAGCACTGCGGCTGGATGCACACCTCCAGCGGCGCCGACTCGATGGACGAATACCTCGAAACCATCGAGAAAAAAGGCGGCGCCTTTTTCTACAAGTACGGCGGGAAACTGCGCCCCGTGGTGGCCACCAAAGTATCGTTGCCCTACAAGGACGGCCCCAAAATGCTGCGCAAAGAGTTCACCGTGTACCGCACCCACCACGGCCCGGTGGTGGGCCAGCTGGCCAATAACAAGTGGGTGGCCGTGCGCATGATGAACGAGCCGCTGGCCGCCTTGCAGCAGTCGTACCTGCGCACCAAGGCCACCGGCTACGCAGGTTTTCAGGAGGTGATGAAGCTCAACGCCAACGCCTCAAACAACACTGTATTTGCCGACAGCAAGGGCAGCATTGCTTACTGGCACGGCAATTTTATGCCCCGGCGCGACCCCAAATTCGACTGGAGCCAGCCGGTGGACGGCAGCAATCCGGCCACCGAGTGGAAGGGCTTCCACGGCGTGACCGAGCTGGTGCAGGCCCGCGACCCGGCCAGCGGCTACTTGCAGAACTGCAACGCCACGCCCTTCACGGTGGCCGGTCCTGGTAGCCTGGCCCAGGCCAAATACCCCGCCTACATGGCCCCCGACGCCGAAAACTACCGCGGCCTCAACGCCGTGCGCGTGCTGAGCCGCAAGGCCGTTTTCACCCTCGACACGCTGATTGCCGCCGCCAACGACCCGCACCTCACCGCCTTCGACGACCTGCTGCCGCCGCTGTTGGCCGCCTACCAGCCCACCTCGGTAGAAAAAGCCGCCACGCCCGCCCTGGAAGAGGCCGTAGCCCTGCTCCGCGCCTGGAACCGCGGCTACAGCACCACCTCCGTGGCCCAGACCGTGGCCATCTACTGGGCCGAGCGCCTGCTGGCCAAGGCCCGCGCCCGCGTACCGTCGGCCCAGCCGCAGCTCGACTACATCAGCTTCACCAAGTTCGCCGTGGCCAACACCACGCCGACGGAAAAAGTAGCTACCCTGGTGGAGACGCTCGAAGACCTGACCCGGGACTTTGGCACCTGGAAAACTACCTGGGGCGAGGTCAACCGCTTTCAGCGCCTCACCGGCAAGGTGCAGGAAACTTACAACGACCAGCAGCCCAGCACGCCGGTGGCCTACACGTCCTCGGCTTGGGGCTCCTTGGCCGCCTTCGGCGCCCGCGCCTACCCCGGCACCAAGAAGCGCTACGGGGCGGTGGGCAACAGCTTCGTGGCCGTGGTCGAGTTTGGCCCGCGCATCGTGGCCCGGTCGGTGGTCACGGGCGGGCAGAGCAGCCGGCCCGGCACCCCGCACTTCGCCGACCAAGCCGATTTATTCTGCGCCGGACGCTTCAAAGCCGTGCGCTTTTATCCCGAAGACGTGAAGGCGCACGCCGAAAAAACCTACCACCCGGGGCAGTAGCGGCGGGCTGCTTCGACAAGCCACCAGTAGTGGCCACCGCCCCTCATCAACTTAGCAAGCCATGGACATCAAATACCTTTCCGACGACAAGGGCAAAATCACCGGCGTGTTCATCCCCATTGCAGAATGGGAACGCCTTCAAAAGGAATACCGCATAACAGAAGAAGCCCCCGCCGATTCCGGGGCTAAGCTGCAGCAGTCGCTCGCGGAGGCCATGAAAAAGGTGAAGCCTGATAATTCTGCGAAGGAATCAACCCAGAAATAAGTAACGCATTTTCTTCGCGGATTTTCCTGCCCACAAAGAAGCCCGGCAGTGCCGGGCTTTTTATTTTTAATCTGCAGTTGCTGCTCGGAACGAAAGGTTTCTAGCGTCCAAAATCGTCCTGCACCCGCACGATATCGTCTTCATCCGAAGGGTGGTTGGCGTCGGTGTGCTGCCATATTTCGGCCAGTACGCCCCAGTCCTTCAGGCCCACTAGCCGGTGGCGCTCGCCTTGCTGCAACACGATGCGCTCGCCGACCTGGTGACTTTTCACCTCGCCTTGCTCGTCGGTGGGGCTGGTGGCCACACCCACGGGACCTTGCACCACCTGCCAGATTTCGGCCCGCCGGTGGTGGTACTGCCAACTCAGCCGTTGGTGCGGGGCCACCAGCAGCATCTTGGGGCTCAGCTTGCCGGCAATGCGCAGCTGGTCTACCGGCAGGCCGTTGAAATAAGTGTCGGCGAACGGCTGGGCCTGGTCCTCGTCGATGACAAAAAAACCACCCCAGGGGCGCGTCTGGTCTTCCTGGGCTACGGTAAACCCCTGCTGCTGCAGCCGCGCGGCTACTCGCTGAAATAGGGCTTGTTTGTGGGAGTCGGGAGTGAGCATATTTGAAACGTTATGTCGAGCTTGCCGAGACAGCTCGCGTGGGAAAATATCGAACTGCAAACCTCCCCATTTAGCGGGAGACTTGCCAGCAGTGATGTCGTTAATTACTTTCCTGCTTGCCACTTTCTGCCACTTTGATGCGGATGCGTACTTCCTCCTCGCTGACTTTTGGTCCACCATCCCATGTTTCCAAGTCAATTTCCAGCCACTGCGGATTGAGGCTGGAAATCAACGCGCTTTTCTTAGCCCTACCCCAGTTTTTTAACTGCTTCTCGCGCGCAATTGCCGGCGCCGCACCATTATGAAATTCAAAGTATACCAGTAGATTAGCCTGATATAGCCCGGTAAATTTGCCAGCATCGCCTAATCCATTGCTGTGTTCGCTGAGGCGGCGCTCAAGGTCGTTGGTTACCCCGATGTACAATACCGTCCGGGCTGGATTAGTCAAAATGTACACGTACATGTGAAGCGTAATTCTATGAGAACGTCATGTCGAGCTTGCCGAGACAACTCGCGCGAAAAAAATCACTCAACCGTTCGACGACACACGCGAGATGTCTCGGCAAGCTCGACATGACGTTCTTGATTCTTTTAGTTCTTACCCTTCTCCCTCGTCGCCGGCTTGAAGCTCACCGCGGCCCCGCCGCCCGGTGCTAGCTTCAAATCCAGCTTGGACTTGCTGGTCACCGGCACCTGTCGAATCTGGTAGGCCATGGGGTTTTTCTGCCAGTCGGCGCCTTTGCCGTCGGCGTAAACGGTGGCCACGTAGCGCACGCCCGGGGTGAGGAAATCCAGCCGCACGGACTGCTGGCGGGGCTGCTCGTCGGTGATGCTGCCCAGGTACCACTCGTCTTTGCCCTTGGCTTTGCGGACGGTGGTGAGGTGGTCGCCCGGTTCAGCGGCCAGGATGCGGGTGTCGTCCCAGTCCACGGCCACGTCGCGGATGAACTGGAAGGCGTCGGAAAGTTTCTCGTAGGTTTCGGGCAGGTCGGCGGCCATTTGCAGGGGCGAGTACAGGGTCACGTACAGGGCCAGCTGCTTGGCCAGGGTGGTGTGCACCTGCTTGCCCTTGTTCTGGGGCGCGTAGGCGTCGAGCTTGATTTGGAAGATGCCGGGCGTGTAGTCCATCGGGCCGCCCATGAGGCGGGTGAAGGGCAGGATGGTTTCGTGCTCGGGCGGGTTGCCCTGGCTCCAGGCGTTGAACTCGTTGCCGCGGGCGGCCTCGTTGGCCAGCCAGTTGGGGTAGGTGCGGTGCAGGCCGGTGGGGCGCACCGACTCGTGCATGTCCACCATGATGCGGTTGGCGGCCGTTTGCTGGGCGGCGTGCACGTAGTGGTTCACCATCCACTGGCCGTCGTGGTGCTCGCCGCGCGGGATGATGCGGCCCACGTAGCCGGTTTTCACGGCGTCGTAATTATGCGCTTTCATGAAGCGGTAGGCCGCGTCCATGCGCCGCTCGTAGTTCGTGACCGAGCCCGAGGTTTCGTGGTGCATGATGAGCTTCACATTGCGGGCGGCGGCGTAGGCCTGCAGCTCGTCCACGGCAAAGTCGGGGTAGGGCGTCACGAAGTCGAACACCTCCTCCTTCCAGTTGCCGAACCAGTCCTCCCAGCCCACGTTCCAGCCCTCCACCAGCACGCTCTGCAGGCCGTTTTTGGCCGCGAAGTCGATGTAGCGCTTCACGTTGGCGGTATTCGCCGAGTGGCGGCCGGTGGGCTTGAACTGGGTAAAGTCGGCGCCGGCCAGCTGGATGTTGGTGACGTCGGAGTAGAACCAATTGCCCTTGTTCACGTGCATCTCCCACCACACGCCCACAAATTTCTGGGGCGTAATCCAGCCCGTGTCCTGGATTTTGCTGGGCTCGTTCAGGTTCAGAATCAGCTTCGAGGCCAGGATGGCCGGCGCGTTGTCGGCCACCACCACCGTGCGCCAGGGCGTGCGCGCGGGCGCCTGCAAAAAGGCCTTGCTGTCGGGCCCCGCCGCACTGGGCGTCAGCTGGCTTACCAGGCCGTGGGTGGCGCCGTTCACGAGCAGGGCCATGGCCGGGTAGTTCACCAGCGCCGCCTCGTGGAGGTTGACGTACAGCCCGTCCGCGCTCTTGAGCATGAGCGGCGTTTGCACGGCGTTCGGCGCGATGGGCACCTGGGTGCTGATTTCGGGCGTGACTTTGTACGTCGTCGGCCCCACCTCGCTCAGCTTGGTGGTCGAGTAGATGTACTCGTTGGTGTCGTAGTCGCCCCGAATCCAGAAGGCCTGGTGGTCGGCGGCCAGGTTGAATTCCGTGCGCTCGTCCGACACGGTAAAATACTTCAGGTTGGCCTGCTCCGGGAATTCGTAGCGGAAACCCAGCCCGTCGTCGAACAAGCGGAAGCGCAGCACAAGCTGCCGGTTTTGGGCGGCGGCTTGCTGCACGGTCACGGCCAGCTCCTGGTAATGGTTGCGAATCTGCTTCACCTCGCCCCACACCGGCGTCCAGGTGTCGTCGTGCCGGCTGGAGTCTACTTTGGCAATCGTGAAACCCCGGTCGAACCCCGGCGCGTCCTTCAGCAGCACCACCAACCGGCTCGGCAGCACCACGGGCCGGGCGCCGTAGCGCAACTGGTACGTCGGCTCCCCGGCCGGGCTGAGCTGAAACTGCAGCGTCAGCTTGCGGCCGGGGGAATGGATGGTTTGGGCCTGCGTAGGTAACCCCAGCAGCGCAAGAACGAACAAACAAACGGCGGTTTTCATGGGCGGCAAGATAAGGCGGATATCCACCGTCCCCTTGCGGGCCCATTCGTGCACCCTAACGCGCGGCGGTTTGCCACGGGCGGCCAGGCCCCGCTTGAGGGGCGCTCAGTACGTCTTACTGCCGTCTTCGGGCACCACCACCACAAAGTCGGCCACGTCCACCTGTTCTTTATCGAGGGCTTGCAGCTGCGCCTGGGTCACCACGCTCAGCGTGCGCACGCGCAGCTTGGGCGCGTACTGGCGCAGGTAGGCCACGATGCCGTCGTGCCGGTCGGAGTGGTAGCTGCCGTTGAGGTGGAGCAGGGTGTGGCCGTCGGGGCGGCTGAGGCGGATGAAGTGGGCCATGGTGGCGTCCTTCAGGGCCTGGGCCTGGATGATGTTCTGGGCCCCGCCCCCGCCGTGGGCCTTGCTGTCGCCGAACATGGCGGCCATGTTTTTGTAGCCGGGCAGCTCGTAGTCGACTTTCAGCGGCAGCGGCGCGAGCAGGGCCCGGTCGGCGGCGGGCAGCTTGTCGAGGGCCTTGAGGCTGCCGCGGGCCACGGCCTGGGCGAAAGGCCGCGGGGCGTTGGTGCCGATGACCGGCACCTTGTTCTCGCGGGCAAACTGCAACAGCGGGCGGTAGTCGGTGTCGTAGTTCGGCCAGGGGCGGGCCTGGCGCGTCAGGGCCGTATCGGCCAGGGTGCCGGCGGCGTACTGGGCCACCAGCGGCTGCACGTCGCGCTCGAACATTTCCAGGCCCAGCACCAACTTACCGGGCTTGAGCCGGGCCAGGTCCTTGGCCACTTGCAGCTCCAGCCAGTGGGCCAGGGCGTCGTTGTGCTGCTCGCCAAACAGCACTACGTCGGCCTGGGCCAGCTCGGTGAGCATCTGGTCGTAGTCGGCCACCGCGCCGGCGGCCGTGAAGAGCCGGTAGGCGGGCCGGTCGCCAGTGAAGGCAAAGCCGGTAATGGCTAGGGTGAGAATGAGCAGGAAACGGGACATCGAGGGAGTCATGAGCGGAAAAACGTCGGGCGGAGCGAGGCCGAGGCGCCTCTCCCGCAACCCTAACCCGTTTGCTAGGGGTTGGTTGCGCCGAAGCAACGCTTCGACAAGCCCGGCAGGACGTTCAAAGTTTGAGCCGCCGCTACCGGGGGCGCGTCGCGGCCCCTAGCCCTTGTAGAACATCCACTTGCCCAGCTCCTTGTACGTCACCTTCTTGCCGTACATGAGCACGCCCACGCGGTAGATGCGGGCGGCCACCCACACCGTGCCGATGAAACCCAGCACGAGCAGAAATAGCGACAGCGCCAACTGCCACGCGGGCACCCCAAACGGCAGCCGGATGACCATGGCAATGGGCGAGGTGAAGGGTATCATCGACATCCAGAAAGCCACCTGTCCGTCGGGGTTGCGCAGGATGACCGACAGGCCCACGATGTAACTCAGGATGAGCGGCATGGTAATCGGAAACATGAACTGCTGGGTGTCGGTCTGGTCGTCGACGGCCGCCCCCACGGCCCCGAACAAGGCCCCGTAGAGCAGGTAGCCGCCCAGAAAATAGGCCACGAAGCCGAACAAGATGGTGCCCAGCGGCAGGTTGCCCAGCGTTTCGAACAGCTTGACACGGCCGGCGGCGGGGTCCAGCTGCGCGCCCTGCGCGCTCATGCCGCGGTCGAACCGGCCGGCGGCACTCTGGGGCTCGCCGTCGGCGGCCGCGGCGCCGGGCGCGGGAGTATCGGTGGCGGCTACTTCAGTTTTGGGCCGGTCCTTGCCCGCGCCCATCACCAGGGGCATCAGCACCGACGAGGCGCAGAACGAGAGCAGCCCCCACAGCAGAAACTGGGTGAGGCCCACGCCGGCAATGCCCACAATCTTGCCCATCATCAGGTCGAACGGCTTCACCGACGAGAGCATCACCTCCATGATGCGGCTCGACTTCTCCTCCCCCACCCCGCGCATAATCTGCACGCCGTACACGAAAATGAACAGGTAGATGAGGATGGCCAGCACGTAGGCGGTGCCCGAAGTGGCCAGGGCGTTGTTGTCGGCCTCCTTGCCCGTGTCGTCGAGGCTGATGGTTTGCAGGTCCACTTTCGAGCGCAGGCGGTCGAGCTGGTCCTGCGAGAGGCCGGACTTCTGCATTTTCATCTCCGAAAACGCTTTGTTCAGAGCCGTTTCCACGGCCAGCTGCTTTTTCAGGCTGATGTTGCCCTTGCCGAAGAACTGCACGCCGACGGGCTTTTCCACGTCGAGGCCGGCCGGCAGGTAGAGCAGGCCGTCGTGCTTGGCGCGCTGGAAGCCTTTCTTGGCTTCGGCCAGCGTGCCCGCCGCGGGCTCGAAGCGCACGCGGGGCGTGCTCGCCAGGCGGCCGGCGAGGTTGAGGCCGCTGTCGTCGCGCACCTCCACCACGTCGGTGCTATCCAGGTCCGACATGGCGATTTTGGTTACCACCACCCCGAACCCCGCCAGCAGCAGCGGCACGGCCAGGGTAAGGAGGATAAACGCTCTTTTGCTGACCCGGGTCAGGTATTCGCGTTGGGCAACGAGTAAAAATTTGGAAGCCATAAGGGTAAATGATTTTGAAGTCCAGAACGTCCCACTTGAACGTCATGCTGAGCGCAGCCGAAGCATCTTGCGTGCAGCACTAATTCTTTTTTTCGGATTGATTTACTTCCCCACGCGAGATGCTTCGGCTACGCTCAGCATGACGTTCAGGACGAAGGGACGCCGTTTAAACGGTTTCTTCCAGCAGGGTTTCGGGCATGGTTTCGCGCACGCGCCGGATGAAGATTTCGTTGATGCTCGGAATCTGCTCCCGAAATGCTTCGACTTCTACATTGCCGATGAGGTAGCGGAGCAAGTCGTTGGGCCGCACGCCGGCGTGCAGCTGCACGCGGGCGTAGAAGTGGCCGTTTTCGCGCTCGGCTTGCTCCACCACCTCAAAGTCGGGGTGCACCACCATCAGCTTGCCCCGGCCTTCCACCTCGTAGGTATTGGTCTTGAACTGGTTGCGAATCAGGCGCACGGGCCCGTCGAGCACCTTGCGCGAGCGGTTAATCAGGGCGATGTTGTCGCAGAGCTCCTCCACCGATTCCATGCGGTGGGTCGAGAAAATGATGGTGGCGCCCTGCTTGCGCAGCTCCAGGATTTCGTCCTTAATCAGGTTGGCGTTGATGGGGTCGAAGCCCGAGAACGGCTCGTCCAAGATGATGAGCTTGGGGCCGTGCAGCACCGTGGCGATGAACTGCACCTTCTGCTGCATGCCCTTGCTCAGGTCCTCCACGTTCTTGCCCACCCAGTCCTTGAGGTCGAGCCGGGCCACCCACTGCTTGATGCGGGCCGTGGCGTCACTCCGGCTCAGGCCGCGCAGCCGGGCCAGGTAGAGCAGCTGCTCGCCCATTTTCATCTTTTTGTACAGGCCGCGCTCCTCGGGCAGGTAGCCGATTTGGGCAATGTGCGAGGGGTTGAGCCGCTCCCCGCGGAAGCGCACCTCACCCTCGTCGGCCCCCGTAATCTGGGTGATGATACGGATGAGCGAGGTCTTACCGGCGCCGTTGGGCCCGAGCAGGCCGAAGATGCTACCTTCCGGCACGGTCAGGCTCACGCCGGCCAGGGCCACGTGCGCGGCGTAGGCCTTGCGCACGTCGATGATTTCGAGGATGGGGTTCACAGAAAAGAAGGATTGGTTGGCGGGTTAAATGTAGAAGAACGCAGCGAAGTAAAGGTATTGAACCGCCCCGGCGCTTGCCAGGCACCGGGCGCCGAGTGGCAGCAATGCGCCCCCGAGCGGCGAATAACCAGGCTGAGCGGGGCCGTACAACTCAGTGGGCCGCAGTTGGCGCGGGCTCGGCCAACTCGGCTAGGCTGGCTTCGAGACGGTCGAGGTGCTGGCCGTAAAGGTATTGCAGGTATCGACGCGTCGCGCTGGCCACCGGCAGGTACAGCAGCGCCGGCAAGACCACAACCAAGACCACTACCCACGCGAAGCCCGAGAGCAGGGTTGGATGGATGCCACGCTCAGATTCGGCAGCAAACATCAACACCTCAACTACGCCCACTACCGGCAGCATGGCCAGCGTGAAGAGGTAATAGAAGCGGATGAGCGCGCGCAAACCGCTGACCAGACGCCGCAAATGAGCGTGCAGGTCGCCGGCGGGGTCGTTCATCCGGCGCAGCAGGTGCAGCTTGCGGTACAGATAACCAATGCAGACGCCGCAAATGACTACCAGTACCCAGCCAAAAATTCGCAGCCGAAATTGCGACCCCAGCCCGGCCAATGCCAGCGACCCAAGCAGCAGGCCAAAGTTGATGTACAGCTCCAGGCGGGCACTGCGCCGCAGGCGCTCCACGATGCCGTCGGAACGCCGGGCCAGCAGTTGGGTAAGCGCCCCCGCATCAAGCGGGGGGGGCGGGTCGGCCAGCGGCTGCTGCCAGCTTTGGCGGAGTTCATCGAGTTCCATTAGTAGGCCGGGACGAGTAAAGAGCGGAGTTTTTCCTGCACGCGGTGCATTTTCACGCGCACGTTGTTCTGGGTAATGCCTAGAATGTCGGCCATTTCATCGTAGGGCCGGTCTTCGAGGTAGAGCAGCACAAAGGCCTTGTCGACTTCCGAGAGGCGGTCGATGGCCCGGTAGAGGGCGGCGCGGTCGTCGGCGTCAGGGCCGGTTTCCGGGGCCTGGGCCACGGCCAGGGCTTCGGCGGTCAGCTCGGTGGGCGCGGGCCGGCGGGTGCGCTGGCGCAGGTTCGAGATGGCCACGTTCAGCCCGATGCGGTAGAGCCAGGTGCTGAGCTTGGCGTCGGGCCGGGCCTCGTAGCGGGGGTAGGCCCGCCAGAGCTGGAGCACGATTTCCTGAAACAGGTCCTGCCGGTCGTCGGCGTCGGCGCAGTACAGGCGGCACACGCGCCGAATCAGGGCTTGGTGCGCCTGGAGGAGGGCAACAAAATCGGCGGACTGCACGGCGCGTCGGGGAAGAGTTACGGGGATTATATCGCGGCCTGCCAGCGGGGCATTACACCCGCGGCCGAAAAATATTTGCTCAAAATAATACTTGCCGGGCGGTGTAATGCCCCGCCGCCGCGCGGCGATTCAGTCCGCAAAACACGGGGTTCCCAACATAACCCCTGGCGCGCCATGAAAAAGCTCAACGTTCCCACCGCCATCCTCTTCGGCCTGCTCAGCCTCGTCCATTTAGTGACCGGCGATTGGCTGGCCGCCGCCGCCAGCGGGCTGCTGGCCGCCGGCTTTCTACTCTCGGATTTGGCGTACGCCCCCGCCCTGGCCCCCGGCACCGTGGCGCCCCCGCTGCCGACCTGGCGCCGCTACGGCTCCATGGCGCTGGTGGGGGCCGCGCTGCTCGTGTTCGGCTACCAAATCGGCCACGACATCAAGGCCAAACTGAACAGGCCCAACGCCACCGAAACCAAATGAGCCCCGGGCTCGATTATTCAATCCTCACCTTTTTTCTGCAAAAATGCGCCTCCTTTCGCTGGCCGCCGCTCTGTTGCTGGCCTCGCCCCTGGCCCACGCTCAGAAACCGGCCAAAGCCGCCAAGCCAACGACAACGGCGCCGGCCGCCGCCAAGTCGCTGCTCTGGGAGATTTCGGGCAACCAACTCGCCCGGCCCTCCTACGTATTCGGCACCATTCACCTGCTCTGCGCTGACGACTTGAAGGTGAGCGAGGCCGTGCAGAAGGCCATCGGCAACTCGCAGCAGGTGGCCCTGGAGCTGGACATGGACAGCCCCACCATGGCCGAAGAAATGCGCGGCCTGATGATGATGCCCGCCGGCCAGACCGTGCAAAACTGCATGAGCAAGGAGGAGTACGCCGCCGTGAGCGACTACTACACCACTCAGCTCCAGATGCCCTTCGCCCAAATGGGCACCATGAAGCCCTTCATCCTGGCCACGTTACTTTTCCCCAAAATGCTGGGCTGCCCGATGGGCAGCTACGAGATGACGCTGGTGGAGCTGGCCAAAACCAAGAAAATGGAAGTCATCGGCCTGGAAACCGTGGCCGACCAGATGGGCCTGTTCGACAAAATTCCGTGCGAAAAGCAAGCCCGGATGCTGTCCGACATGGTGAGCAAACGGGCCGAAGCCCAGCAGGAATTCCGCGAATTGGTCAAGCTCTACCAGGCCCAGGACCTGAACGGCCTGCTGCAAGTGGCAATGGACAGCAAGTTTGGGTTGAAGGAGTACGAAGTCCAATTGCTCAGCGACCGCAACAAGCGCTGGATTCCCCTCATGGCGCAGCACGCCGCCGCCAAGCCCACCTTCTTTGCCGTGGGCGCCGCCCACCTCGGCGGCCCGGCCGGCGTACTGGCCCTGCTCCGCCAGCAAGGCTACCAAGTGAAGCCGCTGCTGTAGTAGGCAAGCACTCTGGTAGACGTGCAATCAGCTCGGTTCCGGTAAACCTCACCCCTGGCCCCTCTCCCAAAGAGAGGGGAGCCTGACGACGTTAGGAGCAAGACCGGTGCCCCCTCTCCACGGGCTTCGCGCTTGTAGCGAACTGGGGGTCAGGGGGTGAGGTTCCCGGGACCGGCAATACGCTCTACTCAGGCGCGGTTAGCATCGTGAGCATATGAAAGCCCAAGGCCCGCCTTCCAAATCTGGAAAGCGGGCCTTTTCACGTTCTATTGTCAGCAGGCTTACGCGAAGTACTCCTTCACCTTCTCGAAGAAGCCCTTCTCGTTCTTGCCGGGGTGGGGCGTGAAGTTGTCCGAGTCGCGCAGCTTCTCCAGCAGCTCGCGCTCCTGGTTGCTCACGTGCTTGGGCGTCCACACGTTGAGGTGAATGAGCTGGTCGCCGCGCCCGTAGCCGTTCAGGTCCTTGATGCCCTTGCCGCGCAGGCGCAGGATTTTGCCGGGCTGGGTGCCGGGGTCCACCTTGATTTTCACCTTGCCCTCGATGGTGGGCACCTCCAGGCTGGCACCCAGGGCGGCGTCCACGAAGGAGATGTACTGCTCGAACATGATGTTGTTGCCGTCGCGCTTCAGGAATTCGTGCGGCTCCTCCTCAATCTGGATGAGCAGGTCGCCGGGCACGCCGCCGCGCTCGGGGTAGTTGCCCTTGCCGCTCATGCTCAGCTGCATGTCGTTGGCCACGCCCGCCGGGATGTTGATGGGAATGACCTCCTCGTTGAGTTGGCGGCCGTCGCCCTTGCACACGTCGCAGGTGGCGGTCACGGTTTTGCCCTCGCCGTTGCAGGTGGGGCAGGTGCTGCTGCTCACCATCTGGCCGAGCATGGTGTTCACCACGCGCTTGGTCTGGCCCTGGCCCTGGCAGGTGGGACAGGTTTTAAGCTCGGTGCCGTTTTTGGCGCCGGTGCCGCCGCAGGGCGGGCAGGCCACGTAGCGCTTCACCTTGATTTTCTTCTCGACGCCGTTGGCAATTTCCTCCAGGTCGAGCTTGAGCTTGATGCGCAGGTTGGAGCCCTTGCGCTGCCGCCGCCCGCCGCCCTGGCGCCCACCAAAGAAACCGTCGAAGCCCCCACCGCCGCCGAAAATATCGCCGAACTGCGAGAAGATGTCCTCCATGTTCTGCGGGCCGCCGCCGTTGCCGCCCATGCCCTGGTGGCCGTAGCGGTCGTAGCGCGCGCGCTTGTCGGCGTTGCTCAGCACCTCGTAGGCCTCGGCCGCCTCCTTGAACTTGTCCTCGGCCGTGGGGTCGTCGGGGTTCTTATCGGGGTGGTACTTGATGGCCATCTTGCGGTAGGCCGACTTGATTTCGTCCGCCGCCGCATTCTTGGCAATACCTAATATTTCGTAATAATCGCGCTTCGTAGCCATCGTCGGGTTTTCAATTAAACGTCATGCTGAGCGCAGCCGAAGCATCTCGCCCGCTTCGTTGAGTTAGCAACCCAAGCGAGATGCTTCGGCTGCGCTCAGCATGACGTTCATTTAAATTATTGCATTCTATTTCAACTCACTGCCCCAGCACCACTTTGGCGTGGCGAATCACCTTGTCGCCCAAGTAGTAGCCCTTCTCCACCTCGTCGACCACCTTGCCGCGCAAGTCGTCGCTGGGCGCCGGAATCTGGGTGATGGCCTCGTGCAGCTCGGCATCGAAGTCGCCGCCCTTGGCTTCCATGGCGGTCAGACCCTTTTGTTGCAGCGTTTTGTTCAGCTTGCCCTGAATAATCTCAATGGCGTCGCGCACGGCGTTGGCATCGGTCGTATCCTGGGTGGCGTGGCGGGCGCGCTCAAAGTCGTCCAGCACCGGCAGCAAGGCCACCATCAGCTCCTGACTAGCGGTTTTGAACAGCTCCAGCCGCTCCTTGGTGGTGCGGCGCTTGTAGTTCTCAAACTCGGCGGCCAGGCGCAGGTACTTGTCCTTGAGGTCGGCCAGCTCGGCGTCAGTGCGGGTGGCTTCGGCGTGGGGCGCGCCGGTGGCCGTCATGTCCGGGTCGGTAATTTCGACCTCCGCATCGGCCATTTCGCCAGCGGCGTGGGCGGGGTCAGCGGTCAGGTTGTCGTCGTGGGGCAAGGTGTGTTCGTCAGCCATCTTGGGGAATATTCGTCGGAAGGGGTTTTTCACGGGGTTAGCCGGTTAGTCAAGCGGCGGGCGCAATTCACTTGCCAAAGGGCGGCGGGCTGCCATAGTGGCACGGGCAACAATGAGGAATATGTTACTTTCACTTTCCAACTTCCTAGTTTCCGTAAGTACCAAATGGAAATAACTCCTAATCCCACAGTATCCAACCTAATTGCTTTTGGCAAGATTCTTCCAGGGCTTCTGATAATCCTTCTGTTAGCTTTGATAAACGTTCACGAGTGGTATGTAGTTGGCATTGTAGCCAACCCGAAGGATATAACCCAATACCCTTTTGGAAGCGAAGGGCCAGTTGCAGGCGTAGCTCATTACCAATCGGCAGAGCTTTATGCCCGTTATTGTCTGATATCTAGCCTGTTCACCATTCCTGCACTGATTGGGTTTGCCTTTGCTGTCTACCGCCGCACTGCTACGGCTACCGTCGCAGCCTATGGAATACTTGTGTTAACCATCGTTGGCTTCTGGATAACAGGATAAGTATCCAGTCAACACTACTCGTGCAGCGCCTTCCAAATCAGGTCCTTCAACTGCACAATGTTCTTGTTCGCCAGGCTAGAGATGAAAATAGCCGGCACGCCTTCCGGTAGCGCCAGGCGCATCTCCGTCTCCAGCTCCTCGTCAATCATGTCGGTTTTGGTGATGGCCAGCAGGCGGCGCTTCTCCAGCAGCTCGGGATTGAACTGCTCCAGCTCGCCGAGCAGCACCTGGTACTCGGCCGCGATGTCGGGCGAGTCGCAGGCAATCATGAAGAGCAGCATGGAGTTGCGCTCGATGTGGCGCAGGAAGCGGGTGCCCAAGCCCTTGCCCTCGGCCGCGCCCTCGATGATGCCGGGAATGTCGGCCATCACGAAGGATTTATAGTCGCGGTAGGCCACCACGCCCAGGTTGGGCACCAGCGTGGTGAAGGCATAGTCGGCAATCTTGGGCTTGGCCGCCGACACCACCGAGAGCAGCGTGCTCTTGCCCGCGTTGGGGAAGCCCACCAGGCCCACGTCGGCCAGCAGCTTCAGCTCCAGGATGATGATGGCCTCGATGGCCGGCTCGCCGGGCTGGGCGTAGGTGGGCGCCTGGTTGATGGAGTTCTTGAAATGGTCGTTGCCCCAGCCGCCGCGCCCGCCGGGCACCAGCACCAGCCGCTGGCCGTGCTCCGTGATTTCGAGCAGTTGGCCACCTTCCGGGTCGCGGGCCACGGTGCCCAGCGGCACTTGCAGCACAATGTCCTCCCCCTGCGCGCCGCTGCGTAGGTTTTCGCCCCCGCCCTCGCCGTCCTTGGCAAAGACGTGCTTCTGGTATTGCAGGTGCAGCAGGGTCCAGAGCTGGGAATTGCCTTCGAGGATGATGTGGCCGCCGCGGCCGCCGTCGCCGCCGTCGGGGCCGCCGTTGGGCAGGCCCTTGGCCCGGAAAAAGTGGTGCGAGCCCGCCCCGCCCTTGCCCGAGCGGCAGATGAGCTTGACGTAATCGATGAAGTTATTGCTGGCCACGGGAGGGAATTAATAATTAAAAATTAAGAATTAAAAATTGGAGGACTGAAAAAAATTGCGGGGCAGAAGCTGAGCGTTGCGCTTAGCTTCTGCCCCGCAATTCATCATTTCTCATTCCTAATTCTTCATTCGGAGTCAGGCCTGCACTTCGCGCGTGGCGGCGGCCGGACTTTCGGGGGCGGCGGCCTTGTGCTGGTCGACGAGGCCGCAGATTTGGCCGAAGATGGTGTCAATCGGGCCGATGCCGTTCAGGGCGTGGAATTTTTGTTGAGCGGCATAGTATCCGGCCACCTGGGCGGTTTCGGTGTTGTAGACCGTCACCCGGCGGCGGATTTTGCTCTCGTCCTGGTCGTCGGGGCGACCGCTGGTTTTGCCGCGCTCCAGCAGGCGGGTCACCAGCTCTTCCTCGGCCACTTCCAGCGCAATCATGCAGCCGATGGTGGTGTGGTGGGCGGCCATGAGGCGGTCAAGGCTCTCGGCTTGGGCCACCGTGCGCGGGAAACCGTCGAAGATGAAGCCTGCGGCCTGCGGGTTGGTTTGCAGGGCGTGGCCTATCATGCCAATCACCACCTCGTCGGGCACCAGCAGGCCTTCGTCCATGAGTTTTTTGGCGGTCAGGCCGAGCTCGGTGCCCTGGGCAATCTGGGCGCGCAGCAGGTCGCCGGTGCTCAGGTGCACAAGGTGGTAGTGGGCAATGAGCTTCTGGCTCTGGGTTCCTTTGCCGGCACCGGGCGGGCCGAACAGCACGATATTCAACATGAACAAAGAAGGTTGCGCGAGGGAGAATGGATGGGTGGGTTTGGGCAAGTTAATCAATCGGTAACAAAAGAACCGCCCGCTCGGCCTCACACGGCCACGTATACGTCGGGCAGGTTGCGGCCCAGGCCGTCGTAGTCAAGCCCGTAGCCCACCACGAAGTCGTTGGGGATTTCCAGGGCCACGTAGCGCAGGGCGATGTCGTGCCGCAGGCTGGCGGGCTTGGAAAACAGCGTGGCAATTTCGACCGAAGCCGGCCCTTTGGCCAGCAGCGTGGGCAATAACTGGTGCATGGTGGTGCCCGTGTCCACGATGTCCTCCACTACGACCAGGTGGCGGCCCTGCACGTCCTCGCGCAATCCCAGAATTTCCTGCACCACCCCGCTGCTCGCCGTGCCCTCGTAGGAGGCCACCCGGATGAAGACGATTTCGCAGGGCTCGGTCATCCGCTTGAGCAGGTCCGACGCGAACATGAACGCGCCCGTGAGCACCACCACGAACAAGGGCTCGCGCCCGGCGTAATCGGCGCTGAGGCGGGCGGCCAGCGCCGTCACGGCCTCGTCCAGCGCCGCCGCGGACAAGTACGGCCGAAATGCTTTTTGGTGGATGGTGATGTGGGGAGAACCCATGCAAGGCGCGAGGAAACTGAGCCGCAAAGCTACTCACGGATTTAGTCGGATTTTGCGACTTTCACGCAGGGCCAGCGGTGCGGCAGCCGCGGCGGAATTTGCCCACCCGTCGACTAAAAAAGCCTGGCTCGTTTCAACCATTGCCAGCAAAAAGGCCTCCCCCGAGACGGTAGCGGCCTTCATTGACATTTTTTAGCAGAGTAAAGCACCGGCCAGCATCCGCGAAATCAGCCGAACCCGGCCAAACCGATGATATTACTTCACCTCGCGCAGCACCGTGTAAACTACGCGGGCCGCGGCCGGGGCCACGGTTTCGGCGCAGCGCAGGCGGGGCTGGGTGGCAACCTCGACGCGCCGGTCTTCCGGCTTTGCCGGGGCCATGCCGCGCTCGCCGCCCTTCTCGGCGATGTGGGGCGCGATGACCAGCGACACGATGCTCATCAGCTTGATGAGGATGTTCATGCTCGGGCCCGAAGTATCCTTGAACGGGTCGCCCACGGTGTCGCCCGTCACGGAAGCCTTGTGGGCGTCGGAGCCCTTGTACTCCATTTTGCCATTCACCAGCACGCCTTTTTCAAAGGACTTCTTGGCGTTGTCCCAGGCCCCACCGGCGTTGCTCTGGAAAATAGCCATCAGCACGCCGCTCACGGTCACGCCGGCCAGCAGGCCGCCCAGCACCTTGGGCCCAAACAGGAAACCCACGATGATGGGCGTGAGCAAGGCGATGGCGCCGGGCAAAATCATTTCGCGAATGGCCGCCTGGGTCGAGATGGCCACGCATTTCTCGTATTCCGGCCGGGCCGTGCCTTCCATGATGCCCGGAATCTCGCGGAACTGCCGGCGCACTTCCTGCACCATGGCCATGGCCGCGCGGCCCACGGCCGCAATGGCCAGGCCCGAAAAGATGAACGGAATCATGGCGCCCACGAACAGGCCGGCCAGCACGTCGGCGTTGCTGATGTCAATGGTGTCGATGTTGGCCGTGCCCATGAACGCCGCGAACAGCGCCAGCGAAGTGAGGGCCGCCGAGGCAATGGCGAAACCTTTGCCAGTGGCGGCGGTGGTGTTACCCACGGCGTCGAGGATGTCGGTCCGCTCGCGCACTTCCTTCGGCAAGTCGCTCATTTCGGCGATGCCGCCAGCGTTGTCGGCAATGGGGCCGAAGGCGTCGATGGCCAGCTGCATGGCGGTGGTGGCCATCATGCCGGCGGCGGCAATGGCCACCCCGTACAAGCCCGCGGCCTTAAAGCTGAGCACGATGCCGGCGGCCAGCACCAGAATGGGCAGCACCGTGGATTCCATGCCCACGGCGATGCCGCCGATGACGGTGGTGGCGTGGCCGGTGCTGCTTTGCTGCACGATGCTGTTCACCGGGCGCTTGCCCATGGCGGTGTAGTACTCGGTGATGATGCTGATGAGCGTGCCCACCACCAAGCCCACCACCACGGCGTAAAACACGTGCAGGGCATCAAACGACACGTTGCGAATGGTGAAACGGCCCGCCGGCAAAATCCAAGTAATCAAAAAGTAAGAGGCAATGCCCGACACGACCACCGCCACGTAGTTGCCCAGGTTGAGCGCCGCCTGCACGTTGCCGCCTTCCTTTACCCGCACGCACAAAATGCCAATGAGCGAAGCCAGGATGCCCATGCCGGCAATGGCCAGGGGCAGAAAAATCGGAGACAGCCCGCCGAACTGGTCGTTGGTCACGGTCACCTCCCGGCCTAGCACCATGGTGGCCAGGATGGTGGCCACGTAGGAGCCGAACAAGTCGGCGCCCATGCCGGCCACGTCGCCCACGTTGTCGCCCACGTTGTCGGCGATGGTGGCGGGGTTGCGGGGGTCGTCTTCCGGGATGCCGGCTTCGACTTTGCCCACGAGGTCGGCGCCCACGTCGGCCGCTTTGGTGTAGATGCCGCCGCCCACGCGGGCAAACAGGGCAATGCTTTCGGCCCCCAGCGAAAAGCCGGTGAGGACTTCCAGGGCTTTTTCCATCTCCAGCCCGTTGGCCAGGCCGCTGGGCACGAACATCTGGTAGAAGATGATGAACAACGAGCCCAGGCCGAGCACGGCCAGGCCGGCCACGCCCATGCCCATCACCGAGCCGCCCGAAAAGGACACGTTCAGTGCGGTGCTGAGGCTGGTTTTGGCGGCCTGGGCGGTGCGTACGTTGGCCTTGGTGGCAATTTTCATCCCGATGAAGCCGGCCAGGGCCGAGAACACCGCGCCAATCAGGAAAGCAATGACGATGACGGGACTGGAGTTGCCGCTGGTGCTGCCCAGATAGAACAAGAAGGCCCCGGCAATGAGCCCAAACAGGGCCAGTACTTTGTATTCGGCTTTGAGGAAGGCAATGGCGCCGTCGGCAATGTAGCCGGCAATGGTGGTCATGCGCTCATCACCGGCGTCTTGTTTGGTCACCCAGCCGGCCCGCAGCCAGGTGTAGAACAACGCGAAAATGCCCAGTGCGGGCACTGCGTACAGATATGGAGTCATAGAAAGGGGGAAAGAGCGAAGAATTAAGAGAGTAAGCAGTTTCGGGTTCGCAAAATAGCGGAAATTGGCGCGGAAACCACCTCGCCGTCAAGTCCCTCGAAAGTAGCGCACCGCCGGCCGCTCCGTGACGTAGTAGAGCGCGAAGCAGCCGGCCGTTACCAGCGGAACAGCCAGCCAGTAGTACCGGGTGTAGTTGACCAGCTCGCCGGTGAAAGCGACCAAACCAGCGTAGCTGAGCAGCAATAAGGGAAAGTGGTAGAGATATAAGGAAAAACTGAATATACCAACTTCGTGAAACAACCGAATTAAAAGATTTTGTCGGCGCACGCGCCCGGCCAGCAACACCGAAACATTCAGCACCGCCAACAGCGACGCCAGTGCCCCCGACAGCACCCGCAGATGCAGCGCGGCCGCAATGATGAGCAGGCCCAGGAGAGCAGTAATGCCCAGGGCCAGACCGTAGCCATTGGCCCGCCGGAACAGGTCCAACCACCTGGGACGGGAGGTGACGATGTCGTACAGACCGACGCCTAGGGCGAAATAGCCGTTGTATACAAACAAAAAATCACCCCAGGCACCGCCTTCAATGTGTAGGTTGGCCGCCACCATGCCGAACGCATAACAGGCCGCCGAAATGGCGTAGTAGTAGCGAACGCGCCAGAAAGCCAGCGGCACCGATAAATAAAAAAGCGCCTCGGGCAGTAGCGACCAATACACGCCGTTGTAGCCAAAAAACTGTTCCTGTGGCTTTAGAAACCACAGCGCCCGGCCCAGTGCAGTGACTGTGAACGGATGAATTTCGTGCCAGGCCACCAGCAAACTGGCGTTGAGTTCGCGGCGAGCGCCAGTGGTGAGCAACTCTGGGTGGGCCAGTGCCAGGTAGGCAAGTATCATTGCGCCCAGCACCAACGACACTAAATAGGGTGGATAAATCCGCACCACTCGGTTTAAATAGAACCGCAACGCGGAGCGGTGCTTCTTCAATTGTGCGTAGCGAATGAAGAAGCCCGACAGCACGAAGAAAAAAATTACCATTTCGTACCCCGCAGAACTAAGCATGTCGGCCGCAAAGCTTACGTACTGAACGGGCGTCCAATTGGCACGGGGAAAAACCCGGAGGTACTCCGTCCCCCCCGACCAAAGGATAAATTTAGCGTGAAATATAACGACGTAAAAGGCACAAAAACCGCGTAAAGCGTGTAAAATATCCAGTTCTTGGTAGCTAAGCAGTCGAGGAGCTGGGTTTTGTTTAGGCACTGGTACTGCGGTGGATAAACTTGTAGCCATAGCCCTCAAAGGTACTGGCGGCGGATTACAGTTCGCGCATCAAAGCCTGGTACAGCGCCAACATGCTGGCGATGTCGCGCTTGTCCACCAGCTCATCGGGCGTGTGCACGTGGGCCTCGGGGGCGCCCACGAAGCACCAGTCCCAGGGCGCGGCAGCCCGCTGCAGCTCCGCGGCGTCGGAGCCGCCGCCACCCTCCACTTCCAGTTGGTGCGCGATGCCCGACGCCGCCGCAATGGCCCGGACGCGGTCGACGTAGGCGCGGCGCGGGATGAGCGAATCGCGCAGCGAGATGGCGCAGCCCTGGCCGGCGCGCACGCCCTCCGAAACCCAGGTGATGTCGGAAATCAGCGCCTGGCGCACGCCGTAGGTTTCGTGAATAAACTTCGCCAGGTAAGCCACTGAGCCGCCGCCGTGCTCTTCCCAGCACGAAAAGGCCACGACGCCGTGCTCCAGCGTCTCGCACAGGCGCAGGGCGTTCCAGACGCCGAGGCGGTTGTCGAGGTAGCAGCTCTGCACCGTGGTGGCGGTTTCGCGGAAGTCGCAGTAGAAGGTGAGCTCGGTGCCGCGGTCAATGTCGCGGTGGAACGCGTAGCCCGGTTCACCGGTTTGGTCGTCAATGGTTAGCGTACAATCTACTTCTCCTTGCGAATCGTTTCCTACCAAACGGCACCCGGCCTCGGCCTGGGGCCCCCCAATGCGCACCAACTGCCGGCCGTAGCGCACGGTAAACCCAATACTGTCGAGGTGAGCAAACACGGCCGTGCGCGGCCGCCCAAACACCAGCAATACGCAGTCTTGAAACCGGTCATCGGCGATGATTTGGGGTCGGTGCTGCCAGCGCGCTTGCTCCCGCCGCGCGTAGTCGAGCACGAAGCGGGCCAGGGTGCCCTCGTTGCCGGCGGGGGCCGGCACGCGGCAAAGGGAACGAAGCAGCTGCATGGGCGAAGAGAAGTCCGCTCAAAGCTAGGCCAAAGTCCGTACTTTAGCGGGCCCGCTTACGCTGCCCCCATTATGGCCGATAAGCGGCCGGGGCCCGCCTTCGACTTTTTCTTTATGCTGCGTTTGCTGTTTTGTATCTGCTGGGGGCTCCTTTTCTTGCCCCTGCTCGGCAGGGCCCAGGGTTCAGATACAATCCGCGTTCCGCCCCCGATGCAGACGGTGGCGCTCGACACCGTGGGTGTGCTGCCCTCGGCCATCGACACCAAGGGGTGGCTGCTGCTGGACAAGGACATTCAGCTGGAGCTGGACGGGGCGGTGCACAACATTTACAACTTCAAGTACGACCGGGCGGAAAAGCAGTTTCGCTCGCTGCGGCGGCGCTACCCCAACCACCCCATGCCGTACTTCCTGCTGGGGCTGAGTTCGTGGTGGAAAATCATGCCCACCAATTTTCAGACCTTGCAGTACGACAAGATTTTCTTCGCTTACATGGACACGGCCATCACCAAGGCCCAGCGGATGTACGACGTCGACAACAACAACTACGAAGCCAGCTTTTTCCTTTCCGCCGCCTACGGGTTCGACGCGCGGCTGCACGCCGAGCGCCACGACTGGCGCAAGGCCACGGTGAGTTCCCGGCGTTCCCTCAATTTTTTAAAGAAGAGTCAGGAAGCCAACGGCCTGAGCCCCGAATTTCAATTCGGGCAGGCGCTGTTTAATTACTACGCCGTCTGGATTCCGGAAAATTACCCGCTGCTGAAACCGGTGCTGCTGTTCTTTCCCAAGGGCGATAAAAAGCTGGGCATGCAGCAGCTGCGCAGCGTGGCCGCCAATGGTTTTTACACCGCCACCGAGGCGCGGGTTTTCCTCATGCGCATCCTCAAAAACGAGGAAAACAACGCCGAAGAGGCCATGCCCGTGGCCCGGCTTTTGGCCAATACGTTTCCCGACAACGGCTATTTCCAGCGCTTCTACGCCCTGCTCGCGTACGACCAGGGCGAATTTGCCGATTGCGAACGGGTGAGCCGCGACATTCTGGATAAAATCAACCGGGGCCTGCCGGGGTACGAAGGCATCAGCGGCCGCTACGCCAGCTATTTCCTGGGCTACCTGATGCAAAACCGCTACCGCGACGTAGCCAAAGCCCGCGACTATTACCAGCGGTGCATTGTCTTTTCGGAGAGCACCGGCGATACCGCCGGCGGATTTTACTTATTCGCCAACGCGAACCTGGCGCGCTTGGCCGTGAAGGAAAAAGACTCCGCTGCCGCGAAGCGTTATTACACGGTTGTGGCCGAGAAAGCAGACCATAAATCCGAACAGTATAAGGAGGCCAAAGTGTATTTGCGGAAAAGTAGATAAATTTGGTAATTATGGAATTAAAAGACCTGTATATTACCCCAATATACTTGGCAATTATTTACTTGGTTGCATTTAACATTCGTGCATCCGTAACTAATAGATACACCAAGAAATACTTCATCCCCGCCCTCACCGTAAAACTAATTGGAGCAATTGCGCTCGGAATTTTATACCATACGCTGTACGGTGGCGATACCAATAATTACTACCGGCACGCGGGCATTGTGTACCACGCCTTCGGCGACTCGTTCGCAGCGGGTTGGGAACTGGTCACCACGCCGGGTGACGTGACCCCGGCCATCAGTAAGTACACCGACCAGTTAACGTGGTTCGGACGCGGCAGCAACGAGTATTTTGTAGTGCGGGTGGCGGCGGTGTTTGCGCTGTTGAGCTTCAACACTTACACGGTAATTGCCGTGCTATTTGCGGTCACTACTTTCACCGGCATGTGGGTTATGTACATAACTTTTGCCAAGATTCGGCCGCAAGCCTACAAGGAACTAGCCATTGCCGTGTTTTTTTTGCCTTCGGTGTTTTTTTGGGGGTCCGGCTTGCTCAAAGACTCTTTGTGCATGGGGGCGCTCGGCTGGTTGTTTTACGCCTTTTACCGGGGCGCCATCGAGCGGCGAAACATTCCGCGCTGTTTGTTACTGGGGCTCGCCGCAGCCGGAGTTATTTTCTCGATGAAAACATACATCCTATTAGCCTTTATGCCGCCGGCATTGCTGTGGATGTTCAACGAATACAACAGCCAGATTCGCAGCGTGGCGGTGCGCTGGCTGGCCAAGCCGTTGTTTCTGGGCGTGGGCGGATTGGTGGCGCTATACGCCCTCGCCCAGCTTTCTGCCGCGGATGCCCGGTTCAACATTGACAACATCGGTGCCCAGAGCAAATTGACGCAAGAATACCTGTTGCAGGTCAGCCAAAACGAAAAGGGCTCTGGCTACAGTATTGGCGAGCAGGACGGTACTATTGGGGGCATGATGAAGCTGGCGCCTCAAGCCGTGGTGGTGTCTTTGTTTAGGCCTTTTCTGTGGGAGGCCCGCAACCCCACCATGGCCCTCTCGGCGCTGGAGGCCACGTACTTTCTGCTACTCACGCTGCGCATCCTGTGGCGAGTGGGGCTTCGCAAAACACTTCGTGCCATCAGCGGGGTGCCCATACTCACGCTTTGCTTTGTGTTCAGCCTGATATTTGCCATCTCTGTGGGCATTTCCAGCGGCAACTTTGGCACGCTGGTTCGGTATAAAATTCCCCTAATGCCTTTTTACTTGAGCGGGCTCTATATTCTGCAGAGCATTACTTTGCCCCTGACCAAAGCACGAACCGGGAAGCTCCAAGCGGCGGGGGCTTCTGCGCAACTGGCGCGGGCTTAGGAAAATAAACCCAGGAAGTTTGGGGTGTTGGCCCGCACCGAGTAGCGCTGCTCGATGGTGGCCCGGGCGGCCACGCCGAGACGCTGCCGCAGGCCGGCGTCGGCCAGCAACTGCCGCAGGCTGGCCTCCCACTCGGCCGGGGTGGCGCACACGAAACCGTTCTGGCCGTGCTGCACCACTTCGGTGTTCATGCCCACGGGCGACACCAGCGCGGGAATGCCCAGGGCCATGTACTGCAGCGCTTTAAAGGCACATTTGCCCTTGGCCCAAAGGTCATTTTCCAGCGGCATCAGCCCCACGTGAAAACCCAGCAAGTCAGCAATTTCTGTGTCTTTGCGCCACGGAAGAAACACCAGTGAGCGTAGCGGCAGTGCCGGCGGCTGGTTGGAAATAACCCTGAATTCAAAGTCTAGCCCTTCCTCCTCTAACTTGGCCAGCACGGGCACCACTTGCTCCAGATACTTGAGCGTGGAATGCGTACCTGTCCAGCCAATAACGAGCCGACCGGGCGCGGCCTGGTCGCGCACTCGGTTGTGCAGATGCACCGTGTCGATGGTCGTGGGGTTGATTAGGGCACGGGGGTTGAACTGCCGGGCGTAATCCGCCAGATAGGCGTTGCCACAGCTGTTTTTATAGGCCCAGCGGCAGATGTCGGCCACCTTGTGGTGCCATTTTACCCCCGCCGCAATCTTATTGGCCTCTGATGTATTGGCCAGCCAGATGGCGTCGTCGAAGTCGTAGATAATTTTCTTGCCCAGCACCTTGGCGATGAACCACTCGAACAGCGGGGGGCCAACGGGCGCGGCTTCGCGGTGGATGAAAATAAAATCGTAGCCGGGCACCGTGAACAACAGCCCCAACCGGCGCCCGAACCCACCCAAAATGCCCATGGCCTTGGTTATGGCGTGGCCGGGTTGGTAGAGGATGGTCCAGGTGGCCACCGAAATAAAGGGCGCCAACCGGTAGTAATGGCCCTGGGCCGTGAGCGCGGGAAGGTATTGCTCGAAGCGGAAGCGCTGCGACGGAGCCCGGCCGGGCGGATAGGGAACGAGAAATAAGATGCGCACGAATGAAAATTAATGCGGCCGGTAAAAGCCCAGCACCGCCGCGATGACGCGGTCCTGCGCCGTCTCGCTCAATTCGTAGAACAAGGGCAGGCGTACCAGGCAATCGGCATAGTGGTCGGCCCAGGGCAGGGCCCGGCCGTCGTGCTGGGCAGCATAATAGGCGCTCTTATGCAATGGGAGGTAGTGGAAAACAGCCAGGATGTCGCGTTGCCGGAGATGGATAATAAGGGCTGTGCGCTCGGTCAGGCTGCGGCATACGAGGTAGAACAGGTGCCCGTTATTGGTGGCATAATTCGGCAGTGCGGGCAGGCCGATGCCGCGCGCGCGCAGCGGTTCAAGGGCCGCGTAGTAGCGCTGCCAGATAGCCCGGCGCTGGCGCTGAATATCGGTGAGGTTCTCAATCTGAGCCCATAGAAAGGCGGCAATGATGTCGGAAGGCAAAAACGACGAGCCCACGTCCACCCAGCCGTACTTGTCCACCTCGCCCCGAAAAAACGCCGAGCGGGTGGTTCCCTTCTCGCGAATCACCTCGGCCCGGGCGTTCAGGTCCGCATCGTTGACGACCAGCAGGCCGCCTTCGCCGGAAATGATGTTCTTGGTTTCGTGAAACGAAAAGGCGGCCAGCGTACCCAGGCTGCCCAGCGGCTGCCCGCGGTAGCAGCTGTCGATGGCGTGGGCGGCGTCTTCCACCACCGCCAGCCCGTGCCGCTGCGCCACCGCCTGCACGGCGGCCATGTCGCAGGCAATGCCGGCGTAGTGCACCGGCACAATGACGCGCGTGCGCGGCGTGACCAGGCCTTCGAGGGCGGCCGCATCCAGGTTGGGGTTGAGCGCGGTGCTGTCGGCGAACACCACTTTGGCGCCGCGCAGCACGAAGGCATTGGCCGTGCTCACGAAGGTGAAGGCCGGCATAATTACCTCGTCGCCGGGCTTGATGTTGAGTAGCAGGGCCGCCATTTCCAAGGCGTCGGTGCACGAGGTGGTGAGCAGTGCCTTGCGAAATCCTAACTGGTGCTCAAAAAAGGCGTGCACCCGCTGCGTGAACATCCCGTCGCCGGAGATTTTACCGGAGCGCACCGCTTGCTCGATGTAGCGGGTTTCGTTGCCGGAAAAATACGGTTTGTTAAAGGGGATGGCGGGAAGCATGCGCAGCGGGAAGGCCGGCAAAGGTACGGCCGGCCCCGGCCTCACCCGCAACCGTCGCAACCGGCAGCATCGCCCCGAACGGCCACCAGCCGGGTCGCCGGGCAGCGCGGCACAGCGGGCGACTACTCGTCGCTGACCTCCTCGTCGACGATGTACAAGGGCCGGTTTTTGACTTGCTCAAACGTTTTGCCGATGTACAGCCCTACCATGCCCAGCACCGAAAGCAGCAGCCCCGAAAAGAACCAGATGGAAATAATCAAACTAGTGTAACCAGGTTGGTCGATTCGACCGGTCCAATAGCGCAGCAGCGTGATGGGCACAAACAAAAATGCGCCGCTTGATAGCAACAGGCCCAGCTTCACAGCTAGGCGCAACGGTTTGTCCGAATACGCCAGCAAAATATCAAGCCCCTGGTGCAGGCGCTGGCTCAGCCCGTAGCTGCTGCGGCCAGCGGGGCGCTCGGCGTGCGTCACGGCCAGGTAGCCGGGGCGGAAGCCCACCCAGCGCACCATGGTGGGGAAGTAGCGAATGCTCTCGCGCATGGTGAGCACGGCCGTAATCACCCGGCGGTGGTAGATGCCAAAATTGGCTACTGCCGGGTCCTGCGGGGTTTCGGTGAGGTACGACAGCACGCGGTAGAACAGCCGCGAGAGCAGCTTTTTGCTCCATTGGTCCTGCCGATTGAAGCGCCGGGCCAGCACGAGGTCGTAGCCGCGCTGGGCTTCGGCAAACAAGGCCGGAATTTCCTCCGGTCGGTCCTGTAGGTCGCAATCGAGCACCACCACCCACTCGCCCCGGCACCGGTCGAGCCCCGCCGTGATGGCGCGGTGCTGGCCAAAATTACGGCTCAGGCGCAGGCCGTGCACCCGCGGGTCGCGGGCCATTGCCTCCCGAATACAACCCCAGGAATTGTCGGGGCTCCGGTCGTCGACTAAAATGATTTCAAACCGGGGCGAAATGGTTTCCAGCGCAGCCACTAGGCGTTGCACCAACTCGACCACCATGGCTTCGCCGCAATACACCGGGCTCACCACGGAAAGCAAAACAGGGGCCGTGGAGGTCATTGGAAGTGCGGGTTACCGCTCAGGCAGAATACAGATAAAACGAGCAGCTAAAGTCGGCATTAGATACCTCATCCGCGGGCAAGTACCCGGTTGTAGCAATCTCTCAATTGCTCGTACGTGCGGGCCGGTGCAAACTTTTGGCGCACAAAAATGCGACTGGCCACCGAAAACTGCCGGCGCAAAGCACAGTCACTCGCTAGTTCGTTAATGGCCGCGGCCATGGCCGACACGTCGCGGTTGGGTACGAGCAAGCCCGACCTACCGGCCTCAAAAAGCTCGGCGGGGCCGCCGCAATCAGTGGCAATCAACGGCACGCCGTAGTACAGCGCGTCGAGGCAGGTGAGGGAAAACGACTCGGCCTCCGAGAAATTAAGCACGACGTCGTGCGCCTTCATCGCCGCTTCGGTGTCGGTAGCAAAGCCATCAAAATGAACTGCTTCGGTCAACCCCGCTGCCTGCGCGGCGGCTTCCAACTCGCGGCGGAATCCCTGGTTTTTGCTCATGCCCATGTCGCCCCCCACGAAATGAAGGCGCAGGTTTGAATTCCGGGCGTAGGCAATGCGAAACGCCTCCAACGCAAAGTTTTGGCCCTTGCCCCGGATGTAGTTGCTGAGGTAAAGCAGCCGTACGGGGCGGTCCAAGCCATCCAACACCGCGTGCGGCGGCCATTGCTCCCCGTGCGCGGGCAAGGGGTCGTACACGGTGTGCACCCGGGCGTGGCCCGGCGCGAAGTAGGTCCGCACCGCGTCCGACACGCACAGCACCTGCTGGGCCGCGTGCTCGGCCAGCCAGCGCCAGGTGCGCGCCAGTGGTTGGGGCAGCGTGTGGGGCAAGAAGCGCACGTGCGTGAGCACCCGGAGCCGGCCCAGGCTGAGCCACCGCGCCACGTAGCCGGTCAGGTTGTAGAAATCGTTGAGGTGGACCACCGCGGCCCGCTCGCGCCGCGCCAACTGGCGCAGGCGCCAGCCGTTGAGCAGCAGCATGGGCAGGTAGCGCAGCAAATCGGCCGGGCGGCGGCTGATTTCCACAAAGGGCAGCTCGTACACGCGGTAGCCGTCGGCCTCCAAAATGGCCCGACCGGTGCTTCCGGTGGGCAGCACGTAGGCAAAAGCAAACTGCTCGCGCAACGGGCTCGTGGCGTGGCGCAAGGCGTTGAGGGCCCCAGTAACAGCCCGGGAATTGTCGACTACCAACACCGTTAGACCGGAATTCAGGCGCATCAGAACAAGATTAGTTAAGGTAGTGCACGAGCCATGAGCCAGCCCGCATTGAAATGGATTCAATATTAATACTAGTCAATATTTTGACTACCGTATTTACCTATAATTCCCGCCATGTAATTGGCAACTGCCGACTCCGACATCACCTCCTGCCACCACTGCAAAGATGCCAGGTGTAACTTCTGCATTTTCGCCGGATTTTCGAGTAAATTTTTTATGATTTTATCAGCATCATTCCAGGTATCAACTTGAATAATGGGTGAACCGACAAAGAAATGATTTTCCGGGAGTCGCTCTGATACCACTATGCAGCCGCATTTCATTGCTTCGTAATGCCGAAAGCATTCTTCGGCAATCGAGCCACGCGGCGTAAGCACTATTTTAGAATTCTTAATATAGTCGGCGTATTCTACTAAGCTCAATCCCCGTGCAAACCCGCTAGTAAACCGTATGTATGAGCTCGGATACTTGTTGTCGTAGACAGACTTGATTCTCTCCTGCAAGCGGTGTTGCGCGAAAAAAGGCAAATATCGAAGATAACTGTAAAAATTGAACATTTCCCGGCGTCCTTTATGAAGGTTCCCCGAAAAGAAAACATTTATTTTTCGTTCGGAGAAAGGTACGGGGCTGTCTAAGTCCAGGTGCCCATTATATCCCAACGGAAAAGCAAAAAGGTTCGAATATACTTTGCCAAATACTAGTTCTGAATAATAAGACTGAAATATGATGTTGTTACCATCATAAAGATTTGGTCGCGGTGTCTGGCGCTCGTCAGTTATGAGAAACACATTAAGAACAGCATCAGCGTCTTCTATTACCACCGGCTGGTTCCCAAAAATCAGATAGAAATGTATCCGCTGCAAATCATTAACATCCAGTTTAGCAACAAGTTCTTCTACGATACGCTTCCAATATTTTAACTCTAGCAAATTATCTCTGGACAGTTGCCTGTCCATGATTACCGTTACGTTATCGAGTATAGAAAATGAATCATTCATGATTTAGTGAGTTTAGCAGCAAATGTTTTGTGAAGCACTCTACAGCGCACGCCTCTGGAAAGCACGAGAGTACTGAGTGCACCGTTTTCTGTTCTGCTTATTAGGTCAGCACGTCTTCAAGCACGGCCATCCACTGCCGAAATATTATTTCACGGGTAAAGTCCTGCATGCGCTGGCTGGCCAAACTGCCCAGCCGTTCGCGCTCGGCCGCATCGTTTAGCAGTCCTTCCAACGTGTCTGTCCAAACGCTTTGGTCGGCGGCCAGGGTGGCGGCCTGATTGAGCATGGGCATCAGCATACCGAATTCGGCGCTTTCGGCTCTGCGAATGGGCGTCGGCGGCGTGCCAGTGCCAGGGGCCAGCATTTCGCGGGGACCGGTGGGGCAGTCAGCCGTCACAACGGGAACACCGCAAATCATGGCTTCGCCCAGGGCCATCGGAAACCCTTCCCAGGCTGAAGGGAACACAAACAGGGCGGCCGGCCGGATGTACTTGAAGGGGTTTTGCTGAAGTCCCACAAAATACACGTCGTAGTCGGGGGTCAGGGCCTCTCGGTTCCAGGCCTCGTACACCCGCAGGCCCAGGCGGCGGGCGCGGCGGGTCAGGTCGTCGCGCAACTCGCCGTCCCCCACAAACACCAGCTTGGCGGGCCGGCGCGAAAGGAGCGCGGCAAAGGTGTCGAGCAGCGGCGCTTGGTTCTTCTGCGCGGTCAGCCGGCCGGAGGTGACCAGCACGGGCGCCGCCGCGTACACGGCCTGCTCGGCGGCCGTTAGCGGCTCCCGTGATTTGGCCTCAATCTGGGCCACCTCGAAAAAATTGTTGATGGTGACCAACTTCTCGGGCTTCACCCCGAAGCCGTTTATCAGCTCGGGGTTGATGTCGCGGCTCACGGTCACGATTTTGTCGGCGCGGTTGTAGAGGCCGGGCATGAGGACTTTCTTACGCAGCCAACCGATTAACCCGGTAATGTTGCCGTCGTGCAGCTTGGACCCGTGGATGCAGAGCACCACTTTCTCAGGGCCTTTGCTGAGCAGGTTCACGTAGTCGGCCCCTTCTAGGTGGCTCACGCACACGTCGGTTCGCAGGCGGCGCTTGAGGCCCCGCAGCCGCCCGACGCGGCGGCCAAAGTTGCGGATTTTTTCAAGCGGGCCGCCGCCCCCGCTTACCTCCAGGCTCACCACCTCGTTGCCGCTGGGGTACAGGTCGCCGACTTCGGTGTTGAAAACGGCCTCCGTCACGGCGTAGTGCTTGGCCAGTTCCACGCTATGGTCGTGAAAGACGCGCTGCGCCCCACCCAGGCCGAGGTTGGGAATGAGCAGCAACAAGCTGCGACGAGGTTGATTGGCCGGAACACTCATGCAGAAAGACTTTTAGCGCAATCCTCGTACAGTTGCGTGTACGCATGCACGCAACGGCTCATCTCGAATTTGGCAAAAGCCTGGGCGGCCAGCGCTTGGTGGCTACGCAGCAGGTGTTCCTCCTCGGCATACCGTTTCATGGCCTGGTAAAGTGGTTCGACCTCCGCTAGGCCCTGGGCAGGGAAATCAATAAGCAAACCCGCTTCCTGCCCATCATCGGTGCGAATCATCTGCCGGATTTCGCCCACGTCGGTCGAAATGACTCCTTTGCCGCAAAACAAATATTCAGCAATTGAATTGGGTAAGCTTTCCTTTAGCGAGGAAGCCAAGATTCCCACGTCAAACGATGCGATGCAGTCTACTGGATTGTCCACAAACCCCAGAAAACGCAACGCTTCGTCTGCCCGGTACGCCTCGCGGAGCTGGTTCAGAAACGGACTGGCTCCGACCAGCACCAGGTTCATCGGCCGCGCCGACAACCGCCGAAGCCGTTGAAAAGCTTGAATAACCGGCTCCCACCCTTTTTCCGGAACCCCGCGGGCTACCATGCCAAACACCAGCGCATCTGGCTCAATATTGAGCTGCGACCGGGTGTATTTGTCCGCATCGGCCGAGAAACGACCTTCGAGGCCGTTATAAATGCGCCGCACCCGCACGTGGCCGGCGGAAACAGCCACTACTCCCGGCCTGATTACTTCCAAATTTTGCTCTGACAAATACGCAATGCCATTGATTCGGGCGATGGCATCGGCCAGCTTGTGAAGGTAGTTGGGTATTACGTAATGCTGACCTTGTCGATAAAAAGCCAGAAACTGCTCGTAGTCACCATGCATGGTAACTACGAGGGGAACGAGGGGTAACTTTTGCAAGACCTGCGCGAGTAAGTGGTCGCATTTAAAGGTGTTGCTGCTTACTACTTCTATTTTTTTATGCTCAATGAGGTGTGCCAAGTGACGTTGCAACTGCTGCGCGCGCAGGCTGATGCTCCATCCCTGACGCTGCAACCAATCGTCTGCGCGCAGCACGAGGGTGTCTATCTTTCGGTAACTCGGTTGATATTCCAGCAACTCTACGTCCGGTGCCAACCGTTTGACCAAGTCGTGTTCCGTGTATTGCCAATACATACTGTACAGGTACACGCGATGCCCGGCTTCGTGCAGTGCCTGGGCTAATCGTAAGGCAAATGTCTGGGCGCCGCCGATACGAAATTCCTCAACCGCAACTAAAATCGTCATGCTCCTATTCCTTTGATGTCCGCAGCGGAAGTTCCGTGAGGCCGTACACCCGCCCGGGATGCTGATTGGTCAGCATCCGCAGCACGGCGGCCTCCAGGATGGTTACGTCCACCGGATACTCTTTACCGCTGCGCATGTCGCCGCCCACCACTACGTCGTAGTACTTGATACCCATGGCATAAGCCTGCCAATAATAGAGGGGCTGTAGGTAGTTGCGAGGCATAATTTCGACGACGTGGCTGCGTTCGTAATCCATGAAAAATTGTTGAATCATGCCGGCGCCGTGCAGGGCCACGAGGTATTCTGTTTCCTGAAACAGTTGGGCCTGCTGGTCAATGCTCAGGTTTTCGGCCAACACCTCCTCGAAGCCGTGCCGCTTGAGCATCGCCACCGTTTCTTCCTCGTTGGCGAGGTAACGACCGTAGCGCGCTTTGTCGCGGTTCAGGAAAACTTTCCGCCACGGCTTCACCTCGGGCATGGCGTATAACTCCCGCATCGCCCGCCACGCGCCCGGGTTGAACGGAGCCGTTTGAAACTTGTAGAGCTTCTGCACGCGCACCCATTCTTTATCGCCCACTACGTGCCAGTTCAGCCGCTGCAACGGGGGGCTTCGCTGGTACAAGTATTGAAAATACACCGTCTCGTACATGCTTCGGGTAATGAGCAGGGGCGTGCTCAGCGGCAACCCGCTAATCTCCAGCTGCTGCAGGCTGATGAGCGCATCCACCAAGTGGTGAAAGTAGTTGCGGGTGGCCAGGCCATCGTACCAAATGGCCGTCTCCAGCTCCGTGGTTTTCGCCGGCCGCAGCAAATACGGCAGGATGAATGGGTAGGACCGATCAAACTTATAAACCACCGTTTGCTCCACTAACTGCCGGCCGGCTCGGATGCCCAGCAGGCGCTCCGGCTCCAGCAGCACATCTGTCACTTCCAGCACAAAGCTTTCCTGCATGGTCCAGCGCTTGTTGTCTTCGACCAGAAAATCGCTGAATACGGTATCCACAAAGCGCGTCGGCATCCCGGCGAAGACGTCCTCGGTGCGCCGGTGCAGGAAACGAAACCCCTCTCCTTCCTGACGATTCTTCCAGTAGTTAGCCGCCACCCGCCGGCCCAGACCGGTATGCCAAAGGAGGGTGCGGGTGGCTTTGGTGAGGAAGTGGGAAACGGAAGCCATGGCACGTAGAAGAAAGCAGAAGAAGGGGTCTTTGATTAGGCTTGTACGAGTAGGTAGCGGCGGAAGCGCACGGGCACGTACTCTCCCAACGGCCCGCGCAGGTACACCAGCCAGACGAACACGCCCATCAGCCCCGCGGCGAGGGCTCCGATGGGCAAGAACCAGAGCCAGTGATTAAAGAAGGCTATCTTGTTGAAGGCCTGCACCAGTAAGCACACGCCCGCCCCGGCCGCGCTCACCCCCAGCGCCGGCCCCACCACGGGCCGCACCAACGAATCGGCCAGCGAAATGCCGAGGTGCTTGCGCAACAGAAAAGGCACGTACCACACCGACGTCAGCAGCGCGGCCAGAATGGTGCCGAGCAAAATGCCGGGCATGCCCATCCGGTAGCCCAGCGCGATGGATAGCGTGAGGTTCAGGGCCGCTTCAATCATGGCCGCAAAGCTAAGCGGCCGGGCTATGCCTTTGGCATTAAGAAAGAAAACGCCCGTGCGCGTGATGGTTTGCTGCACCATGATGACGAGGGCCAGCACGAGCACCTGTTGCCCGGCGAAGAAGTCGGTCCCCACCCACAAGCGAATAAACCACTCGTCCAGCGCCAGCATCAGCCAGAACGCCGCCATGCTCATCACCACGATGAGCAGCATGATGCGGTGAAAGTAGAAGCGGGCGCGGGCACTGCCTTCGTGCACCACAATTTCGGCCACGGCCGGCAAGGCGTTTTCCGTCACGCGGCCGAGCAGGTTCATGCCCACCTCCGGAATGCGCACGGTGAGGGAAAACACCGCAACTAAGGCTAACGACAGCACCTTGCCAATCACCAGGCGGTCGGTATAAAGAATGACCTGGGTGGCCAGCCCCTGCAGAAACAAAAAGAAGCCGTAACCCAGCATGGAACGCGTCAGTTCTTTGTCGTAATGCCGGAAGCCGATGCTGATATCGGGGTAGTAGCGGCGAAGCAGCAAAACCTGCACCAGCCCGTTGCCAAAAAGCTGAAACAGATTGACGTACACGAACGTCCACAGCCCCACCCCGCGCGACAGCAGCAGCAACGTGAGCCCGGTGCTGAGCAGACTCACGACGAAAACAGGCGTTGAAATGAGGGTCTGGCGGTGGTGGGCGAAGAAGATACCGCCCAGCCCGCGCTGAATGAACTGCCCGCCGACCAGCAGGCTCAGCGTGACAATGATGGGTACGGCTGGAGCCGCCAGCTCGGGGCGCAGGTTGTAGGCCTGGGGCAGCAGCGGCGCCAGACCGATGCCCAGCGTGGCCACCAGCAACCCAAATGCCGCGGCCACCAACACGCCAGTCGACATGATGCGGTTGACCATCCGGCGGTTGTGCTCGTCGTCGCCGCGGTGCAGGGCCAAGTTTCGGATTACGGCCGCCGAAAGGCCAAAATCGAAGAGAGCCAGGTAATTGACTATCTGGAAGAAAATAATAGATAAGCCATACGCGTCCTTATCAAGGTACCTCACCATCAAGGGCGTGCTGACGATGGAAATCACCATGGACACAATGGTGAACACCTGCGTCGAAACAGTGCCCCAGAAAGCGGATTTGGTACGGGAAACTTCCGACATGAAATGGAGGAAACTATGCGAAGGGCAGCACCCCGAAAGCTAACGGCTCATCAAACGCCGTAGGGTGGAGTATTTCACTCCCAACCGAGCCATCAACCAGAACAAGGCCACCTTGGGCCGTCGGGTTTCGTGGAGCGCAAACCATAACCGAGCCGGGGCTTCGGGGCCCTGGCTGGCGTAGTAATGCTCAGCGTGTTCGGCCAGGTTGTGGCGGGCCGCCTTCCACTCCGCGTCCCCTTCAAAATATCCTTTCCGATAAATTCGAAAGTAGGTCTCGTTCAAAGCCAGCTTGTTGGTGTGAACGGCAGAACGGTCGTGCACCCGATAAGAGCCAAGCACCGCCGGCAGGTACGCGAACTGAAACTTACGGGAAATGCGGAGCCACATGTCCAGGTCTTCCGAAAACAACGTTTCGTCGTGGGGACCCACGGCTGCTAACGCCTCCCGACGCACGGTGGTGGTGAGCGTGGGCAAATAAAAGCCCCGCAACAGCGGGAGGATGATGTTGCCTTCGGGTGGAGATTTTGCGGCCCCTGAATTGAAGTAGCACAAGAAGCTGGGCGCTATCTCCTTACCTTGCGAATCAATCAGCCGGCAATCGGCATACACCGCTCCGCAACTTGGACCCCGACGATTGAACTCCGCCACGGTGCGGGCAATCAGTTCCGGATCCAGCACGTCGTCGGAGCCCACCAACGACACGAAGCTGCCGGTTGCTAGGCGGGTGCAGTCGCTGAAAGTGCGCACCAAGCCTTGGTTGCGTTCGTGCTGTAGGAACGTAACCGGGTAGTTCGTGCGCTCCATCCAACGCTGCACCAATAAAGCTGAATGGTCGGTGGAACAATCGTCCACCACAATCAACTCAATGGCTGGATAGGTTTGGGCCTGAACGCTGTCGAGCAAGGTTTCCAGATAGGCAGCATTGTTGTAGGAGCCAATGCCGATGCTAACGACGGGGTAGCTCATGCTAACGACGTTTCCGGCACTAAGCCGTGCGGTGCTTCACGGTAGCGCTGGCCCGTAGCCAACGAATACCACTGGCCGGCTTCGGCCGCCGCGTGCAGCTTTTCGCCTTGCTCGTCCACCCAGCCATGTTGGCGGGCCGGATTGCCGTAAACAAGTGCGTAATCCTTTACATCGCGGGTCACTACCGAAGCAATGCCCGTCAGAGCATGGCGCCCCACCGTCACGCCCGCCAAAATGGTGGAGTTGGCTCCCAGCGAGCAGCCGAATTTCAACAGCGTACCGGCCAAGGCAAAGTCCTTGTTTTTACTTCGGGGCCGTACGTCGTTAGTAAACACCACGTTGGGGCCGATAAATACGTTGTCTTCGGCTGTCACGCCCGTCCACAGGTAGACCCCGCACTTAAGCGTCACGTTGGAGCCAATCACCACCCCGTCTTCAATGAAGCAATGGTCGCAAATGTTGCAGTTGGCCCCAATGCTGACGCCGTTAAGGACGTGCACAAAAGCCCAGATGGTGGTTCCCGCCCCAATATCCGCGGTGTCGACAATGGCGGCCGGGTGTACGTAATAGGGTAGTTTATTGGTCATGGACAGGACCCAATACATGCTTGTTAAACGAGAGGCGGTAACGCCCGGAATACTTCATAATCACGGATATAATCGGCTTCCTGATATTCTTCAGAAGCCAAGCTCAGTAATATTGCTCCTTCAGTAAAGGTCATGGTGTGCCAGCACTGGCGCGACACCAGCAACCCCTGACTGGGGTCGCGGAGTTCTACCGTGGCCCGGTGGCCACCCGGCCACTCCAGCTCAAACCGGATGCTGCCGCTGACGGCAAAAATCAATTGGTCCAATTCGTAATGGGCATGATGGCCCCGCACAACTGTAGTAGGGGTCAAATAGGTCCAGTACACCCGCTTGACGGGAAAAGGCAGTGATTTGTTCTCCGCCACGCTCAGGAAGCCAATAGCATCGTCACCAAGTTTAGCAAGTGGAAAAAGCTGGGCGTGGGGCAACATAAATCAGTTAAAGTACATACGGATAGCCTCGGCCACGCGCCGCACTTCGACCTCCCCCATGCCCGGCCACATAGGCAGACTCAGGCAGGTGGCTGCCAACTCCTCAGCAATGGGAAACTGCCCGGCGCGCATCGCCAAATGAGCGTATGCTTCCTGCAGGTGCGGAGGCACCGGGTAGTGAATGAGGGTGCCAATACCCTGCGCAGCTAGGTACTGCTGCAGCGCCGCCCGGTGGGCTGTGCGGACCACGTAGAGATGGTAAACGTGCGTGCTACCGGCCGCCACCACCGGCAGAGTCAGGTCGCCAATACCCGCTAGGTACTGGTCGTACAGAGCCGCCGCTTGCTGGCGCTGTTTCGTCCACTCCGGCAGGTAGTTCAGCTTCACCGACAGCACGGCGGCCTGCATCTCGTCGAGGCGGGAGTTATAGCCGATAATTTCGTTATAATACTTCTTCTGCGACCCGTAATTACGCAGTGTGCGCAGGCGTCGGTCCACTTCGGCGTCATTGGTGGTTACGGCACCGGCGTCGCCGAGGGCGCCTAAGTTTTTGCCGGGGTAAAAACTCGTGCCGTTGGCGTGGCCGAAACTGCCCGTCGCGCCCCCGTCTGCGGTAGCACCCTGGGCCTGGGCGTTGTCCTCCACCACCAGCAGGTTGTGCCGCCGGGCAATGTCCATAATGGCCGTCATCTCGCAGGCCTGTCCGTAAAGATGAACGGGCATGATGGCCTTGGTGCGGGGGGTGATAGCCGCCTCAAGCTGGGCCGGGTCCAAATTGAAGGTCGCCGGATTGGGCTCTACGGGCACGGGCGTGGCGCCCACGTACGACACTGCCAGCCAAGTGGCGATATACGTATTAGATGGCACAATCACCTCGTCGCCCGGCCCAACCCGCAGCGCCATGAGGGCCAGGTGCAGGGCATCCAGCCCGTTGGCGACGCCCACGCAATGGCCCGTCTGGTTGAACGTCGCGTAAGCAGCCTCGAACTCCGCCACCGCCTGCCCTAATACGTACCACTGGCTGTCGTAGACCCGGGCCAGGGCCGCCAGCACTTCTTCCCGAATGGGCTGGTGCTGGGGCGAAAAGGAAAGAAACGGTAGCTGCATGAACGGTTAAAAATCGGAGTGCAAAGATACGGAAATGTGCGGCTAAACCCGGCGAATGCCGACATTAGCGGCCATCCCCGGCGCCAACGGCGGCGGGCCAGAGGCCCCGGGCCGCTAATTCCTGCTTCAGATGCAGAGCCCACCGGTCCCAGTTTAACACGGCTTCGTAGTGCCGACGGGCGGCAACCCGCATCTGCTGATACGCATGCTCGTCCCGGTACAATCCCGCGATGGCGGCGGCGAAATCGTCTCCGTTCGCGCTCAGAGGCAGCATCAGGCCGGTCTTGCCTTGCTCCACGAAACTGGCGATGCCACCCACATCGGTCGTAACGACGGGCAGGCCGAAGGCATTGGCGTCGGCAAAGGCAATGGCCGCGCACTCGGCGCGCGAGGGCAGAATGAAGAAGTCGGCCGTGCGGAACAGCTCGTCGAGGCGGACCAGGTCGGCGGGCTCGCCCATGTTCAGGTACGGAATGGTGGTGAAGCCGGGGTGCTGGTAGTGCGCCGCTTCGTCGGGCGGTGGCGCGCAGCCCACCACCGTGAGCGTGGTAGTTAGGCCCAACTCGTTCAGGCTCAGCATAGTGTCGTAGGCAATAGCCCCACCTTTGCGCCCCCACTCGCCCCCCAGCAGAAAGAGCCGGCACTCGCTGGTGCGGGGTTTGCTGGCCATCTCGGCGAAGGCAGGGGGCGATGGGTAATTGGCACCGAAGGGAATGACGACTACCTTGTCGGGGTCGGCACCGTAATCTTCGATGGCCGAGCGGGCGGCCCAGTCCGAAGAGTAGCACACCAGCGCCGCTTTGTCAAGCGCGCGTTTCTCGATGTGGTTCAACTCCTGCTTAGAAACCTCGAGCAGCCCCGTCAGGCCCGGGTAAAAGTCCATGAGCTGACGCAGGGTCGAATCCTCACAATAAATAATGGGAACCTGCGTGTCGAGGTAAGCCATTTCAGTGAACGACGCCGGGGCCAGCAACAAATCAAACGGCTGCTGACGCAGCAGCGGGGCAAAGCGGCGGGCATACAGCCAAGCCATGGGTACGCTCCACGAATACTGATAGCGCTTGCCGGTGAGGGGCACGATGACCCGCCGGTTCAGGTTATCGCCAATGCGCAAGGGCCACACCATGGGCACCGGGCCCAGCGCCGTAACGGTTCCAACGTTGCGCTCAAGCGCCTGAAAGATAGAAAAATGCACTCCCGACCATGAGCGCCGGTCCAATGGGTCGGTACTGGTTAAGAAACCGATACGGGGCCGGGAATTACTCGACATTAGACAACAACGGGGGAAAACGGCTCGGCCAGGGACTGGGCAGCGTACCACTCCCAGGTTTTGGCTAAGCCCTGTTCAATGGACAAGTACGGTTGCCAGCCGGAGGCTTTCTGAAGCTTACCACAGTCCAAGATATTGGCGGGCACGTCGAAGGGACGCGCGGGCTGGACCCGCGTCCACAGGGAGCGGCCCATGGCTTCGGCACGGGGGGCGAGCAGTTCCAGCACCTGCCGGTTGGTCAGGCCTTGTCCGCTGCCCAGGTTATACACCTCGCCGGGCTCGCCGGCCTCCAGCGCGGCCACAATGCCGGTGGCCATATCCATCACGTGGAGGTAGTCGCGCACGGTACCGTGCTCTCCATATAACGTAAGCTCGCGCTGGTCTAAAATTGAGGCGATGGCCGTGGCCACAAAGCCCTGCGAGCCGTAAGGCCGTTGCCCTTCGCCGTACGCATTGGCCGGACGCACGCACACAACGGGCAACTGACGGGTTTCGAAGTACATGTGGGCGTATTTTTCCAACGCCAGCTTGGTGATGCCGTAGGGCGAAATGGGAAACGTAGGGTGGGTTTCGCTGATTGGTATTGCCGGTGTGCGCCCGTAGACGGTACCGCCCGACGACACCCATACGAACTTGCGCAGGTGCGGCATCCCGGCTGCTAACTCGAACAGTCGCACCGTTTCGGGAACGTTGACCAACAGGTCGTTCACCGGGTCATCAAAGCTGGTACCGGGGCTAGTTGAATAAGCGAGGTCAATGACTTCGGTCGACGCTTCCAATGCTTCCCGCACTGTCTCCAGCCCGTTTTCAATAAAATTTTCCAGGTAGCGCACCCCAGCGGGCAGACCGATGGGCGAATCGTTGCGGCCCACTACAACCACTTGCCGGCCCCGGGCTAGCAACTCAGTCACTACGGCCCGGCCAATGAATCCGGCTCCCCCTATTACGCAAGTTGTCACGCCTTCGGCTGCAATTGAACTACGGTCCATATCTCCCTAATTCAATAAGAGCTTCCAGGTTAAAAGGAACGAGCTCCAACAGTTAAAGTGATTTTCTATCCCGCCGGTCCTTAACGCGCGGCTCACCGCCCATGGCGGCCGAGCAGCTTGTCACCCACCAGCATCTTAAATCCACTCAGTCGACTCCTGAATAGCCGGGCTACCAGCACCTGGGCAAAGATACGCCCAAACCCGGGTTCGAATTTTCTCATCTCTGCCATGAACCGCTGATGAACTTCACGGGTGAGCGGGGAATAAATGAACGTTTGAAACCATCGTTCCGTCAGCATTACCAAGGCGTGACGATAGGTAACGACGTCAATGGCCACGGTCCGGCGTAAATAGCCCAGCACCCGCGCCATCTCCACCAGCCCCACGCCTTGGGCCTGTGACCTTACGTTTTGACCGTGGGTCCGAAACAGGTTCAGCGGCTCAGCTACGTAGCATACCTGCCCCTCCAGCATCAGCCGTATCCAGAACAACCAGTCGCCCGCCAAGCGCATGTCCTCGGGGGCGGGGCCCACGGCGGCCAGCGCCGAGCGGCGCACCAGCACGGCACTGGCGTTGGCCACGATGTTGGTAATGGGCATGTACTGCTCCACCAGCTCGCGGCCCGGCCGGCAATAGTCCGTGTGGCCCAGGCCGTCAGCCAGCAGCAGCGCCAAGCCCTCCGGCTGCCCCTGGGCATCAATCAGGCGCGACTGGCAGTAGGCCATCACGGCCGCTGGGTTGGCCTCCAGGCACGCAACCAGCCGCGCCAGCAGCGTGGGCTCGGCTGCGTCGTCGCTCTCCGCAATCCAAACGTAAGTGCCAGTAGCCCGGGCCAGTCCCTTGTTCCACTGCCGAAACGTGCTGCCGCTGTTTCGTTCGTTCAGCATCAACTCAATGCGGGGGCTTTTCTGCGCGTACCGGGCCAGCACCGTCCGGCTATCATCCGTCGAGCAGTCATCCAGCAGCAGCACGTTTAAGTTCTGATACGTCTGCTGTAACACACTCTCAATCCGCTGCGGCAAAAACCGGGCGTGGTTGTAGTTTGGGATGATGACGGAAACCAGTGGGGACCTTGGCTGCATAGATTGAATGCGTAGATGAGCACACGAAGAGCCTGTTGTTATCTTTTTAAGTATTTTAAGTATAAATACTTAAAGAAAGAACGAACTGGTTTTTCCTTGTCGTGCTCGTATGCCCGATGCTGCCAGTACAGGTAATCAAATACACTGACGTACTGCTGGCTATGCTTCCCGTGAATGTAGGCAAGCATGTTGCGGTAAGCGACTGGCTGGACTGCTTCCGTTATTAGCGAATTGGTTCTGATTCGGTAATCAAACAAAATTTCGTCCACGTAGTGAAATTGCCAGCCCGCCGCCGCCGCCCTAATCCAGAACTCCCAGTCTTCGTGGCCCATCAGCAGGCGCACTTCATCCAGCCCCCCCAGCTGCTCCCACATGCTCCGCCGGATGACGCTGCACATATCAATGTAATTTTCTTTCAGCAACTGGTACGGGTCAAACGGCTGACCTGCAAAACGGGGGGCCGCGACCTCCCCAAAAAAACTGGCCTTGCCATACACCACCCCCACTTCCGGACGATGGTTAAGCACGGCGATGCCCTGTCGGATGTAGTCGGGCCGGATTTTATTGTCGCTGTCCAGAAACAGGATGTACTCGCCCCTGGCATGAGCAATGCCCTTGTTGCGCGCCGCCGCCGGGCCCTTATTTTCCTGGTAAATTACCTGGCAGCCCTGCGCCGCTGCTTTTTGAAGCACCTCCTGAGTGTGCGTATCGGTGGAGCCGTCGTCGACCACCACTACTTCATACGGCGCAGGGCCAGGGTAGCGGAAAACACTTTCCAAAGCCGCTGGCAGAAAATCGCCCGAGTTGTAACAGGGAATGACGATGGAGATTATCGGAGCGGTTGGGACCTGATTCATCAATACGTTATCGTTAACCCAGGACGTGCTTAACAGCGCGGATAAGCTGGCGATTGATTTCGCCGGTGTCGAACCCCGCAGGCTTAACAGAACCAACTAAAAGTCGGATTGCTGCGCAGCAGCGGCAGCAGCCACCCTTGGATGAATGTTATATCGGCCTTCGCTTGTTTACGCAGCTTCCAAAACCACTTTAGCATGGCGTAATACTGTTGCAAGCGTAACTGATATACGTCTTCTCTGGGCCGCAGCAGGTAGCTTACGTGGTGTTTGACCGTGAATCCCCGGAGATACTTTACGCAAAACAGTCCAAACTCTTTCAGGATGTATGCATCTGTTACGGCCGACTGATTTTTAAAGCTGTTCACCACGACGCCATACAGGAAGAAGTAGTAGCTGACGTAGGCAAACGTGTCGAAATTCTGTTGCAGCTTTTTCCAGTTTATTCGCTCTTTGGGCATGTAGTGCTTATAGCACAGCTGGTCAGAATAATATATTTTTCGCCCCAGTAGTATTAGCCCAATCGCCACCTCGTTGTCTTCTCCCGCAGCTTTACCAGGTAGCTTGCTGGTGAGAGCTGAAAACCCTAAGCCCCGTAGCCGCAACCAGTCGGCTCGCATGATGACCATGCCTGCACCCCACACGTAAAAATCGTTGCTGGCAAAATAACCGATTTCAGGCTTGGGACCGCCAATGATAAAATACCATTTCACTTGGTCGAACCAAGCAGGTGGTGGCAATTCCATCACTGCTGAGCTATGGCCTTGCAATACCCCAATGGCTGGGTCCTGCCGTAGCAGTGCAACCGCCGTGGTGAGGTAGTCGGCTTGCAACCAGTTGTCATCATCCACCGTCAGAATACAGGAGTACTGGGCCGCATCGTAGCCCGTTTCCACCGCGTATCCCTTGCCCGGGCGGGGCTCACGCAGCAGGTGCAGCGTGAAGGGTGCGTCCAGCTTCTGCCACAAAGCCCGCACGAAGGTCCCCGTATCGTCGGTAGAGGCATTATCGACCACAATCAACTCGGCCGCGTAACCGGCCGGCAAAGCAAGTGCCGCCACATGCGTAAGCGTCGGCGCGAGGCGGCTCGTGCCGTTAAACGTACAAATAACAATGGTGAAGCCCTGGGTCATGCAGTTGTGCTATTGGAAATACTCACCCCGGCAGCCCCCGCTCCAACAGGCCCACCACCTTGTTAATAAGCTTGCGCTTGAAGGTGTAGTGCTCTCGCTCCCGCTGGGCCTTCACCAGGTTGTTCACCTCTTTGTAATAAGGCACCAGGGCCCTAAGCCGCACTCCGTCGTTGCTGAGCACCCGGTTGCGGTAGGCCGCGAACAAAGGCGCCAAATCGGGCCGGTTCGCAAACGAAAACCGGCGATTATAGGAAGAAATAGTATCTGGCTTGTGGATGTCATAGTGGCTGAAATGAAAAAACGCCAGCTCAGTGTCCGCGTTTACCCACCAAGTACCGCCGCCGTCGCGCGACAACATTCGTTCGTGCAGATTCCAGTTGGCTACATTGTAGCCCAGGTCGCGGATGATGTAGTAAGACTCGAAAAAAACCGGGACGTAATTTATCCAAATCTGGTCGTAAAAGAGGCCCTCCTGGTCGCGCCGGTAGCCATACTTCACGCAGCGGTCGGCCCACCAGTCAAGAAAAAAAGCCAGTTGCGGGTGCCGGGCCAGCCCCACGAACCCTAAATTAAAAATGCCGGTGGGCAGGATGTGCCGGTCGTTGGGCGAAAACTCATCGTCGACCGGCGACAGCATGTGAGGCGTGAGCGTAATCATGGCCTGACTCAGACCACGAAGCACCTCACTTAATGAGGCAAAAATCTGAATATCAGGGTCGAGGTAAATGACCTGCTCGGCCTTCAGCGTGAAGAAAAAATACTTGAAAAAGAAGGGCTTAACCGTCGTATTCAATTCAACAATGTTGAATCTTTTGCTCATGTCATCAATATTCGGCATCGGAATATCCTCCGCCAGCAAAATGGGAGCGCCAAAGATGGAGTAGTCGACTGAATCGTTTTTTTTGTCGACCAATCCGATAAACACCTCAAATTCCGGGTGAAATTGCTTAAAAGTTTCTACCAGTACCTGAGCAGCAGCCAAATAATTAGTCGAGCACAAAGTGAAGGCTACTTTCATAAGCAAGAAATATTAAATTTTTATTCGCAGACCAAGCATATTTACAGATAATCTTTTAGCACCCGGTGAGTTGCTTCTAGGTATTGGCGCCCCCAACGTTGGCATGGTTCCAGGTGATTTCCCTCCGCCCATTCGTTCCAGGCATTAATAAAGATAAAGTTTTCGTCTGGCGAGTAGGCAGTGAACGATTGCGCTACATGACGAAGCCACCCTTCGTATTTATCAGGAGTGGAATTAGTCATAATAATGGCATTTTTCTTACGTCTTGCGCTATTGTCCCAATCTGGCGTCACTCCCGGAAATAATTTATAATCTGGCTTCGCTCGGCTTATCATGGCCGCCACAACATCGCCGTAATCTCGTATTTCATCCTGGAGATACGGAGAAGGTTTCATTCCCAACCTATTCAGTCCCCGGGTTTTTAAACTCCCGAATTCCCGGCCGGGCAACTTACACCAATCAGGTTGGAAATCCACTGCGGCATCAAATCCCAACTCGTGGGGGTTAGGGTGCGGTCCCCATCCGTTTACTCGCATCAGGTAAAGCTCGCCAATTCCCAGCCGAATGGCTTCTTCACGCCATGTTGCTACTGTGCGCTGCGCATCGGGCAACACATTGGTGCGGTACACAATAAATACCGGCTTACCATCAACCCGGATGTAGCGTGGGTCGGAGAAAGCCGGGGCTAGCGAACGAATATGGATACGGTCATCTTCATCGCTGTATTCCTGTTTCAGCAGCACTTGTTGTTCCGAACCATCCCAACGGCGCGTCCAATTCTCATTGGCCCAGCACAAACAGAACGGAAAATTCGGTGCACCCGATTTCAGTACTTCCTCAAAAGGGCGCTCAAGAATACGGCGGCCATTGAACCAGTAGTGATAGTACATAAACCCATGGATGCCATATTGCTTTGCCATTTCGGCCTGCAACTCCCGGGTTTCAGGCACCCGCAAATCATAGAAACCCAAGTCGGCCGGCAAATGCGGTTGATTGTGGCCAGGAAACCGAGAGCGAGCCTTGGCAACATTGGTCCATTCCGTAAATCCCATCCCCCACCATTCATCGTTTTCAGGCGTTGGATGAAATTGGGGCAAGTACATTGCAAGCGCACGCAAAGAATTAGCCATATGTAATTTACTACAATATTCGTTCTAATTTGTGACTACAAAGCCAAATTGTATTGCAGTCTAGTCGGAAATATCTCTGTGTTTTAAATTATTATTTATTATTCTTCACTTATCGCACTAATGACGATAAGCAAAAATATTTAACTGCAAGTCGTATCCTGGGCCTGAGCGAGATATATGCTCCACGAAAGGGTGTGACATATTATTCCAAGCTGATTCAATATAATACCTAAATCCTGCTTCACGCATAATCGTCAGCAACTCTGCCAATTCCTGCGGTTTCTCCCATGGACTGTGGTATTCAACAAATAAATTCTCTACATGATGCAAATTATTTTTGCAATCGCGCATTACTTCCAACTCAGAACCCTCAATATCAATTTTTAAAAAATCTATTTTTTGATTGAGGTATGTGTTAAGACGCACAGCGTCGATTTTATTGACACGTCTTGTTACGCCAGCATCAGCACTATCCACTATCTTACCGCCAAGACTGTTATCCGGCAAAAAGTTAATGGCGCCATCCTCCTTCCAAACTGCCGCATTTTCGACTTCGATATCTTCAAAACCGAATGATTTTAAATTATTGAGGCAAGTGTTATACACATTAGCATCTGGCTCAAATCCCAATATCTTGGCTTTGGGATGGTTTTTTTTAAAATAAATCAGGCTCAGCCCAATATTTACCCCGCAGTCGATTATGTATGGCGCATCTGAATTGCTTACAAACTTATAAACCTCATCGACGAATATCTCTTCGACATTCTGCACAAACCAAAATGTATTGTTGCGCTTGATTAACTTGTCATAAAGCAGTGATTCTGTAACATCATTACCAGTATTCTTATTTGAATAGAAGTAATCACAGTACTCTGAAAAAGTAATACCTGTACTTTTGAGGTACTTGATATACTTGTATCTTGCAACTGTCTGCTTGTGCAGTGCTGTCTTCATCTTGCTCATATGACAAATGTGATGCTAAACTGAAACCCAGTCGTTTTTTGTAAAATCGTATTTTTTGATGAGTTTAGCAGGTGCGCCTGCAATCATGCTGAAATCAGGAAATGATTTAGTAACTACAGAATGGCTTCCTACAACACAATTTTTTCCGATGCTAACGCCAGGAAGTACGGTCACCATGTAACCAATGAAAGTATTTTTTCCTATATACACACCATTTTCTTTTATTTTCAAAGGTTGCAGAGCCGGACGAACGTCCGTATTTACATCACAACCGTGTGAGTGGTCAGACACATAAAAATATTCGCTTATCAAAACATTATCATCTATTTTAATTGATTTGACACTAACAATACAGGCATAATTTCCTATTTTAACATTGTCTCCTACTATAATTTTGGGGTTAAATTCAACATGCAAATATTCCGTATATGCTCCCAACCAAGCGTACTTTCCTATCGATGAAAAATTGCCAATTGATATGTTGTTGCCCCCTGAAATATCAAGTGGCAATCCAAACGATGAATTATCAGGAATTTTTACGCCCCATTTATTTTTTTGCGAGAATCTTTGATTTGAGTACGCTTCTATTCTATTGAAAAAAAATTGATTAATCTTTTGTTTTAAGTAGTTAATCATTGGCTTCCAGGCTAAAGTTAATATTGACTAAGCCTGTCCATTTTTCATCAAGAACAGAGTCATAAGGACTGAGCACGCGAATTTTAGTATCGCTAACCCAATGATCTACTAATGAACCGTTAACGGCAATTGCAAGGTCCAACTCGTACAAATTTGGTTTTAATGGCAGATTCATCCCTATCAAAACAGAATGTGTACCTTCAGTAAATGACAAATAATCTCTGCCGCTGTCTCTGCTGTTAACTCCGACAATTATACTGCCGTCGAGGTCACGCAAGATAAAACCAAGCTCAATCTTATCGATTGCGTGTTCACAATATAAAGTCAGTTGAAATACTGTATCTTCTTTGGAGTACACCGAATAATCATTCAGATTTGAATCCGCAGCCTTCTGCAAAGACCATTTCGTGAAATATGCAGGCGAAGAGGTTGGTAACTCAACTCTATTACCGTCGGGATTAGATTCATTCGAATGTTGATACTTCTCGAGCACAATCCCTACGGCATTAAATGCTTTAACACCGCCACTTTCTAGCAGCAGCCCCGTCCGACACAAGTTTCTGATTGAGGGCAAGTGATGGCTCACGAAAAGCACCGTGCGCCCATCATTCACACTCACGTCCTTCATACGGCCCAAGCACTTTTTCTGAAACTCGGCGTCGCCCACCGCCAACACTTCATCCACAATTAGAATCTCGGGCTCTAGAAAGGCCGCTACGGCAAAGGCAAGGCGCACGTACATGCCGCTGCTGTAACGTTTTACCGGAGTGTCAATGTAGCGCTCTACACCGGAGAAATCGACAATTTCATCAAATTTGCTACGGATTTCAGTCTTGGTCATGCCCAGGATGGCGCCGTTGAGAAAGATGTTCTCGCGGCCCGTCAATTCCGGGTGGAAGCCGGTGCCCACTTCGAGCAGGGAGGCAATGCGGCCGCGGACCTTCACGCTACCGGTAGTCGGGGCCGTCACCTTCGACAGGATTTTGAGCAGCGTGGACTTACCGGCACCGTTGCGGCCAATGATGCCGAGCACCTCGCCCTGCTTTACCTCAAAACTCACGTCCTTCAACGACCACACGAAGTCACTGGTGCCTTTGGTGGTGCGGTCGTTGGTTTCGCCAATCTTGGCAAATGGGTCTTCCTTGCCGCGCAGGCGGGCCCAGGCGCGGTTGAGGTCGTGGCTGAGGGTACCGGTACCGATTTCGCCCAAGCGATACTGCTTGCCCAGGTTCTCAACTTTTATTGCAACGTTACTCATGCTTTTGCGCTCAAGTCTCAGGGCGGGCATCCGGGGCATCAGTCGCCGGGGCCGCAGCTACACGGTATCGGTGAAACTCTTTTCTACTTTGTTAAAGACCACCGTGCCCACCAGCAGCGCGGCCAGCGTGAACGCCGCGCTGTAGCCCAGGGCCAGCCAGCTAAACGTGCCGGAGCCGAGAAAAGCGTACCGGAAGGTTTCGACCACGGAGCTAAGTGGGTTGGCCAGCACGAACACCTTGTATTTCAGGGGCAGCTGCGACAACGGGTAGATGACCGGCGTGGCGTACATCAGCAGTTGTACGCCGAAAGTGAGCAGCATGGCCAGGTCGCGGTACTTGGTGGTCATGGCGCTGAAGAACATGCCCAGGCCCAGGCCCAGCAACCCCATCAGTACCAATAGCACGGGCGTGAGCAGGATGAACAGATTGGGATGCAACCGGTTGTCCGTCGCCAGGTAATATGCCCACACGGCCAAAAACAGCGCGAACTGAATACCGAAGCGAATAAGGTTGGACACCACGATAGACAACGGCATGGTGAGGCGCGGAAAGTACACCTTTCCAAAAATGGCAGCGTTGGCCGTGAACACCGTGGAAACCGTGGTCAGAGTCTGGGCGAAGTAGTTCCAGATGGTGACGCCGGCCAGGTAGAAGGGCAACTGGGGCAGCCCGTCGGTGGAGAGGTTGGCGATGCCGCCGAACACCACCATGTAGGTGATGGTGGTGAGCAGCGGCTGGATGAAAAACCAGATGGGTCCCAGCACCGTCTGCTTGTAGGTCGAGACGAAATCGCGCCGCACGAACAGCAGCACCAGGTCGCGGTAGCGCCACACGTCGCGCAGGCCCAGGTCGAGCAATCGGGTGCGCGGCTCGATTATTTCCGACCACTCCTCGTTGGGTGGCGCACTCGGCGAAACCGACGGGGCAGCGGGTAATGCTTCAGCAGTTTGCACAGACAACAAGGGAACAGCAGGGTAAAAAAGCGGCCGGCAAGCCGCAGCATCTGGCCACTGGCCAACCAGCTGGCACCGCAAAGGTAACCAAAACGAAGGGGCAGCGCAGCTACGGCACAGAGTCAGGCGTTACCATTCGGGCAGATTTGCGCCAACGTTCAGCTTAGAGCGGTTTCACAGACCGTGCACTGGACCGGCCGGCGCAACCTCACCCCCGGCCCCTCTCCCGAGGAGAGGGGAGCCGAGAAACTTGTGTCTTGACCCTAGAACAGCCGTAGTTAGAGCGGTTTCACGAACGGCGTCCCCGTTCGTCCGGCTACCCTCTCCTCGGGAGAGGGGCCGGGGGTGAGGTTAGCCCGGCCGGTCCAGTACACGGTTGGTGAAACCGCTCTAGCGGGCGTACTATTCACTGCTGCTACGCACTTGGCGCGGGGCTCCGCCAAGTGCGTAACAGCACCTATTCATTCACCCTGCTCACCCGAGCACGGAATGGCCCGTAAGTCACAGCGGTTCCCGGATTCCCGTGGGGGTTCCTTGGCCGTGCCGTGTGCGCGGTCCTGAAAACGGCGCAACCTGTTCAAAGAATGCCTGTTGTCCCCAGCAGCACGACCCTTACGCCGCTACAAATACGTCGTTGTACACGGCCGTGATGCCCTCGCGCAGGCCAATGGAAGCCTGCCAGCCCAGGTCGCGCAGGCGGCTCACATCAAGCAGCTTGCGGGGGGTGCCGTCGGGCTTGGTGGGGTCGAAGACGATATTGCCGGCATAGCCCGTGATGTCGCGCACCAGATTGGCCAGCTCGCGGATGGACAGGTCCACGCCCGTCCCGATGTTGACGGGGGCGGCCCCGTCGTAGTGCAGCAGCAGGTGCAGGCAGGCATCGGCCAGGTCGTCGACGTGCAGGAACTCGCGGTAGGGCGCACCGGTGCCCCATATTTCGACCTCGGGCCGCCCCTGCTCCCGCGCCTCGTGGAACTTGCGCAGCAGCGCCGGAAGCACGTGCGAATTTTGCAGGTCGTAGTTGTCGCCGGGCCCGTAGAGGTTGGTGGGCATGGCGCTGATGTAGTGGCGGCCGTACTGGGCCCGGAAGGCCTCACACAGTTTCAGGCCCGCGATTTTGGCAATGGCGTAGGGCTCGTTGGTGGTTTCGAGCGGGCCCGTGAGCAGGTAGTCTTCCTTAATTGGCTGCGGGGCCAGCTTGGGGTAGATGCACGAGGAGCCCAGAAACAACAGCTTCTGCACATCGTGCAGGTGGCTCTGCCCGATGACGTTGTTCTGAATCAACAGGTTGTCGTACAAAAAGTCGGCCCGGTAGGTGTTGTTGGCCACGATACCGCCCACCTTGGCGGCGGCCAGCAGCACATAGTCGGGGCGCTCCTGGGCGAAGAAGCGGGCCACGGCGGCCTGGTCGCGCAGGTCCAATTCCTGCGAGGTGCGCACCACGAGGTTGTGATAGCCGGCTCGCCCGAGGCGGCGAACCAGAGCCCCGCCCACCATGCCCCGGTGGCCGGCCACGTATATCTTAGCGTCTGGCTGCATTGGTAAAGAAAATATAATGCGCGGCCGGGCCCGGAGCCCTACTCGTACGCGTGCAGAATGGGGTGACCGCCGGCCTGCAGGTAGGCGTCGCGGCGGAAAAGTTGGAGGTCGGCCCGCACCATTTCCTGCACCAGGGCCCGCAGGTCGTAGCTGGGCTCCCAGCCGAGCTGGCGCTTGGCCTTGGCCGGGTCGCCGATGAGCAGCTCCACCTCAGTGGGACGGAAGTAGCGCTCGTCGATTTGAACCAGCGTGCTGCCCACCGGCAGTTGCATCTCGGGGTGGTGGCAGGCTGCTACCTGACCGATTTCGGCCGCGCCCGCGCCGCTGAACGCCACTTCAATGCCCAGCTCGGCAAACGCCAGGCGCACGAACTCGCGCACGGTGGTGGTCACGCCGGTGGCAATAACGTAGTCTTCGGGCGTGTCCTGCTGCAGCATCAGCCACATGGCCTGCACGTAGTCCTTGGCGTGACCCCAGTCGCGCTTGGCGTCCAGGTTGCCCAGATAGAGCTTCTCCTGCAGCCCCAGCGCAATGCGGGCCGCCGCCCGGGTGATTTTGCGCGTCACGAAGGTTTCGCCGCGCAGGGGACTTTCGTGGTTGAAAAGAATGCCGTTGCAGGCGTACATGCCGTAGGCTTCGCGGTAGTTCACCGTAATCCAGTAGCCGTAGAGCTTAGCCACGGCGTAAGGCGAGCGGGGATAAAACGGCGTGGCTTCGGACTGCGGCACCTGCTGCACCAGGCCGTACAGTTCGGAGGTACTGGCCTGGTAGATGCGGGTTTTGTGCGCCAGGCCCAGAATGCGCACGGCTTCCAGCAGCCGCAGCGTGCCCAGACCGTCTACGTCGGCCGTGTACTCGGGCGTATCAAACGACACCTTGACGTGCGACATGGCTCCGAGGTTGTAAATCTCGTCGGGCTGCACCTGCTGCACGATGCGGATGAGGTTGGTGGAATCGGTGAGGTCGCCGTAGTGCAGCGTGAGGCGCACGTGCTCCTCGTGCGGGTCCTGGTACAACGCGTCGATGCGCTCGGTGTTGATGAGCGACGAGCGGCGCTTGATGCCGTGTACTTCGTAGCCTTTGCTGAGCAGCAGCTCAACGAGGTAGGCTCCGTCCTGGCCGGTGACTCCGGTAACAAGGGCACGTTTCATAGAATACAACTAAGCGTAGTGAAGCGGGAAAAACAGCGTATTGAGTGCCTATCCGAAAAAATTAAGCACGATAAAAAAAGCACATCAGGCTCATCTGGCGTCCGCTTGTCGAAGCATCTTTCCCGTTGCGGCAAGCTCAGCATGACGTTCAATTTATTTTTCGGATAGGTTCTAAGGCATTGGCAAAATAACTGGGGGTATCAAGCTAATCGTGACGCGACCACCGGCTGAGGCAAGCGAGCGACGTTGACAGGCGGAGGACAGGATACGGGGCCGCTCAATTTACCGGGATAGATTTTAATCGGCCCGCAAAGGTGGCCAACTTTCTACGATTTTGAGGAGCTTGAGCATGCTAACCACATCAAAAATATGTTATATTTATTATTTTACAAATATAAATTTTTCGACTGGCGGCTTACGCCTCGTAAACGTTATTCACTACGTACAAGGGCCGCTGGCGGGCGGCGTCGAGCCCGCGCCACACGTATTCGCCGATTACACCCAGCGCTATCATCTGGAAGGCGGAAACGAACAGGAGCACCACCATCAGGGTGGTCCACCCCGCGGGCTCGTCGGGGCGGGCTATTTTGAGGGCAATGACGTACAGGCCGTAGAGCAGAGCCGCGGCCCCCAGGCCAAGGCCGAGCACCGAGATGGCGCGGATGGGCACGAAGGAAAAAGACAGCAGGGAGTCGGCCAGCAGCTTGACTTTCTTGCCCAGCGTCCAGCGCGACTTCCCAATCCGACGCTTGCGGCGGGTGTACGGAATGTTGACGTAGGCGAAGCCCAGCCACACCATGAGGTAAAAAACGTTGGAGTTGCGCTCGTGCAGCTTCAGCACCTCGGTGGCTACCTGGCGGTCAAAGAACACGAAGTCGAAGCCGCCGTCGGGAATGTTGCGCAGGGCCAGGTGCTTCATCAGCCAATGAAACACTTTAGCCATCGATTCCGAAAGCCCCGTTTCCTCCCGGTCGTGGCGGTTGCCGATGACCAGCTTGAAGCCCTGCTGCCAGTGGCCGTACATCTGGGCCATCAACTCCGGGGGGTCCTGCAGGTCGGCCGTGATGACGGCCAGGCAGTCGCCGGTAGCATGGGCAATGCCGGCCACGATGGCGTTGTAGGAGCCCACGTTACCGGCCAAATCAACGATGCGGATGCGGCCGGGGTGTTGGGTCTGCGCCCGCTGCAGGGCGCCCAGCGTGTCATCGCCCGAGCCGTCGTTCACGAACACGTACTCAAAGGTGACTTCGGCGGGAAAGTTTGCTTCGTTCGCGACCAGTTCGTTGGTCGTCACCGGAATATTGTCCTCATTAAAATAGCAGGGAATAATAACGGAAAGCTTGGGCATAGCGAAATATTGCTAGTTTCTTGTGGCTCACCTGACAGCAGGTTGTTCTATGTTATTCGCATCTGCCGGCAAACGAGCAACAAGAAACGAACAACTGGCTACTAAAGAATACGCGGCACAACTGCCGCACGTGCTCGCGTCATGCCCGGCCACGGTGGGCAAGCCCAGGCAAATAGCCGTCAGCTCTTCGGCGACGGAGAATCTGCTGGCCAGTGGGGGACGCCACCATGTAAACCTGCTTTAGGTGGGGCAGCACTGACCGTCGCACGCCGTCCTGGGCAGCACCCGGGCGTGGGGCCTGCTGCCGAAACGGCAGGCCGCGCCCGTCCCAAATCGTTCTTGCTGCGGCGCGGTTAAAAATCCGGGCAGAAAGTGATACGGCAAAGCCGCCCGGCTTTTCAGCGAGTCGGGGTTCGATTCGTCGTTGGCGGGTATCAGCTCCGAGCCAGCCATAGTTGCCGGAATTGGTTGTGGTCGCGAATGTAATCCGCTTCGTCGTACGGCTGCGAAGCCAGCACCAATTGCACCGCCGTGTGTGAATACTGCATGGTGTGCCAGGCACAGGGCGGCACGTAAAGCCCCACGTACGGGTCTTCGAGCCGGAAGAGCTGAATGTCACCGTTGGCTAGCTCCGTGGTAACGGTAATGCGACCAGCAGCGGCGATGAGCACCTGCTCGGTTCGCTGGTGGGCGTGGCGGCCGCGCACAATACTTTCCGGAGTGTAATACGTCCAGAAAACCCGCTGCACAACAAAAGGCAGCGGGTCCTGGCCATTTTCACCGACCGATATGTAACCAATTTCCGGCGCGCCCAGCCGTGGGAATTCAACCAGATACGGCGCAGGGTAATCGGCCATTCGGATTGCTGGTGAGCAGTTAAAATTGCTATAAATCGAATTATTAACTGCTCACCGAATTATTTCACGTGCTCCTTGAAATACTCCAGCGTGCGGCGCAGGCCTTCGGCGCGGTCCACTTTGGGTTCCCAGCCCAGTATTTCCTGGGCTTTGGTGATGTCAGGGCGGCGCTTCATGGGGTCGTTTTCCGGCAAGGCCTGGTAGGTGGGCTTGAACTCGACCCCGGTGAGGCGGGCAATTTCTTCGCCGAACTCCTTGATGGTGATTTCCGAAGGGTTGCCGATGTTAACGGGCAGGTGGTAATCGGAAAGGAGCAAGCGGTAGATGCCCTCCACCAGGTCGTCGACGTAGCAGAACGAGCGGGTCTGGGAGCCGTCGCCAAACACGGTCAGGTTTTCGCCCCGCAGGGCCTGCGAGAGGAAAGCGGGCAGCACGCGGCCGTCATCGAGGCGCATGCGGGGACCGTAGGTGTTGAAGATGCGAATGATGCGCGTCTCCAGGCCGTGGTGGTTGTGGTAGGCCATGGTGATGGCTTCCTGGAAGCGCTTGGCCTCGTCGTAGCAGCCGCGGGGGCCCACGGGGTTCACGTTGCCGTAGTATTCCTCTACTTGCGGGTGAATTTCGGGGTCGCCGTACACTTCCGAGGTGCTGGCAATCAGCATCCGGGCGCCTTTCACCCGGGCCAGGCCCAGCAGGTTGTGGGTGCCCAGCGAACCTACTTTCAGGGTTTGAATCGGAATTTTGAGGTAGTCAATCGGCGAAGCGGGCGAGGCGAAGTGCAGGATGTAATCGAGCTTGCCCGGCACGAACACGAACTTGCTCACGTCGGCGTGGTGAAACTCAAAATCCTGCTGGCCGAACAAGTGCTCAATGTTCTGGAGCGACCCGGTAATCAGGTTGTCCATGGCGATGACGTGGTAGCCTTCGGCCAGGAACCGGTCGCAGAGGTGGGAACCCAAAAATCCGGCCCCGCCGGTAATGAGGACGCGTTTCTTTTCTTCGGACATAAGTCGCTATTGAACGTCATGCTGAGCTTGCCGAAGCATCTCGCGTGGGGTACTTGATTAGTTAGTGCACTTCACCATGCGAGATGCTTCGGCAAGCTCAGCATGACGTCCTATTTAAAAAGACTTAGGCCTTCAAGGCCGGCTCCTTGTGCTCGGTTTTCACGCCAATGCAATGGTAAGCAAAGCCCAGTTCTTTCAATTCGGCAGCTTCGTAGATGTTGCGGCCGTCAAAAATCACCTTCTGCTTCATCAGGCGCGCCACCACGTCGAAGTTGGGCGCCCGAAACTCGGGCCATTCCGTCACCACCAGCAGGGCATCGGCGTCAATGAGGGCGGCAAATTCGTCCTTGGCGTAGGTCACGCTCTCGCCGAGCGAATGACGGGCTTCCGGCATGGCCACGGGGTCGTAGGCCGTCACGGTGCAGCCGGCGGCCAATAGCTTTTCAATGATGACCAGCGACGGCGCTTCGCGCATGTCGTCGGTTTTCGGCTTGAAGGACAGGCCCCACACGGCCATTTTCAGGCCGCGCAACTCGCCGCCGAAGTGCCGGTTCACCTTGTCGAAGAGCACCGATTTCTGCTGCTCGTTCACGCCTTCCACGGCCCGGAGCACCTGCATGTCGTAGCCGTTTTCCTGGGCGGTTTTAATCAGCGCCTTCACGTCCTTGGGAAAGCAGGAGCCGCCGTAGCCGATGCCGGGGTAAATGAACTTGGTGCCGATGCGGGCGTCGGAGCCGATGCCGCGGCGCACCATGTTCACGTCGGCGCCCATGATTTCGCACAGGTTGGCCACGTCGTTCATGAAGCTGATTTTGGTAGCCAGCATGGAATTGGCCGCATACTTGGTCATCTCGGCCGACGGAATATCCATGAAGATAATCGGGTGGCCGTTGAGCAGAAACGGCTTGTAGAGCCGGCTCATCACGTCCTCGGCCCGCGCCGAAGCCACGCCCACCACGATGCGGTCGGGTTTGAGAAAGTCGTCAATGGCGGCGCCTTCCTTCAAAAACTCGGGGTTGGAAGCCACGTCGAATTCGATGTCGGCCCCGCGCCGGGCAAGGGCCTGCTCGATTTCGGCGCGCACCTTGGCCGCCGTGCCCACGGGCACGGTGCTCTTCGTCACAATGACGCCGTAGCTGCTCATGTGCTCGCCGATGCCGCGGGCCACCGCCAGCACGTACTTCAGGTCGGCCGAGCCGTCTTCGCCGGGCGGCGTGCCCACGGCAATGAACGCCACGTCGCAGTCCTTGATGGCATCGGCCAGGTTGGTGGAAAAATGCAAGCGCCCTTTTTCCGCGTTGCGGCCCACCATTTCCTCCAGGCCGGGCTCGTAAATGGGCAAGATGCCTTGGTGCAGGTTGTCAATCTTTTTCTGGTCGATGTCGACGCACGTCACATCAATGCCTACTTCGGCGAAGCACGTCCCCGTAACTAAACCGACATAGCCGGTACCCACTACTGCTACTTTCATAAGGCGCGCTAACCACAGAGATTATTGTTTCGGGGACAAAATTAGTCTTTTCAGCCGCACTTGACCGATACTCGACCGGTGCGGCTCCCGAATACGGCCTCCCTGTTTGTATCGCCGCCTTCGGGTGAGCTGCCCGACCCGGCCGGCAACCCGCTGGTTTACTTGGCGCGGAGAATTTGAAACTCGTATGGATTATCCCGCAGCCGCATACGCTGCACCGCGTCGTGGCCTTCGAATTGATACGGCGCGTACTTCATGAAATACGGAACGGAGGCTACGACCTCGCTACCCTTCGTTCCGGCTGCCCGGTAGCAGCTCAGGGGGTAGAGGTAAGCGAAATTCACCAGCCGATACCTGGGCTCGGCGGTGGTGCGCTGCCCACGAATACGCGGCCCGAACACCCTGTAAGTCACAAGCTGGTTATCACAGCCCGTTGTTTGGTTGCTGATTATCTGGCGGGCGTCGTGAATGCCCCGGGCGTAGACCACGTCGCAGGGGTAGGCCACGGCCCGGTATGCGGTGACGAACGTTCCGAAATGCCACAGGGCCACCGCTCCGCCCCCGGCCAGCAGCCAGGGCTTGCCGGGCGGCCAGCGGCGGGCTATGTTCTGCAGGGCTGCAACGGCGCCCAGGACGATGAACGGAGCGAAGAAATGCAGGATGCGGCCGTAAAACACGAACTGGTGCGCTCCCTGCACCAGCCCGGCGTAGCCCAGCCAGGCGACGAACCCCAGAACCAAAAGCCCGGTCAGCACCACGGGCTTGGTTGGGCCGGAACTGCTTGGTGCGGGCCCGCGCAAAAATTCACGAATGCTTAACCCCAGGCCCGCCCCACCCAGCACCAGCAGGCTCCCTCCTGCCCAGCCTTCGACCTGCCAGAAGTAGGTACTGACAAAGCTGAATCCTTCCGTGAAGCTGCCCTGGGTGACCGTGGTGGCAATGTAGCGGCTGCTGGCCAGGTAGGAGGTGTCCGAGAAGCGGGCCAGTAACTCAAGCGACACCAATACGGTGACACTCCCTGCCAGCTGGGCCACTACGGGGCCAATACGGACCTGCTTAAGTCGGTGGCCGGCCCCAAGCTTTGGTGCCACGGCCAGCAGCACCCCCAGCGCCAAAAGCACCGCCGGGCCCATGAAATAGCCCGGGTACACGGCGTAGCTGAACCCGGAGAGCCCCCCAACGACCCACTGCCGGCGCGTGGCCGTCGCCTCAGGCGCTGTCAGCAGCAGCCACAGCGCCAGCAGAAAGAAAAACAGGGCGTGGTCGTAGGGCAGCAGGTGCCGCAAATATACGTTGGTGTTCACCAGGCTGGAATACAGCGCCACGCCCACCAACGCGAAACCGAGGCTGAAGAACTGGCGGTAAATCTTGTACAGCAGCACCGCGCTCAGGCTCAGGATGAGCACGTTGAACACCTGCGGTACTTGCAGCGAAGGCGGCGCGTTGGGATTGAGCCGGAAAGCCAGCAGCAGCACCGCCTGGCCCAGGCCGGGGATAACCCGCCAGAGCCCGTCGCCGGGCCGGGCGCCCATGGAGTTAATGGCTTGCAGAAACTCCCGCCCGTGGCCCTCGCCCAGCGCCCGCAAGCCCAGCATGGCCGTAACGTAGCGCTGCTCATCCACGAAAGCCAGGGCGCCCTTGCCCACCAGGCTCAGCCTCAGTCCCGTCAGGCCAACCACTGCCAGCCACATTATCGATGAAGAATGAGGAATGAGGAATGAGGAATGGGTAAGCTTTGCCGAGGCCGGAGCAGCCGCGAACTCCTCATTCTTCATTCTTAATTCTTCATTCATTTTCAAGCCATGTATTGCTTCCACCAGGTCTGGAACACGATGAGAGCCCAGATGCGGGCGTGCACGTCGCCGGGGCTGCGCGAGAAGAGCTGAGCCTTGAGCGCCCGGACGGCCGCGACGTCGAAAATGCCCTGGCTTTCGATGAAGTCGTCGCGCAGCAGGTCGTCCTCAATCAGCGGGCGCAACTCGCCGCGCATCCACTTGAGCAAGGGTACTTCGAAGCCGTGCTTGGGCCGGTCGTAGAGCTCGGCCGGCAGCTCGGCGCGGAAGGCGTCCTGCACGATGCGCTTTTTCATGGTGGCGTCGACCTTGCTGCTCACGGGAATGGAAAAGGCGAAGTCCACGACTTTGTAGTCCAGAAACGGGGTGCGCACTTCCAGCGAGTTGGCCATGCTCATCAGGTCCACCTTGGCGAGCATGTCGTAGGGCAACACCAGGTTCATGTCGGTGAGCAGCACTTCGTTGAGGTCGCCGTTGGCGTGCAGGTGCTCCAGGATGTCCTTGCGGCGCTTGGCGGCGAGCTTCTTGCCCACCTGGCGGCGGCTGGCGGCGCTGAGCAGGGCGCGGGCGTCCGCGGCCGAGGCGAAGCTGGCCCAGTCCCAGTACCGGTCCTTGACGCCGGCCAACATGCCGCGCGAGAAGCGCTGGAGCTGCCGCACGCGGTTGCCAAAAGCGCTGTTGCGCGACTTGGGCAGGATGTCCCACAAAAAGCCCAGGCCCGTCACGGCTTCGGCCTTGAAGCCGCCGGCCCGCACCTGGAACTCGCCCATGTGCTTGTTGTAGCCGCCGAACATCTCGTCGGCCCCGTCGCCGCTCAGGGCCACAGTTACTTTCTGGCGGGTGCGCTGGCTGAGGATGTACACGGCCAGGGCCGAGGAGTCGGCAAACGGCTCGTCGAGGTAGGCCAGCATGTCGTGGATGTGCTCGTAGAGGTCGTCGTTGGTCAGCGAGAACACCGTGTGGTTGGTCTGGTGGCGGGCCGCCACCAGGTTGGCGTACTTCGTTTCGTCGAAGTAGGGCTCGTCGCGGAAGCCGATGCTGAACGTGCTCAGGTGGGGGGTGTGGCGGGCGGCCAGCGCGGCAATCACGCTGGAATCGATACCGCCGCTCAGGAAGCAGCCCAGCGGCACGTCGGCCACGAGGCGGCGCTGCACGGCGCCGTCCAGCAGCCCCACCAGCTTGCGCTGCTGCTGCTCGTAGCTGAGCTTGTTCTTGGCTACTTTCTTGGGGTCGTAGGGAATTTTGTACCAGGCCTTGCCCACCACCTTGCCGTCCTTGAGGTAGAGGTAGTGGCCGGGCAGCACCTTTTTCACGCCCCTGAAAATGCTGGCCGGGCCGGGAATGTAGTTCAACTGCAAGTACTGGCTCAGGGCCACGAAGTCAATCTTGCGCGGCACGCCCAGGGCCATCATCGACTTCATCTCCGAGGCGAAAAGCATCCGGTCTTCGTCGCGGTACACGAGCAGCGGCTTCACCCCGAACCGGTCGCGGGCAATGAAGAGGGAATTCTCTTCCTTGTCGTAGATGGCCAGGCCAAAAAAGCCGTTCAGCTTCTTGAGAAAGCCCCGGCCTTCGGTGATGTAGAGCTGCAGAATAACCTCCGTGTCGGTCTGCGAACGGAACTGGCAGCCGCGCTGCGTGAGCTTTTCGCGCAGCTCGCGGAAGTTGAAGATTTCGCCGTTGAAGACGATGGTGTAGCGGCCGGCCGCGTCGGTCATCGGCTGGTTGCCGTCGGCCGACAGGTCGAGGATGGCCAGCCGCCGGAAGCCCAGCCCGCACTGGTCGTACACGAAGTGCCCCTGCGAGTCGGGGCCGCGGCGTACGATGGCGTCGGTGGACGCCTGCAGGTTGGCCAGCGACTGCCGGCCCGTTTCGGTAAAAGCAAATACTCCGGTAATTCCGCACATAATAGCCCGCAAAAGTAAGACCCCGCAACCCAAACGCCCGTCCTGAGGTATTGCAAGTGGCTTTCGCAGCAATGAACCCGGCGGAAGCTGCCGCCTTTACGGATTTCCGGCCGGTCCGGTCAATTGATTCTTGAGCCGTTGCCTCACCGGCCCGGGCCTCGGCGGCGCTTCGCCTTTTTCCCCTCCTTTTTCCCTTCCGCCCATGAACATCAACGAACAATTTCAAGCCGCCGCCCAGCAAGTCAACAACCTGCCCGCCGACGTGGCCGGCGCGCACATGACCGAGCTTTACGGCCTCTACAAGCAAGCCACCGAGGGCGACGTGAACATGAAGCCCAACGAGGTGGACCCCGACGCCGCCGACCAGGCCAGCGGCCCCGCCGGCCTTTCGCAGGCCCAGTGGGACTCCTGGAACCAGTTTAAGGGCGTGCCCGCGGAGGAAGCCAAGCGGCGCTACGTGGCCCGCACCGCCGAAATTACCGGCAGCGCGGGCACGGGCGGTGAGGCTGGCGAAGTGCCGACCGATGCCCAAACGGGCGCCCCCACCACCCACGGCCACGGCGGGCTGCGCGGCGACATCACGGCCGGCACGCCCTACGGGGGCGAAGACAAGCTGAAAGGCCAGCAGTCATCGCCGAGTTGAAGCCTGGCCCGGCTTCGTTTTCCAGGCTTTTTACTTACGACGCCGGCTCCCACGGGCTGGCGTTGTTTTTTGGGCCAATCATCAACCCGTAAAAGCTCAGAACCACAAGTTGCCCAAGCAAATTGTGCAACAGCTGTTTGGGGTGTATCATTGCCCTGCGGAGCACTTGCTTCGCTCTTGTTGGCTCTGTTTCTGCACCTATTATGAACCGTCGTCTTTTCCTGAATCGCGGCACGCTGGCCGCGGTTACCACCGTCCTGCTGCCCGCCGTGGCCTGCCAGTCAACCACCGACAAGCCCGCGACCGCCGCCGGTGGCGCGGCCGCAACGGAAGGCGCCACCGGGACCGAGCCCTTCGCCCTGCACGAAGCCACCGTGGCCGACCTGCAGGCGCGCATGGCCAAAGGCACCGAAACGGCCCGCAGCCTGAGCGAAAAATACCTGGCCCGCATCCAGGCCCTGAACGAGCAGGGCCCGATGCTGCGCGCCGTCATCGAAACCAACCCCGACGCGCTGACCATTGCCGACGGCCTGGACAAGGAGCGCAAGGCCGGCAAGCTGCGCGGCCCGCTGCACGGCATTCCGGTCCTGATTAAGGACAACATCGACAGCGGCGACCAGATGATGACCACCGCCGGGGCGCTGGCCCTGGCCGGGCACAAGGCCAAGCAGGACGCCTTCATCGTGCAGAAGCTGCGGGCCGCGGGGGCCGTGCTGCTCGGCAAAACCAACTTGAGCGAGTGGGCCAATTTCCGCTCCTCTCACTCGGTGAGCGGCTGGAGCAGCCGCGGCCGCCAGAGCCGCAACCCCTACGCGCTCGACCGCAGCACCAGCGGCTCCAGCTCCGGCTCGGGCGCGGCGGCGGCGGCGGCCAACCTGTGCGCCGTGGCCGTTGGCACCGAAACCGACGGCTCGGTGGTCTCGCCGGCCTCGTGCAACGGGCTGGTCGGGCTCAAGCCCACGGTGGGCCTGCTCAGCCGGGCGGGCATCATTCCCATTTCCAGCACCCAGGACACGGCTGGCCCCATGGCCCGCACCGTGCGCGACGCGGCCCTGCTGCTAGGCGTCCTGGCCGGCCCCGACCCGGCCGACCCCGCCAAGCTGCCCATCCCGGCCGCCACGCCCACCGACTACACCACCTTTCTCAAGGCTACCGCGCTGGCGGGCCAGCGCCTGGGCGTGGAAAAAGCTCACCTGAACGGGCCCCCGGCCGTGGCCAAGCTGCTGCGAGAAGCGGTAGCCGTGCTTAAGGCCCAGGGTGCGACCGTGGTGGAAGTGGAGCTGGTGAAGGATATAAACCCATTGGGCGAGGCCGAATTCGACGTGCTGCTCTACGAATTCAAGGACGGCGTGAACAAGTACCTCGCCGGCGCGGGTGCGGCCGTGCGAAACCTGGCCGAGGTTATTGCCTTCAACAACGCCCACGCCGCCGAGGCCATGCCTTTCTTCCAGCAGGAAACGCTGATTCGGGCCCAAGCCACCGACGGCCTAGCCAATGCCAAGTACCGGGCCGCCGCGCTGAAAACGGTGACCGGGTCGCGCAAAATTTTGGACGGCCTGCTGCGCGACAACCAACTCACGGCCATTGTGGGCATCACCACGGGCCCGGCCTGGTGCATCGACTGGGTGAACGGCGACTACTCGACCGGCGTCGACTTTTCGTCGCCCGCCGCCATGGCCGGCTACCCGCACCTCACCGTGCCCATGGGCCAGGTGCGCGGGCTGCCGGTGGGCCTGTCCTTCGTGGGCCCCGCCTATCAGGAAGGCCCGCTGCTGGCGCTGGGCTACGCTTACGAGCAAGCTACGCACAAGCGGGAAGCCCCCAAGTTTTTGGCTACGGTGGTAGAGTAACCTCACCCCCGGCCCCTCTCCCGCGGCGAGGGGCGCCCGGATTGGTCAACGTCAGGCTCCCCTCTCCGCGGGAGAGGGGCCGGGGGTGAGGTTACGCGGGCCAGCCTAAAATATCTTCCCCGGGTTCAGGATGCCGTGCGGGTCGAATACTTTTTTGATGCCGCGCATCAGCTCCAGGTTCACCTCGCCCACGGCAATGCCAATGTAGCCTTTCTGCACCAGGCCGATGCCGTGCTCGCCCGAGATGGTGCCGCCCAGCTTCACGCACAGCCGGAATATCTCGCTGATGGGCTCGCGCAGGCCCACGTTCCACATTTCGTCGCTCAGCTCCCCGCGGATGATGTTGACGTGCAGGTTGCCGTCGCCCACGTGGCCGTAGCACACGCTTTGGAAGCCGTAGCGCGCGCCAATTTCCTTCACGCCGGCCAGCAGCGTGCCCAGCTCGGCGCGCGGCACCACGGTGTCTTCCTCCTTGTAAACGGCCGCTTTCACGGCGTTGCCAATGTTGCGGCGGATGCGCCACAGCTCGTCTTTCTGGGCGGCGGTGTCGGCCAGCAGGATGTCGCCCACGTCGTAGCTTTCCAGCACGGCGTACACCTGCTCGGCTTCCTTGTAAAGCTGGTCCAAGTCCTGGCCGTCGAGTTCGATGAGCAGGTGGGCCCTAATGTCATCCGGCACGGTGAGCGGGATGCCGAGGTAGCGGGCCGACCATTCCATGGCGATGCGCTCCATAAACTCCATGCCGGAGGGAATAATGCCCGCCCGAAACACGGCCGACACGGCTTCGGCGGCCTGCGCTTCTTGCCGGAAAGGCACCAGCATCAGCACGTTGTGCTGCGGGTAGGGCAAGAGCCGGAATACCACTTGCGTGATGATGCCCAGCGTGCCCTCCGAGCCCACCATGAGCTGCGTGAGGTTGTAGCCGGTGGAGTTTTTGAGGGTGTTAGCGGCCGTCCAAATAATGTCGCCGGTGGGCAGCACCACTTGCAGGTTCAGCACGTAGTCGCGGGTGGTGCCGTACTTCACGGCCTTGGGGCCGCCGCTGCTGTGGGCCAGGTTGCCGCCCAAAAAGCAACTGCCCTTGCTGGCCGGGTCGGGCGGGTAAAATAGGCCCACCGCCTTCACCGCGTTCTGGAAGGCCTCGTTCACCACGCCCGGCTCCACGGTGGCCTGCAGGTTGCGCTCGTCAATCTGCACGATTTTGTTGAGCCGCTCGGTGAGCAGCACCACGCCGTGGTGAATGGGCAGGGCCCCGCCGCTCAGGCCCGTGCCGGCGCCGCGGGGCGTGATGGGGATGCGGTGCGCGTGGCACAAGCGCATGATTTGGCTAATTTCGTCGGCGTCGGCCGGGCGCAGCACCACGTCGGGTGCGAAGTGCAAATCTTCGGTGTGGTCGCGGCCGTAGTCGGCGTAGGCCTCGGCGGTGGCGGCCACTTCGGCGCGCTGGGCCGTGAGCACGTGCGCGGGGCCCACAATGGCCTCGAAGGCGACAATTAATTCGGGGGTCAGGGCGTTGAAATGCATCTGCGGAGAAATTGGGAAAGCCGCACAAACTATATTTGCGGCCAATGCCGAGGGTGACGACGAAGATACTACCGGGCCTGCTGCTGGCCTTGCTGGTGCTGGCCGGCTGCAGCCGCAAGCTCAATTACCGCGACGGCCGGTACCGCTCGGCCCGCGAAATGGTGCGCCTGAAAAAAGGCGGCCGCTACGCCCGCCCCGCCGGCAAAACCAAAACCATTGGCGCCACGCCCCGCGGGGGCAAAACCAAAGTGGTGACCCGACGCCCTGCCCGCGCGGGCAGCGCCACCGGCACCCTGGCTTCGGTCATTGAGACGGCCCGCTCCTACCAGGGCACCCCCTACCTCTACGGCGGCACCACCCGCCTGGGGCTCGACTGCTCGGGGCTGCTGCAGCTCTCGTTCGGCGAGGCCGGCGTCACCATCCCGCGCTCGTCCAACGAGCAGGCCGTGTGGGGCGAGCCCGTGAAAACCGTCAACCTGCAGCCCGGCGACCTGGTCTTTTTTGGCGCCGCACCCGGCAGCCGCACCATCACCCACGTGGGCCTGGTGACGGTGGCCGACGCCGAGGGCATCGACTTCATCCACGCCTCCACTTCGCTGGGCGTGGTCGAAAACAGCCTGGAGTCGGACTACTACCTCAGCCGCTTCATCCGCGCCGTCCGGCCCCGGCTGTGAGGCTGGCCCGGTCTGTGGCGGAAGGCGGGCTTTGCTGCGAATGGTAAAGTTGCCGTAATGCCATCCCTGGTTGTCAGCAGTACCTTTGTCGTGCCTAACATAGTTTTCTGTTTTCACCAACTTTTTTTATATGCATAATCCACGTTTACGCCACTTTTTGCTGCTGGCGCTAATGCTCTGCACGGCTCAGCTGGGCTGGGGCCAGGGCGCCACCACGGCCGCAATGAGCGGCGTTATTTCCGACAGCAAAGGCGGGGGCTTGCCAGGCGCCACGGTGATTGCCATCCACACCCCCACCAACACGCAGTACGTGGCCCCCACCAATACGGAAGGCCGCTTCAACATCCAGAACATGCGGGTGGGCGGCCCCTACACGGTGAAAGTCACCTTTGTAGGGTTTAAGGATATTTCGCGCGAAGGCATCAATCTGACTCTTGGCCAGAATCTGCGTTTCGACCAAAAAATGGACGATAGCAGCACCGAGTTGAGCGAAGTGACCGTAAGTGGCCGCCGCGACCCGGTAATTAACGCGGGGCGCACTGGTGCTAGCACCACCGTGCAGCGTGAGCAAATTGAGCGTCTGCCTTCGCTGAGCCGCTCGTTCAACGACTTCACCCGCCTCACCCCGCAAAGCAACGGCGGCCAGAGCTTTGGCGGCCGTAACGGCAACTTCAACAACATAACCATCGACGGCGCAATATTTAACAACTCGTTTGGTTTGGAGTCAACAATTGGAGGCCAAACAAGGTCTCAGCCGATTTCAGTTGACGCCATCCAAGAAATTCAGATAAACTTGGCTCCGTACGACGTGCGCCAAGGCGCTTTTACGGGTGCCGGCATCAACGCCATCACCCGCTCGGGCACCAACAAGTTTTCGGGTTCGGCATACGCTTTTCGCCGCAACGACAATCTGGTGGGCACCAAGGTGCGCGACACTGACCAAGCGTTTCCAGATTTTAGCTTGTGGCAGATAGGCGCTCGCGTGGGTGGCCCCATCATCAAAGACAAGCTGTTTTTCTTCGTGAGTGTGGAAGGTGAACGGCGCGACGACCCGCCGGCCGGCACAGGCGGTACGGTATTCGTGGCCAACCGACCCGGCGAGACGCCCGCGCCGGGCACGGGCTCTAGCACTTCGGCCGCCGCCGCTGCGCAGCTTGAGCAACTCTCGGGCTTTCTGCAGGATAAATACGGCTATGCCGCCGGTCCGTTCGAAGGCTACCAATTAAAAACTTTCAGCGATAAAATTTCAGGGAAGTTGGATTGGAATATCAATCAGAAGAACACTTTCAATTTCAAGTACTCGTACCTGCGCTCCTACCGCGATGTGCCGCCGAGCACGTCTGGTGCCCCCGCCAACGGCCGTGGACCCACAAACACCAATCTGCCGTTTTTGGCCGCTTACTATCGCATCAATAACAACCTCGATTCTTACATCGCCGAGTTGAATTCAACCCTCAGCAGCAGTTTGTCGAACAGCCTGCAAGTGGGCTACACTAAGGGCCGGGACTTCCGCGAAAGCAGCGGCGGCATTTTCCCGCTGGTCGACATCGAGAACGGCGCTGGTCAGGCGTTCACTTCCTTCGGCTACGAGCCGTTCTCGGCCAATAACGTGCTGGACACCGACACTTGGCAGTTTTCGGATAACCTGACTTACGGCATCGGCAAGCACGTACTCACCCTTGGTACTTACAACGAAGTATACAAGTTCCGCAACGGCTTCGCACCGAATTATTACGGCCGCTACCGCTACGCCTCACTGGCTGATTTCTACCGTGGCGCCGGCGCCGCGTACGACGCCAACACCGGTACTCTCACGCCCGATGCCTTCACCCCCGACGGCCGGGCCGCTACCACGTATCAAGTGCAATACTCGTTGAGCAGCGACAAGCCAACCACCAGTTTCAACTTCGCGGAAATCAACGCCTACCAGTTGGGCTTCTACGCCCAGGATGAATTTAACGTGCTGCCCAGCCTCCGCCTGACGGGCGGCGTACGCGTGGACATTCCGGTGGTGAACACTGACGTTGCCCGCAACGAAACCGTGGCCGGACAAACGTTTCGCGGCGGCGAGAACATTTTCACCGACCAACTGCAGAAAAGCCAGTTGCTGTGGTCGCCGCGCATTGGCTTCAACTGGGACGTCAACGACGACCAGAAAACGCAGTTGCGTGGCGGTACGGGTATTTTCACTGGCCGGGTTCCCTACGTATGGATTTCCAATCAGGCTTCCAACAACGGCGTGCTGTTCGGCGGCTACACCGTGCAGCCGTCCACGGATCCTGATTCCCGCAACCCCGCCCTGGGCGTGTCCATTCCGTTCACCTCCGACGTGAATGCGTACCGTAGCGTGCCGGCCGGCCTGCCCGTGGGTGGCAGCTACGACATCGCCGTGACCGAGCGGGACTTTAAATTTCCCCAGGTGTGGCGCACCAACTTGGCCGTGGACCAGCGCCTGCCCGGCGACGTGGTGCTGACGCTGGAAGGCATTTTCACCAAGGACGTGAATGCCGTTTACCACGTCAATGCCAACTTACCTGAGTCAGAGTTGCGCTTGACTGGCCCCGACAACCGCATTATCTACCGCAGCCCCACCGCCCTGGCTACTCGTGTGGCGCAAATCAACCAGAACGTAAGCACAGGTGGTGCCATCGTGATGAAGAACACCAATAAAGGCTATTCGTACACCCTAACCGGCCAATTGCAGAAAAGCTTCTCTAACGGCATTTCGGCTAGTCTGGCTTACAACTACGCCGATTCCCGGTCGGTGAACGACGGCGGCTCGATTGCCAACTCCATTTGGCGCGACCGGCAAGTGAGCGGTGACCCCAACGAGAACGTGCTTAGCTACTCCAACTTTCTGCAGCAGCACCGCATCATCGGCTCGTTCTCGTACCGCAAAGAATACCTAAACCATTTGGGCACTACCCTGTCGGCTTTCTTCGAAGCAGGCCCGGGCTTCCGTTATTCCTACAACTACAACAACGACCTGAACGGCGACTTCAACAACACCAACGACCTGATTTACGTCCCCCGCACCCAGGCCGACATCGTGCTCCGCGACCGGACGTTCTTTACTGGCACGCCACAGCAGCTGACGTACACCGCGGCGCAGCAGTGGATTGATTTGGACGCGTACATTGGACAGGACGAGTACCTGAATAAGCGCCGCGGCGATTACGCCGAGCGCAACGGGGCCGTGGCGCCCTGGGCCGCTTTTGTAGATACCCGCTTGCTACAGGACGTCTTCACCAATATCGGCGAAAATCGCAACTCTTTGCAGTTCAGCGTTGACATATTTAACATTGGCAATCTGCTTAACAAGAACTGGGGCGTGACCAAAGCCCCCAACCGCCCCGCACTGCTGTCGGCTACGGGCCAAAACTTCACTTTCGGCACTGATAACCGCCCGGAATTTCAGTACAACTATCTCACCGACCCGCAGCGCGTGACTAATGCTGACGGCACTATCTCCGTGACGCCAGGTGTTCCGCTGACGGTAACTGACCGCTACAACACGGGCGAGGGTTCGCGCTGGCGCATTCAATTAGGCCTGCGTTACTTATTCAACTAAACCAGTTGCGCGAGTTCTTTGAGAAAGGGTGCGGGGGTCTTCTCCCGCACCCTTTTTTGTTAGGCCGCAATTTTCCGGTTTGTATGCTCAGGCAGCAGCAAATATGATGTTTTGCGAACCCACCATTGGAAGTGCGGAAGAAACTAAGGGGCGGCAACCCACCAAATAGCCTTGGGCGGTTAGATGGATTACCGCCCTTTGATTTATCAAGGCCACAATGTTGTTGAGGCATTTTGACTGCTTAACAAGTCTAAAAGACCTAGACCGGTAGCACTAAAACGGTTGGTCAAGTCGTAGAACGGCGAGCGCACAATGCCTGATTGCTCTTGCGCACGCAGCAAAAACGCCGGCTTCCCACACATGGGAAGCCGGCGTTGCGCGATTGGAAGAAGCGAAAAAAGCCTACCCTCCAATATTGGAACTGTTGGTGGCCGTAAACACGCCACTGGCTGGTACGGGGGCCGTGCGGGAAAAGCTAGTGCCCTGCAGCGTGGCTGTAGCGCGTGGGGCTCCGTCCACGAGGAACGAAGCGTTCAGGCGCTGTGCCGCAGTACGACGGCCCGGACGGTTAGCGCTGGTCAGCACGAAGCGCACGCCTAATGGGCCGGTAACACCGTCCGTTATCGTTACGGGCATAGGACTTAAAACAATGGGCTGGGGGGCTGAAAAATCTGTGATGGTAGTGAGCAACGTGCCAGTGGCATTGGGCGTGGTTGCCTTGCCATCCGCATCGAGCGTAACCGGGTACGTGAACACCTGCAGTCTGGGGTTTACCAACACCGTATCGCCGGCCAGCGTCGAGCGGGAGAGGCTATACGTTAGCGTGGCCGTCTGCACAGTGCGCGTGAGCCGGGCGGGCGCTGGGTCCGTATTGATTTCAGAACAGGAAACCAAGGCGAAACCGGCGAAGAGAGTAAAAAAAACGTGTTTCATAAATTGGAGTTGGTTACTGCCTCAAAGATAATAGCCGAAACGGCTCTGGATGCCGGTCTCAACCATCGTAGCGGATACATAACGGCAATTTAACATATCTTCAGTTTTTGTATCTGACTTTGTGAGCCTTGCAGTCTCCAAAGTAAAAAAAGATGGTCCTGCCCTTGCCAAACCGCCGACAAACCGTACTTTTGTCGAACCAACGCGCAAATGGCTCGGTGGTAACCCACGAAATTGGGGGATTAGCTCAGTTGGCTAGAGCGCTTGCATGGCATGCAAGAGGTCATCGGTTCGACTCCGATATTCTCCACTTGAAAGCGAGTAACAGCAAAAAGCCCGACCACTTACATGGTCGGGCTTTTTGCTGTTACTCACAAGAATTTGCTCACACGAACAGGCCCTCCACCGACAGGTACCGCTCGCCGGTGTCGTAGCAGAAGGTGAGGATGCGGCCGCCTTCCGGTACTTCGGGCAGCTTCTTGGCGATGGCGGCCAGCGAGGCGCCCGACGACACGCCGATGAACAGGCCCTCCTCCCGGGCGGCGCGGCGGGTCATGTCGTAGGCTTCCTGCTGCGATACCTGGATGGTGCCGTCGAGGATGGCGGTGTGCAGGTTGTCGGGGATGAAGCCGGCGCCAATGCCCTGGAGGGGGTGCGGGCCGGGGGCGCCGCCGCTGATGACCGGCGAGGCTTCGGGCTCCACGGCGAAGGTTTTCATGTTTGGGAACAGGGGCTTGAGCACCTCGGTCACGGCCGTGATGTGGCCGCCGGTGCCCACCCCGGTGATGTGGAAGTCGAAGCCTTCGGGCGCATCGGCGAGGATTTCCCGAGCGGTGGTTTCGGCGTGAATCTGCGGGTTGGCGGGGTTGGAGAACTGCATGGGCATCCAGGCGCCGGGCGTATTGGCCACGATTTCCTGGGCTTTCTCAATGGCGCCTTTCATGCCCTTTTCGCGGGGCGTCAGTTCCAGGTTGGCGCCGTAAGCGGCCATGAGGCGGCGGCGCTCGATGCTCATGCTCTCGGGCATCACCAGGGTAAGCTTGTAGCCTTTGACGGCGGCCACCAGGGCCAGGCCCACCCCGGTATTGCCGGAAGTGGGTTCCACAATGAGGCTGTCTTTGGTGAGGAGGCCGTCCTTCTCGGCTTGCGCTATCATGGACAGGGCAATGCGGTCCTTGATGGAGCCGCCCGGGTTGGCGCGCTCCAGCTTCACCCACACTTCCACGTCGGGGCGGGTGGCGGCAAAAAGCTTGTTGATGCGCACGAGCGGCGTGTTGCCAATGGTGTCGAGAATGGAGTGGGCTTTCATGGCTATGGGGGGCTTGGGAACCTGGGGGCTTAGGGACTTGAAGATTTGAAAGAATTAGTGAATGAGACAGTTAATTGACTGAATTGGTTGGTCAGGCCTAGTTGATGTGGACCCGAAACTTGGCACCTGTTGTACGCCTGCGCGGTCAGCATGTCAACCAAGTTCCTAAGCCCCGAAGTCCCCAAGCCCCCATTTAAATCGAGAAGACCAGCTCCGCGGCGGGGTCGACGCTGCGGGAGATGTTGATGTGGGCGCGGTGGTACACCCGCGAGTGCGAGGGTACGCTTTCGGTGAGCCACACGTTGCCCCCGATGATGCTGTGCGCCCCGACCACCGTGCTGCCGCCGAGGATGGTGGCCCCGGCGTAAATCACCACGAAGTCCTCGATGGTGGGGTGGCGCTTGGTGCCCTGCAGGCCCTTGGTGACGCTGAGCGCCCCCAGCGTGACGCCCTGGTACACCTGCACGTTGGCCCCGATGACGACGGTTTCGCCGATGACGAGGCCCGTGCCGTGGTCGATGCAAAAAGCGGGGCCAATGCTGGCACCGGGGTGAATGTCGATGCCGGTGCGCTGGTGGGCGTACTCGCTCAGCAGGCGCGGCAGGCGCGGCAGGCCGCGCTGGTGCAGGGCGTGGGCCAGCCGGTGCAGGGCCGTGGCGTAGAAGCCGGGGTAGGAACCGATGATTTCGGTGAGCCCCTGGGCGGCGGGGTCGCTGGCCAGGATGGCGCTCGCGTCGCGCAGCAGTGTCGCGCGCAGGGCCGGCAACTGGTCCGTGAACTCGTCGGCCAGGGCGGGCGCGGGCGCGGGCAGGCGCGGTACCACGGCCAGCAAGGCGGCCAGCTCGGCCCGGAAATGATGGAGCTCGGCGGCTACGGCGTCGGCGGTGGGCAGGGGTTGCTCGGCCCGCTGGGGAAAAAGCAGCGCCAGCAGGCCGTCGGCCAGGGCGCAGAAGGCGGCGCCGGGCAGGGCGTCGGGCACGGCGGCGTGGGCGTGGGCCAGCTCGGCGGCAAAAGAAGGGGGCAGCACGGCAGCAGAAAAAAGGTGGCGAAAATTACCGGGGGACTTAACCGGATGAGCAAATGAAGGTTTCGGCGCTCCGGGGCAACGGCAGCGGCGGTTCGGCCGTTTAGCCAAGGCGCCCGTGCCCGCCCCCAAGCAGCGGCGGCGGCGGGCAAAAGATACTCCATTCCTCCTTTCCCCAGCCCAGCTCCATGTCCGACACCACCATCACCAAAGTTGATTCGCGCCACTCGCCCAAAGGCGCCGAGGGCGAAAAGTACCTGGCCTCGGGCAAGCGCGTGGCCATGCGCCTGTGGGAGAACGAGCAGCCCGGCGAGCCCAAGCCTTCGGCCGCCCGGCCCTACGAAACCGTGGGCTACGTGCTCAGCGGCCGGGCCGAACTGCACCTGGCCGGCCAGGTGGTAATTCTGGAGGCAGGCAACTCCTGGGTGGTGCCCCAGGGCGCCGAGCACACCTACAAGATTCTCGAGAATTTCTCCGCCGTAGAGGCGACTTCGCCGCCGGCGCAAGTGCATGGGCGCGAGGAGGCGTAGAGATTTCCAGTTACGCGGCTAGCTGAAAACCCAGTCTGCTTGAGGACAGCTAGAGTTTCCCTACCGCGCCGTTCTGTCGTTCTAGTGCGGTTTCGGAATCGGGGTACCTGCTCCGGCCAGGCTCACCTCACCCCCAGCCCCTCTCCCAAAGAGAGGGGAGCCAGACGACTGGTACACTAACCCCGAAACCGCTTTAAGCTTATTCTTAAGTCTTATGCAAACCCGTGAACTGGGCCGCACCGGCCAGCAGGTTTCGGCGCTGGGCCTGGGCTGCATGTCCATGGCTTCGGATTACGCCTACGGGCCCAGCGACGAGCGGGAGGCCGTGGCCACCCTGCACCGCGCGCTGGACCTGGACGTGACGTTTTGGGACACGGCCGACGTCTACGGCTTCGGGGCCAACGAGGCGCTGCTGCGGCAGGTGCTGGTGCCCAACCGAGCCCGGGTGTTTCTGGCCACCAAGTTCGGCTTCGTGGCCGATGGCGCCGGCGGAGCCCGGGTGGACGTGCGCCCCGAGCGCATCGCGGCGGCCTGCGACGCCAGCCTGCGGCGCCTGGGCGTCGACACCATCGACTTGTACTATGCCCACCGCATCGACCCGGCCGTGCCCGTGGAGGAAATGGTGGGCGCCATGGCGGCGCTGGTGCAGGCCGGCAAAGTGCGTTTTCTGGGGGTATCCGAGGCCTCGGCCGCCTCGCTGCGGCGGGCGGCGGCCACGCACCCCGTGGCGGCGCTGCAATCGGAATACTCCCTCTTCACCCGCGACGTGGAAGCGGAGGTGTTGCCGACCTGCCGCGAACTGGGCGTGAGCCTGGTGCCGTTTTCGCCGCTGGGCCGCGGGCTGCTCACCGACCCGGGCCCGCAACTGGCGGTGCAGGACTTGCGCCGCAGTATGCCCCGTTTCGGCGAGGAAGTGGGTGACGCCAACGCGCCCCTGGTGGCCGGCCTGCACCAGCTGGCCCACGAGAAGGGCATCAGCACGGCGCAGCTGGCGCTGGCCTGGCTGCTGGCCCAGGACCCGCACCTGGTTCCCATTCCGGGCACCAAGCGCCGGCAATACCTGGAAGAAAACGCCGCCGCGGCCGCCGTCGCGCTTTCCCCCTCCGACTTGCAGCAGCTGCAAAATCTGCTGGCCGCGCGCCCCGTGGCCGGGGCCCGCTACGGCGAGGACGCCCTGAAGCTGGTGAACCGGTAGCGGCGCGCCGGGCAGCCCCGGCCCCAAAAGCGGCGAGTGGCTCAGGAAGACCCGGCCGCGCGCGGCGCGCTTTCCGTGGCCAGCGGCTGGCGGCTGCGCTGCTGCTGAAGCGGGCCCACGGCCCAGTCGTGCACCATTTGCACCAGCGCGGCTTCCCGAAACGGCTTGGTCAGGTAGTCGTTCATGCCCGCGGCCAGGCATTTGTCGCGCTCGCCTTTGATGGCGTTGGCGGTGAGGGCAATGATGGGCACGGCCAAGCCCAGCTCCCCGCGCAGCAGCGCCGTGGCTTCGTAGCCGTTCATCACGGGCATTTGCACGTCCATCAGCACCACGTCGAAGGCCTGGTGCCGGGCCAGCTCCACGGCCACCAGGCCGTTTTCGGCTTCGGTCACGCTCAGCTGCGCGTTGGCGAGGAAGACCCCGGCCAGCATGCGGTTGAATACGTTGTCCTCGACCAGCAGCACCCGTTTGCCGCGCAGGGCGTTTTGCAAGTCGCGCAGGTCGGCCACGGCTTCTTTTTGCGGCAGGTCCTCGTCCGCGCCTTCGGGCAGGCGCAGGCAAAACCAGCTGGTGGTGCCGCGGCCTTTTTGGCTTTCCATCAGCAGCTCGCCGCCGAGCAGGGCCACCAGCTTTTTGCTGATGCCCAGGCCCAGGCCAGTACCGCCGAATTTGCGGGTCACGGAAGAATCTTCCTGGCTGAATTCGTCGAACACCCGGCTCAGGTAGGCCGGCTCGATGCCCACGCCAGTGTCCTGCACCGTAAACTCCACGTCCACCCCGTCGTCGGTCCGGCCCACGAAAGAGCAGCAGACGGTAATGGTGCCTTTTTCGGTGAATTTGACCGAATTTCCGGCCAGGTTCATCAGGATTTGGGTGATGCGGTAAGGGTCGCCGAGGAGCACGGCGGGCACGGCGGCACCCACCTGCGTGACAAAATTCAGCCCCTTCTCTTCGGCTTTAAACCGCAGCGTTTCTTCTACTTGGGCGCAGAGCTCCCGCGGCTCAAACCCGATTCGCTCAACGGCCATGCGCCCGGCCTCAATTTTGGAGAGGTCGAGGATGTCGTTGATGATGACCAGCAGGTTTTCGGCCGAAGCCGTGATGGCCTGCAGGTAGTTGGCCTGCGGGCCGTCGAGCATCGTTTTGGCCAGCAGTTGGCTCATGCCCAAAATGGCGTTCATGGGCGTTCGGATTTCGTGGCTCATGTTGGTCAGGAACTCCTGCTTGACGCGGGTGCTGCTTTCGGCCAGGCCCTTGGCTTCGCGCAGGTTGGCCTCCAGGCGCTTTTGCGGCGTCACGTCGAGGTAGATGCCAATGGAGCCGACGAGGCGCTGCTCGTCGTCGTAGAGCGGGGCGCCGCTCACCAACAGCCATTTTATTTCGCCGCTCTTGGTGGTGACGGAAATTTCGTACGAGTCGGCGATGCCCTGCTGCCGGACGGCCTTCTTGCTTTCCACCAGCGCCCGGTCGGCGCCGGTGAGGAGCAGCGGCGAAAGCTCGCGGCCCCGCAGCTCGTCGTTGCGGAAGCCCGTCATGTCGCAGAAGCTCTGGTTGGCGTAGAGCAGGTAGTCTTCCAGGTTGGCCTCGACGAGGCCGAGCGACATGTTTTCGATGATGCCGCGGTATTTTTCTTCGCGCCGCCGCAGGTCTTCCTCGGCGTTGGTGCGGACGGTGATGTCCTCGTATTTCCACAAATGCCCGATGTAGCGGTCCTGGTCGTAAATCGGGGCAAAATCCCGTTGCAGGGTGCGGCCGTCGCGCAGGGCCAGCACGTCGCCCACCGCGGGCTTTTTGCGGCGGAGCAGGGCCGTGATGCGCGCCACGTACTGGTTGGGGCTTTTGAGGAAGCTTTTGGAGCCTTCGGCCAGCCAGGCCCCGTTCCTGCCGATGAGCTGGCCCGGGGTGACGGCCGCACTCGGCAGCAACTGGCAGAAGGCCTCGTTGGTGAGCACAATCTGCCGGTTTTCATCTTCCAGCACGATGCCTTCCTGAAAATTGGCGATGACCGTGGACAGCCGCCGGGTGGAAGCATCGAGGTCCTCCTTGGCCTTTTTGAGCTCCGAAATGTCGGTGTGCGAGCCGGTGACGATGAGCGGGTTGCCGGCCGCGTCGCGCTCCGTCACCTTGGCCCGGCTCAGCACCCACTTGTAGGTGCCGTCCTTGCAGCGGAGCCGGTACTCGTCGGCGACAATGGGCGCATCGCCGCTCAGGTAGGCATCCATGATGCGCAGCCGCCCCGCCACGTCCTCGGGGTGCACGTGGGCCAGCCACGTGGCGTACTCGTTCGGAAATTCGGCGTCGCCGTACCCGAGCATCCCTTTGTAGCTGACCGAAAAAAAGGCGCGGTGGGTGCTCAGGTTAACTTCCCACGTGCCGTCGCCGAAGCCTTCCACGGCCAGGCGCCAGCGCAGGTCGCTTTCGCGCAGGGCGTTTTCGGCCTGCTTCAGGGGCGTAATGTCGAGCAGGATGCCGCTGTATTTCACCCCGGCGGGGTCGTGGCCCGTGACGACGGAGCTGCCCCGCAGCCAGCGCAGCGGCTGGCCGGGCACCAGCACCCGGCCCTCGTAGAACCACGGCGCCTGCGTGCCCACGGCGTGCCTGATGGACTCCCGCAGGGCCGGCGCATCGTCGGGGTGCGAGAAGTCCAACACGCGGCCCATGTCGGCGAGGGGAATGCCAAATATTTCGAACAGCTTGGGGCTGACGTAGCTCAGGTGAAAGGTGTTGTCGGCATTGTGGCGCCATTCGTAGAGCACGCCGGGCACGCTTTCGGCCAAGGCCCGGAAGCGGTGCTCGCTCTCGGCCAGGTTGGACTGGGTTTTTTTCCACTCCGTGATGTCTTCCAGAAAGCCGGCCAGGATGACCTCCCGGCGCTGCTCGCTGTAGATGGGCTGCACCCGCACCCGAATCCAGGCGGAGTCGTTGCCGGACCGGGGGTTGCGCACCTCATACTGAAAAGGCACCTTGGCCTGCAAGCAGCTGCGCAGGTAGTCGAGGGTTTGGGGTTCGGTCAGGGCCGGCCGCAGGAACGAATCGGGCCGACGGCCCAGCACCTGCGCCAGCTCAAGTCCGCAAAGCGTGGTGAACCCCCGGTTGACCCACGTCACGCGCCCCTCGCCGTCGGTGAGCACCACGGCGCTAAAGAGCTCCTGCGTTCGGAACAAGAGCTGCTCATGGTCCGGCAGCGGGCCGCGGGCGGCCGGGGCGGCGGGCGGGGCCAGGGCCAGCGCGGCCCGCAGCGCCGCATTCTCGGCTTGCTGCTGCTGCAGCGCCAGTTCCAGCTCGGCGCGGGTCATGTCGGTCGGGTTCACGGCGGAGCAGCAGGAAATGGTCAGCGAAGATAACCTGGGCTTGCCCCACAAGCTACGGACTTTGCTGAATTCGGCTCGCAGTCCCCCCCTCCAAACCCACCCACGGGGAGCAGGCAACGCCCCGCTGCCCGCCTCGGGGCCCGGGGTCCGGGGCCATTGCCACCGCCGGGCCCGCGTGAGTTCTTTTGGGTTATCGGCGCAATCCGCCCGGACCCCGTCATTGGCCCGGCAGACTCATCCGCGCTGTTCCGGCACCGGTGCTCAGCGGGCTGTCACCAATTCCAGGCCCAGAATCTGGTCGCCGATTTCGAGCTTGTGCACCACATCCAGGCCGCCCACCACCTGGGCAAAGATGGGGTAACGCCCGTCCAGGTGGGGCGTGGGCGTGTGGTTGATGAAGAACTGGCAGCTCTCGGTGTCTTTGCCCGCCGAGGCCAGGCCCACGCTGCCTTCCTCGTAGCGCAGGTCGCCGAATTCCGAGCGCAGGTTGTAGGGGGCGCTGCCGTTGCCGTCGCCGCGCGGGTCGCCGCCCTGGGCCACAAAGTTGGGCACCACGCGGTGGAAATACAGGTTGTCGTAGAATTTCTGGCCGATGAGCGTCACGAAGCTGGCCACCGCGCCGGGCGCTTCGTTGGGCTTCAGCTCCAGCAGAACAATGCCCTTGGACGTGCGCAGCCGCACTTGCTGCCCCAGCGGCACGCCCTGCACCACCGCCCAGTCGATGGGGTGCTGTTGGGCCGTGGCCACCGGCGTCGGCGTGGGGGCCGCTTTTTCGAGCTTGTCGAGGGCCTGCTGCAAGCCCTGCCACGCTTCAATCTCGCGGGGCAGCTGCAGCCGGGCCTGCGCCTGGCGCAGGGCGGCCAGGTCGGCGGGCTGCGGGGCGGGGTAGAGCTTCGCATCGGTAAGGGCTTCGGCGGCGGTCCCGAGCTGGGCCACGTCGCCCCCGGCCAGGGCCCGGCGCACGGCGGCGGCAAAATCGGCGTGGCGGGCGGCGGGGAAATCGGCGTGGCGGCGCAGGGCCAGCAGCGCCGCCAGCGCGTAGCCGGCCACCACCGGGGCCTGGCCCGCCGCAAACGCCTCGGCCTGCACAAAATCAAACGCCGCCGGGTCTTCGGCCAATGCTTGCAGCAGGAAACCCTTTTCGTACGCGGTGGGGGCCACCGGATAGCGCTTCTGAATGGTTCCGATGAGGCTGGCCCGGGCCGCTGGGCTGGCGTGGCGCACGGCGGCCTGCAGCAGTGCCGCCCGCACCCGCGGCGAAGCCTGCTTGTTGCCATCGGCCAAGGCCGCCAGGGCGGCGCCGGATTCCCCCTGGGCGTGGGCCAGCAGCCACTCCGCCGCCGTGAGCGCCACCGGTGCCTGGTCGTGGCGCAGCACGTAGAACACGGCTGCGCGGCTGGCAGCATAGTTTTGGGGGCTGAATGGCAGGGCCCGCAAGGCACTCAGCCGCACCCGGTAATCGGGGTCTTTGGTGGCCAGTTGCACCAGCACCGCAGCCGTGGTGCCCGCTTCAGCGGCCGAAGCTGATCGGGTAGCCGAGTCGGCGGGGGACTGGCTAACGGACACGATTTTGCCCAGCGTGGCCACGGCTGCCGCCCGCACGGCGTACGAACGGTCCTTTTGCGCCACCCGCACCAAAGTCGTTTCCGCCAGCCGGGCCAGGTCGGCGTCGTGGCCCCGGGTGCGCGACAGCCCCACCGCGGCCAGCAACCGGCCGCGCGGCGGCAGCTTCGGCGAATTCAGGGCCAGCACCGTGCGGCGGATGCTCTCGGGGGAGCTGATGCCGCGCAGGGCGGCGCGGCTCAGGCCCGCGGCCAGCGCGGCGACGCGGGCGGTATCGGTCAGGGTTTCCACGCGCCACAGCTCGGGCAGGGTGCGGCGCGTGACGGTGCGGCCCAGGGCTTCGTGCACGTAGCGGCGCACCCCGTCGTCGGCTTCCTTCAGCACGCGCACGCGCAGGCTGTCCACGGCGGTGCTGTCGCCGGTCTGGCCCAGGGCGTAGGCGGCGGCGCGGCGCACGCCGGGGTCGGCATCGCGCAGCAGCGGCAGCAGGCCCGGCACGGCCGCCGGGGCTTGCACCGAAGCCAGCGCCAGAGCGGCTTCGCGGCGGTACGCGGGATTGGTATTGCTCAGGAATGGCAGCAGCGCGACGGTGTTGCGCTCGTCCTGCGCCGTGCCGATTTGGCGGATAGTAGCATCGTGGTACTTGTTGTTCAGGCCAGCGCTGGGGCGTGGGGTGCGGGCACAGGCGGCCAGGAGCAGCAGCGGCCAAAGGCGCAGCAGGGAGCGAAGGGGCATGGGCGGAAACAGCTCGCGGAAAACGCGAATGTAGCGCGCAGCGCAGTCCCCGCCGCCCGGGCCGGCCCCCGCCGGCTCCCCGGGACGGCGTACCTACCCGCGCAAACAAACAAGCCCTGACTCAGCCAAGTCAGGGCTCATTTCACCAGCAGCGCCGCGGCTACTTCACCACCAGCTTCTCGCTGCGGCTGAAGCCGTCGGTTTCCAGGCGCACGAAGTAGAGGCCGGCGCGGAGGCCGGTCAGGGGCAGCGGCACCTGCTGCGGGCCCGTGGGGTAAGCTTTCTCGCGCACCAGGGCGCGCACGAGGCGCCCGGTTTCGTCGAGCAGCGACACGGTGACGGGGCCGGGGCGCTCCAGTTGGAAGTTGAGGGCGGCGCTGCCGGTGGCGGGGTTGGGGTACACGGCCATCGGCACGGTGCCGGGGGCGGTGGCGCGGCCGGGCGCGGTGCTCAGCACGATGCCCTCGTCGCCGGCCTGGTAGGGCAGCACGTCGAAGTAGGCCAGCAGCATTTCTTCCAGCGTGCTCTCGCCCCAGCGCATCTCCTGCGGTGGGCTGTTGGGGTTGCGCGGGTTGGCGGCGGTGTTGTCGTAGGTGATGTCGGCCATGAGGCGGGAGCCGGCCGGAATCTTCTGCGGGTTGGTGAAGCGGTAGGAGCCCTGCCAGCGGAAGTCCCAGTCGTCAATTTTCACGCCCCGGATGGTGTCGCCGCCGGGCGTCACGGCCCAGATTTTCCAGCTCTTGTTGAGGTAGTGCGCGTGGGGCAGCACGCTCAGCAGCGTCAAGTCGATGGGGATGGTGACCTGGGAATGAAAGGTGGTGACCTGCCCGGCCGGAATCACGAACGGCCCGTTGGTGAGCGTGGGGGGCGCGATGGCGGGCACCGTGCGCACGTAGCGGCGCACCGGCTGGCGGGCGAAGAAGATGTTGATGACCGACGAGTCGGTCTGGGTGCTGGCGCTGGGGCCGTAGTGCAGCTGGAGCAGCAGCGAGGCCCGGCGGTAGAGCTTTTTGCCCATGCCGGCCGGGTAGAACCGCGCCTGCGTGCCCGATACCCAGCCGGCCCAGTTCACTTCCACGGGGTTGAAGCCGAAGCCGCCGAACTGGGTGTAGCCGTCGCCGGGGTCGGCCGCGTCCAGGGCCTGGGCCTGCTGGGTGGTGTCGAGGCCAATGATGGCGTGGTGCACGATGCGCTTGTTGCCGGCCCGGAACTCCACGGCGGCAACGTCGCGGTCGGTGGGCAGGTCCACGGGCAGCACGAACACGCGGTACAGGTCCTGGCCGTTGCCCTGGTGGGTGAAGGCCCGGGGCATGGACACCACCAGGTCGGGCGTGCCCAGCTGCGAGCCGGCCGGGTAGGTGGGCACGGGGGGCGCGAGGGCGGGGTTGCCCTGGGGCATCCCGTTATCCACCCAGTCCTTGATTTGCTGGATTTCGGTGGTGCTGAGCGTGTTTTCGTCCAGGTAGTGGCGGTAGCTGGGGTCGGGCTTCCACGGCGGCATGTAGCGGGTGCCGGTCACGTACTTGATGGTCTGGCCGTGGCTGGCCACCTCGGCGTAGCTGGTGAGTGGGAAGGGGCCCACCTCCCCCACCCGGTGGCAACTGGTGCAGTGCTGGTACACCAGCGGCGCAATGTGCTGGCTGAAGGTGACTTGCTGGCCGGTTTGAGCGCGGGCGCGGGGTTCCGCCAGGGCCAGCAGCAGGAACAGTAAAGAGAAATGGTTTTTCATGCACGTGGGTTGTGAATTTTTCTATTTTGAAAGTAGGGCCCGGCGCGGCTGCTCTCGGCCGACGGCCGCAAGGTGAGCGGGGCAGCGCGGTCGAGCGGCATTCATTCAACGAACCGTCAGATTTCCTCAATGAAACACCCCACCGGCTCGGTGCGGGGCACGGCCACGGGGCGGCCGGCGGCCACGGCGGCCAGCGCATCGGCCAGCTCGTGGCGGTGCGTCACGGGGCGGTGCTGGCCCAGGCCGGCGTAGGCGTCGTTCAGGCGGCCCTGGTAGAGGACGGTGCGGCCGTCGGCCGCCAGCACCACCGCCTCGGGCGTGACGCGGGCGTGGAGCTGGCGCGTGAGCCGGTGGCCCGGGTCGGCTTGCAGGGGGAAGGGCACCTGGTAGGTTTTGGCGAAGGCGGCCCGGGCGGCCGGTGTCGTTTCCCGAGCCGGAAACACGCCCACGAACCGGACGCCCTGGGCGGCATAGCGGCCGTGCAGCTCGCGCAGCGGCAGGGTGGCCGCCTGGCTGATGGGGCAGGTATCGGCCAGAAACACGTAAACCGTGGCCCGCGGCGGCACCGGGCGGCCAGCGGCGAACGCGCCCAAACAGCTCAGCAGAATAAGAAATAAGTGCATACGCGAAGGTAAAGCGGCGGGCGGGGGTCAGTACGCTTGTCTCAGACCGTGGCCGCTGGCTCGGGTTTAAAGCGGTTTCGGCCCGATTTTCGTTTCCGCGGCGCCGTAGTAATCTTTGCCTCCATGAAAATTTCTTTCCGTTTGCGCCCGTTCCGGCAGCCTGCCGGCCTGCTGGCGGCCGCCGCGCTCTCGCTCACCGCCTCCTGCACCGCCCCGCGCGCCATCGTGGCCACCGGCAAGGTCACCCCGCAGGGCGAGTTTCGGGTGGGCTACAACCAGGGCTTCAACCTGGCCTCGGCGCCCCTGGGCAAGGTTGGCGGCGCTCTTAAAGATGCCGCCAGCACGGCCGCCAGCAAGGACACCGTGGGCTACGGCGGCGCCGTGACCAACCTGCAGGCCGCCGCCCTGGCCTACATCCTCGACCCGGTGCAGCCCACCGCCGACCTGAGCGTCCGCTACGGCATCGTGCCCCGGCTCGACGCGGGCTTCAAGTACGCCTTCGGCTCTTACGTATTCGATGCGCAGTACCAGTTGCTGGGCCCCGCCGGCTCACCCGAAAGCCCGGGCGCGGGCGCCGGCAGCGGCGTCACCTACGCCAGCGTGGGCCTGCAGTTTGCCACCCAGCGGGCCAAGCTGCCCAGCCTGCCGTTCCTGACGGACATCAACGAGGTGCTGAACTTCCGGGCCACCCGCAACGACCTGCTGGTGCCGCTCATCTTCAGCCAGTCGTTTGGGCCGGAGGAGGAAATCGGGGCCATCAGCTACGGGGTGGTGTACGCCCACAGCTGGGTGAGCTACGGCTTCGCGCCGGACAACATCTTCATCAACACGCAGAAATTACCGGCCCTGCCTACCCAAAGCCGGGACTTTTCCTCGTTTGGCGGCTTCGTCAACCTCAAGTTCGGCTACCGCTATTTCTACGTCATCCCGGCCCTGTCCGTCTTCTACCAGAACTACGGCCAGTACGCCCTGCTGAACGGCGCCAGCACCTCGCTCAGCGGCGTTACGTTCGTGCCCTCGCTGGCTTTTCAGCTGCGGATTCCGACCAAGTAATTTATTGATGTTAGGACTTACGCAATTGGCTTACGGGTGCCCTTTCTCGCAGAGGTCGCGGAGGAAAACCGCG
>NZ_JANNOD010000045.1:0-5120 GCF_031398885.1 Hymenobacter sp.
GCGTCAGGTTGATTTCGTCCGCGCGGCGCCGCAGCTCGGCCATGTCCGCCATCCGGACGACGGGGCAGGGCAGCAGGGTGCTTATCAGCTCGCTGTAATCGCGGATGCAGGCCCCGCGCGGCGCTTGCGGCGGCGCGGGTGGGTCGGTGTTGAGGGTCATCATGGTTGTGAGAAAAAAAGCGGTTGGTGAATGAAAAAGGGCTTAAATAGGGCTAGACGGGGGCCGACAGGGCCAGCACGCGGGCGTTGGCGTAGCGCACGTTGCCGAGCAGCAGCAAGCGGGCTTCTTTGAGGCGGCGGATTTTTTGGGCCGTGAAACAGGTCTCGAACAGGTGCTGGCCGGCGTAGAGCACCCGCAGGCGGCAGGTGGCCGCGGGGGTCGGGCCGCCGACCCATTCGTAGTCGAGCTGGAAGTGCTCGCCCCGTGCCCCCACCCAGTGCGCCGCCACGGTGGTGCCGTACTCGGTGGCCGTGAAGCCGAGCGTGCGCAGCCAGGCCGCGAGCGGGGCGGCCAGGTTCCGGGGGCCGGGGGCGTAATAGGGGGCGGGCGCTTCCACTTAGGTGAGTTGCGGCTTTTGCGCGGGAAGCAGGTCAGCGGGCACCTCGTATTCGGGCAAACCGATACGCACCAGGTCGACCAGGAGCTTCAGGTTCATGATGCGGCCGTGGCGCACGGCCATCAGCTGCGTGGCGCTGGCCTCGTGTCCGCTCCGCACGGCCTTGTTCACGGCGTCGGTGGAGAGGTCTTCGCAAACAAAGGCCAGGAGGTGAAGAAATTTCTGCTTCTCGGTCATGTCGTGTTTGGGCGCTTTCGTTAGCCATCTGCTTTATTGCAGGTGCTTTCCTATGCTCACGGCACAAACATACGAGATGCAACGAATTCATAGCAATGAATTCGTTTAATAATTATCAATTAGTGTTACTAAATGAGCGAACTCACTATTAATGAGCGAATAAAATTTCTTATCGAGAAGTCTGGAATGAGTGTCAGAGCATTCAGTTCGGCTATAGGCGTGACTGACACGAACACCCGCAACTATATAGACAGGGGCTCAAAGCCCAATTCAGAATTTTTAGAGAAGCTGATACGGCGATTCAGTGACACGAATCCAACATGGCTCTTACTCGGAGAAGGCCAGCCGTTCCTACCCAAAAACCCGAATTCTGTAGAACTACCGTCGAACCCCATAAAAAATAATTCCGGGAACAGCGTCGGCATCAACCACGGCATTTCCAGGCAAAGCCAGGGCGCCAGCACGGCCGTGGAGGTGCAGCTCAAGGCCGCCCTGGAACTGGCCCAGCAAGAAATCGGGATGCTGCGCGACCAACTGCGCATGAAGGACCAGGTAATCGAGACGAAAGACGAAATGCTCACGCTGCTGCGCAGCCAGTACAACCGACCTAATTAACCCGTTCTCCACTTCTACAAATGGCAGACTCTACCACCTTTCAGCCCGGCGACGTCGTGCAACTCAAATCGGGCGGCGCGCTCATGACCGTTTACCAGGTCTACAACAGCGGCGCTTCCGTCAAGTGCTACTATTCGACGGCCGAATCGCCCGCCAAAGAAGCGAACGGCATCGCCGCCGTGGCCTTGCAAAAAGTCGACCCGGCGAAACGCAAACCAAGCGGTGGGACGGCCGTGCTCTAAGCACCCGCGCGGGGCGGGCCTACTCTCGGTAGCGAAAAATAACCACGCCAAATAAACGGATGGTGAACTCGCTGTTGAACTCGGTGCCGTTGCGCAGGCGCGACTTGGTTACAGTTATCATAAGTGGGGTGTTGAGGTTTCAGCAAAGCTCTCCTCCCCTACCGTTCGCGCAAAGGACACCAATTGCTCCCGCTGCTGCGCAGCCACTACAACCAACCCAATTAACCCATCAACCCATTTTTCAATTACCCATGAAACACTTGCTACTCATTATATCCTTATGCCTGGCTTCTCTTTTCGCACATGCCCAAAAGGTTAAGGAGGACGACTCACCAATGATTCTACCCATCGACCCAGAGTCGAAGATGGTCACGTACACCGGCGTCGTTGAGGTGGCAGGTGCCACCCAGGCCCAGCTTTATTCACGCGCCTACGAGTGGGTGGTCAAAAGCTATAAATCGGCCCCCGACGTGCTGCAAATGCAAGACAAGGAGAGTGGGAAAATCATACTCAAGGGCAACACCCATGCCTACATCCGTGGTCGTGACGCGGGCTTGGTAAACCACACCTTCAGCATCTACCTGAAGGAGGGCAAATACAAATACGAGGTCACCAATTTCAACAACGTCAATCCCACTCCAAAAGGCGAATTCGGATTTGGACGCTTTGAAAACGAGAAGTCTAGTTTCACCATGCCCATGATGAACGGCATTATTCAGAAATCCTACAACATCCTGCGCCGCAACACCGACACCGACATCAAAGCCATGCTGGCCGATTTGCAGGCCGCAATGACGGGCCAGTCCAAAGACAAGAGTGATTTCTAGACTTTTCCTTTTCTTTCCCGCCGTGCCCAACTTCAATTCCGGCAACTACATCGGCATCAACACCGGTTATTGCAACCAAAACATTTACTACACCCCGCCGCCCCGCCCGCCCTCTGAGTTCTGGCTCGACCCCTGGTGCCGCGCGCTGACCGTGGGCCTCGTCGTGGCCATCATCGCCTGCACAACGCACTGGATGTACGGCCAATGGGGACCCTTTTTGGCCGGCCCGATTCCCGCCGGCGGGGTAGCGGCCCATTTCCGCGCCACCTTCCCCCTCTTCTGCACCCTGGTTACCCTGGCCCTGGGCTACGGATGGTGTAACCTAAAGCTATTCTCCAGCGGCTGGGGCCCTGATTCCCGTGATGGGAATTATTTGCCGCGTTAAGCCGCCCCGCGCCGAAGGCAGCCCGCGGGCCAATTCACCCTCACCGCGTTACCGAAAGGCCGCGCGCAGGCCCTGATTCCCCACCTGGGAAAGGTAAAAAAGCCATCATTTCTGGCACAGTATTCACCGTTCGCCCCTACCCTGCTCCCCCATAAGCCAACTGTTACCCGCTTTCTTCAATGGTCTGTCGCGCCGCCGACCGCCTCAGCTCCCTCTGCCTGGCCCTGCACCTTTCCCCCGCTGATTTCGCCCTGCTGCTCGATCTGCCGCTGCGCCGCGCCCGGCGCGTGCTCAAGCCTTCCCAGGCGCCCAGCCTCAAGCTCATGGCCCGCGTGCAGCGGGCCATTCCCCAGGTAAACCCCCACTGGCTGCTTTGCGGCGAAGGGGAGATGCTCAGCCGCCCTCGGGAATCCGCCAACACTGGCAACTGGGTGGGCACCAACTACGGCACGCTCCACCAAACCATTCACACCATCGTCCTCAGCGGTCCCCCTGCTTCCGCTCACCTTATTTCTTACCCATGAGAGGCTTTATTGAGCTCACCATTTCCGGCAGCACGATGCTCATTGCATTGAACGCCATCGCAACGGTACGCACCAGCGGCGAAGGGTGCAAGATTGAATTGTTGGTTTCGGAGAAGACCGACGCAAAATCTTATTATCCAAAAGAATCCTACGAAGAAGTTCTGAGGCGGATGCAGGAAGCCTTTTAATTGGAAGTTACCCGCCAGCTGCTCACGGAGCGGACCGGCAAAAAAGGCCTGGCCCGCATCCAGCTCACCTTCTGCTGGGCCGGCCAGCGCCTGCGCCTGAGCAGCGGCCAGAAGTGCGCGCCCAAGGACTGGGACGCCCGCCAGCAGCGGGCCAAAGCCAAGCCCCGCACCTTCCTGGAGGACGTCAACGCGGTGCTCCAGCACTACACCGACGCGGCCACCGCCGCCGCGCACGAGGCCAAGATGGCCGGCCGGGTGCTGGACAAGGCGGCGATGAAAGCCGACATCGAGCGGCGGTACCGGCTGCTGGCCTTTCCGGCCAGCGGGCTGCCGGACGTGCCGGGCCCACCGGTGCCGGCGGCGCGCTCCGTGGCCGGGGAAATGGCGCACTGGGTGGAGACGGTGGTGGCCGCCCGCATCTCCCGGCGCACCGGCAAGGCCATCAACAGGAAGGTGGTGCAGAACCACCGGCGCGCCGCGGCCGACCTGGCCAGCTTTGCCCGGGCCAGCCCTCGGCCCCTCGCCTACGCCGGCATCGATGCGCGCTTCAACGAATCCTTCCGCAACCACCTGCTCGGGGACCTGGGCCGCGGGCCCGGCACCTACAACCACTACCTGGGCCTGGTGCGGGCCTTCCTGATATGGGCCGTCCAGGAAGGCCACCCGGTGGAGCGCCGCTTTCGGGAAGTGCTCAAGCCCGTCGAGCACCACACCTTCGTCAACTCCTTCACCGAGGACGAAGTGCTGGCCATCGCCGGCATTGACTTTGCGGACCCGGGCGTGCGGGCCTACGTGCAGCAGCACTTTCCCGAGCAGGCCACCGCCGGCGTCCGGCGCATGATTACCACCGCCGAGCACCTGCGGCGCCTGCGCCTGGCGCGCGACAAGTTCCTGCTCTGCACCTACACGGCCCTGCGCATCGGCGACGCCGACGACCTGAGCCCGCAGCAGCTGCACGGCGACGTGGCCCGGGTGAAGGCCGAGAAGACCGGCGTGACCTGCATCGTTCCCCTGCTTGACGACGACGTGTTCAAGCCGGCCTCGCTGCTGAGCTCCTACGCCGGCCAGGACCCGAAACGCTGCCTGCCCCGGGTCGTGGACCCGTACCTTTACCTGCCGCACGTGCAGTGCCTGGCCGGCATCACGCGCCTGCCGGTGCTCTTCCACACCGGCCGCAAGACGTTTGCCACCCTCAAAATCGCCCAGGGCGTGCCCCGTTCCCAGGTGATGATGACCACCGGCCACCAAACCGAGGCCAGCTTCAACCGCTACCTCGGCATCGACGAGGGCGAGCTGCTGACCTGGTACCGGAAAACGGCCCGCAGGGCAGCCTAAAAGGGTGGCAAAAAGGGTGGCAGATTCGTGTAAACCCCGGCCTATCCTGGCGCACCCTGATACAGCAAAAGCACCTTGAGCACCTTCAAATCCCCTTTTCAGCCCGCCAAACCGCGCCCTACTTACGCCCTGGGCTTCTGGCTGATGTGCCTGTCGTCGTTCCTGTTTTTTCTCAGCTTCAATCTGCTATTGCCCGAGCTGCCCGACCAC
>NZ_JANNOD010000048.1:0-20539 GCF_031398885.1 Hymenobacter sp.
CATGCAGAGCGCAGCGAAGCATCTCGCTCGTGTCCTTCAGCGGTTTTGATTACTACCCCACGCGAGATGCTTCGCTGCGCTCTGCATGACGGTCGGCAGTGTACTTGACAACCCCATATGAAACTACGACTGGGCATGATAGGCGGCGGGCAAGGGGCCTTCATCGGGGCCATTCACCGCCTGGCGGCTGCCCTTGATGGCCTGTATGAGCTCACCGCCGGCGCCTTCAGCAGCGACGCGGAAAAGTCGCGGGCCACGGGCGGGCTGCTGGGCCTGCCCGCCGAGCGGGTATATGCCTCTTACCAGGAATTAATTGAGCAGGAAAAGCAGCGTCCCGCCGCCGAGCGGGTGCAGGTAGTGGCCATTGTCACGCCCAACCACCTGCACTTCGCGCCCGCCCGCCTGGCGCTGGAAAACGGCTTCCACGTGGTGCTCGACAAACCGATGACCTTCACTTTGGCCGAGGCCAAGCAGCTGCGGCAACTAGCTGAAGCCAGCGGCCGGCGGCTGTGCCTCACCCACACCTACACCGGCTACCCCATGGTGAAAGAAGCCCGGCAGTTGATTGCGGCCGGCACGTTCGGGCCCATCCGCAAGGTGTACGTGGAGTATCCGCAGGGCTGGCTCAGCGGTTTCGAGGAAGGCACCGGCAATGCGCAGGCCGCCTGGCGCACCGACCCCGCCCGCAGCGGCGTGGCCGGCGCCATGGGCGACATCGGCACCCACGCCTTCAACCTGCTCGAATACGTGAGTGGCCTGCACGTGGAGAGGCTCTGCGCCGACATCAACACCGTGGTGCCCGGCCGCCGGCTTGACGACGACGGGGCCGTGCTGCTGCGGCTGGCGGGCGGGGCCAGCGGCGTGCTGGTGGCCACGCAGGTAGCGGCCGGCGAGGAGAATAACGTCCGCATCCGGGCGTACGGCGACCGGGGCGGGTTGGAATGGATGCAGGCCGACGCCAACACGCTGCTGGTGAAGTGGCTGGACCGGCCCACGGAAATCCGCCGGGCCGGCACCGACTATGTGGGCTCGTTTGCCCAACACAACGCCCGCACCCCCGCCGGCCACCCCGAAGGTTACCTCGAAGCATTTGCCAACATCTACCGCAACTTCGCCCTCACCTTACAGGCCGAAGCCGTGGGCCACACCGCCGCGCCCGAAGCCCTCGATTTTCCGGGCCTGGAGGAAGGCGTGCGCGGCATGGCCTTCATCGAAAACGTCATTGCCTCGGGCCGCTCCGAACAGAAATGGACCGATTTCATCGTCTGACCCGCCCCTGACTGCCTATGAAAACCATCAAGGGGCCCGCCATTTTTCTGGCCCAGTTCATCAGCGACGAAGCGCCCTTCAACAGTCTGGAAAGCATCTGCGCCTGGGCCAGCGGCCTGGGCTTCAAAGGCGTGCAGATTCCTACGCTGGACGCGCGCTTCATCGACCTGCAAAAAGCCGCCGAGAGCCAGACCTATGCCGACGAAATCCGGGGCAAGGTCAACGCCGCCGGGCTGGAAATCACCGAGCTTTCGACGCACCTCCAAGGGCAGTTGGTAGCCGTGCACCCGACCTACAACGAGCTGTTCGACGGCTTTGCGCCGGAGGCCTACCGTAACAACCCGCCGGCCCGGCAGCAGTGGGCCGTGCAGCAGTTGAAGTACGCCGCCAAGGCCTCGCAGAACCTGGGGCTGAACGCGCACGCTACCTTCAGCGGGGCGCTGGCTTGGCCCCTGGTGTACCCCTGGCCCCAGCGCCCGGCCGGGCTCGTAGAAACCGCTTTTGCCGAACTGGGGCGTCGTTGGACGCCCATTCTGAATGAGTTCGACGCCTGCGGGGTGGATTTGTGCTACGAAATTCACGCCGGGGAGGACCTGCACGACGGCGTGACGTACGAGCGGTTTCTGGCTGAGGTGCAGCAGCACCCGCGCGCCTGTTTGCTCTACGACCCCTCGCACTTCGTGCTGCAATGCCTCGACTACCTGGAATACCTCGACTTTTACCACGAGCGGATTCGGATGTTTCACGTCAAGGACGCCGAGTTTCGGCCCAACGGCCGGCAGGGCGTGTACGGCGGCTACCAAAGCTGGCTGGACCGCGCCGGCCGCTTCCGCTCGCTGGGCGATGGGCAGGTTGATTTCAAAGCCATTTTCAGCAAGCTGGCGCAGTACAACTTCCCCGGCTGGGCCGTGCTGGAGTGGGAATGCGCCCTCAAGCACCCCGAGGACGGCGCCCGCGAAGGCGCCCGCTTCATCCAGGACCACCTCATTCGCGTTACCGAAAAAACCTTCGACGACTTCGCCGCCACGGCACCCAACGCCACCTTCATCAACACGTTGCTCGGACTTTAAACAAGTTGTCAGTTGCTCGTTGTCAGTTGTCCGTATCGTTTTCATCATTCGACTGACAACGAGCAACTGACAACTAACCACACAACCGCCTTTCACTTATGAAAAAGACTTTCCTGCTCCTAAGCCTCTGCGCCCTGCTGGCCGCCTGCGACTCCGGTTATAAAAAAGACGGCCCCGACCAAGTCCGCGCCGAACAAGAAGCCGCCTCGGCCGGCGCGCCCGAATTGGAGGCCGACAGCGCCACGGGCGCCAATATGGCCGCCGTGGCCCACCAGCCCCAGATGGACACCAGCATCACCAAAATCGGCACCGACAACCCGGGCGGCTTGGTGGCGCCCGGCGCCAAGCTCATCGCCGGCTCCACCTGCCTGGGCTGCCACAAAGAAAAAGAGAAGCTGGTGGGCCCGGCCTACGTCGCGGTGGCCCAAAAATACCCGGCCACCGAAGCGAATATTGCCATGCTGGCCAGCACCATCATCAAGGGCGGCAAGGGCCACTGGGGCGAAATTCCCATGACGCCGCACCCGCAGCTGTCGGTGGCCGACGCTCGGGAAATGGTCAGCTACATCCTGACTTTGAAGTAGGTTTTTCCAAGTCGGCTTGAATGCTTGGAAGGCCGTCATGCTGAGCTTGTCGAAGCATCTCTACCGCAGCACTAATTCAATCGCCTGGACCAGTTGGTTACTTACTCGGGCGGGATGCTTCGGCTTCGCGGACGCCAGATGAGCACGACGGCCTTTGGGGTAGTTTTCAAGTCTCCATTTCCTTTCCCCTCACGCCATGCCCTCCTCCCCAACCCGCCGCACGGTGATTAAAAACATTCTGGCGGGCACGGCCGTGGCCGGCACCGCGGGCCCGATGGGCTGCTTCGCGGCCGAGGAAAAGCAGGCGGAAAACGTGGCGCTGAAGGGCAACATCAACCACTCGGTGTGCCGCTGGTGCTACCAGGATTTGTCGCTCGACGAGCTGTGCGCGGCGGCCAAGCGCATCGGCATCAAGGGCATCGATTTGGTGGGGCCCAAGGACTGGCCCACGCTGAAAAAATACGGCCTGGATTCGCCCATGTGCAACGGCGCCGAAATCAACCTCACCGACGGCTTCAACGACCCGCAGTTTCACGCCACGCTCCAGAAAAACTACGCCGCTATGATACCGCAAGTGGCGGCGGCCGGCCACCGCAACCTGATATGCTTCAGCGGCAGCCGCCGCGGCATGAGCGACGAAACCGGCCTGGCCAACTGCGTGACGGGCCTCACTCCCTTGCTGACGCTGGCCGCCAAGCACAAGGTGGTGCTGGTGATGGAGCTGCTCAACAGCAAAATCGACCATAAGGACTACCAGTGCGACCGCACCGCCTGGGGCGCCGCCCTGGCCAAGCGCCTGGGCTCCGAGAATTTCAAGCTGCTCTTCGACATCTACCACATGCAGATTAACGAGGGCGACGTCATCCGCAACCTCACCGACTACCACGCCTACATTGCCCACTACCACACGGCCGGCGTGCCCGGCCGCCACGAAATCGACGAGAGCCAGGAGCTGTACTACCCGGCCATCATGCGGGCCATTAAAGCCACGGGTTTCACCGGCTACGTGGCCCAGGAGTTCGTACCCAAGCAGGCCGATAAAATTGCCTCACTTCAGAAAGCCGTGCAGCTGTGCGACGTGTAAAATCGGCCCTGAAATTTCTTAAACCCGCGTGTAGAGACGCATACTTGCGTCTCGTCGTTGAACGATAATCGTTGCACGACGCGGCCGACGAGACGCAAAATGTTGCGTCTCTACACATCGTCCATCCAACGCCAAACCTAGCCAGCTCATGAACCAACGCCGAGATTTTCTGAAGCAGGCCGGCCTCTTGTCCGCCATGTCCCTGCTGCGGCCGGGGGCGCTGTTCGCGGCGCCGGCGGCGCTGCCGCTGGGCTTGCAGCTGTACACGCTGCGCGACTTCATCGGCAAAGACGTGAAGGGCGTGCTGGCCAAGGTGGCCAAGGCGGGCTATGCCGAGGTGGAAACCTACGGCTACAGCCGCGAAAAAGGCTTCTGGGGCCTCAGCGCGAAAGAGTTCAAGGCCGTGCTCACGGACGTGGGGCTGACCACCACCAGCGGGCACTACGACCTGAGCAGCTTCGTGGGCGAGGGCAAGCAAGAGGTGTTGCAAGCGTGCCTGGAGGCGGCGGCCACTACCGGCCAAACCTACGTGGTGGTGCCCTACCTGCCCGAGGAGCTGCGCAAAACCCGCGACGACTTCAGCCGCATTGCCGACAAGCTCAACCAGCTGGGTGGGCTGTGCCGGGCCGCGGGGCTGCGGGCCGCTTACCACTCCCACGAGTTCGAGTTCAAGCCCGTGGACGGCCAAACCCAGTACAAGGTGATGCTCACGAAGACGGACCCCGCCCTGGTCGACTTCGAGCTGGACGTGTACTGGGCCGTGCTGGCCGGCCAGGACCCGGTTAAGTTCATGGCGGCGCACCCGGGCCGGTTCGCGCTCTGGCACGTGAAGGACCGCGACAAAACCCAGCCCGACCGTACCACCGCCGTGGGCGCGGGCAGCATCGACTACCCCAAAATATTCCAGCACGCCCAGGCCGCCGGGCTCAAGCGCGTGTTCATGGAGCAGGAATACTTCGCCGCCGACCCCTACCCCAGCATCACCCAAAGCGCGGCCTACATCAAAAAGAAGCTGCTTTCGTAGCTTCGGCGCCGACTACTTACCCTCAATTTCTATGAAATTCCGTTTTCTTTCCCTTATTCTTCTCACCGGCAGCCTGGGCGCTGCGCACGCCCAGCAAGCCGGCAAGCCGGAGGACACGGAGGTGTACGAGCCGGTGCCCGCCGTGGTGGCGCCCGGCAAAACCCCCGGCGCTGCTCCCGCCGATGCGCTGGTGCTGTTCGACGGCAAGAACCTCGACCAGTGGGTGTCGACCAAGAACAGCGGCGCCAAGGCCGGCTGGACGGTGGCCGGCGGCGTGTTCACCGTAAAGAAGGACGAGGGCAACATCGAAACCAAGCGCAGCTTCGGCAACTACCAGCTGCACCTGGAGTGGCGCGTGCCGGCCAACATCACCGGCACCGGGCAGGCACGCGGCAACAGCGGCCTGTTCCTGGCCTCGACGGGCAAGGACGACCTGGGCTACGAGCTGCAGATTCTGGACATGTACCAGAACAAAACCTACGTAAACGGCATGGCCGGCAGCCTCTACAAGCAGGCCATCCCGCTGGCCAACCCCGCCCGCAAGCCCGGCGAATGGCAGACCTACGACGTGGTGTGGACGGCGCCGGTGTTCGGCGCGGGCGGCGCGCTGGTGTCACCGGCCTACGCCACCGTGTTTTTCAACGGCGTGCTGGTGCAAAACCACACGGCCCTCACCGGCCCCACCCAGTACATCGGCAAGCCCAGCTACGCCCAGGCCCACGGCCCCTTGCCCATTAAGCTGCAGGCCCACGGCGACAAGAGTGAGCCGCTGAGCTTTCGTAACATTTGGGTGCGGGAGCTGCCGGCGGCGAAGTAAAATTTGCCGGTTAAAGAGACGACAGGAATGTCCTGCTAAGCCGGCGGCCAAGCGGCCGGTTTTCGCTGGCGGGCATTGTTCTGGTGCGGTGCTCGCGCTTCAAAGCTTCGCTGCTGGCGGGCCAGCTCATGCGCACCATCCCGCTTCCTGCGGGCTGCGGGCGCAGCGCTGGCCCGGCTACCGGTACCCGAAGGGAATGCCGACGTTGAAATACGGCAGGAGCTTTTTCGACACGTTGGAGTACATCAGGCTGGCATCGATGGGGCCCAGAAACGAGTTCAGGCCCAGCGTCAGGGCCCCGCCGTAAATCACCCGGGAGGGCTGCAAATTCGTGTTGTTGGTGACGAAGCCGTGGTACAGGGCATTGGCCTTGGCCAGGGCGTAGAGGCGCGGGCTGAGGGCGTACTGGTAGCCCACCAGCCCGGCCGCGGCACTGCTGGTGAACAGGGACGCCTCGGGCAGACCGGCAAACGTAATCTGGTTGCGCACCACGGTGCTGAGCCCGCCCACGACAAAATCGTTGGTGATGGCTTGCCGGTAGTTGGCATTCACGCCGGCCTGGAGCTGCACCAGCAGCGTAGCGCGCTTGGCCAGGGGCAGAAACTGCTCGTAGTTCAACCGGAAACGACCGTAGGGCCGAAACGAAAAATTGGGCGACTGCTCCGTGCCGATGACGGTGTTGTCGTTCAGCACCTGAAAGCGGGGGCGCTGCGCGTACACGTAGCCGCTCTCGGCGGACACCCGGTGGCCCCGGGTGGGGTAAACCACGGCATTGAGCGTGTTGTCTTCGTACACCAAATAGCTGTTGAGCAAGCTGATGCGGCCGTCCAGCTGGAGCCGCGAAGTGATTTCGGGTTTGAAGCGGCCGTACTCGTACCGGGTGCCAAGCCCCAGCCCCCGGCTGCGGCCCAGGGCGCGCAGGACCTGGAGGTTGGCCGTGACGTAGCTCTGCGTGTAGAGGCCCGATTTGTCGAAGTCCGCGTTGTAAGTCGTGATGTTCACCCGTTCGCCCTGGGCCGCGAAACGCGCGATTAGGTTCTTCTCCCGGGTCAGGTACTGCACGTGCTTGAGCCGGAGGCGGGGATTTTCGCCGATGCTCATGGCCGCCTGGCTGGTGGAGAAGGGCAGCAGCAGGTCCCGCGACGACAGGCTGGCGATGAGTCCGATGCCCGTCAGCGTGTTGTAGTGCAGCCCCAGCCCGGCCAGGGTGCGCGGCGCGCGCTCCACCTCGAACACCACGCGGGCCGACGTATCGGTGGCCGGCTGCAGCGCGTAGGTAATCTTGCGGAAGTACAGCGTGCCAAACGCCCCGCGGATGGCCTCGGAAAGTTGGCGGGCGGAGTAGTAGCGGCGGGGCCGAAACGACATCAGCTTCAGCAGCAGCGGCACCTCGCCGGTTTCCAGGCCCCGAACTTCGTAATCGGCAATGTACACGGAGTCGACCCGCGGGCGCGGCGGCGCGGCGCGCACCGGGCCGTACAGCGCATCGAGCGAATCCCGCAGGGCTTTCAGCCGCGGGAACATGGCGCGCCCTTTTTGCAGGCCCCGGCTCATGATGGGCCCCGAGGCCGAAAAGCTGCCGCTGCCGAACCCCTCCAACGGGTAGTCCACGTACACGTCGCACAGTTTTTTCTGGTCCTTAAAGTCGGCGTTGTCCTTGAAGGAGGAGATTTGCAGCAGCACGTCGACCGGGCTGCGCAGGCTGGCTTCGGTGTAAGCCCCGGCCGACACGTTGCTGCCGATGACCAGGCCCGCGCCCAGGGCCTTCACTTCCGAAACCGGAAAATTGCGCACGATGCCGCCGTCCACCAGCCGGCGGCCGCGGTAGCGCACCGGCGTGAAAACCGACGGAATGGCCATGCTCGCGCGGATGGCCGCCACCAGCTCGCCTTCTTTCAGCACCACCGGCTCGCCGGAAATGACGTCGGTGGCCACGCACTCGAACCCGCGCGGAAACTGCGCGAAGTCCTTGGTGCGGTAAAAGGGGAACAGCAGCTCGCTGAGCTTCAGCCACAGCTCCTCCGATTCGATGATGCCGCTGGGGGCCTGAAACGCGCCGTTGAGCACGGGCAGCTCCACGAGGTAGCGGCCGAACTCGTCTTTCTGCGGCAGCGAAACCGTGCGCAACTGGGTGGCGTTGGTGAGCAAGGCGTTCCAGTCCAGCCCGTTGGCCACCCGCTCGATTTCGGCGCCGGAGTAGCCCGCCGCGTACAGCGAGCCCACCACGGCGCCCATGCTCGTGCCCGTCACGTAATCCACGTGCACCCCGGCCGAGTCCAGGGCTTTGAGCAGGCCAATGTGGGCCAGCCCCCGGGCCCCGCCCCCGCTCAGCGTGAGGCCAATCCGGGGCCGGGGCGGCAAGGTTTGGCCCCACACGGCTCCCGACGCGGCCAGCAACAAGACCAGCAAACAGAGGCATTTTCGCATCTTAGGGTAGTTTTAGAAGGCGAGGTCCAACCAATTGGCAGAATGAAACTGTTTGGGCAAATCCATTTCTAAACCGCTTCGTCACTTCTTCAAGGGCTTTGTTGAACGGGTGAAAATAGATAATTTTCTGTTCGGAGGAATAAGGTAAATAAACGACCTATATTTGAATACCCGGCCAAAATCTTTAATTCCTTTGTCTGGGCTCGGTTGCGGGTCGCACTGCCCATTTAATTTCGGGCTAAGCTACGTCTCCGAGTTTAGCGAATTCATTGCCAGGGGCAGCGTACTGAGCGTAATCGCCGGGGTCGTCAGCGGCGCGGCGGCCTGAGTTGACCGCCGTGCGTGGCGTAAATTACTGCTGCGTGCCTCGTTCGCTTCCGGGCAACGCCCGCGCTGTGGTTTAACCGGAAAATCATGAAGAACTACGCGCTGGTCGTGGCCTGTTCCCTGTCGCTGGGGGCGTGCGCCTCCCTCAAGAAAGAAAACGGCCAGACGGCCGGGGCGGGCGGAACGGCCAACCCCGCCCCGCCCACCCCGGCCCGGGCGCCGGCCGCCGCGGTGGTTCCCGCCCGCCGGGATGTCCAGCGGGCCCAGGGCGTGGAGTTCGTGGCCGCGGGCACCGAGCCGTTCTGGTCGCTGGAGCTGGGCGCCGCCCGGGGCCTGCGGTTCAAATCCGTCGGCGGCGTGGATTCGCTCACCGCGCCGCTGCCCCCGCCCGCCCGGGCCCAGGATGCCCAGGTGGTCCGGTACCGGGCCGTGACGGCCGCGGGCGAGCTGGTCGTGACCATCGCCAAACGGCCCTGTACGAATGCCATGTCCGGTGAGGCGCTGGCGTACACCGTCACGGTGCTGGCCAAAACAACGGCCATGACCACGGCCCAGGAATTTACGGGCTGCGGCACTTACCTGGGCGACTACCGGCTGCACGACATCTGGGCGCTGGAATCGGTGGACGGGCAAGCGGTGAGCAGCGGGCAATTCGCCCAGGACAAACCGTACCTTGAAATTAACCTTTCGACCCAGCAAGTGCTGGGCTTCGCGGGCTGTAACCGCTTCAGCGGACCCGTCGCCCCGGAAAGCGCCGGCATCGGCTTCGGCCCCCTGAGAAGCACGCGGCTGAGCTGCCCGGCGCTGCCGTTCGAGCAGAAATTCCTCGAAATCCTCTCCGACCACTCCTTCGCTCACCGCATTGAGAACCGCCGGCTGACCCTGGAAAACCGCAGCCACGCCCTGGTCTTTAAGAAAGTCGACTGAGCAGCCTCCGCTTCGGGGGGCGGGCCCGCCGCTAGGTCGTCGAACGGATTAAAAAATTAGGAGTCAATGACTGCGAGGTTTCGGAGAATTAAGGTAATAAATGGCGCTTACTTACTGCGCCGCCCCGGCTTAAAACAAAGCCAGTAGTCGTTATCGCACCTATCTCTGTCTATTGTTCACTTAAATATGACTTTAAGTCTAGTCACAAATAGGGGCATAATGTCCTTGGGGTAATGGCTGGTAGTAAGGTTATTTGCTGGTGCGCCCCCTGACCGGGTCGTGCTTTCCTCCACCCCCACTCCTCCTACCCTTATGAAAAAGGTCTGTGCTGTTCTCTCCGTGGTCGCGCTGCTTGCTGGCGGTCTCACTTTCCCAACCCACGCCGTCGGCCTGGGCGTTGCGTCAGCTTCGTGTGCTACCGTGTATCCTGACAACGACTATTTCTTTGCCGGTCTCTACAGCGGGCGAGATTTTGTCGCCGTTGCCGCCGCTACCTACGGAAGTGGTACACCCGATTACTACGCAGCGGTCGATGCCGAAATTGCCTATGCTCAGGAGGCGCTGGCCGCTTCGCCATATGGCGGTGACGACTACTACTACTACTGGGGCTACCGGACTGGCCTGCGCCAGAGCCGCTAACCCGACCCGCGGCGGGGCAGTGCTAGAACCAGTTACCCCGCCGCGTTGCGCCGCGACTCTACTAGATTACTAATATTTTTATTTTTGCATTTTCACATCGCTTTCACCATTTCCTATTTCCAACCCGCATGTTCCAGAAAAAACAATCCTTTCTACTAGGCGCGCTGCTGGCTCTAGCTGCCTGCTCCAAAGAGGATGCCACCCCCGTCCCGCGCGTAGCCCCCGGCACTGCCAACAACGTAGCCCCCATTGACCCGCCCACTGGCGGTGGCGGCGGCGGCGGCGGCAGCGCCTGCGTGGCTCCAACAGCTTCCATCAAAAATGGTATCCGGTCCTACACTACCCGGGAGTGCCGGCTGAACGGGTGGACTATCGTGGAAACGATTACGCCCCCAGATGGTATTACCTACGGACTGGGCTGCGGCGGCGTGTACCGGTTCAGCGTCGACATCATTGTCGAAAATACGGGTCAATCCACCTACGCCAGTGGCACCTACAACAGCGGCACCGGGGCCTACACCCTGAGCCTGTAACGGCTGAAACACCGCAGCACACTTACGCGATGAGCTCACCGCAAAGCTTCGGCTCCTTAGTCGGGGCTTTGCGGTAAACACTCCCGCCGCGCGGGGACAATAAAGCTTACCAGGAAGTTTAGCAGCCAGTTCCTCTGCTTCGCCGGGCTGGAAATTGAGTTGTTCTACCGGAGTAACAGGAAAAATTTCAAGAAGCAAGCGTCAACGTCAAGCAGTAGAAGGCAAAACCGCGAAGGTCTTTCCATTTCTCTCAGCTTGAAGCTTTTTACTCAAATATTAAGTATGGACGAACTTGCTAGTATCCGGCCATTCTACACGTGCAAAAAAGCCCCTTTAGAACACTCTAAAGGGGCTTTTTTGTGGGCCCACTTGGAATCGAACCAAGGACCTGCTGATTATGAGTCAGCTGCTCTAACCGATTGAGCTATAGGCCCGGTGCCGGAGGCAGTCATCTTTCACCTCAACCCGTGCCGTCGCCGGCTCCTCCAACCCTGCAAAAGTACGACCTTCGTTGGAAGGTTCCTAGTTCCTGGCTGCTAGTTTCTGGCTATCGGAATAAGTCAACAACCAGGAACAACCGGGAACTAGCAACCATAAATAAGGAACCAGCAACCTTCCGAATGCTTCCCCACCTGCTTTTCGATTTTGGCGGCGTCATCATCGACATTGATTACGCGGCCACCCCCGCCGCCCTGCGCCGCCTGAACCGGGTGGGCAGCACCATTGCCTTCACCCAGGCGCAGCAGGCCGAGTTGTTCGACCGGTTCGAAACCGGCCACCTCTCCCCCGCCGAGTTTCGGGCCGGCCTGCGCGCGGCGTACGACCTCGACGCCGACGATGCCGCGCTCGACGCCGCCTGGCACGCCATGCTGCTCGACGTGCCGGCCGAGCGCCTCGCCCTCATCGGCGAGCTGCGCCGGCAGGGCCACCAAACCGCCCTGCTCAGCAACACCAACGCCCTGCACATCGCCGAAATCAACCGGCGGCTGGCGGCCCGGTACGGGTTCGAGCACGGCATTGCCGACGTGCTCGACCGGGTTTTTTACTCCCAGGAAGTGGGCCTGCGCAAGCCCGGCGAGGAAATATTCCGGCACGCGCTGGCGGAAATGAACTGGCGGCCCGAAGACGTGTTGTTCATCGAGGACAGTCCGCAGCACGTGGCCACCGCCCGGCGCCTGGGGCTGGGGGTGCTGCACCTGGCCCCGCCGCTCACCCTCACCACCGCCCTGCCCGCAGCCATCCGTGCCTTTCCCCGAGAATACGCCCCCACCCGTTCCTGACCCTGACTACTTGGGCGAGGATGCCGCCGAACCCGCAGCAACCACCCCCACCGTTCAATTGACGAGCGCCCGGGCGCACCGGCTGTTCCGCCGGTTCGAGCGGCCCGAGCCCTCGCCGACGCGCACGGCGGTGCGGCACATTGGGCTGTTTCTGGTCACGCTCGTGACCACCACGCTGGCCGGCATCCAGCTCACCCGGGGCGACATTGGCCTGCTGCCGCTCGACGTGTTTGCCCTGCGCGGGGCGGCCCTGAGCGCGGAGGTGCAGCGCGGGCTGTGGTTTGCGCTGCCGTTTCTGGGGGTGCTCACGGTGCACGAGTTCGGGCACTACTTCACGGCCCGCCGCAACCGGGTGCGCACCTCGCTGCCGTACTACATCCCGTTTCCGATGGGGCTGGGCACGTTCGGGGCCGTCATCCGCATCAAGGACCGGATTTTTTCGCGCCGCGAGTTCTTCGACATCGGGCTGGCCGGGCCGCTGGCGGGCTTCCTGGTGGCGGTGCCGCTGCTGGTGTACGGCTTCGCGAATTTGCCGCCGCTGGAGTACCTGTTTAGCATTCACCCCGAGTACGCCCGCTACGGCGCCGACTACGCCCGCTACGTGTACGGGCCCGGCGCGCAGGGCATCACGCTGGCCAAGCCGCTGCTCTACCTGCTGCTCGAAGCCGTGGTGGCCGACCCGGCCCGGTTGCCCCATCCCAACGAGCTCATGCACTACCCCGTGCTCATGGCCGGGGCGCTGAGCCTGTTCTTTACGGCGCTGAACCTGCTGCCGCTGGGCCAGCTCGACGGCGGCCACATCCTCTACGGGCTGCTGGGCCAGCGGCGCTTTAACAAACTCGCCCTCGTCTTATTCATTGGCTTCGTCTTCTACGCCGGGCTGGGCATCTTCACGCTGCGCAGCGGCGGGCAAACCTGGCTGTACGGCGGCCCGATTTACGCGGGCTACCTGGCGCTGATATTCTGGCGGGTGCTGCCCACGCCGCGGCAGGGGCTGCTGCTGGCGGCGGGCATCTGGGCGGCTCAGCTGGCCTACGCCGCCCTGGACCCGGGCATCCTGGGCAACCCGGGCTGGCTGGTGTTTGGGCTGCTGCTGGGCCGCTTCACGGGCATCTACCACCCGCCCGCCCCCGACGAGCGGCCCCTGAGCCCGGCCCGCAAGGCGCTGGGCTGGGCGATGGTGGCTATTTTCGCGCTCTGCTTCACCCCCAGCCCATTCAAGTGAGGGAAGCAAGCAGGGGAAGTGGGGAGCGGGGGCTACAGGGGAAGAAACCGCCCGGGAGCGACGGGGCGACCTTGCCTTTTCACCCGCGCACCCCGGCCTTGCTTTCCCGCTTCCCGCCGCCCTGGAAAGGAGCGCGGCCCCGCCCGAAACCGGCCCCCCCTTCCCCGCTTTTCCCTCTCCCCTCTTCCTTTTCCCCCGAATGATTTTTACCCAAAAACAGCTTTTTCTCGGCACTACGCACATTGCCTTGCGGGCCGAAAGCCTGTACATCTGCAAGCGCAACCCCCAGGGCGTGGCCACGCTCGAAACCGAAGTGCCGTACGAGGAAATCCTGCCCGTCAAGTCCCGCGAGCACCGCCACATCCCCGTCAACCAGCTGCTGATGACCGGGCTGCTGCTGCTAGTACTGGGCGTGGGGCCCTGGCGCGCGTGGCTGGCCACCGGCCAGGCCGGGTTTCCGCTGTATTCGTGGTGGTTTATTTTTGGCATCAACGCGCTGGCCGTCTGGCTCCGGTTCGAGCAGCAGTGGTCCACGTTCCAGCTCCACACTGCCCACCTGGCCGTGACGCTGGCCGGCCGGCCCTGGCAGCGCCGGCAGTTCCGCGCCCTGGTGGCCGAGCTGGAAAGCCGCACCAAAACCTACCTGCGCGGCGAGTACGGCCAGGTCAACCCCCTGGGCTTCATCGAGCCGCAGCTGCGCCGGGTGGCCTGGCTGCGCGAGCTGGACGTGCTCAGCGCCCGCGAAGCCCAGGCCCTGTCCACGCGCCTCACCGGCCGCCGCAGCACTGATACCCTTAAAAGCATGGGCCAGGAGCTGGAGTCGCCGTACCTGAACTAGCGCCTGTTCGGGGGGGTTGGCACGGCGTTTTCCCTGTCCGTGCAGGGGCGTGGAGACGCACCAGTTGGCGTCTCCACGGAATTGCAGCTCCGCCACCTGCACGCACCAACAACCCCGCTTAGCCGGGCCGGTCAGCGGGGTTGAGCTGGCGCTGCCCGTATAAATTTGCTGCTCATGGAACTGAGCTTTACGCCGACCGGGGCAATTAATTTTTTGCGTGAATTCGCCGCGGTGGCGGGTGTGGCCCCCAACGGCCACACCCTGACGCTGCCGCCCGCGCTGGGGCAGGGCCAACTGCAGGCCTTCGCGCTGCAGCCCGGCTTCGAGCTCATCACCCACCACTACACGCTGCGCGCGCCCCTCACGCTGCACCGGCGGCCGGCCGTGCCGCGCACCGATTTGGTGTGCATTCTCTGCTACCTCAACGAAGTGCCCATTGTGCAGCGCTACGCGGGCGCCAACGCGGCCCTGTCGCGCCCGGCTGCCGCGGGCATCACCCTCTCGACCGACGACATGGGCGGGAGCTTTCATTTCCCACTGCACACCGAAATCTTCGTGGGCATTCTCACCGTGCGGCTGGCGGTGCTGCGCGAGCTGCTGGGCCCCGACGCCCAGCCCGAGCTGCTGGCCCGCATTCAGGCCGGCGAGCAGTCCTTTTACGTGTACGAGGACGCCGACCCCGATATCCTGGCCGTGCTGCGGCAGCTGCGCGAGCCGCCGGCCCGCGCCCCGCTGGCCCTGCTCTACTGCCGGGCCAAGGCCCAGGAGCTGCTGTATTTGTTTTTTGCCCGCCTGGCCCGGCGCCCGCACCAGGCCCTGCCGGCCCCGCGCCCCGACGACGTGCGGCGCCTGATGCAGGCCCGCGCCCGGCTGCTGGCCGACCTGGCCCGGCCGCCCGCCCTGGCCGCCCTGGCCGCCGGCGCCGGGCTGAGCGAGACGCGCCTCAAAACGCTGTTTCGGCAGGTGTTTGGGCTGAGCGTGTATAGTTACTTCCAGCAGGCGCGCATGGCCGAGGCCCGCCGCCTGCTCCAGAACCCGGCCTTGTCGGTGGCGGACGTGGGCGAGCGGCTCGGCTTCACCAACCTGAGCCACTTCGCCCGCCTGTTTCGGACGGCGGCGGGCACCACGCCCAAGAAGTTTGCCAAGGCCCAGGCCGCGGCCGGATTGGGCTGATTTTAGGCCGGAAGCAGCTATTTTGTGCGGTCCGGCAGCGCGTGCTTTGCCTCGTCAATTTCCTACCTGCTCATGCAAATCGCCAACAACACCATTCTAATCACGGGCGGCGCCACGGGCATCGGCCTGGCCCTGGCCGAGGCGCTGCTCCAAGCCGGCAACGACGTGCTCATCTGCGGACGGCGGGCCGACAAGCTGCGCGAGGCCCAGTTGCGCCTGCCCCAGCTGCGCGTGCGGGTGTGCGACGTGGCCGTGGCCGCCGACCGGGCCGCGCTCTGCGCCTGGGCCCTGGCCGAAGCCCCGCGCCTGAACGTGCTCATCAACAACGCGGGCGTGCAGCGCGAGATTGACTTCGCCCGCCACCCCGAGGCCCTGGCCGGGGGCGCGAGCGAAATCGCCATCAACCTGGAAGCCCCGCTGCACCTGACGGCCCTGCTGCTGCCCCACCTGCGGCAGCAGCCGGCGGCGGCCATCGTCAACGTGTCGTCGGGGCTGGCCTTTGTGCCCCTCACGCGGGCGCCGGTGTACAGCGCCACCAAGGCGGCGCTGCACTCGTTCAGCATTTCGCTGCGCCACCAACTGCGGGACACGCCGGTGCGGGTGTTCGAAATCATCCCGCCCATCGTGGACACCGACTTGGACCAGGGCGCCCGCGCCCAGCGCGGCCAAACCGCCCGGGGCCTCACGCCGGCGCAAGTAGCCACCGCCACCCTCGACGCCCTGCGCCGCGACACCTACGAAGCGCCCGTGGGCCTGGCCCGCGTGCTGCGGCTGGGGTCCCGCTTCGCGCCGGGCCGCTTCCTCAAAATCATCAACCGGATTACCAAAAGCTAGCCGGAGCCGGGCGGCCCGGCGCACGGTAGAGCCCGCACCCTACCGCGCCGAAACCCGAAAAGCAGCCGGCGTCAGCCCCGTTTTGCTTTTGAACAGGCGCGAGAAATACTGCGGGTATTCGAAGCCAAGTTGAAAAGCCGTTTCGTTGATGGTGAGCGAGGTGGTGAGCAGCAGGCGCTTGGCCTTTTCAATCAGGGCGTGGTGGATGTGCTGCTGGGTGCTCTGGCCGGTGAGGGCGCGCAGCATGTCGCTCAGGTAGGCCGGCGACACGTGCAGCGCATCAGCGAAGTGCTGGACGGTGGGCAGCGGCTGCTCGCCCGGCTCAGTGGTAAAGTAGGCATTGAGCGCGGCCTCGAAACGGCTGAGCAGGTCGTGCTCGGCCGTGCGCCGGGTCAGGAACTGGCGGTGGTAGAAGCGGTTGGCGTAAGTGAGCAGCACGTCGAGCTGGGCCACGATGACGTCCTGGCTGAAAGCGTCGATGGGCCGCTCGTACTCGGCCCGGATGCCGTCGAGCAGCCCGTCGAGCAGGGCTTCTTCCCGCGCCGACAGGTGCAGGGCCTCGTGCACCTGGTAGGAAAAAAAGCCGTAGCCGGTAATTTTCTGGCCCAGCGGGTGCTTCCGCAACAGGTCGGGGTGAAAGACCAGCATCCAGCCGCTGATGCCGGAAATGTCCAGCGAAGCGTCAATGGCGAAGACCTGACCGGGGGCCACAAACCCCATCACGCCCTCGCCGAAGTCGTAGGACTGGTGGCCGTAGTGCACCCGGCCCTTCAGGTTTTTCTTCACCCACACCGAGTAGAGCTGCTGCACCACCGGGGTAAAATCCGCGGGCACAGCGTTGTTGCGGGTCTGCTCCAGGTCGATGAGCGTGAGCAGCGGGTGGACCGGCGCGGGCAACTGGCACAGGCGGGTGTAGTCGGTGACGGTGGCCAGGGTGCGGATTTCGGGGGCGGGGGCCTTCATCAGTCGCGGGTTTAGTTGTCAGTTGTTCGTTGTCCGTTGTCAGCGCAATTTCCGAGGGCCGGGGCCTTGTCGAACGTGCCAACCCCCTGCCCCCAACAACGGCCAACGACCAACAAGCAGCGAACGGCTAAAACCCGGCCGGGTACGCCGCGCCCGCCACGCTGCCCACCGGCAGGGCGGTTTCCAGCTCGGCCAGCTCGGCCGGACTGAGCACGAGGCTGGCCGCGGCCACGTTGGCCTCCAGGTTCGCGCGGCGCTTGGTGCCCGGAATGGCCACCACGCCCTGGGCCAGCACCCAGGCCAGGGCCAACTGCGCGGGGGTCACGCCTTTGCTCGCGGCCAGGGCTGTTAGCTGCTCCACCAGCGCCAGGTTCTTGTAGAAGTTTTCGCCCTGGTAGCGCGGAAACAGGCGGCGCGAGTCGGTTTCCTCGAAGTCGTCCGGCGTCTTGATTTGGCCCGACAAAAAGCCCCGGCCCAACGGCGAGTAGCCCACGAAGCCGATGCCCAGCTCCCGCGTGGCCCGGAGCACGCCGCTTTCCTCCACGCCCCGGTCGAAGAGCGAATACTCGGTTTCGAGGGCCGTGACGGGGTGCGTCTGGTGCGCCCGGCGCAGCACCTCGGCCGGCACCTCGCTCAGGCCCAGGTAGCGCACCTTGCCTTCGTCCACCAGCCGGCTCATGGCGCCCACGGTTTCTTCAATCGGGGTGTTGGGGTCGAGGCGGTGCAGGTAGTAGAGGTCGATGTAGTCGGTGCCCAGGCGGCGCAACGAGCCTTCCACCGACTTGCGCACGTACTCGGGCCGGCCGTTGTAGGCCCAGGTCAGGTTGCCGTCGGCGCCGATTTCGAAGCCGAACTTGGTGGCGACGGTGAACTGCGCGCGCCGGCCGGCAATGGCCCGGCCCACCAGCTCCTCGTTGTGAAACGGCCCGTAGATGTCGGCCGTGTCGAGCATGGTCACGCCCAGCTCCTGCGCCCGGTGAATGGTGGCAATGCTCTCGGCGTCGTCGGTGGCGCCGTAGATGGTGCCGCCCGCGAAGCCCGACATGCCCATGCAGCCCAGGCCTTCGACGGATACTTGCAGGCCCTGGCTGCCCAGAGCCACTTTTTTGATGGGGTTCATTGCGGTTGGTGGTTGAGAAAACGAAGTGACGATTTTACCCTGCAAAGGTCCCGCAACCAGCCGCGCGCCGAACTACACGAACCGCGGTTTCTGCTACACAAATCGAAGGCCGGGCGGTTTTCAGGTCTGCGCACGGGCCAGCCCCGCCCGCCCCTGCGAACCGTCCTGAACCGCCCCTGTAGCGTGGTCCCGTCAGTCACAAACCGGCAGCGGGCGTCCCCTTTGCGCCGCCGGGCAAACGCCGCGTGAATGTTTTTGGTGTCGACGGCCGGGGCTTAGCGCCACCCCTGCACCGAGGCGCCCCCGAATATGGCCGCGCTGCGCATCTCCGGGGTGAAAATGGCGTAGGGAAACGCCGGCTCGGGAGCGGTGGCGGTGGCCAGGGCCTGCAAGTGCGCGGGGCTGAAGTCGATTTCCAGCGCGGCCACGTTGTCGTGCAGCTGCGCCACCCGGCTGGCCCCCATGATGGGCGCGCTGATGCCCGGCTGGGCCGCCGCCCAGGCCAGCGCCACCTGCGCCAGCGGCCGGTCGAGCTGCCCGGCCACGTCCCGCAGCGCGGCCAGGATGGCCCAGTTGCGCTCGGTAAACTTGGTGAAGGGCCCCGAAAACGGGTTGGCCCCGCTCAGGCGGCCTTCGCCGCGGGCGGACGGGGTGCCCGGGCCCGCCCGCTCGTATTTGCCGGCCAGAAAACCGCCCGCCAGCGGGCTCCACGGCACCACGCCCAGGCCCAGCGCCCGCGCCGCGGGCACGTGCTCGCGCTCCGTCGTGCGCTCCACCAGCGAATATTCCAGTTGCATGGCAATGGGGCCGGGCACGCCGTGGGCCTGGGCCAGCGTGGCCAGCTGGGTGGCGTACCAGGCCGGCATGTCGGAGAGGCCGAAGTAGCGGATGCGGCCGGCCCGCACCAGGTCGCCCAGGGTTTGCAGCACTTCTTCAGCGGGCGTCAGCGTGTCCCACACGTGCAGCCAGTACAGGTCCACGTAGTCGGTTTGCAGGCGGCGCAGGCTGCCTTCGAGGGCACGGTAAATCTGCTTGCGGCCGTTGCCGGCGGCGTTGGGGTTGCCGCGCTGGGCCGAAAACCCGAACTTGGTGGCCAGCACCAGCTGGTCGCGCAGCTGGCGGCCGGCCACGTAGCCGCCCAGCATCTCCTCGCTCTGCCCGCCCGCGTACACGTCGGCCGTATCGATGAAGTTGCCGCCGGCGTCCACGTAGGCGTTGAACACGGCCTGCGACACGTCGTCGGCCGAGCCCCAGCGCGGGGTGCCGAAGGTCATGGTGCCCAGGGCGAGCGGGCTGACGAGGAGGCCGGAGCGGCCCAGGGTGCGGAAATCGGTGAGACTCATAGGGGCTGGTTTTTGGTGAGGGTAGCGGCTGCTTTCTCAGCAACGGCAATTGCCCCGCAAAGGTCCAGGCCCGGCCCCGCCCGGCACCACACAAACCGCAGCTTCTGCTACACAAAACGCCGCCCGGGCCACCAGTTTCCGGTTTCCGCGCGGCGAAATAGTTGCCCACGCAGCTGCGGCGCGGGCGCCACCAACAAAGCCGCTAAAAGCCAACGATGACGTTGACCCCCACCTGCCCGCTGCGAAACGTCTGGTTTCCGATTCCGTCAACGGTGCCCGAGCGGGAGGCTGATTCAAATTCGGCTTCCAGGCCCAGGCTGTAGCCTTTCAGCGGCAAGGCGTAGCCCACGCCCGCCATGAGCGAGGTTCCCAGGGCGTATTGGTGGCGGTAGAAGTTGGTTTCCTCGTCGAAGCGCTTGGTGGTGAGCTGGCCGAATCCCACGCTGCCGCGGGCGTAGAGGCCGCGCCCAAACGCGCGGCTCAGCCCGTAGTACTTGGCGGCCAGGGCCAAATTGTAGTAGTTAAAAATGTACTTGTCGCCAAAGTCGCCCTCGACCGGGGCCCCGAACGAGCCGGAAATGCGGCTGCCCACGCCCAGGCCGCGCCAGGCTTCGGGGGCCACGTAGAAGCCGGCCAGGATGTTGTTGCCGGTGCCGGGCTTGGCGCTGCCGCCCAGCGCCCGGGCCAGCGTGGTGCGGGTGTCGCCGAAGTACAGCGTTTTGTTGATGCCTAAGCCGAGTTCGGCGTACACGGGCCGTTTGGTGTCGGCCTGCTGGGCCTGGACGGGGGTTGCGGCGGCGCTCAACAACGCGGCGGCGGCCGTAATCATCAGCGTTTTCATGGATTGGGGCGAAGCGGTTTTGGTTGGTTGAAGCTTCGACCCAAAGGTTCCGGGCGCCGAGAGGTAAAAACGATGATTTGGGTTAAGAAAGTAATGAGCAATGAGCAGTGCGCAAAAGGAACGTCATGCTGAGCGTAGCCCAAACATCTCGCGTGTGGTAGTAATCCAAACCCTTCAACGAAGCGGGCGAGATTCTTAGGCTACGCTGCGCCCCCCACACC
>NZ_JANNOD010000076.1:0-8724 GCF_031398885.1 Hymenobacter sp.
CCCGCGGAGAGGGGTGCGTTCAACGATTCGGAACAGGCTCCCCTCTCCGCGGGAGAGGGGCCGGGGGTGAGGTTTCACGCTCACCTCAGTACCCCGGGTTCTGCACCAAATCCGGGTCTGCTACTAGGTCATTAAATGGAATGGGAAACAACCAGCGGCGCTGGTCCGTGACGCCCAGCACGTCGTCAGCCCGGCTCGTGCGCACAAGGTCGAACCAGCGGTCGGCCTCGAAGGCAAACTCCACCCGGCGCTCGTTCTCGAGGGCCAGCAGCAGCTGGTCGGCGGTGGTGGCGCTGGTGGCGCCCACGCCAGCGCGGGTGCGCACGGCGTTCAGGTCAGCAAGGGCGTCGGGGAGATTGGCCTGGCGGGCGCGGGCTTCGGCCCGGATGAGGTGTTGCTCGGCTAGGCGGAGCACGTAGCTCGGGTCGTCGCGCTGGGCCGAGCGGCTGTAGAGGTTGCCATACGTGACGGGCGCACCGGCGATGACCGTGCTGGCCAGCAGCGCCGCGCGGCTGCCGCCCACCGCCGGGTCGTTCAGCAGGGCAATGGCCGCCGGCACGGGCTGGAAGTTGAACTGTCCGCCCAGCGCGCTCGGGAACCAGTTGTTCCACATGGTGTTGGCGTCGGAGTTGCTAAACGTCAGCTCGAACACCGACTCCTGGCTCAGGAACGGGGCCGTGGAAAACGACCGGTAGGGCGTCACCAGGCGGTAGTTGCTGCTGGCGATGACCTGCGTGGCGTAGGCTTCGGCGTCGGCCCACTGCTGGCGGTAGAGGTGCAGGCGGGCGCGCAGGGCGCGGGCGGCGGCTTTCACGGCGCGGTTGCGGGTGGCGGCTTCGGGCAGCAGGGTTTCGGCCTGGGTGAGGTCGGCCAGTACCTGGTCGTAGGTTTCGGCCTGGGTGCTGCGGCCCAGGCCCCGGCCGTTTTCCTTGCTGCGGGTGGGCGCGAGCACCAGCGGCACCCCGCCCCAGCCGCGGCCGAGGTCGAAATACACGAGGGCCCGCAGGAAATAAGCCTCCCCCAGCAGCTGGTTTTTCTCGGCCGCGGGCAGCAGCGGGTCGTTGATGCCGGGCAGGGCGGCCAGCACGTTGTTGGCCGCGTTCACGGCCTGGTACATCTGGGTCCAGGCTTCGGTAATGAGCACGTTGTCGGCGCTGAGCTGGTTCTGGTCGATTTGCAGGAACTGGTTCAGCGTGCCGTTGAAGCGCACGTTCTCGCCGGGCAAAAAGCCCAGCACCGGCCAGTTGAGCTGGTAGTAGGCCTGCACCCGGTCGTAGACGCCGATGGTGGCGGCGCGGGCGCTGCCGGCGTCGGTGATGGCCTGGTCGTCGGGCAGCTGCTGCACCGGCGTAGGCTCCAGCAGGTCGTTGCAGGCGCTGAGGCCGAGCGCCGCGGTGGCGACTTGCCCGGCCAAAAGGAGGCGAAATAAGGTCTTTTTCATCTGAATAAATGGCTTAAAGTCCGACCGTGAGGCCCACCTGGAACGTGCGGGGCTGGGGCACCGTGGCCCAGTCGAAGTTTTTGGTGTTGCTCACGCCGCTCTGCGAGTTCACTTCCGGGTCGAGGCCGGAGTAAGGCGTGATGGTGAAGAGGTTGGCCGCCTGCACGTACACGCGCAGCGAGTTCAGGCGGGCCTTGGCCACCGCGGCCGCGGGCACGGTGTAGCCCAGCGTGAGGGTGCGCAGGCGCAGGAACGAGCCGTCTTCCAGGTACCGGTCGCTGAGGTTTTGCACCACGCCGCCGTAGTTGTTGCTACTGGCGTTGGTGGTCAGGCGCGGGATGTCGGTCACGTCGCCCGGCTGCTGCCAGCGCTCCAGCTGCTCGCTCAGGTAGCCGATGTTGCTCTGGGTGCCGCCGTGCACGAGGAAAAAGCGGTTCATGTTCATGATTTTTGCGCCCTGCTCGAAGTTGAGCGTGAAGCCAAAATCCAGCCCTTTGTAGCTCACCGAGTTGGTGACGCCGCCGAAGTAGTCGGGCCAGGCGTTGCCCACCAGCTGGCGGTCGGCCACGGTCAACTGGCCGTCGCCGTTCACGTCCTCGTACTCGGCGTCGCCGTTTTCGGGGTTCACGCGGGTCTGCCGGTACAGCCAGAACGAGTAGAGCGGGGCGCCTTCTTCGAGCCGGAAAATGTCGCGCGAGCCCGTGGTGATGGGCGCGGCCAGCGTCTCAATCTTGTTCACGTTGCGGGCCACGTTGACCGTGGTGCTCCACTGCACGGCGCCTTTGGGCAGCCAGTTGGCCGTGGCTTGGACTTCGAAACCCTTGTTGCTCACCGCGCCGAAGTTCTCGACCAGCGAGGAGAAGCCGGTTTTGCGCGGCACCGGCACGTTCAGCAGCAGGCCCGAGGTGTACTTATCGTAGTAGTTCAGCTCCAGCACCAGGCGGTTTTTCAGCACGGCCGCGTCCAAACCCACGTTCCACTGCCGGGTCGATTCCCAGCTCAGGTCGGGGTTGGCGAGCTGCAGCGGGGCCGTGCCGGGCAGGTCGAGGTAGTTGGCGCCGCCTTGCACCAGGCCCAGCGAAATAAAGTCGTTGATGCCGACCTGACTGGTGTTCGCCACAAACGACTGGTTACCAGTTCGCCCCAGACTGGCCCTCAGCTTCAGCTCCTGAAAGATGCCGAGGTCTTTCACGAAGTTTTCCTCGCCCAGCCGCCAGCCCAGGCCCACGGCTGGGAAGTAACCCCATTTGTTGTTGGCCCCGAACCGCGACGAAGCATCGGCCCGCACGCTCACGTCGGCCGTGTAGCGCTCCTTGAAGCTGTAGGTGGCCTTGCCGAAAAACGACACCAGCCCGGCCTGCGAGCGCGATGAGCTGCCCGTTTGGGTGGCGGCCGAGGCAATGGTGGTCAGGTCATTCCCAGGAAACTGCTGGCCCGCCAAACTGGTCCGCTGGAAGGTATTGCGCTGCAAAGTATTGCCCACCAGCGCCTGCACCGAATGGTTCTCCCCGAAATTCACGCTGTAGTTCAGCGTTTGCTCGTTGAGCAGGGTGATGTCCCGCGAGAGAAACGACGAAGCCGTGCCGCGCGGCTGCCCGGCCAGAATCAGCGTGTTGTTGAAGTTGTTCTCGTACATGTCGTTGAAGTCGATGCTCCAACTGCTGCGCAAGGTCAGGTTCTTGCCGAACTGGTAGGTGCCGTACACGTTCGAGATGACGCGGGTGCCCACCGCGTCGTTGTTCAGGTTGTTGATGAGCGCCAGGGCGTTATCAAACGAGCCGTACTTGGCGTAGGTCCCGTCCGGGTTATACACCGGCAGGTTGGCGCGCGTGAACAGAGCCGAGTTGATGACGCCCACCGGGTTGTTGTCGTTGCTGCTCACGTTTCGCTGCGTGCGGCTCAAGGCGGTGCTCGTGCCGATGCGCAGCTTGTCCGTCACCGAGTTGTCGAGGTTGACGCGCAGGCTGAATCGGTCAAACGCACTGGGCCGGGCAATTGACTCCTGCTGGAAATAGCCCGCGCCGATGTAGAACTGGGTTTTGGCCGAGCCGCCGGCCGCCGACAGCTCGTAGCTCTGCGTCCGGGCCGTGCGGAACACGTCACCGAGCCGGTCGTAAGTGGCTTGCTCCTCCGGCAGGCCGCGCCCGCCCGCAGCTGCCGAACGGAACGGCAGCAGCGTCGGGTTGCCCCCGTCGTTCAAAAACCGCTCATTTTCCAGCGCCGCCAGCTCGGGCCCGCTGGCCAGATTGAACTGCTTGGGGGCCTCCGACAACGCGTGGTACGTATTGAAGGTGATGCGCGTTTTGTCGCCCGCCTTGCCGCGCTTGGTGGTAATAAGCACCACGCCGTTGGCCCCGCGCGAGCCGTAAATGGCCGTGGCGTTGGCGTCCTTCAGGATTTCGATGCTTTCGATATCCGACGGGTTCAAGTCGGCCAGCGGGTTGCTCGGCACCTGGTTGCCCAGGCCCGTGGCAACCAGGTTGGTGTTGTTGATGAACACGCCGTCCACCACGTAGAGCGGGTCGTTGCTGGCGTTTACCGAGTTGCTGCCCCGGATGCGGATGAAGATGCCGCCGCCCGGCACCCCGGAGTTGGCCGACACCTGCACGCCGGGCGCCTTGCCCTGCAGCAGCTGGTCGGGGCTGGCGGCCGGAATGTTCTTCAATTCATCCCCTTTCACCGAGCTGATGGCGCTGGTCAGGGTCTTGCGATTTTGCTCGCTGTAGCCGGTCACCACCACTTCCGAGAGTTCCTGCTGGTCGGGCGCAAGGTCAACGGTGAGCGGGCCGGCCGCGGCCGGCACTTCCTTCGCCGCGTAGCCCACGTAGCTGAATACGAGGGTGCTGCCGGGCGCTGCCGACAGCGAAAATTGGCCGCTGGCGTCGGTGGTAGTGCCCACGGTGCTGCCCTTGGCCAGCACCGTCACGCCCGGCAAAGGCGCATGGCTGGTGGCATCGGAAACGGTGCCGCGCACTTCGGGTGCGGGGTCGGTCTGGGCGTAAGTGGTGGCGGTGGCCCCTCCCCACAGCAGGAGAAAGAGCGACCGCCGGAGCGTACGGGTGTTCATGACAACAAGAATTGGGGGTGGAGGGGCCGGGCTGGCCGACCGCGCAACGGCAGGACGCAAGCGGACCCGGAGGTGGAAAAACTGGGCTCATAAGCCGCATTCGTGCTTCCCCCGGTGCACCAGGAGGCTGGCAGTTGCGGCCGTGCGCGGCTCGGGTGGGCGGCCGTGTGTGCACCACGACGCCCGGCCCGAAGCCGCAGCATTGCCCAGAAAATGGATGGTAGGCCCGCGCGTTCCCGTTAGGAAGAGGCGCCACGAGGCTGGCAACAAGCCCCCGCAGACGCCAAAGCGCCCGCGGCGCCGGGCCAGGACCTAGCCGCGGCGGCCCTTACGGCCGGCAGGAAAATGAAACAGCTGGTTCAGCTCAACAACCCCGGCCGGCCCGCCGCATACAGGCGGCCGTGCTCGACAGGCAACAACACCCATGCTGTACGGCGTACGGGGTGGTCGAGAAAACGGGGAGGGGACGCGAAAAGTCCATGGCTTTTGTTTTTATATGTCCAGGAATTGGCACCGTTTCGGGGGGTTAGCCCCGGTGGTTGCCGGCGTTTCGTCGAGCCTGTCTCTCCGCGCCTCTGTATAAAAACAACCCTTTGGTTGGAAGGAATTGCGGGGTAAATGTAAAGCAGCAAATTTTTGAAAGCCCAAGGGGTAACACAAAATTTATTTTCGAGCGGCTGGTCCTGCCCGCTGGCAGCCGTGCCGGCCCACGCCCCGAAAACTTGCTCCGCGGGCACCCTTGCCTATATTTGCCCGGTCACCAGGTGGCCATTCTGCCGCTCCGCTGGGCGAAAATTTTCGTTCCTGACCCCTAGTCCCGCCCCGCATGTTACCCGAAAAGCTGACCGGAAAACGCCCCTGTTGTTGGGGCCCCGCCACTGCCTGACCCCGCGTTGGGGCAGTCCGCGCCACGCCTTTTCCGTTGCTTCTCGTTTCGCATGCCCCCTACTCCAGTAGCCCTTTCCCGGCCCGACCTCGTGCGCGGCATCCGCCGCTGGGACTTTGTGGCCCTCATCGTCAACATCACCATCGGGGCCGGCATTCTGGGGCTGCCGTCCAAAATCTACGCGCTGGTGGGGGCCTACAGCCTGGTGGCCTACGTGGTGAGCGCGGCCATCGTGGCGCTCATCATCCTGTGCTTCGCCGAAGTCAGCAGCCGCTTCAACGGCACCGGCGGGCCCTACCTCTACGCCCGGCAGACGTTTGGGCCGCTCGTGGGGTTTGAGGTGGGCTGGATGCTCTGGATTTCGCGCCTGGCCAGCTTCGCCGCGCTCTGCAATCTGTTTGTGGACTACGCGGCGTTTTTCTGGCCCACGGCTGGCGCGGGCGTGGGCCGGGCCACCCTCATGGCGGGGCTCATTGCTGCGCTCACGCTCATCAATCTGGCGGGCGTGCGCACGGCTTCGCGGGTCAATAACCTGTTCACCGTCAGCAAGCTGCTGGCGCTGGGGCTGTTCACGGCGGTGGGCTTGTTCTTCGTGGACTGGCAGGCGTTTTCCTTTGCCGTGCCGCCCACGTACGCCGGCTTTTCCGGGGCCGTGCTGCTGCTCATTTTTACCTTCTCGGGCTTTGACGTGGCCGCCATTCCGGCGGGCGAAATCGAGCAGCCCCAGCGCAACGTGCCGTTTGCCTTGTTCGTGGCCATTGCCACGGTGGCGGTGCTGTTTTTGCTGGTGCAGGTGGTGTGCATCGGCACGCTGCCGGGGCTGGCCACCTCGCCGCGGCCCCTAGCCAGCGCCAGCCAGCAGTTCATGGGGCCCGCGGGGGGGGCCTTCATCGCCGGCGCGGCCATGCTCACCGCCCTGGGCACGCTCAACGCCCTGATGCTGACGGGCCCCCGCCTGCTGTTTGCCCTGGCCGAGCAGGGCCAGATTCCGGCGGTGTTCGGGGCTTTGCACCCGCGCTTCCGCACGCCGCACGTGGCGCTGTTTGTGTCGGCGGGGCTGAAGCTGGTGCTGGCTATTTCGGGCACGTTCATCTACGCCCTCACCCTGAGCACCATTATTCGGCTGGGGTATTTCGCGCTGACCTGCGCCGCCCTGCCGGTCTTGCGGCGGCGCTATCCGGCCCAGCCGGCCCCGTTCCGGATGTGGGGCGGGGCGGGGGTGGCAGTGGTATGCGTGGCGCTGTGCCTGTGGCTGCTCTCCAACAGCGCCGCCAACGAGGCGCGCGACGTGGGCCTGGCCGCAGCCGCGGGCCTGGGGCTTTATTTCCTCACTAATCGACGGGGTGCTAAGCATACCTGAATACATTGGCCGTAGAGACGCGTATTCGCGTCTCGGTGTCTGCGCCGTTGGCAAATCAACCAGCCCGTCACTGTTCCCCGCTGAGACGCGAATACGCGTCTCTACATCATGTTGATGCGGGTCCAAACTGCATTTCAAGCACCTTTTTAATTTATGCCGCTCCCCTCTCCCATTGTCTCCGTAGCCATTCGCACGCCGCAGCGCGTGGCCGAAATCTCCTGGTTTGACGACCTCTGCGGCGGCGACACCCAGTACCTGAGCGTGCTCGACGGCGCCTACCGCAGCTCCTGGGCGCACTGCCGCGACATCGTGCTGACCGCCGAGCGGCTGGGCTACGCCAACATTCTGCTGCCCACCTCCTACACCGTGGGGCAGGACGTGCTGACGTTTGCGGCCGGCATGGCGCCCCAAACCTCGCGCATCAGCCTGCTCACCGCCATCCGCACCGGCGAGATTCACCCGCCCATGCTGGCCCGCGCCCTGGCCTCGCTCGACCACATGCTCGAAGGCCGGCTCACCGTCAACATCATCAACTCCGACCTGCCCGGCCTGCGCGAAGCCCCCGAGCTGCGCTACCAGCGCTGCGCCGAAACCATCGAAATCCTGCGCCAGGCCTGGACCCAGGAGCGCATCGTGCACCGGGGCAGTTTGTACCAGTTCGACCTGCCCGCCGACCCGGCCAAGCCTTATCAGCAAAACGGCGGCCCGCTGCTCTACTTCGGCGGTACTTCGGAAGGGGCCCGCGCCGTGTGCGCGCAGTACTGCGACCTGTTCCTGATGTGGCCTGAAACCGAGGAAATGCTCTACGAAACCATGCGGGATATGAGCGCGCGGGCGGCCAAGCACGGCCGCCGGATTGATTTCGGCCTGCGCATCCACGTGATTGTGCGCGAAACCGAGGACGAGGCTCGCGGCTACGCCAAGAAGCTCATGTCGAAGTTTGACCCCGTGAAAGGGGCCGAAATCAAGAGCCGGGCGCAGGATTCGTGGTCTTTGGGCGTGCACCGCCAGAACCAGCTGCGCGAGCACGCCGACATGGAAGGCTTCGTGGAGCCGCTGCTCTGGACCGACATCGGCAAGGCCCGCTCCGGGGCCGGCGGGGCCCTGGTGGGCAACCCCGACCAGATTGTGGAGAAGCTCAACCGCTACCTGGACATGGGTTTTCGCGCCTTCATTTTCTCCGGTTACCCGCTACTCGACGAGGCCGACCTGTTTGCCCGCTACGTGCTGCCGCGCCTGCCCAACGTGTCGATGCCCCAGGTGCAGGGCCGCATTCCTCGCCAAACGCCCGTTACGCCCCTCACCACGGCCCCGCTGCGCTAGCCGGCGCGGCCCCCCGCCCGGGCGAGGCAGGCCCCGGCCCTACTTTTGCGCCCTTACCCCACCTTTCGTTTATGGCCATTTCGCCCAACTCGCCCACCCTCCGCTCCTGGATTGACATTCCGCCCGGCCACGACTTTCCCATCCAGAACCTGCCCTTTGGCGTGTTCACCACCGAGGCCCGCGGCCCACGCCTGGCCGTGGCCATCGGCGGCTACGTGCTGGACCTGTACGCGGCCAGCCAGCGCGGCTTTTTTGAGGACCTGACCGAGCTCGGGGCCGCCCAGCCCAAGGTGTTTCGCCGCCGCTCGCTCAACGCCTTTTTGCGCCTCGGCCGACCGGCGTGGCGGGCCGTGCGCCAGCGCGTGAGCGAGCTGCTGCGCCACGACGAGCCGCGCCTGCGGGACAGCGAGGACGCCGTGCGCGACTGCCTGCTGCGGCAAACCGAGGTGCGGATGCTGCGCCCCGTGAAGCCGAACAACTACACCGACTTCTACAGCAGCATCGAGCACGCCACCAACGTGGGCACCATGTTCCGCGACCCGGCCCACGCCCTGCTGCCCAACTGGCGCCACCTGCCCGTTGCCTACCACGGCCGCGCCAGCAGCATCGTGGTGTCGGGCACCGGCATCCGGCGCCCCCACGGCCAG
>NZ_JANNOD010000084.1:0-69408 GCF_031398885.1 Hymenobacter sp.
GAGCAGGCGGGTTTCATGGCGGGTGGGAGTTTGGGAAGGTAGGTGTCGTTCGGGGGCCTCACCCCCTGACCCCCGGTTCGCTTGAAGCGCGAAGCCTTCAGAGAGGGGGCACCGGGAGTCAGTTAAAAGTGAAGAGTTAAAAGGCAGACGGGCAGTTTAACTTTTAACTCTCAACTTTTAACTTCCGTCAGGCTCCCCCTCTCCGCGGGAGAGGGGGCCGGGGGGTGAGGTTTCGTCGGGGGTGTCAGGCGGCTACGCCGAGCAGCTCGCGGACTTTTTCCATGAGCTGGCGGGTGCTGAAGGGCTTGGTAACGTAGAGGTCGGCGCCGGCTTGGTAGCCGCGCTGGGCGTCGGCGTCGCGGCTCTTGGCGGAGAGGAAGATGACCTTGGTGTTGGCCCGGTCGGGGCGCTGGCGCAGCTGCTCGCATACCTGGTAGCCGTCCACGTCGGGCATCATCACGTCGAGCAGCACCAGGTCGTAGTCGGTCTGGGCGATGGCGGCCAGGGCCTCGGTGCCGTTGCGGGCAATGCCCACGTGGTAGCCGTTCTTGCGCATGAGAAATTCCAGCGACATGACAATATTGGGCTCGTCATCAACAATAAGGATATGGGGCGTTTTCATGAACAGGTAGAATAGTGGTTAGTGATTAACGGTTAGTGATTAGTGGGCAATGGTTGGTATCGTCAGTTGCTAGTAGTTGATGGGGAATTATTGAACATCAGCAGTCAGTCAACTGACCACTAACTACTGACCACTAATCACTGCCAACCAGCTCGGGTACTTCGGCCACCGGCAGCTCCACGTAGAAGGTGGCGCCCTGGCCGGGCTGGCTTTCCACCCAAAGGCGGCCCTGGTGCAGCTCCACTATTTTCTTGGTGATGGCCAGACCCAGGCCGGTACCCTCGGGCTTGCGGGTGGTCTGGTGGTGGGCCTGGAAAAACTTGTCGAAGATGTGGAGCTGGTCGTCGGGGGCAATGCCCTTGCCGTTGTCGGCGATGGTGATGACCAGGTGGTGCGGCACCGGGGCGATGCCGGCAAGGGCGGGCCCGGCGCCCGAGGCCACGGCCCACGCGGCGCCCACGCGGATGCGGCCGGTGCCGTCGGCCCGGCAGGCCTTGACGGCGTTGGAGAGCAGGTTGACCAGCACCTGCATCAGCCGGTCGCGGTCGGCGGGCAGGGCGGCCAGGCCGGGGGCCACGGCCAGGTCGAGGGCAATGTGCTTGTCGCGCAGGAGCTGGCCCACGGCCTCCACGGCTTCGCCGAGCAGCGCGGGCACGGGCACGGGCGCGCGCTCCAGGGTGGCCTGGCCCGACTCAAACTTTTCCAAATCCAGCACCAGCGAAATGAGGCGGGTGAGGCGTTCGGCCTCGCGGCTGATGGTGAGCTCGAAGCGCTGGCGCTCGGGCTCTTCCAGGTCGGGGTTGTCGGCCAGGATTTCGGCCAGGGCGCGGATGCTGGTCAGCGGGGTGCGCAGCTCGTGGGTGACGGTGTAGAGGAACTCGTCCTTGCGCTGGTCGAGGGCCTGGAGCTGGTCGTAGGCCGCGCGCAGCTCGTCGGTGAGGCGCTGGAGCTGGCGGCTCTGTTTCTGGAGCTGGCGGTTGGCTTCGAGCAGCTGCTGGCTCTCGCGCAGGATGCCCACCACGTTGTCGTAGCTGATGTGCTCGGCGCCCGCCACCGAGGCCACCAACATGCGGGCCGAGGCCGGGCCCAGGCTGCCGGCCAGCAGCTTTTCGGCGTAGGTGAGCAGGCGCGGGTCGGCCGAAACGAAGTGGTGGGGCACCGAGGCGGGCAAGGCGTTTTCGGGCGGCAGCGCGTCCGGGAAGCGGGTGGCAAACGTGCGCAGGGCCTGGTTGGTGCGCTTCTTGCCCAGGAAGCCCAGCAGCAGGGCCCGCACGTCGGGGTACGGGGTGCGGCCCTGCCAGCCGGCCACTTCCTCGCCCAGGCTGCGGCGGCTGAACACGTCCACGAACACGTCGGCCTGGCGCAGCTCCAGGGCCGTGGGCGGCACGGCCAACGACACGCCCACGTAGAGGCCAATGTTGAAGAGCCAGCTCCAGAACAGGCCGTGCGAGAGGTAGTCGAGCCCGTCGAGGCCAAACAGCGCGAACGGGCGCAGACCCGCGATGCCGCACACGCCGGCGGTCAGGATGGACTCGGGCAGGCGGCCCGGCCCCACCAGCGTGGGCAGCACCAGGGTAAAGAACCACACGGCAAACCCCGCCAACAGGCCCGTGGTGGCCCCGCGGCGGGTGCCGCCCTTCCAGTAGAGCCCGCCCAGCACGGCCGGCACGAACTGCGCCACCGCCGCAAACGACACCAGGCCGGTGTTGACGAGCGGGAGCTGCTTGCCCACCACGGCGTAGTAGCCGTAGGCCAGCAGCAGCACCAGCACCACGGCCAGGCGGCGGCTTTCGAGGGCCACGCGGCCCAGGTAGGCAAACCAGCGGGTTTGCAGGGGGGGCTGGGCCGCCGGCACCCGCACCAGCAGGGGCATGAGCAGGTGGTTGCTCATCATCACGCTCAGGGCAATGGTTTCGACGATAATCATGCTGCTGGCCGCCGACACCCCGCCCAGGTAGGTGAACAGCGCCAGGCCCGACTGCCCCGCCGCCAGCGGCAGGGCCAGCACGAAGGTGTCGGCGTCGATGCCCGTGCCACCGAGCCGCAGCACGCCGCCGAACGCGACGGGCAGCACGAAGAGGTTGATAACGACGAGGTAGAGCGGAAACAGCCACATGGCCTTGCGCAGGTGGTTTTCGTCCACGTTCTCGACCACGGCCACCTGAAACTGCCGGGGCAGCAGCAGCACCGCCGACATGCTCAGGACCAGCAGCGTGAACCACTCCGCACCCCCCGTGCCGCTGCCGCGCAGCGTGAACAGCTGCCGCAGGGCCGGCACCGCCGCCGCCTGGTCGAACACGTCGGCCAGGCCATCGAACAGGCCGTAGGTAACAAATATGCCCAGCGCCAGAAACGCCACCAGCTTGAGCAGGCTTTCCACGGCCACGGCCAGCACGATGCCCTCGTGCCGCTCGGTGGCCTCCACCGAGCGCACGCCGAAGAGAATGGTGAACACGGCCAGCGCGCCGGTGGTGTAGAGGGCCGTGGTGGCGGCCGGCCCGCCCGCGCCGGCCCCGCTGCCGGTCATGGTAACGAAGGAGGCGGCGATGGCCTTAATCTGCAGGGCGATGTAGGGCACAATGCCCAGCACGCACACCGCCGTTACCAGCGCCCCGAGCGAGGCGCTTTTGCCGTAACGGGCTGAGATGAAGTCGGCGATGGAGGTGAGGCGCTGCTGGCGGCACACCCGGATGATTTTGCGCAGCACCAGCCACCACAGCGGGGCCAGCAGCGTGGGGCCGAGGTAGATGCTCACAAACTCCAGCCCGTAGTGCGCGGCCCGGCCCACGCTGCCATAATACGTCCAGGCCGTGCAGTACACGGCCATGCTCAGGGCGTAGACGTAAGGGTTGCTCACCAAGCTTTTGCGGGCCGCCGAGCGCCGTTCCGCCGCGTAGGCCACGCCGAAGAGCAGGGCCAGGTAGCCGAAGGAAAAAGCAACGACAAGCAGCTTGGACATTTATTTCAATTGACAGTGAGCAGTGAGCAATGAGCAATGAGCAATGAGCAAAAGGAACGTCATGCTGAGCTTGCCGAAGCATCTCGCGTGGGGTAGTAATTCAATCGTTCAATAAGGCGAGCGAGATGTCTCGGCAAGCTCGACATGACGTTCTGTTTATCTTATCCGCTTTCCATTCCTCATTCTTCATTCCTAATTGATTTCCTCGCCAGGTAGCCAGTGAAAGCCACCAGCGCTACCCACACGAGCAGCACGTAGAGGTAAAGAATGGGTACGCCGCCCACGCGCCCGTCGTGGTCGAAGACGGCCAGCAGCGGGAAATTGAGCAGCACGCCGAACAGCACGGACAGAAACAAGAGGCGCTGGCCGCGGCGCGGTTCGGCCTGGTCGGGGCGGGGCGGCATGGGTGGTTCCGGGTCAGGGGGCATAAACGGGCGCCGCGCGGTGCGTGCAGCAGCCCTCCAATTTAACGAAAAAGCCGCCGGCCCAGCGGACCAACGGCTTTTCAGGACCGAAAGGGCCCCGCGCGGACCGGCTACGCCTTTGCCGAGGGCTGGTCGTCCATGAGCTTCACGTTGCGCACGTCCTTCATCAGCGCCGAGCCAATGAAGAAGCAGAGTAACGCGATGACGACGGGGTAAGCCAGCCCCATGAAGCTGCTGTACTCCTTGGAGAACGTGCCCGCCGGCTGCGCCGCGGCCCACACCGTGAGCGAAGTCGCAATGAACGGCACGAACCCGCCGAACACGCCGTTGCCGATGTGGTAAGGCAGCGAGAGCGAAGTGTAGCGCACCTTGGTCGGGAACAACTCCACCAAGTACGCCGCAATCGGGCCGTAAGCCATGGTGACGAACAGCACCAGGCAGAACACCAGCGCAATCATGGGCAGGAGTTGCGGCGAGGCCGACTGCATCACGGCGGGCACGGCGGCCACCGCCGCGCCGGCGGCGTCCACCGTGGCCGGGATGGCGGCCGTTTTCTCGGTTAGCGGGCCGGCGAAGGCCTTGATGCCATAGAAGATGGGCACCGTGAACAAGGCCCCGCACAGCAGCCCGGCCATGATGATTTTTTTGCGCCCGATGCGGTCCGACAGGCTACCGAAGTACACGAAGAACGGCGTGGCCAGCAGCAGGGCCGTGCACAGCACGATGGCCGCGTCCACGATGCTCATTTTCAGCGTGGAAAGCATGAAGGAGTAGGCGTAGAACTGCCCGGTGTACCAGACCACGCCCTGGCCCATGGTGGCGCCGAACAGCGCAATCAGCACCAGGCGGCGGTTCACCGGGTTCACGAAGGATTCGCGCAGCGGGTTGGTACTGGTTTTGCCCTCGGCTTTGGCCTTGGCAAACAGCGGCGACTCGGCCAGCTTGCGGCGGATGTAGTAGGAAGCCACAATCAGGAAGCCGGAGAGCAGGAACGGAATGCGCCAGCCCCACTCTTTGAAGGCATCTTCCCCAAGAATTTTGCGGGTGGCCAAAATGACCAGGACCGACATGAACAGGCCGGCCGTGGCCGTAATTTGGATGAAGCTGGTGTAATAACCCCGCTTGTTATCGGGCGCATATTCGGCCACGTAAGTCGTGGCCCCGCCGTATTCGCCGCCCAGGGCCAGCCCTTGCAGCAGCCGCAACACCACCACAATGGCCGGCGCCGCCAGTCCAATTTTATCATAGCCTGGAATCAGGCCCGTGACGAAGGTGGCGCCGCCCATGATGAGCAGCGTGAGCAGGAAAGTGTATTTCCGCCCAATCAGGTCGCCGATGCGCCCGAAGAACAGGGCGCCGAACGGCCGCACCACGAAACCCGCTCCGAATACGGCCAGGGCCCCGAGCAGGGTGTCCTCAATCTTGCCCTTCGACCCAAAGAGCACCGGACCGATGATGGTGGCCAGGGAGCCGAAAATGTAGAAGTCGTACCACTCGATGACCGTGCCCACGGACGAGGCGGTAATCACCTGCCAGATTTTGCCGGTCGGGGTCGAGTTGTTGTCGTGCGCGACGGCGGTGTCGACCGGAGCGCCGTACGCGGTGGGAATGCGCTGTTCCATGAGATGGGAATGTGGGGTTTAGCGAATAAGGGAACTGCGGCCTAGAGGAACACCTGCGTTTGCAGCGTGATTTCGGGGCGGTACTTGATATCGGAGGGCGCCGTGACCGAGGCGGGCGTGCCGGAGGGCAGCGAGAAGTCGGGCCGGGCGCGGCAGTTGAGGGTGAACTTGGCGTTGTGCCCGTCGAGGTAGAAATTGGCGCCCAGGTCGGTGATGTTCACGCCGCGCTTCTCGCCGCTGGCGTCGCGCAGGCCCTCGTAGCTGGCCAGCTGGTGCGACACGTAGGGCTGCACCCGCACTTTGGGGCCGAGCAGGCTTTTGGGCAGCAGGAAACCGGTTTCGACGAAGCCCACCTGCCCGGTACCGGACTGCGGCACGGCGTTGCCGCGGCGGGGGTCCACGCCGTAGCCGGGGTTGGAGGCGCCGATGAAGCGCACGTGGTTGGGGCCGAAGTCGTAGTTGTAGTACACCCCGTAGAAGGTGAAGGCCGTACCGGTTTCCTTATTTACGGGCGTGTCGAAGAAGGCGTCGAGCGACCACAGGCCGATGTCGTGCGCCTGGACGCCGTAAGCGGCGTTGCTGTACGCGGGAATGCCCCCCGCAGTGGCCGCCGCAATGCCCGTCGCATCAAGCACGCTTTCGGTGCCGCGCGACGCCATGCCGTCCGGGTTGTAGAAGAAACCGCCGCCGAAGTTGAGCACCCGCTTGGTGCCCAGGTAAGTGCCCACGTTGAAGGGCAGCAGGTTCGATTCCAGGTCGAACAGCTCGTAGCTCACGTAGCCCTGGTAGATATGCTTGGTTCCTTGCGGGTGGTACTCCGCCCGGTTGTTGCCTTGGTTGGTGGCCGCCGGGCCCGTACCGGTGGTGGCGCCCAGCCCCACGGGGGTGCTGAAGAGGCCGGCTTGGTTGAAGAGGAACGACTCGTTCACGCTCAGCGCGTAGTCGAGCTTGCCCACCCGGCCCTTGGCGTAGGCCCCGATGCCGCGGGCAAACTGGTCGATGGCCTCGATAACCGGCCAGTTGGTCAGCGGCGCGTCCATCGTCAGGAAGTTCAGGGTGCTGCTGCGCGTGAGGCGCGAGAGGCCGTTCTGGTAGTGCATGCCGGCGCCCAGGCTTACGTAGTTGTTCAACTTATATTCCACCACGGCTTCGTGGATGAACAGCTGGGGCTTTTTGCCGTCCACGGCCGGGGTCACCCCGCCGCTCACGGCCGTCTGGTTGTTGATGCCGATGTGCGTGTAAATCAGAAACCGCGGGTTGAGCTGGGCCAGCATAATCAGGCGCGACCGGCGCAGGGCGAAGTCGAACTGGTCGGTCTGCAGCTTGCCCGGCGCGCGGAGAGTGTTGGAGTTATTCTCCGTGTAGCGCGACCACACCTGGCTCCAGACCAGGAAGCGCAGGTACTTCGAGCCGTCGGGCGAAATGTTCACCTTCATGCCGGCGCCGTAGGGCACGCTCTCGGTGGGCGTGGGGGTAGCGGCGCTGCCGGCAGCCGGCGCCACGGGCGTGGAGGGAGTTGGCGCGGCCGACGGCACCGGGTTCGTACTGGCCGGGGCCGGCGCGGCGGGCTCGGTCGCCGGAGCTGGAGTGGTGGGCGGCGGTGGCGGCGGCGTTACTTGCCCAAAGGAGGCACCGGCACCGGTTAGCAGCAGGCCGCTCAGGGCCAAGGCGTAGCGGGGAATTCGCATAAGCGGGAAGGAGGTTGGTGAAGGAGAAACGGCGGCCACCAGACCCGGGTCTGGACTGGCTTTGTGGCGGCTAAGTAGCACTGCCCGCCCCCGCTTTGCTACCCCGGCCCTATACTTTCGCTAAACGCTATAGCTTCGCCCCTGCCCCCGCCGCGCCTACCCGGCCCGAAACCGCTCCCAGCGTATCACCATAAACTTGTCGCCCAGCTCCGTTACCACCATGCCCGCGCCTTTGAGGTTGCCGGGCACCTGAAAAAAAGCCGCCAGCTCGCTCTGGTTGAAAATCTTGTACGTCGGGTGGTAGTCGGTCTGGCGCGGGGCGCGGACGCCGTATTTTTTCACCCAGTTCATCACGCTCACGTGGCTCACGCCGAGCAGGCGCTCGATTTCGCGGTAGCTCACGCCCTCAATGTAGAGTTGCAGGGCCTTGATGACGTAGTAGCTGTCAACCTCCCGGCCTACCTTGGCCACGGTATAGTGGTAGCCACAGTTCCGGCACTTAAACCGCTGCCGGTTGCCCACTACGCCACTTTTCGTGGCTTCCGGCGACTCGCATTTGGGGCACTTGGGCGCAGTCATGGCACGGAAACGTTTGCGGAAACGACGGCAAGCTACAGTTATTCAGCAAACATATACCTGTTTAGCGAATATTCAGTCCCTCATAAATCGGTTGGCCCGGGCAGGACCGCAGCCAGCAGCGCTTCCACGGCCAGCCCGAGGCGCCGCATGTCGAGCCGGGCCAGGCCGTCGGTGGGCTGGTGGTAGCTGGGGTTGCGGTAGAAGGCGGTGTCGGTCAGCAGCACGGCGGAGTAGCCGAAATGCCAGTAGTTGAGGTGGTCGGAAAAGTCGATGCCCGGCAGCCAGGCCGGGGCCTTGAACTGCTTCACCGGCAAGCGGGCCCCGCGCCGGTAGCGCCGCGCAAACTGCCGGCCGAAGCGGCCGTTGCCGAATTTCTGGGCCACGGTCACGTAGTTGCCCCGGCTGCCGTAGATGAACTTCAGCGGGCCGAACGGGTAGCGCTGGGAGCCGCGCCGGTCGTCGAAGTAGCCCAGCATTTCCAGGGCCACCATGCCGCGCACCGGCACGCCCGCCGCCCGCAGAGCCGCCGCGTGCACGTAGCTGCCCATGTTGGGCGTCCGAAAGAACGGCGGCTCTTCCAGCGTATAGGCCACCAAGTCGATGCGGTACGGCAGCGCCGGCTGCTGCCCCAGCAGCCGGGCCAGCTCCAGCAGGGCGGCCACGCCCGTGCCGTTGTCGTCGGCCCCCGGCTGCTCGCCGCACACGTCATAATGCGCCCCCACCACCAGGCGCGGCCCCACCGCCGGGCCAAACGAGCCGATGACGTTGCGGTAGGTGTGCTCGCCCACGGCGTAGGGTTGCTCCGCTACTTCCCGGGCGCCCGCTGCTTGCAACTGGCGCCGGAGGTACCCGGCCACCGAGTCGAGCACCGCCGGGTGCTGGTAGTTGCGCGGCTGCGCCGTGGTGGTGAGGTACTGCAGGTGCCGACGCAGCCGGGCCGTGTCGGCCAGCGGCCTCGGGCGTCCTGCCGCTGGAACCTGGGCAACGGCAACCGAACCGGTCAGCAAAAACAGAAACAAGAGCGCGCGCATGCGGCCAAAGCTAGCAGACGTCCCCGCAATACCGCCGTACGAAGCTAATTTTCGGGCGGGCGCTTAGCTTTGGCCACTGGGGCCGACACTCAGCGGCCGCGCCGTTTTCCATGCCCCCCACCCCTGCTTCGTTTCACTCGCTCACGCCCGCCGACCTCACGCCCGCCCAGTGGCACCCGTTTCTGGTGGGGGCCGTGGCGCCGCGGCCGGTGGCCTTCGCCAGCACCGTCGACGCCGCGGGCCGGGTGAACCTGAGCCCGTACAGCTTTTTCAACGCCTTCAGCTCCAACCCGCCCATTCTCGTGTTTTCGCCGGCCAACCGGGTGCGCGACAACTCCCAGAAGCACACTTTGCAGAACGTGCGCGAGGTGCCCGAGGTCGTCATCAACATCTGCGATTTCGCCCTCGTGGAGCAAATGTCCCTGGCCAGCACCGAGTACGCCCAGGGCACGAACGAATTCCTCAAAGCCGGGCTCACCGAGCTGCCCTCGGAACTGGTGCGGCCGCCGCGCGTAGCCGAGGCGCCGGCCGCCTTCGAGTGCGTGGTGGAGCAAGTGGTGGAACTGGGCCGGAACAACGGGGCCGGCAACCTGGTCATTTGCCGGGTGGTGCGCGCCCATTTTCGCACCGACATCCTACTGCCCAACGCCGCCGGCATCGACCCGTTTAAGCTCGACGCCGTGGCCCGCCTGGGCGGCGACTGGTACTGCCGGGCCAGCGGCGCCAGCCTCTTCGAGGTATCCAAGCCCAACCGCGTCCTGGGCATCGGCATCGACCAGCTTCCCGCCCATATCCGCACCTCCGACGTTCTCACCGGCAACAACCTGGGCCGCCTGGCCAACATCGAAGAATCGGCTCTGCCCGCAGCCGAGCAGGTGGAAGCATTTCGCCGGCACCCGCTGGTGAGCGCCGTACTACAGCAGCACCGCGACCAGCCCAGTGAACAGCAGCGCCAGTTGACCCTACTGGGCAAAAAGATGCTGGAAGAAGGCCAGTTGCTGGATGCCTGGAAAGTCTTGTTGCTGGCCGGCAACGAGTGAGCCACAGCCTGAATTGCGGGCACCCATCGGCGCGGGCAAGCCCTGCCCCGGAACGGCCCGTTTACCGTCGCAGCATTAACTCGGCGAAACCAATTAATGGGGTAGGACGAAAAAGTTGCTGCGAGAACCGCGGCCTGTGGATTACGAATATTCTATCCTAAAATTATTTCTTGTTAAAAGTTGCCCGTTTTAAATCCGAAGTCCGCATCAGTCCGTAGTCTGTAAGGGCAGTTGGGTTACTACTTCGGACTGCTCCAATAAATCTTATCTGTCTGGTTGTCGGCTAATTTCACTGGTAGCCGCTCCAACTTAACACCGCCGCGGGACAGCTTATCCGCGGGACCGATAGCCAGGCCAGACCGCCGCAGCCTGTTCTGCCACCCGGCCGCTTCGCTTGCCAGGTGGACGCAGCTGCGTTGAAGATACTCGGCTGGCCATCGCCGCAACCCAAGCACCCAAGTGCGTCGTAACAGTTGCAGTGAAGCAGTTGCTGAACAATTAGTTTTAGTTTGCTTAGGCTCGGGTGACGGCCCCGTTTCTCCATCCCCATTCTTCAACCTCCTGCCCCATGAAAAAGCATACCCTCGTAAGTGCGTTGTGCAGCACGGCCCTGCTCGTGGTGATTTCGGCCGCCGTGGCCCTGGCCCAGCCCGGTACCGGCGGCCCCGGCCCAGACCCCGTTCCGCCCGTCGACCCCAACGCCGTGCCCATTGACGGCGGCGCTTCCTTGCTGCTGGCCAGCGGCGTGGCCCTGGGCCTGAAAAAGCTGCGGGACCGTCGCAAGGCCCAGGCGCGATAAAGTCGAGGCTACTCTAAAACAGCGAAGGTTTGCAGTGATTCCGCGTCCGCGCCTCAGTTGCGCACGGCAATCAGCAGCCCCAGCTCTTTATAGCGCAGGTTAAATTTCTTGGCAATCATGGCGTTGGTCAGCGAGCCGCGGTAGAGATACACGCCGCTGCGGAAGTGCTCGTTGGTGAACAGCACCTCGTTGATGCCACCTTGCTTGCTGATTTCTTGGAGAATGGGGGTGAAAATGTTGCTGAGCGCGTTGGTGGCCGTGCGGGGCACGCGGGAGGCGATGTTGGGCACGCAGTAGTGCACCACGTCGTACTTGCGGAAAACGGGCTTGTTGTGGCTGGTCATCTCGCTGGTTTCGAAGCAGCCACCCTGGTCGATGCTCACGTCGATGATGACCGAGCCCGGGGCCATGCTGGCCACCATTTCTTCGGGCACCATGAAGGGAATCCGGCCGTCCTCGACTGCCAGGGCGCCGATGACCACGTCGGCCCGGCGGATTTGCTGGCTCAGCGCAAACGTGTCCAGCGTGCTGGTGTAGAGCTGCATGCCCAGGTTGTGCTTGAGGCGGCGCAGCTTGTAGAGGTGGTTGTCGAACACCTTCACCTCGGCGCCCAGGCCGGTGGCGGCGCGGGCGGCGTACTCGGCCACCGTGCCGGCCCCGAGTATCACCACCTGCGACGGCGGCACGCCCGTGATGCCGCCCAAAATGATGCCCTTGCCCTCGTTGGAGCGGGCCAGGTACTCGGCGGCAATGAGCATCACCGTGGAGCCGGCAATCTCGCTCATGGCGCGCACCACGGGTCGGGCCCCGCTGGGGTCCTTCATCAGCTCGAAGCCGATGGCGTTGATTTTTTTGCGGGCCAGCGCGGCGATGTACTCCTGGGTCATGGAGCCCATCTGCAGGGCCGAAATCAGGGTTTGGTTGGCGTGCAGCAGCTCAATTTCTTCGAGCGTGGGCGGGGCCACCTTCAGCAGCACGTCGGCCTTGAACACCTCTTCGGTGGAGTAGGCAATCTGGGCGCCGGCTTCCGAGTAGGCGTGGTCGGCGTACTTGCTGGGCTCGCCAGCCCCGGCTTCCATCACCACTTCGTGGCCTTCGGTGACGAGGTGCTGCACGGCTTCGGGGGTGAGGCCGAGGCGGTTTTCCTGGAGTGACGTTTCGCGGGGCAGGCCGATGAAAAGCTTCCGCTTGCGCGTGTCCACGGCCAGCATGGATTCCTGCGTGAAATAAGCGCGGCTGGTGGCCAGGGACTCAAAACCGGAAGGTAGCTGTTCGGCCATAAGGTGATGGAATTAATAATTAGAAATTAAGAATTAAGAATTAGCGTGAATGCTGCTTCCCAATTAGTATTCCATCATTTTTAATTCTTAATTTATAATTTTTAATTGAATCTCGCGAGCCCCGCCGCCCAGCACGTTCAGGCGAACCTCAAGCCGGGGCACGGGCAATAAAGCAGCCACGCGGGCGGGCCATTCCACTAAACAAAGATACCCGGAATCGAGGTACTCGGCGGCGCCCATGCGCTCGGCTTCCTCAACGGAATCAATGCGGTAGAAGTCAAAATGGTACACGGGCTGGCCGCGGCCGTCGCGGTATTCATTGACCAGGGCGAAGGTGGGGCTGCTCACGTCGTCGGCCACGGCCAAGGCCGTCGCCAGCGCCCGGATGAGGGTGGTTTTGCCCGCCCCCATCTCGCCCTCAAACGCCACCACATTGCACCCGGCGGCCGCAATCGCCGCTTGCAGTTGCTGGGCGGCAGCGGCCAAATCGGCCAGCGCAGGAACGGAAATGGCGGAGACAAGCACGAGGGCAAAATTACCAAGTGCCGCCCACAAGCAAGTGGTTTTTTTTTGGATTATCCGCAGCCATTCAGCACCTTTATGCTTCGCCGCAGCGGACAACACGGTCAATCGAAAGCAAGTGACGCTTTTGCATGGCTTGCTTGGCGCTGCGGCGGCCGCCCGCTTTCCGGTGCGCGTGCCGCCTTTCGCCTTCTCCCCATTCTCTGCCGCCATGCCCTATTTTGCCCCCGCCCGGCTTGCCCGCGTTCCCCTTGATGCCGTGCGGTGGCTGCTGCTGTGCCTCACGCTAACGGCTCCGCTCGGCGCCCGGGCCCAGGCCCGCACTGCCGTGCGCGGCACGGTGACCACCCCAACCAGCGGAGCCGTCGAGTTTGCTACTGTGACCCTGCACCGAGCCGCCGATTCGGTGGTGGTGAAAACCGAATTCAGCAGCCCGCAGGGAGCTTTCCGGTTGGAAGCAGCGGCCGGACGCTACCGCGTTTCGGTGGCGCAGGTGGGCTTCGAACGGTATTGGAGCCCGGCATTCGACCTGGCGCTGGCGGCGGAGATGGACTTGCCGGCCATTGCGCTGGTGGCCAGCCAAGCCACGGCGCTGAAAGAGGTGACCGTGACGGCCCGCAAGCCCCTGTTTGAGCGCCAGGCGGACCGCACCGTGGTGAACGTGGCCGACAGCCCGCTCACGGCCGGGGCCACGGCGCTCGACGTGCTCGGCCGCTCGCCGGGGGTGACCGTGGGCGCGGGCGACAACCTGGCCCTACGGGGCCGCCAAGGATTGCTCGTGGTCATCGACGGCAAGCGCGTGCCCCTCACGGGCCCCGAGCTGGCCGACTACCTGCGCGCCCTGCCCGCCGAGCAGCTCCAGAGCATTGAGCTCATTACCAATCCGCCGGCCCAGTACGATGCCCAGGGCGGGGCCGGGGTCATTGCCATCAATCTCAAAAAAGACCAGAGCCTGGGCACCAACGGCAGCGCCAACGCCAGCTACGGCCGCGGCGAGTACGGCAAGTTTACGGGCGGTTTTTCGCTGAACCACCGCCTCAAAAAAATCAACGCGTACGGCACCTACGCCTACACCGACCGCCGGAACTTCACGCAGCTGACTTTCGACCGGCGGTACCTGGCAACCGCGCTGCTGCCGGCCGCCAGCAGCGCGGCCGCCACCCGGCAAGTGTCGGACCTGCGCTCCCACACCGGCAAGGCGGGGCTCGATGTGGCGCTCTCCAAGCGCACGCTGCTCGGGGCCGCGGTGAGCGGCCTGGCCAGCCAGACGGACCTCACCAACACCAACAACACCCAGCTGCGGGGACCCGTCGGGGAGCCCACCGCCCGCTTTAATTCCACGGCAGCCCAGGACCTGCGCCGGCCCAGCGGCAGCGCCAACCTGAACCTGCGCCACGCCTTTGCCGACTCGGCCACGGCCCGCACCCTCACCGCCGACGCCGACTTCGCCCGCTACACCACCACCCGCCTGCAGGACCTGCTCACGCACTACGAGGAACCCACTTCGGACGCCACCTTGCTCCGCGGCGACCAACGCAGCACGCTCACCATTCAGGCGGTTAAAGTTGATTTCAGCCAGCCCCTGCCCCGCCGCGCGCGCCTGGAGGCCGGCGCCAAAGTGACGCGGATAAGCTCCGACAACCGCGTGCAGTTCGAGAACATTGCCAACGGCGTGAGAGTCCCGATGCCGGCCATCTCCAGCAATTTTCGCTACGACGAAAACGTTAACGCCGCCTACGTCAACCTGCGCAGAACGGCCCCCAAAACCACCTTTCAGGCCGGGCTGCGCGCCGAGCAGACCAACACCCAAGCCGACCCGGAAGGCGACACACTGCGCGAGCGTCACTACGTGCAGCTGTTTCCCAGCGCCTCCGTTCAGCGCACCCTCAGCGAGCGGCATGCCCTGGCCCTGTCGGTGGCCCGGCGCATCGACCGCCCCAGCTACGGGCAGGTCAACCCGCTGCGCAATTATTTCGACGCCACCTCGTACCGCTCGGGCAACCCCAACCTGGTGGCGCAAACCAGCTACAACTTCGAAGTGGCCCATACCTACCGCCAAAAATTCAGCACCGCCCTGGCCTACGCCGTTACGAACCAGCCTTTTGTGAACGTGGTGCAGCCCTCGCCCGACGGGGGCCGCCTGGTGGTGAACCGCGACGTGAACCTGACCACCGAACACTACTACGCCCTCACCCTCACCGCCCCGCTGGAGCTTACCAAGTGGTGGACGCTCTACGCCAACGGAGTGTTTTACTACGCGCAATTTGTGGGCCGGTTGGCCGGCACGGCCCTGAACCGCGGCCAATTGGCTTGCAACCTGACGGCGAACAACAGCTTCACCCTGCCCCACGGCTGGTCGGCGGATGTGAATGGCGGGTACGAGTCGCGGGAAGTGTTTGGTTTTGAGGCCGTCGGGCAGCGCGGGCAGGTGTCGACGGGCGTGCAAAAGAGCTGCATGGGGAAACAGGGCACGTTGCGGCTCAGCGCCGCCGACATTTTTTACACCACGCCCGTCCGCTCCACTTCCGCCTACGTCAATTTTACGGAGACTTTCCGGCGGCGCCAAGACACCCGGGTGGTGACGGCGGCCTTCACCTACCGCTTTGGCAACGGCAAAGTAGCCGCCGCCCGCAAGCGCACGGCCGGCGCCGAGGAGGAGCTGCGCCGCGCCGCCGGCCAGTAGCCCCGGCACCAGCGGCCACCGAAGCAGTCGCAACCCGTTTTATCCGCGGCTAATCGCGTGGAATGGTTCTTCAACCTTTGCCGGCTGCGTTGGAGCGGTTTCCCAGTTGATGCATCCGGCGTAGCGACGCATCTTTACCTCGCTACAAAAACACGCATCCGGGCTACTTTGAAACCGCTTTGGATAATCAGCAGTTGGCCGCCGCGCGGCGCCGGCAGGGCAAAAACCGAAAATTGCCGCGCCGATTGGGGACCCCTCGTTCGGCCGCGTTGAAATATCTTCGTGAGCCGGTCCGGCGTTTTATTTCTTCGTTACTCCCACATGCAAGTATCCCACATGGCCGCGGGCCTGAGCGGCTCCGAAATCATTCGAATCGGCAACCAAGTGAGCGAGCAGGTGCGCCAGGGCGCCCGTATCTGCAACCTGACCATTGGCGACTTTGACCCCCGGATATTTCCCATCCCGGCCGGCCTGAACGCCGGCATCACCGAGGCCTACCGGGCGGGGCACACCAACTACCCGCCTGCGGCCGGCATGGCCGAGCTGCGCCAAGCCGTTGCGGCTTTCCTGCAAACGCGCCAGGACCTGGAGTACGGCCCGAACGACTTGCTGATTGCCGGCGGCTCGCGCCCGCTCATCTACGCCGCCTACCGCGCCGTGGTCGACCCCGGCGACCGGGTAGTATTTCCGCTCCCCAGCTGGAACAACAACCACTACTGCCACCTCACCGGCGCCGTGCCCGTGGCCGTGCCCGCCCGCGCCGACAACAATTTTATGCCCACCGCCACCGACCTGGCCCCGCACCTGGCGGGCGCCACCCTGCTGGCCCTGTGCTCGCCCCTGAACCCCACCGGCACGGTGTTCACCAAAGCCGGCCTGGAGGAAATCTGCGACCTGGTGCTGGCCGAAAATCAGCGCCGCGGCCCCGAGGAGAAGCCACTCTACGTCCTGTACGACCAGATTTACTGGCTGCTCACCTTCGGCGACACCGAGCACCACGACCCGGTGAGCCTGCGCCCCGAGCTGCGCCCCTACGTCATTTACATCGACGGCATCTCCAAGTGCTTCGCCGCCACCGGCGTGCGCGTGGGCTACAGCTTCGGCCCGCCCGCCATCATCGAGAAGATGAAATCCATCCTGGGCCACGTCGGCGCCTGGGCACCCAAAGCGGAACAGGTCGCCACCGCCCACTTCCTGGCGGAGCCGGGCGCCGTGGATGAATTTATTGCCGACATGAAAACCGGTTTGCAAGCTTCGCTGCAAGGCTTATTCCAGGGCCTGAAGGAATTGCAAACCCAGGGCTACCCCGTGGATGCCGTGGCCCCGGCCGGCGCCATCTACCTCACCATTAAAATTGACGTGCTGGGCCGCACCGCGCCCGATGGCGCCGTGCTGACGACCACTGCCGAACTCACGTCCTACCTTATTGCCGAGGCCAAGCTGGCGCTGGTGCCGTTCAGCGCCTTTGGCACCCCCGCGTCGGAGCCGTGGTTCCGGGCTTCGGTGGGGGCCGAAACGCTGGCGTCGATTCAGGCGGCGCTGCCGCGGTTGCGGGCGGCGCTGGATAAATTGGTGTAGCAGGTGCGGTGCGTAGCGGCTTACGCTGAGCCGTTCACCATCATGTCGTACCAAGTGGCTTGGGTGAGGTTAATTTTCACATTGAAAAAGCAGTTGCCCCCGTCGTCTACGTCAACCACTTCCTTGCGCCAGTAGCTTTCGCTGCCCTCGCAGAAGCAATTAACCCAAACCTGCTTCTCCCCTCTGGCATCGGTTACCGCAATCAACTGCCGCTTGTAGGCAGGCAGGGAAATAAAGTACCGCTCTTTCTTAAAAGGGATTTCGGGGTGCGCTCCCATCATGTCCCGAAATTCTTTTTCCTGCGCTTCGTTGTGCTCTGCCACGCACTTCTCCAGCAACGTGTTGACCGTGTTTAATTCGGGTTCGGAAAGGCCAGCGGGCTTCGCACCGTTGAATAAATAGTCTGGTTTTTTGTTAAAAGGCAGAATAACGAAGGTGTTTGCATCAAGCTGCTCTGAGCCTCTAACAGCACGTGGTTTGCTTGGGGTTTTGACTTGGCTCGGCGGTTCTCCACGGCCGCAGGCAAACGTGGCCAGCACCAGAATTAACCGGGCACCAACTTTAGCTATTTCAACGAGAATTGACATGGCATCACAGCTTAGTAAAAAAGGCAGGTGCTAAGATAGCACCTGCCTTTTCCTTAAGTATAAGACTTTAGCTTACACGCCCTTTGCCGTGAGCGTCACATAGGGAATGATGCACTCCTCCAGCGAAATACCGCCGTGCTGGAACGTGTCCTTGTAGTAGTTCACGTAGTAATTATAATTGTTGGGGTAGGCGAAGAAGTAGTCCCCAATCGTGAACACGTACGCCGTGCTCACGTTTTCGCGCGGCAGGAAAATGCTCTCCGGCTTGCGCACCACGTACACGTCGCGCGAGTCCTCGAAGCCCAGGTTTTTGCCGTGCTTGTAGCGCAGGTTGGTGTTGGTGTTGCGGTCGCCCACAATCTTGTAGGGCCGCTTGCAGCGGATCGTGCCGTGGTCGGTGGTGATGATGAGCTTACCTTTTTTCTCGGCAATCTGCTGCATCATTTCGTACAGCGGCGAGTGCAAAAACCACGAGCGGGTAATGCTGCGGTAGGCCGACTCGTCGGCCGCCAGCTCGCGAATCATGGCCATGTCGGTGCGGGCGTGCGAGAGCATGTCGACGAAATTGTACACGATGACGTTGCACTTGAAATTGTTATGCAGGTTGCTCATCTTGCCCAGCAGGTCTTTGCCGGCCTGCAGGTTCGTCACCTTGTGGTAGGAGTGCTTCACCTTCTGGTTGTTCTTCTGGAAGTTGATTTCCATGAACTCGGCCTCGTGCAGATTCTTGCCCTCGTCGTCGTCGTCGGTTACCCACAGGTTGGGGTATTTCTTCTGAATTTCCGACGGCATCATGCCCGAGAAGATGGCGTTGCGGGCGTAGGCCGTGGTGGTGGGCAGGATGGCGTAGTACATCTCCTCGCTGTCCACGGTGAACATTTCGGTGATGATGGGTTCGAGCACCTTCCACTGGTCGTAGCGCAGGTTGTCAATCAGCACGAAGTACACGGGCGTGTCGCCGGTAGCCTTCAGCGTGGGGAACACCCGCTCCTTAAACAACTGGTGCGACATGAGCGGCGCGTCCTTGTCGCTGCCGTCCACCCAGTCCTCGTAGCTCTCGGTGATGAAACGGCCGAAATAGGTGTTGGCCTCGTCCTTCTGCATGTTGAAAACCTCGGCCATGCTCTTGCCCTCGGTTTCGTTGATTTCCAGCTCCCAATACACCAGCTTCTTGTACACCTCGGCCCACTCGCTGGGCGAGAGGCGGTCGGAAAGCTGCATGCCGAGCTGGCGAAAATCGCGCTGGTAGCCGGAGTTGGTGGCCTCGCTCACGAGGCGCTTGTTGTCGAGCACCTTTTTCACCGAGAGCAGAATCTGGCTCGGGTTGACCGGCTTGATGAGGTAATCGGCAATTTTGGCGCCGATGGCCGACTCCATGATGTGCTCCTCTTCGCTCTTGGTTATCATCACCACGGGCACCGTGGGCCGAATGGCCTTGATTTCGGTGAGGGTTTGCAGCCCCGTCAGGCCGGGCATGTTCTCGTCGAGGAACACCAGGTCGTAGCTCTTATCCTGGATTTCCTCAATGGCGTCGGCGCCGCTGTTAACGGGCGTCACGTCGTAGCCTTTCTCCTTAAGGAACAGCAAGTGGGGCTTGAGCAGGTCGATTTCATCATCGGCCCAAAGAATGGTGGTTTGTTGCATAGTGGGGGCTTGGGGGCTTGGGTACTTCGGGGCTTGGTTGATGGGGTAACGCCCGTAGTACCTCGTGAATTGTCGCGGCCGGCCAAACGGCGGGCCGTAGCTTCGTACTCTTCATTGACGGGTGCGGGCCGCAAATGTTGCCTGCTCCACGTATCCTGCTCCGCACCATGCGCCACCATGTTCGACTTTCGGAAGCTTAGAATCTGGCAGGAAGGATACGCGCTGACCCTGCAAGTGTATAAGCTGACGCGAAGTTTCCCGCGCGACGAACTATTCGGGCTAACCGGCCAGATGCGCCGCGCCGCCAACTCCGTGCCGCACAACATCGCCGAAGGTTGCGGCCGCAATTCCCGTCCTGAGCTGTTGCGCTTCATCGTCATCGCGATGGGCTCGGCCAGCGAGCTGGAATCCGAAACCCTGGTGGCTCAGGGCCTCGGTTTTCTGGAAACCGAAATGGCCGAGAAACTACTGAACGACATCCAGCGGCTGCGCAAAATGCTTGCGGCGTATTACCAGAAAGTGCACGCCGCGCCCGGGCCAGCAACCCGACCAAGTTCCCAAGCCCCCAAGCTCCCAAGTCCCCACTCGTGAATAAAAAGAAAATATTTAACGACCCCGTCTACGGCTTCGTCACCATCCCGACGGAGTTTCTCTTTGACCTGATTGAGCACCGGTACTTCCAGCGGCTGCGGCGCATCCAGCAGCTCGGGCTCACCGGCTTCGTGTACCCGGGGGCGCTGCACACCCGCTTTCACCACGCGCTGGGCGCCATGCACCTGATGTCGCTGGCCCTGCGCACGCTCAAGGACAAGGGCGTGAAGATTTCGGCCGTGGAGGGCGAGGCGGCGCTGGCGGCCATTCTGCTGCACGACGTCGGCCACGGCCCCCTCTCCCACGCCCTGGAAACCGCCATTTTCCAGGACGTGCCGCACGAGCAGCTCTCGCTGTTCCTCATGCAGCGCCTCAACGCCGAATTTCATGGCAAGCTGAGTTTGGCCATTGAAATGTTCCAGGGCAGCTACGGCCGGCCGTTTTTTCACCAGCTGGTGAGCAGCCAGCTCGACATGGACCGGCTCGACTACCTCAACCGCGACTCCTTCTACACCGGCGTGGAGGAAGGGCGGCCCGGCGCCGACCGCCTCATTAAGATGCTGCGCGTGCACGAGGAGCGGCTGGTGCTGGAAGAAAAAGCCGTGTACTCGGTCGAGAATTTCCTGGTGAGCCGCCGGCTGATGTACTGGCAGGTGTACCTGCACAAAACCGTGACCAGCGCCGAGCAAATGGTGATTCGCACCGTGCAGCGGGCCCGCGACCTGGCCCGGCAGGGCGTGGAAGTGCCGGCCAACAGCTGCCTGGGCTACTTCCTGGGCCGGGCCGTGAGCCTGGCCGAGTTCGAGCACGACGAGAAAATCCTGAGCCACTTCGTGGAGCTCGACGACTACGACATCTGGTCGGCCATTAAGGCCTGGGCCAGCCACCCCGACAAAGTGCTCAGCTACCTCGCCCAGAGCATCCTGCACCGTAACCTGCTCAAAATCGTGCTGGCCTCCGAGCCGTTCGACGAGGAATTCCGTCTCGGCATCCGCGAGCTGATTGAGGAGAAATTCACCCTCCCGCCCGCCGAGGCCGAGCTATTGCTCATCGTGGGCCGCCTGAGCAACAGCGCCTACAACGCCAAAAGCCAGGAACCCATCGAAATCCTGACCAAAAAAGGCGATGTGGTGAACGTGATGGAGGCCTCCGACCTGCCCAACATCCGCGCCCTGAGCCAGCGGGTGGAAAAGTTCTACATCTGCTACCCGAAGGAGATTGTGTAGGGTTTAGTTGTCAGTTGTTGGTTGTCAGTTGTCAGGCTTTTAGCGGTCGGCTATTGTAAACCAGTGGTTAAAACCAACAACTGACAACCAACAACTGACAACTAATTTTGCCCGCTATGGAATTTACCGTTCAGCAAATTGCCGAGGTCCTCGGGGGCACCGTGGAGGGCGACGCCGCCCAGCGCGTCACCAGCCTGGCGAAAATCGAAGAAGCCCAGCCCGGCTCCCTCACCTTCCTGTCAAACGCCAAATACGAGCCGTTCCTGTATGAAACCGGCGCTTCGGCCGTCATCGTTGGCCTAGGCCAGGAGCTACGGCAGCCGATAACCGCAACGCTTATTCGGGTTGAGAATCCGTACACGGCCTTCAGCCAGTTACTGGAGTTCTACGCCCAGGCCACCCGCACGAGCAAGCGCGGCGTCGAGCAGCCGTCCTTCATCGGTGCGTCATCGGAAATCGGCCCGGGCCACTACCGCGGGGCTTTCTCCTACATCGGCGACAATTGCAAGCTAGGCGAAAACGTGCTGGTGTTTCCCCACGCCTACATCGGCGACCGGGTGACCATCGGCGCGGGCAGCATCATTCACGCCGGCGCCAAAATTTACCCCGACACCGTCATTGGGCAGTTTTGCGTGGTGAAAGCCGGGGCCGTGGTGGGTTCCGATGGCTTCGGGTTTGCGCTCCAGCCCGACGGCACCTACAAGGCCATTCCGCAGATTGGCAACGTGGTGCTCGAGGACTACGTCAGCATCGGCGCCAACGCCGCCGTGGACTGCGCCACCCTGGGCTCGACCATCATCCGCACGGGCAGCAAAATTGACAACCTCGTGCAGCTCGCCCATAACGTGGAAATTGGCCGGCACACCGTCATCGCCTCGCAAACGGGCATCGCGGGCTCGGCCAAAATCGGCGACCACTGCGTGCTGGCCGGGCAGGTGGGCATGGCCGGCCACGTCACGCTGGCCAACAAAACCACCGTCACGGCGCAGTCGGGCGTGGGCAAGAACGTGAAGCAGGAAGGGCTGATACTGCAAGGCTCCACAGCCTTCGACTTCAAGCAGAACCAGCGCGCCCAGATTGTTTTTCGCCGCCTGCCCGAGTTGGAGCAGCGCGTCGGGCGCCTGGAGCAGGCAAAAAGCACGACGGAAAAGCCCTAGCTTTGCAGCCTCTTAGTTGTTCGTTACTAGTTGTCAGTTGTTCGTCCCACAGGTATTCAACAGCTAACAACTGACAACCAACAACTGACAACTAACTAGATGAACGACAAGCAACACACCATTCAGGCGCCCGTCACGGTGCGCGGCATCGGGCTGCACACCGGCGTGGAAGCCACCATGACGTTTTGCCCGGCGCCGGTGGGCCACGGCTACAAGTTTCAGCGCGTGGATTTGCCCGGCCAGCCCGTGGTGGACGCCGACGTGGATAACGTGGTGGACCTGAGCCGCGGCACCACCATTGAGCAGAACGGCGCCCGCGTCAACACCGTGGAGCACACCCTGGCCGCCCTGGTGGGCATGCAGCTCGACAACGTCCTCATTCAGCTCAGCGGCCCCGAGCCGCCCATCATGGACGGCTCCTCGGCCGCGTTCATCACGGCCCTCGAGAGCGTGGGCCTGGCCGAGCAGAACGCCCTGCGCAACTACTACGAAATCCCGGAAAGCATCCGCTTCGTCGACAACGCCCGCGGCGTCGAAATTGCGGCCCTGCCCCTGTCCGACTACCGCCTCACGGTGATGGTGGACTACAACTCGCCGGTGCTGGGCTCGCAGCACGCCACGCTGGCCGACATCGGCCAGTTCGGGGCCGAAATTGCCTCCTCGCGCACCTTCTGCTTTTTGCACGAGCTGGAAATGCTCTACAAAAACAACCTCATCCGCGGCGGCGATTTGAGCAACGCCATCGTGGTGGTGGACCGGGTGGTGACCGACGAGGAGCTGAACGACCTGGCCAAGATGCTGGGCAAGCCCCGCGTGTCGGTCAAGAAAGAAGGTATCCTGAACAACGTGGACTTGCGCCACAAGAACGAGCCCGCCCGCCACAAGCTACTCGACCTCGTGGGCGACCTCGCCCTGGTGGGCCGCCCGCTCAAGGGCCAGATTCTGGCCGCCCGGCCCGGCCACGCCGCCAACGTGGCCTTCGCCAAACGCATCAAGAAAAAGATGCTGGAGGCCCACAGCAACCCCGTGCCGCAGTACGACCCCAGCCGCGAGCCGGTGATGGACATCAACAAAATCATGCAGGTGCTGCCCCACCGCTACCCCTTCCTGCTGATTGATAAAATCATTCACCTCGACGACCAGATGGTGACCTCGGTGAAGAACGTGACCATGAACGAGCCCTTCTTCCAGGGCCACTTCCCCGGCAACCCGGTGATGCCCGGCGTGCTGCAGGTGGAAGCCATGGCCCAAACCGGCGGCATCCTGGTGATGAACACCGTGGCCGACCCGGAGAATTACTGGCAGTATTTCCTGGGCATCGAGAACTGCCGCTTTCGCAAAAAGGTGTTGCCCGGCGACACCATTCTCTTCCATTGCCAGCTGCTGGCGCCCATCAAGCGCGGCATTGCCAAGATGCGCGGCCAGGCCTTCGTGAACGGCAAGGTGGTGATGGACGCCGAGATGAGCGCCGCCATCGTCCGCAAAGACGCTTAATTTTTTAATTAAGAATTAGGAATTAAGAATTAAGAATTGAGAAAGACCCGACAATTCTCGGCTTTCTTTTTCGATTTACCAATTCTTAATTCTTAATTCTTAATTCTTAATTCAAAGAAATGATTTCCCCCCTCGCCCATATTCACCCTGCTGCCCGCCTTGCGGCTGGCGTCACCGTCGAACCGTTTACCACCATTGCGGCAGACGTGGAAATTGGGGAGGGCACCTGGATTGGGCCGAACGTAACCATCATGAGCGGCGCGCGCATCGGGGCGCACTGCCAGGTATTTCCCGGCGCCGTGATTGGGGCCGTGCCCCAGGACCTGAAGTTCGCCGGCGAGCAAACCACGGCCGTCATCGGCGACTACACCGTCGTTCGGGAGTGCGTGACGGTGAACCGCGGCACCGTGGAGCGCGGCGAAACCCGCGTGGGCAGCCACTGCCTGCTCATGGCCTACGTCCACGTGGCCCACGACTGCATCATCGGCCACCACTGCATTCTGGCCAACACCGTGCAGGTGGCGGGCCACGTTGAAATCGGGGATTACGCCATCGTGGGCGGCTCCTCCGCCGTGCACCAATTTGTTAAAATCGGGGCCCACGCCATGGTGTCGGGCGGCTCGCTGGTGCGCAAGGACGTGCCGCCGTTTGTGAAAGCCGGCCGCGAGCCGCTCTCCTACGCCGGCGCCAACTCGGTGGGCCTGCGCCGCCGGGGCTTCTCCGAAGAAACCATCAACGCGGTGCAGCAGCTGTACCGCATCCTGTTTCTGGGCGGCTTGAACAACAACGACGCCCTGGCACAAATTGAGCGGGAGCTCTCGGCTTCGCCGGAACGCGAAACCGCCGTGAGCTTCGTACGCGCCGCCACGCGCGGCATCATCAAAGGCCCCAAACGGGGCCGGACCACCGACGGCAGCGAAGCGGAATGATTAGTGGTCAGTGGTTGATGACAGAAGAACGTCATGCTCATCTGGCGTCCGCGCAGCCGAAGCATCTCGCGCGGTGACAGTAATCAATACTATTCATCGATGCGAGGGAGATGCTTCGGCAAGCTCAGCATGACGTTCTTGCCTCGCTAACCATTAATCATTTGTTAATCGACGCTATCGGCCTGGGCAAGCGCTTCCAGCGCGACTGGATTTTTCGCGGGCTGACGCGCGCCTTCCGGCCCGGCAGTGCCACGGCCGTGCTCGGGCCCAACGGCGCCGGCAAAAGCACGCTGCTCAACACCGTTTCGGGCCAGCTGCTGCCCACGGAGGGCTCGTTGACGTATGCGCTGGCTAGCCGGCCGGTGGCCGTGGAGGACCTGCCGCAGCACCTGGCCTACGCGGCGCCCTACCTAGAATTGCTGGAAGAGCTCACGCTGTGGGAGTTGCTGCGGTTTCACACGCAGTTCAAGGCGCTGCGACCCGGCACGTCGCTGGACCAGCTGATTGGATTGATGTACCTGGAAAAGTCCCGCCACCAGCTCATTCGCGAGTTTTCTTCGGGCATGAAGCAACGGCTCAAGCTGGCCCTGGCCCTGTACGCTGAGGCGCCCCTGCTCCTGCTCGACGAGCCCACCACCAACCTCGACGCCACCGGCGTGGCCTGGTACCAGGAGCACGTGGCGGCCACCCGCGCCGGCCGCACGCTGCTGCTCAGTTCCAACGTGCCGGCCGAATACGCCTTTTGCGACGAGCAGCTGCTGGTGACGGACTTTCAAGTGGCGCGGAAATAAGCGCGGAGCTTTCGCCTGCTCATCCTTGGGAAGAATGGGCAGTATGCACGGGTTTTGTCAGGTTTCAAGCGGCCGGTTTCAAGGACTGAGCTTACGCTTTGGCTGAAAAATCCTACGCTTTCCCCGACTGAAAATCCGCCTGCGCTGTATCTTCGCGGCCGCATTAGGCCCTATTTTCCACCTCCCTTTATTTCCGCCCTGGCCATGATAGACCACGACGACCTGGACGACGACTTGCTCGACGACGACGACAACCTGGACACATACGCGGCCAAAGGCGGCGCGGCGGCCCTCGGCAACCCCGAAGACCAGCTCTCGGCCAAGTACGCCGACTACATGATGTGGACCGACACGGGCTCTTCGCACGACGAAGCCCTGGACCTGGCCAACATGACCGAGGATGAGTTTACGGATGCAGAGCGGGCCGAAAACGCCGACCGCGGCGGCTTCACCAGCCTCGTTGACGAAGACGATGACTTGGCCGACGACGAGGAGGATGAGGACGAAGGCTACGGCAGCGGCCGGGGCGGGCGGCGTAGCAGCTTCGACAGCGACGACTTCTAATGTGCTGATGGGGTTTGCCAAATCATGGCGGAAGGCGCGGTCGATTCATTGGCCCTCGCCCGTACTCCACCACACACGCAAAAGCCCCGACTGAATTTATCAGTCGGGGCTTTTGCGTGCTTAATAATTCAGCACCTCAGCACCTCAAAAAATTAACCCATCAACCTACTTGCGGCCGAACACCTGCTTGAGGATGTCGGAGGTGCGGGCCGCGGGGTTTTTGCGAATTTTGCCTTCCTCGTTGGCCAGCAGAATGAACAAGCCGTCCACCGCTTTTTGGGTGGTATAAGCCGTTAAGTCGGTTTGCACGGGGGTCATGAGGGGAATGCGGTTGTACTGGCCGGTCATCTTGGCGTAGGCCTTGCCCGCCCCAACCTGGTCGATGGCGGCGCTGATGTCGGGCTGGAACGCCGCCACGAGCTGCGCTTCGGTGGATTTGCGCAAGAACTGGGTGGCCGCATCGGCCGAGCCATTGGTTACCAGCGACAGGGCGTCGGTGATGCTGATGTTGGCCAGGGCGTTGAGAAAAATGTCCTTGGCTTTGGGCGCGGCCGCTTCGGCCGCGCGGTTGAGCTGGGTTTCGAAGGTGGTAATCAACGTGTTCATGCCCGGAAATTTGCTCAGGGTGGTCTTCATCAGAATGGCATCCTCCGGGAAAGGAATGTGGATTTCGTCGTTCGTGTTGAAGCCGTCCGGCTCGGACGCGAACTCCACGGCTTTCAGAATGCCTTTGTTGAGGGCTTCCTTGACGCCGGCGCTGGCCTGGGCTTCGGTGAGCGGCGCGGGCGGGGGAACGGCAGCAGCGGCTTTGTCGGCCGCTGCCTTGGCCGCGGCGGTTTTGGCGGCGGCCGCTTTTGCAGCGGCGGTTTTGGCGGCGGCGGCTTTTTTGGCGGCCGCCGCTTTCTTAGCCGCGGTAGTTTGCGCGTGGGCAACCGGAGCGGTAGTGGCCAGGAGGCCGGCTAGCAGCAGGGCACTGGCAAGGCGAATTAACATGGAACAAACAGCTGCGGCGGGAAAACCGGACGGCCCCTGTGGCTGTCCTTGGACCGCCGCTTGTGCAAATTGAAGACAATTTTGCGGCCAAACCTATTTTCTTTTCCAACCCATGCCCGTGCCCCACCCGCTTTCCGCCCCTAATCCATTGACAGCTAGTCTTACTTCGCCGCCCGATGTTGAAATCATGACCATTGGCGACGAGCTGCTCTACGGCCAAGTCGTGGACACCAACTCGGCCTTCATGGGCCAGGAGCTGGCGAAAATCGGCTTGCGGGTGCGCCAGATTTCGTCGGTGTCGGACCGGGCCGACGAGATTGTGGCGGCGCTGGACCAGGCCCGCCGGCGGGCGCAGGTCGTGCTCATTACCGGCGGCCTGGGCCCCACCAAGGACGATTTGACCAAGCATGTGCTGGCCCGCTACTTCGGGGCCGAGCTGGTGATGCACGAGCCCACGCTGCACCACGTGGAAGAAATTTTTCGGCGCTTCCAACGGCCCATGCTCGACGTGAACCGCCAGCAGGCCCTGGTGCCAGCCAACTGCGAGGTGCTGCACAACGCCGTGGGCACGGCGCCCGGCATGTGGTTCGTGGACCAGGACACCGTGTTTGTGAGCATGCCCGGGGTGCCCTTCGAAATGAAGCGGCTCATGACCGACCACGTGCTGCCGCGCCTGCAAGCCCGGTTTCACCTCGCCCCCATCGAGCACGTGGTGGTGATGACCGCCGGCCTGGGCGAGTCCTTCCTGGCCGAAAAAATTGCCGACTGGGAAAGCGCCCTGCCCGCCAATTTCAAGCTGGCCTACCTGCCCAGCTTCGGGGCCGTGCGCCTGCGCCTGACCGGCACCGCCGACGGCCAGCCCGACCTGCGCGGCCGCATGCTGGCGCTGTTGCCCGCTCTGCGCGCGCGCATCGGCGAGTACGTCTACGCCGAAGAGGAAACCACCCTGGAAGCCGCCATCGGCCAGCTGCTGCTTGCCCGAAACCTCACCGTGGGCACCGCCGAAAGCTGCACGGGCGGGCTGGTGGCCCACCGCCTCACGGGCGTGCCGGGCAGCTCGGCTTACTTTCGCGGCAGCATCGTGGCCTACCACAACGACCTCAAACAGGCAGAGCTGGGCGTGAAGCCCGAAACCCTGGCCCAGCACGGCGCCGTGAGCGAGGCCACCGTGCGCGAAATGGCGGAAGGCGCCCGCCGCCGCCTGGGCGTGGCCGTGGCCGTGGCCACCAGCGGCATTGCCGGCCCGGGCGGCGCCACCGACACCAAAAAGGTGGGCACCGTATGCCTGGCCTACGCCGACGCCACCCGCACCGTCAGCCGTGAATACGTGCTGGACCGCGGCCGGGCCCTGAACGTGGAGTACGCCGCCCAGTCAGTGCTCACGCTGTTGCGCCAGCAGCTGGTCGAGGGAACAATGAAAGACTAGCGCGGCTCCCGGGTTCGTGCACCGGGCGCGGCCGGGGAACCTCACGCGACCCTTGCGGGGCGAAGCCGGTTTGCCACAGGCGCGAAGCCCACGGAGAAGAGAGCCGCCGAAGCGGGCGCGGTGCTGCGGCCAGCTCAGCAGGGCCGCGCTGGGCTTTTCGAGCAGGCTCTGAGAATTAGTCAAGGCTTCGGTGAGCCGGCCAAGGAATTAGCGTAGCTCACCAGGTCCGCCAATTCGCGGGCGTTGTTACAGTCCAACTGGTGTTCGAGGGCGTAACCCTGGAGCTTGAGGGCGTATTCGGGAAAGGCTGCAAACACGTCTTTTTTTGGCGCGCTCAGCAGTTGAATTCCGCCCTGGGCGAAGGCCAGGTAGTAGGTGTCGCGCATTTCGATGAGGGTGCCGTAGCGCGTTGGCGCCGCCGCCGGGGGAGCCGGGTTACGCCCGCCGCGGCCGCCCCCCGACGTGCCCGCAGCCCCGGGGAAATTAACCCCCGTAACTGTGCCGGGGCCCCCCGTTCCTTCAAGAGTGACCGTGCGGCTAACCACGTGCTGGCGGCGCAGCAGCACAACCGGACCAGTGCCGCTGAGTTGCTCGAAGAATACGGGCTCGGGTCGCCCACGCTTCCGGCTCCAGGGCAAGGTAAGGAACAGCCGGATTTCCCGAGGGTCGGGCAAGCGGGCGTTCCGGGTGTTTGCCAAGGCAGGATAGGGCCGTTCGCCCTGTACGGCGAAGGCGGCCACCGCAGCCGGGGCCAAGGTGCGCACCGTGCCGTCGGGCTGGGCCAGGTAGAGGAGGTCCGCCGCCAGGTTCACGGCCACTGGCCCGGCCAGGGTGTCGCCACTGGTCAGCACCACCCGGCTAAACTGGAACTCCAGTCGCGCGCCACGGTTGGCCTGCGCCCGCGCCGGGGCGTCGACCAAGAGCAAGGCGATGACAACGACCCAGGCTTTCATGACGCGGCAGCAAACGGGCAAAACCAATGACATCCTAAGATAAGGAAATTATTGATTTTGCCCGTTTACGGCCGCTGGTTTTACCGCTGGCTAGGCTGCTTCCGGGGCGCTGCTGGGCACCTTGCGCATGATGTCGTGGCCCATTTTGTCGCGCTTGGTGGTCAGATAGGCCTCGTTGTGGGGGTTGGCGTCGATTTCGATGGGCAGCGTGTCCACGATGGTAAGGCCGTAGCCCACCAGGCCGGTGCGCTTGCGGGGGTTGTTGGTGAGCAGGCGCATCTCGGTAACGCCGAGGTCGCGCAGGATTTGCGCGCCCACGCCGTAGTCGCGCTCGTCGCCTTTGAATCCCAGGTCCTCGTTGGCCTGCACGGTGTCGCGGCCCTGCTCCTGCAGCTTGTAGGCCTTAAGCTTGTTGAGCAGGCCGATGCCGCGGCCTTCCTGGTTCATGTACACCACCACGCCGCGGCCTTCGCGCTCAATCTGGCGCATGGCCTGGTGCAGCTGCGGGCCGCAGTCGCAGCGGCACGAGCCGAAGATGTCGCCGGTCACACAGGAGCTGTGCACCCGCACCAGCACCGGCTCGGGTCCGCTGATGTCGCCTTTTACCAAGGCCAGGTGCTGCACGCCGGTGCTGCGCTGGGTGTAGGCATACAGGTCAAAGTCGCCCCACTCGGTGGGCAACTGCACCGAAATGTCGCGGTGAATCAGGCTCTCGTGGGCGAGGCGGTGCTTGATGAGGTCCTGCACCGAGACCAGCTTCAGGTCCCACTTTTTTGCCACAATTTCCAGGTCCGGCAAGCGGGCCATCTCGCCGTCTTCCTTCAGGATTTCGACCAGCACGCCGGCCGGCTCAAACCCCGCCAGGCGGGCCAGGTCCACGGCCGCCTCGGTGTGGCCGGCGCGGCGCAGCACGCCTTCCTTGCGGGCTTTCAGGGGGAAAATGTGGCCGGGCTTGCCCAGTTCCTCGGGCTTGGTGGCGGGGTCGATGAGGGCCAGAATGGTCTTGCTGCGGTCGGAAGCCGAGATGCCGGTGGTCACGCCGTTCTTCAGCAAGTCGACCGATACCGTGAACGGCGTGGCGTGCAGGGCCGTGTTGTGGCCCACCATCAGGTCGAGGCCCAGCTCTTCGCAGCGCTGCTCGGGCAGCGAGGCGCACACCAGGCCGCGGCCGTGGGTGGCCATGAAGTTGATAATCTCCGGGGTGGCGCACTGGGCGGCGCAGATGAAGTCGCCCTCGTTTTCGCGGTCTTCGTCGTCGACGACGATAACCACCTTGCCGGCGCGAATGTCGGCGATGGCGGATTCAATGGTGTCAAGCATGGCTTTTTGGTTGTCAATTATTAGTTAGTTGTCAGGGGTCAGCAGCGGGGGAAAGCCGACGGCTGGTGGACGGGTTGCCCACGGGTGCGGCGGCGGCTTCCGACGTGGCGGAATGGCGGAGTAACAACGGGATTTCCCACAAAGTTAGCGGCCGCCCCGGCCCTCACCCGAATAGGGCTTCGAGGCGGGCGGTGGCGCCGGGCCAGTCGTAGCGGGCCCGCACAAATTCGTGTCCCCGCCCGGCCATTGCCTGGGCCGCCGGCTCGTCGGCGAGCAAACCGAGGAGGGCGGCGGCCAGCGCGGCGGCGGAGTCGGCCACGCGCAGCTCCTGGCCGGCGGTGGCCCCGAGGGCGTTGTTGGCCAGCGGCGTGGTCACGCAGGGCAGGCGCATGGCCAGGGCTTCGAGCAGCTTGTTTTGCAGGCCCGTGCCCACCCGCATGGGCGCGGCAAACACCCGCGCCGCAGCGTAAGCCGCCCTAATGTCGGGCACCCAGCCGCTCACCACCACGTGGGCCGAGGCCAGCGCCAGCACCCGTGGGGCGGGCGTGGTGCCGGCCACCAGCAAGCGGGCCCCCGGCCGGTGCCGGCGCACCAGCGGCATGATTTCTTCGGCCAGAAAATAGGCCGCGTCCACGTTGGGGTGGTAGCTCATGTTGCCGCAAAACAACACGTCGTACTCCTTCGCCGCCGCGGGCCGGGGCTGGAAAAAATCGGTGTCGATGCCATTCAGCACGATGCAAATCCGGGCGCGGTCGGGGTGGTGGATGAGCTGCCGGTCCTGGTCGCTGATGATGGTGTGGTGCTGAAACCAGTCAAATGCTGCCGCCTCGTAGGCCCGCAGGCGACGGGCTTCGAGGGCCAGCACGGGGCGCTGCCAGCGCGAGGCCTGGGCGGCCCGCCGCGCCATGCCGGCCGAAAACACGTCCATGTAGTCGAGCGTCATCGGCCAGCGGCCGGCGTGGGGTCGCAGGTACTCGGCCATGCGAATGAGCTGGCAGTACACGTGGTCGGGCCGGAAATCGCGCAGCAGCCCGTCCACCTGCCGCTGGGCCCGGGCGTCGTGGAAGTAGCCCACTTGCAGCGGCCGGCCCGTGGCCAAGGCCCGCACCATGTTGCGCCCAATGGCGGGGCGCCGCAGCCGGTGTACCACCACCCCGCCCCGGCACAGCGGCCGCACGGCCGCATGGGCCTCGGCGCTCACGTCTTCGTCGCTCAGCGCAAACAGGCAGATTTCGTGGCGCGCGGCCAGGAAGCGGAGTTGGTGGTAGGCGCGCAGCTTGTCTCCCTTGTCGAGCGGGTACGGAAAGCGCGAAAGCAGCACGAGCAGCTTCATGCGGGCGGCGAATGGGCGGGCGTACCGGCCGGGGCGGGCAGCAGCAATTGCGCGTACAAATCCTCAAAAGCCCGCACCACGCGCCGGTTGTCGTAGACGTCGGCCGCGGTGCGGGCAGCCGCGGCTCCTATTGCCGGCCCATCCACTTCGCCGCGGCCCCAGGCGCGCAGGGCGGCCATCCACTCGGGAGCCGAATCACGCAGCAAAATATCCTGGCCGTCGCGCGCGGCAATGCCTTCGGCCCCGAGCCGGGTGCTGAGCACCGGCTTGCCCAGCGCCATGCCTTCAATGATTTTAACGCGCATGCCGCCCCCGCTCAGCAGCGGCACCAGCATCAGCTCGTATTGCTGCATGAACGCCGGGGCCGACGCCACGAAGCCGTGCACGAAAACGTTGTCAGTGCGTGGTTTCAGCAGTTCGTCGGGGGTGCCGGTGCCGGCCACGTGGAGCTCCACGTCGGGCATTTCAGCGTGGACCGTGGGCCACACCTCGCGCAGCAGCCAGTCCAGGCCCTCCCGGTTGGGCAGCCAGTTCAGCGAGCCTATCATGAACAGCGTGCGCGGCTTGGCGGTGAGGGCCAGGTCGGGCCGGAAGCGTCCCAGCTCCACCCCGGCCGGAATGAACACCACCGGCTCGGGGCAGTGCAGGGCCCGCAGGCGCGCCGCATCGGGTTCGGTGATGGCGGCCACGGCGTCGAACTGGCGCAGGTGGCGCCGCTCGAATGCTTCTAGGCGCCGGGCCATCGTGCCCAGAAAAATCCGCTTCAGCGGGTTGGGCTCGCGCCGGGCCAGCATCTGCCAGATGGTGTGCTCCACATTGTGCGCCCGCAGCACCAGCGGCGGCACCCGGAAATCGGCCCGGTGCTGGCGGCCCAGCAGCTCGGCGTACCAGGCCACGAACGTACCCTCCACCTGCACGATGTCTACTTTTTCGGTGCGCAGAACGTCGAGTAGCTGCTCCCCGAATGCGGGGTTGATGAACCGCTCCACGTTGTAGGGCTGGCGGCTGAAGAGCAGGTTTTTCAGGGCCTTGCCGGCCGAAATGTCGGTGTTCACGTCCACCGTCACCAGGCGCACGCTGGGCCCGAGGTGCGCCAGGGCATCGGCGGGCTGGCGGTGCTTGGGCGTGTTGAGGGCCAGCACCGTGACGCGGTGCCCGGCGCGGGCCAGGCCGGCCGCCACGTCGTACATGGCAATGGCGCCGCCGTCGTGGGGCGGAAACGGAACGCGGGGGCAAAGTTGCAGGATGTGCATTGGGATTTCAGTGAGCAGTTAGCAGCGAGCAGTGAGCCGTTTTCGGCCGATTGCACTGCCGACACTTTGCTTATTTACACTCAATATTCCACTATTCATTGCTCGCTGCTAGCTGTTAACTCAACTTTCAAAGCTGGCGGTACTGCACCTCGAAGCTTTCGATTTGGGCCTCGCTGCCGAGCACCAGCAGCACGTCGCCCACGGCGGGCACGTAGTCGGCGGAGGGGCTTACCAGGAGAGTGCCCGCGTGCTGGCGCAGGCCGATGACGGTGGCCCCGGTGCGGGAGCGAATGTCCAGGTCGCGGATGCTCAGGCCGTGGCGGTCGCGGCGCATCTGCCCGTGGGCCAACTCCTCCAGGCGCAGCTTGTCGGCGCTCAGGCCCGAAATCAGGTCCAGGAAGCGGATGACTTCGGGGCGCACCACCAGGTTGGCCATGTGCGAGCCGCCGATTTCGTCGGGCATGACCACCGAGTTGGCCCCGGCCGAGATGAGCTTGCTTTCCGACGTTTTGTAGGAGGCCCGGGCGATGATGTTCAGCCGCGGGTTGAGGGCGCGGGCCGAGAGGGCCACGAACACGTTGTCGGCATCTTTGGGCAAGGCCGTGATGAGGGCCGAGGCCCGCGCCACGCCGGCCTGCTGCAGCACGAGGTCGGTGGTGGCGTCGCCGATGACGGCCACGATTTTGCCGCCTGCCGCGCCGTCGCCGTCGTAGTCCTCGCCGGTGCGGCCCTGGCTGAGGTTTTGCAGCAGCTGCTCGTCCTGCTCGATGACCACCACGCGGGCGCCGTTGAGGATGAGGTCGTGGTGGGCCTTGCGGCCGTTGCGGCCGAAGCCGCACAAAATAACGTGCCCGCTAAAACTCTTAATTTCCTGGTCCAATCGATACATTTTAAAAATCTTGCGCAGCTCGCCGTCAAAGATAAACGTGGACAGGGCCGACACCAGATAAGCCACCACCACCAGGTTGAAGAGGATGTAGAAGGCCACGAACAGACGCCCCACCGGCGAGAGCGGGTGCAACTCCCCAAACCCCACCGTCGAGACGGTGATGACGGTCATGTAAAATGCGTCGGGCGCGTTGTAGCCCTCGATGAGCATGAACCCGCTCATGCCACTGCCCAAGCTCACGATGATGAGCAGAAAGGCCAGCAGCAGCCGGCTAAAATTGACGCGCTTTAACATTTCATTTAATGAAGAATGAGGAATGAAGAATGAGGAATTGAGAAGAAGCTCCGGTTGAATAATTCCTCATTCTTCATTAATACTAGGCGCCCCGGCCCACCACCGTGCCCAGCAGGGCGGCCAGCTCGTTGTCCAGCTCCTTGAGGCGCTTGATGTCGCCCAGTACCTCGTACATCTCGGCGTCTTCCAGCGGCTGGCGCAGGCGGTTGAGGCACTGGTCGAGCTCGCGCTGCACGTGCACTTTGTTGAGGCGCAGCACGGCGTTGTCGCAAGCCAGCTTGGGCAGGTCCACTTCGTTGAAGACGTAAATTTCCTTCGTGCGCCAGTTGGGGCTGATTTCGTAGCGCTCGGTGGCTAGGTCGGTGATGAGCTCGCGGATGTCGGCCCGCTCGTTCTGGGCCAGCCGGCGGGCGTCGGGGAAGCGGCCGGCCAGCAGCTCCTGCCGGCAGATTTCCCACATCTCGGCGTAGAGCGGCGTTTTGAGCGGGGCCTCGTCGAACTGGGCCAGCAGGTAAGCGGCCACGCTCACGTCCGTATCCACCTCGCGCGGGGCGTAGAGCACCAGCAGGCGCAGCACTTCGCGCTCGCAGGCTTTGAGCACGTCGGGGAGGTCCTCGTCCTCGGAAGGAGCCGCCACAGGCTGGAAACTCGCACCCGAGCTCAGGATTTCAACGGTTGCCTCCTGGCCACCATTCGGCAGCATTTCGGCCTGTTCTTCGTCCAAGGGCGGGCTGCTGACCAGCGCCGGACGGCTACCAGAATTGGGAGAAGCGCCGCTGCTGGCGCCCGGACCGTAATTGCCCGCACTGCCAGCGCCCGGGGCAGGCTTGCTCGGCGATTTCACCAGCTTGTTGTACTCCGTGATGAGCACCTGCTCGTCGATGCCAAACGTGGCCGAGGTTTGCTGCAAAAACACCTGGCGCTTGATGGCGTCGGGCACCCGGGCAATGCTGTGGAGCACGTCGCGGATGGCCTCGGCCTTCTTCACCGGGTCGTTGCTGGCTTCGCGGGCCACAAGCGTGGTTTTGAAGCTGATGAAGTCCTGGCTCTGCGTCTCGATGTACTCCGTGAAGCGCTGGTCGCCCACTTTGCGGATGTAGGAGTCCGGGTCATCGCCGTCGGGGAACAGTACTACGCGCACGTTCAGGCCGCCTTCGAGCAGCAAATCGGTGCCACGCAGCGAGGCCTTGATGCCGGCCGCGTCGCCGTCGTAGAGCACCGTCACGTTGTCGGAATACCGCTTGATGAGTCGGATTTGGCCTTCCGTGAGCGAGGTGCCCGACGAGGCCACCACGTTTTTGATGCCGCCCTGGTACAGGCTCAGCACGTCGAGGTACCCTTCCACGAGGTAGCAGACTTCCTCGGTCCGAATGGCCTGCCGGGCCTGAAACAGCCCGTAGAGCACGTCCGACTTGTGGTAAATGTCCGACTCGGGCGAGTTGAGGTACTTCGCCATCTTGTCGTCGCGCTTCAGCGTGCGCGCCCCGAAGCCCACCACCCGGCCGCTCACGTTGTGAATCGGGAACATGACCCGGCCCCGGAACCGGTCGTAGCGCCGGCCGGTGTCCTGGCCCTGGCCGTCGGTTTTGATGACGGTGAGGCCGGTTTTTTCCAGGTATTTCCGGTCGTAGCCCCCGGCTTCGGCGGCTTTCAGCAGGTCGTCCCAGCTGTCGAGCGAGTAGCCCAGCTCAAATTGCTGGATGGTGGCCAGGTTCAGCCCCCGCTCCTTGAGGTAGCCGTAGCCGATGCTCATGCCCTCCTCGGAGTTCAGCAGCAGGCGGTGGAAGTGGCTCTTGGCCCAGTCCGAGACGATGAACTGGGAGTCGCGCTCGTTTTGCTCCAACTGCTGCTGGGGCGTCTTTTCTTCTTCCTCAACGGTGATAGCGTACTTCTTGGCCAGGTACTTGAGGGCCTCCACGTAGCTGGTGCCCTCAATGTCCATCACGAACTGCACCACCCCGCCGGCCTTGCCGCAGCCGAAGCACTTGTAGAGGCTCTTGGCCGGGTTCACCGAAAACGAGGGCGACTTCTCGTTGTGAAACGGACACGGCGCCCACAGATTCTGCCCCTTGCGCTTGAGCTGCACGAAGTCGCCAACGACCTCCACAATGTCGGCGGTTTGGATGATTTGGTCAACTAGTTCTTTGGGAATGCGGGCCATAGTGGCGCGCAGCCGTTGCCGCGCGAGTTGCAGTAAAAGAATCAACGTGGCGCGGAGCCTTTGCTCCGCGTTCGAACGGTGGGGGCCGCGCCCGGCCACGCGCAGCGAAGGCTGCGCGCCACACCGCAGCAAAGTTCGCCCTACTTTCGCTACCTGCTACCTTTGCCGGAATAAACTCCGCGCAAGATGCCCGCATACCGCCCCGAAGAAATCGAAAAGAAGTGGCAGGCCCACTGGAAGGCGCACCGCACTTTCCAGGCCCACAACCACTCCGAGAAGCCCAAGTATTACGTGCTCGACATGTTCCCGTACCCGTCCGGGGCGGGGCTGCACGTGGGGCACCCGCTGGGCTACATTGCTTCCGATATCGTGACGCGCTACAAGCGCCTGCAAGGCTTCAACGTGCTGCATCCCATGGGGTTTGACTCTTTCGGCCTGCCGGCCGAGCAGTACGCCATCCAGACCGGGCAGCACCCGGCGCTCACCACCGAGCAGAACATCGACACCTACATCAAGCAGCTCAGCAGCCTGGGGTTCAGCTACGACTGGAGCCGCGAAATCCGCACCTCCGACGCCAGCTACTATAAGTGGACGCAGTGGATTTTCCTCAAGCTGTTCAACTCCTGGTACAACCTCGACACCGACCGCGCCGAGCCGCTGACCGAGCTGACGGCCCGCTTCAAGGAGCGCGGCAGCGAGGGCATCCGCGCGGCCGGCGACGAGGCCGAGCGCCAGGTGTTCACCGCCGGGCAGTGGCAGCTCTTCACCGAGCACCAGCGGCTGGCGGCGGTCCACTCCTACCGCCTGGCCTACCAGCAGGACACCTACGTGAACTGGTGCCCCGGCCTGGGCACGGTGCTGAGCAACGACGAGGTGAAGGACGGCCTGAGCGAGCGCGGCGGTTACCCCGTCGAGCGCCGCCTCATGCCCCAGTGGAACCTGCGCATCACCGCCTACGCCGACCGCCTCCTGGCCGGCCTCGACACCCTCGACTGGCCCGATGCCGTGAAGGAGATGCAGCGCAACTGGATAGGCCGCAGCATCGGAGCCGAAGTCACGTTTCCGGTGCTGGCCGGCCCGGCTCTCGCGCTGCCCACCAAGCCATCCGCTGCCGTTGACGCCCCGGCCGCTGCTGTTGCCGCGGCTTCCGACGCTGTTGCCACCACGTCCGCTGCTTCTGACGTGCCTTCCGAGGCTTCTGACGTGGCCTCCTCGACTCCTGACGTGGCTTCCTCGGCCTCGCAAGGCTTATCAGGTCACGAAATCAAAGTATACACCACCCGCGTGGACACCATTTACGGGGCCACCTTCCTGGTTTTGGCTCCGGAGCACGAGTTGGTTGACGCCATCACCACGCCCGGCCAGCGCGCGGCCGTCGACGAGTACATCGCTGCCACCAAGCGCCGCTCGGAGCGCGACCGCATGGCTGATACCAAAACCGTGTCGGGCGTCTTCACCGGCGCCTACGGCCTGAACCCGGTCAACAACGCGCCCGTGCCCATCTGGCTGGCCGACTACGTGCTGGCCGGCTACGGTACCGGCGCCGTGATGGCCGTGCCCAGCGGCGACCAGCGCGACTACGTGTTTGCCCAGCAGTTCGGCCTGCCCATCCCCGCCATTTCCGACGCCCAGCAGGGGCTGGACCAGCAAGCCGACCCCACCAAGGAAGGCCGCTACATCAACTCCGGCATCATCAACGGCCTCACCTACCAGGAGGCCACGGCCAAGCTCATTGCCTTCCTCGAAGAAAAAGGCCTGGGCCGCGGCAAGGTCAATTTCCGCCTGCGCGACTCCATTTTCGGCCGCCAGCGCTACTGGGGCGAGCCCATCCCGATTTATTACAAGGACGGCACCGCCTATGGCATCGCCGAAAGCGACCTGCCGCTGGTGCTGCCCGAAATCAGCGAGTACCGGCCCACCGAAACCGGCGAGCCGCCCCTCGGACGCGCCCAAAACTGGCTCTACCGCAACCAGTACCCCTACGAACTGAGCACCATGCCCGGCTGGGCGGGCTCGTCGTGGTACTACCTCCGCTACATGGACCCCACCAACGAAGCCCGCTTCGTATCCAAAGAAGCCGAGCAATACTGGGGCACCGTGGACCTCTACATGGGCGGCGCCGAGCACGCAACCGGCCACTTGCTGTATGCCCGTTTCTGGTATTTGTTTTTGAAGGATTTGGGGCTGGTCAGTGGCAATGAGCCATTCCAGAAACTGATTAACCAAGGGATGATATTAGGGGTCTCTCAGGTGGTAACAGCCACTCCAGGAGCAGCAGATTCACCATTCATTTTAATTCCTGGACAAGGTCAAATCCAAGTACCCGTTTCAAATGGGCAAGTATTCTATAGTGCTAACTATTCGCGCAAGGACAGCTTGGTTGGCGATGACCGACATCGGCAATTGCGTATTGATATCGAATATGTTCAGTTCGTATCAGGTGATGCAAACGGTTTTTTAAAACTCGGCCTGTACGCAAGTAATAAGAATAATGACTCAAGTAATAAGATTTTCGTAGTCAATAATGGATATTATGTGAACGACGAAAGCAATTTTACTTATTTTTCAGGAGCAAATAAAAGTGAGAGACCTGACCTCTTTTTGACTACTCCTGAAGTAGAGAAAATGTCGAAGTCCAAATACAACGTCGTCAACCCCGACGTACTAATTGGCAAATACGGCGCGGACGCCTTGCGGCTCTACGAAATGTTCCTCGGCCCGCTGGAGCAGTACAAGCCCTGGAACACCAACGGCATCAGCGGCGTGAGCAGCTTCCTCAAGAAGTTCTGGCGCCTCTTCCACCCCGAGGACGGCGACCTCGCCGTGACCGACGAGCCCGCCACGCCCGCCGAGTTGAAGGCCCTGCACAAAGCCATCAAAAAGGTACAGGAAGACATTGACAAGTTCAGCTTCAACACCTCGGTCAGCGTGTTCATGATTACCGTGAACGAGCTGACGGCTCTCAACTGCCACAAGCGCGCTATTCTGGAGCCGCTAGTGCTGCTGCTCTCGCCCTACGCGCCGCACCTGGCCGAGGAGCTGTGGCAGGAGCTGGGCCACGCGGCCGGCAGCGTGAGCACCGCGCGCTACCCGGAGTTCCGCGAGGAATACCTCGCGGAGGACAACGTAGTATATCCGATTGCCATCAACGGCAAGGTGCGCGAGCAGATGCAATTTGCTGCCGCCGCTACGGGCGCCGAAATAGAAACCGCCGTGCTGGGCTCGGATTTCCTGGCGCGGTTCGGCGAGGGGAAGTCGGCGAAGAAGGTAATTGTAGTACCCGGCCGGATGGTGAACGTGGTGGTGTAAAGCACTAACCGCCTTACAGCCCCAAAAGCCCGCTGCAATTGCAGCGGGCTTTTTGCTTCCTAATGATTTTTAGATAAAAAGTGAAATGATGCGGGGCGAATAGCTATCCGGGCAGCTATCCGGGTATATTTACACGTTCATTTTTTCCCTATTTTTTTCATGAGAAAGCTTCTACCACTTCTTTTTACGGCCTTCCCGCTCGGCGCGCAGGCCCAAAGCGCCCCGGCTTGGACCTGGGCCCGCATGCTCAACAGCAGCGCTACTTCCAACGCCACCTCTCTGGCCACCGATGCGGCCGGCAACACTTACGTAGCGGGCAGCTTCACCCAACCCATTACCTTGGCCCCGGGCACCGTGCTCACCAGCGCGGGCGGCCAGGACGGCTTTGTGGCCAAATACGACGCGGCCGGCGCCCTGCTGTGGTCGCGCCAGCTGGCGGGCACGGCCAATGAATTGTTCCAGCAAGTGGCGACCGACGCCGCGGGCGGCGTGACGGTGGTGGGCACGGCCAGCGATGGCAGCACCTTCGGCACCGTCACGTTCACCAACGGCGGCTTCGGCAACTCGCTCGTCCTGGCGCACCTCAATTCCCAGGGCCAGGTGCTGAACGTGGATGAGATTGGCAGCGGCACCCCGTTCGCACTGGCCTCGGACCTGGCCCTCGACGCGGCGGGCAACGCCTACGTCAGCGGCACTTTTGGGCTCGAAGCCACCTTTGGCAGCTTCAACCTCACCACGCCCTTTGTTGGCACCAGCTTCACGTTTGACCAGTTTCTGGTGAAAGTCTCGCCGCAGGGCATTCCGCTGTGGGCCCAGCAGGGCGGCCGCACCCTGGCCCCGGCCGGGGCCCAGTCCCAGCTGTACTACAGCAGCCTGGCCGTCGAGCCCACCGGCACCGCTTACCTCACCTGGACCTGCAACCCCGACGCGGGCGACTTTGGCAGCGTGCCCATGCCCACCGGCTTCGGCGGCTTCGACGCCGTAGTAGTGAAATACGACCCCCAGGGCACGCCCCTCTGGATTCAGCGCGCCGGCAGCGCCGGCGAGGACTTCGCGGGCCGCACGACCCTTGACGCCAGCGGCCGGGTGGTGGTGCCGGGCTTCGTGACGGGAACCGGCACGTTCGGTGGGCAGTCGGTACCGGCCACCAGCACCACCACGGGCTTCTTGTGGGTGGTGGAGCCGGCCGCCGGGGCCACGGCCTGGGTCCGGGGCATCGGCGCCGCGCAAGGAGCCGCTTTCCGGGGCGCAACCGCCGATGCGGCGGGCAACATCTACGTGGCGGGCCACTATTCCGGCCAGGGCACGGTAGGCACCACCACCCTCACCGGGGCGGGCGGACTCGACGGACTGGTGGCGAGCTATTCCGCCACCGGCGCGCTCCGCTGGACCCAGCAAACCGCCGGCACCGGCGACGAAGCCCCCTTTTTCATCTCGCTTGACGGCACCAACCGCTTGGCCGTGGGCGGGGTAGTGGGCGGAGCAGGCTTGTTTGGCACGCAGGCCGTCGCCAGCCAAAACGCGTCGCCCGGCAACTTTTTCGTGGCTCATCTGGGCAGCGTGCTCACGGCCACTAAGGCCGCCCGGGCGGCCCTTCCGTTGGCACTCTACCCCAACCCCGCCGCCACCACCGAGGCCGTAGTGCTGCCGGTCCTCCCCGCCGGCACCCAACTGACCATTACCGACGTGCTGGGGCGCGTGACCCGCCGCCCCGCCACTGCTACCCTTGCTCTTGCCAACTTGGCTTCCGGCGTGTACGTGGTGGCGGCCAGCGCCCCCGACGGCCAGCACTGGACCACTCGACTCGTGGTGAAATAAGGCTGTGCTCCGCCCCAAAAAAAGACCTGCTCCCATCGGCAGGTCTTTTTTTTACACCACAAGCTTCCTCGGGTGAACTGCTCATTTTCTGTTTTGATGCTGGCCGTTTTAGCCAGCCCAGACTGGCTTTCCTTGCTGCATCTTTGTGGCCATTAGGTTACCCTCCAAACCTCTATTACCTCAACTTTTTTTTGATGCCGTCACTCGTTTCATACTTTCGCCAATCCCATCAAGTGGTAGCCTTGCGAGCTTGGCTGCTTGTGCTATTGAGCTTGCTGACTTCGGTCACTGGTTGGGCGCAGGGAGCGGCTGCCACCACCGGCGCCCTGCTCACCCCAGCGCAGTTTCTGGGCTACCCGCTCGGCTCCCAGTTCACCACCCACGCCGAGATTCTGCGCTACGTGGACCACGTGGTGGCCCACACGCCCAGCCGCATGAAGCTGGTGCGCTACGGCAGCACCTACGAGCACCGGCCGCTGGCAGTGGTGCAGGTGGCCAGCGCCGAAACCTTTGGCCGCCTGGAAGACGTGCGCCACAACAACCTCCGATTGGCGGGCCTGGAATCCGGCACCGGCCAGCGCCAGCAGCCGGCCGTGTGCTGGCTGAGCTACAACGTGCACGGCAACGAGGCCGTGTCGTCGGAAGCCGTGCTGCAGGTGCTCTACGACCTGGCCAACCCCCAGGACCAGCAAATGCAGGACTGGCTCAAGAACACCGTCGTCATCGTGGACCCCTGCGTGAACCCCGACGGCCGCGACCGCTACGCCAACTGGTACAACCGCGTGCGCAGCCAGTCCACCAACGCCGAGCCCGACTCCTGGGAGCACCACGAGCCCTGGCCCGGCGGCCGCTACAACCACTACTACTTCGACCTGAACCGCGACTGGGCCTGGCAAACCCAAATCGAGTCCAAGAGTCGCATTGCCCTCTACAACCAGTGGCTGCCGGCCGTGCACGCCGACTTCCATGAAATGGGGCCCAACAACACCTACTACTTCTCCCCCGCCGCCAAGCCCTTCCACGCCGACATCACCCCCTGGCAGCGCCAGTTTCAGAACATCCTGGGCGACTACAACAAGGTGGCCTTCGACAAGAACAACTGGCTGTATTTCACCCGCGAAACCTACGATTTATTCGCCCCCACCTACGGCGACACCTGGCCGACCTTCAACGGCGCCATCGGCATGACCTACGAGCAGGGCGGCGGCGGCCCGGCCGGCGTGGCCTACGCCCGCCTCGACGGCGACACCCTGACCCTGGGCCAGCGCATTGCCCACCACCACGCCGCCAGCCGCGCCACCATCCAGGCCACGGCGGAGCGGCACGACGACCTGCTGCGCGAGTTCCAGGCGTACTTTACCACCGCCCGCACCAAGCCCCAGGGCGAATACAAAACCTACGTGCTGTCGGCCGGCAACGACCCCGGCCAGCTCCGGGCCTTCACCCAGTACCTCGACCGCAACCAAATCCGCTACGGCTTCGCCCCGAAGCGGACCAAAGCCCGCGGCTACAACTACATCTCCGGCAAAACCGAAACGGTACAAATCGAGCCCCGCGACGTGGTGGTGAGCATGTACCAGCCCAAGTCCACGCTGGTGAAAGTGCTGTTTGAGCCCCGCGCCCAACTCGAAGACTCGCTCACCTACGACATCACCTCGTGGGCCCTGCCCTACGCGTTTGGCCTGAAAGCCTGCGCCCTGCCCGGCCGCCTCGACGCCGCCGGCCCGGCCCCCGCGCCCGCCATGGTGCGGGGCAGCGCCGCCGCACCCGCCGAGCGCCCCTACGCCTACATCGCCCGCTGGAACAGCCTGCAGGACGTGCGTTTCCTGAGCCGCCTGCTCCAGCAAAAAGTGAAGGTGCGCTACGCCGAAAAGGCCTTCGAATCCGAAGGCCAGCAGTACGCGCCCGGCACGCTCGTCATCACCCGTACCGGCAACGAGGCCATGGGCGCCCGGTTCGACCAACTGGTGCGGGCCCAGGCCGACTCGGCCGGCACGGTGGTCACGGCCGTGAAATCCGGTTTCGCCACCAGCGGGCGCGACCTGGGCTCGGGCACCGTGCACTTCGTGAAGCAGCCCACCGTGGCGGTGGTGGCCGGCCCGGGCGTCGACGCCACGGCGTTTGGCGAGGTGTGGCACTTTTTCGAGCAGCAGCTCGGCTACCCGGTGGCGGTGCTGGGCACGGAGTACCTCAGCCGCGTGTCGATGAACAAATACGACGTTCTGATTTTGCCCAACGGCAGCTACGGCGACGTGTACCCCGAAAAAGCCCTCGACAACCTCAAGGCCTGGGTGCGCGACGGCGGCAAGCTCATTGCCCTGGAAGGCGCCGCAAAGTTTTTATCCAACAAAAAAGACTTCCTCCTCAAAACCAAAGCCGCCGACTCGGTCGCCATCAAAAAAGCCGAAAAGACCAACCCCTACCGCGCCCTGCGCCGCTACGGCGACTCCGAGCGCGAGGAAGCCGAAGAAGTGGTGCAAGGCAGCGTGTACCGCGTGCAGCTCGACAACACCCACCCGCTGGCCTTCGGCTACGGCGACACCTACTTCTCGCTGGTGCGCGCCCCACTCAACTACCGCTTCTTGGGCAAGGGCGGCTGGAACGTGGGCGTCATCAAAAAAGACAGCTACTCCTCCGGCTTCATCGGCGCCAAGGCCCGCAAGGAGCTGGCCGACACCTTCGTGGTGGGCACCCAGGACCTGGGCCGCGGCCAGGTAGTTTACCTGGGCGACAACCCCCTGTTCCGCGCCTTTTGGCAAGGCGGCAAGCTGCTCTTCGGCAACGCCGTGTTCCTGGTGGGGCAGTAATATAACTGGCCAATAACAGGCGAAAAGGAACGTCATGCTGAGCGAAGTCGAATCAACACTAACGCGCAACTAATAAGAATTAGTATTGCGGTAGAGATGCTTCGACTTCGCTCAGCATGACGTTCTCCGTATTTACTCTATTGCTCCAATATCACCCGAGCAGCTTTGGGCAGCGAGGCCAGCACCAACTCATACGAATGGTCGATGAGCGCGCGAAGCTGACTGATGGAAGCCCCCGTGCCAACGAGCACCGTGTTCCAGTGCTTCTTATTCATGTGGAAACCGGGCAGCACGTAGTCGTGGGCTTCGCGCAATTCTACGGCCCGCTCGGGGTCGCATTTTAGGTTGATGCTGCCAAAGGTATCGATGTCGGTGAGGGCGAAAATCTTGCCGCCCACTTTGAACACAAGGGTTGCGGGACCGAACGGCGTTTCCTCGGTCACGCCGGGCTTGGCCAGGCAGTAATCGCGAAAATCCTCAATGTTCATCGGGCACGGAGCTACAGCACGTAGCGGAACAGCATCACGACCAAACACACCAGAAACATCGCCAAGCTGAGCTTATTGATGAAGTGCATGGTCTTCATGTTGAAGTTGGATTTGCGGTTGGCGTCTTTGCCGCGGAAGTAATAACCGAGGACAGGGCCGAAATTAAAGAGGTTTTTACCGTTCATGGCGAGGCAGGTTTGGATTTAGAAATACAACACCCGGGGCATCAGAATGATTTGGCGGAACCAAAGTATTTGGTCCTTTACACCCCGGATAAACGCGTCATTTTCATGCGCTCACGCCACTGCAGCGGGGCCGGCAAATTTACCGCGGCGCACTCCAAATGCACCACCCGGCGCGGCTGCTCGCCGGTGCTGCGGTGCAAGGCGTGGAGCAGCAGCGGCCGCATGAGCATGGCCCCGCCCGCCGGCGCCGATTCGAGGCACTGCAGCATCGCTGCCACCTCCACCGGCCCGTAAAAGCCCGGCAGCACCGCGAATCCTTCCGTCTGAAATTGCGCCGCGAGAGCGGTATGGAAAGTCGTTGGTATCATGCGGCCACAAAGCTATATCCAGCCCCGCGCAACTTGCGGGCCCGCTCCTCAGCTTTTTTCATATTTATTCCTCGCACCTGATGCAGCGCATTATCGTCCTTTTCGCCCTCTTGGTTATTTTGGCTGCCACTGACGCCCACGCCCAAACGGCCGCCGCCCAAACCGCCGACGTTAAAAAAACCATCACCGCTTTTTTCGAGGGCATGCGCCAGGGCGACAGCACCGCCGTGCGCCGCACCTTGGCCCCTGGCGCCGTGTTCCACACCATTGCCATCAAAGCCGGCGTTACCAAAGTCGCCCCCGAAAACCCGCTGGACTTCCTGAAAGCTGTGGGTTCGCCACACCCCAAAGTCTGGGATGAGCGCATCACCTTCGCCAGTATCTTAGTCGACGCCAACCTGGCCAGCGTCTGGACGCCCTACGAGTTCTACTTCGGCGGCACCTTCAGCCACTGCGGCTACAACTCGTTCCAGTTAGTGAAGCTGGCCGACGGCTGGAAAATTGCGCACGTTATCGACACGCGCCGCAAAGAGAAGTGTCAGTAGACTTTACTTACCAAAATAATTTGGGTATAGCATCAATTTGTTCCCCTAGCTTCCATCCAATAGGCTTCAAACTTGACCTAGCCCATTTAGCTCCATCGGCTATCCATTCTGCTCTGGCTTTACGAATTGAATCCAACTGATAGTCTTCGTACCCAAACTCAGTTCCGCAGCATACACAAATTTCGAAACTCGGGGTTTTCCCATCCGCTCCCCAAGGGAAATCATGGTGTGTAAGACCGCAAACGCGGCATCTTAAGTTATTATCTTCCATTGAACAGATACGCTGATTTGTTCAGAGCCTTACCTTACGCCCCCACCGGCTCCTCCACCACTTCCTTCTCAATCCAGCGGCCGTCCTCGCGCATCAGCTCAATCAGCTCATCCACGGCTGCTTCTTCGGGCACCGATTTCTTGATGACTTCCTGGCCGCGGTAGAGAGAGATTTTACCCTTGCCCACGCCCACGTAGCCGTAGTCGGCATCGGCCATCTCGCCGGGGCCGTTCACGATGCAGCCCATAATACCGATTTTGATGCCCTTGAGGTGGTCGGTGCGCTTGCGAATCATGGCCGTGGTTTCCTGCAAGTCGAATAAGGTGCGGCCGCAGCTGGGGCAGCTGATGTATTCGGTCTTGCTCATGCGGGTGCGCGCCGCCTGCAGGATGCCGAACGAAAGCTGGTTGAGGCCGTCGATAGTGGTGAGCCACTCGGCTTTCGGGCGCTCGGGCAGCAGCTCGGTGCTCAGCACGATGCCGTCGCCCAGGCCGTCGAGCAGCAGCCCACCGCTGTCGGTGGCGGCGTAAAGCTGAGTTTCTTCGTCACGCAAGGCTGGGAACTGCCGGTTGATAACGACGGGGCAAGCCACGCCCGCATTCATCAGTTCAAAGAATGCCCGCCGGATTTCCGGCATGGCGTGGGCGTTTCCGGTGTAGAGAATTACGACCACCGTGCCATCCCCGCGCAATTGGTCCAGCGCCGGGGCGGTGAGCGAGGCCAAGTTATGGAACACGAAATTCAGCGTCGGGTGCTTTGCTGCGGCAACCGCATATTCAGCCTGCGTGAGCACGGGGTAATGATCGACGCGGTGGCCGGCGTCGCGCCAGGCGCTGTAATCCACGATTTCCTTCAGGCCGTTGGGCAGCATGAACGGGGCCGGCACCTGCCCGGTGTAGATGTAGTCGGCGCCCAAGTCTGACATTTGAAACTTGTCAAGAAACGGCGAATACAGCTGCCCGGCGGCGCGCAGGTCGGCGTATTCCAGGCTCCGCAGGCGCGAAAGGTCCGCGATGACGCGCGGCACGTTGGCGCCGCCAAAGTTGGCAACTTCACGGGTGACGCGGCGGAAGTACTGGAAGGGGTTTATCGGGGAGAGGTCGCCCTCCCCGTTCACCTCACCCCCCGGCCCCCGCACCCCCCGCGTGGGGGGGCCCCCAGAAACCACAACACGAACGGAGGGGGGCCCCCCACCCCCGGGGAGCGGGGTAGCATGAATACGCCAGAACGTAATCGCCGGGCACCCCCTCTCCGCGGGTGTGGGGACCGGGGGGTGAGGTGAGCGGCGCGATGGGCCGCGCCAGCTCCGCCCGGTTCGCGTACCGGTCAATCAGCATCTTGGCCACGGGCGCCTCCGCCTCCGGCGCCTCCGTCAGGCTCACGCGCACGGTGTCGCCCAGGCCGTCCTCCAGCAGCGTGCCAATGCCCACGGCCGACTTGATGCGGCCGTCTTCCGCCTCGCCGGCTTCGGTCACGCCCAGGTGCAGCGGGTAGGGCTGCAGGCCTTCCTCGTCCAGCTTTTGCACTAGCAGGCGGTAGGCCTGCACCATCACCTGGGTGTTGCTGGCCTTCATGCTCAGCACCACGTCGTAGTAGCTTTCTTCTTCGCACAGGCGCAGGAACTCCAGGGCCGACTCCACCATGCCCAGCGGCGTGTCGCCGTAGCGGCTCAGGATGCGGTCGGACAGCGAGCCGTGGTTGGTGCCGATGCGCATGGCCGTGCCGTACTGCTTGCAAATCTTCACCAGCGGCCGGAACCGCTCGCGAATGCGCTCCACCTCGGCCGCGTAGGTGGCATCGGTGTACTCGATTTCTTCGAATTTCTTTTTGTCGGCGTAGTTGCCGGGGTTCACGCGCACTTTTTCCACGATGCGGGCGGCCAGCTCGGCGGCATTGGGCGTGAAGTGGATGTCGGCAATCAGCGGCACGGTGCAGCCGCGCTTGCGCAGCTCTTTCTTGATTTCCAGCAGGTTTTGAGCCTCCTTCATGCTGGGCGCTGTGATGCGCACGTACTCGCAGCCGGCCGCCACCATGCGCAGCGTCTGCTCCACCGAGCCCAGGGTGTCCATGGTATCCACGGTGGTCATGCTCTGCACCCGGATGGGGTGGTCACCACCCAGCGGCACGTCGCCGATGCTTACCACGCGGGCCACGCGGCGCTTGTACTCGGTCAGGCTGGGGCAATACGTTTTGTTCATAACCCAAAAACTAGGGGAGGAAGGCGAAAGTTGCGCCGCAGTGCAAAGGTAAAGCGCTTGGGGTGGGGCCCTGCCGCGCGGGGCCGCAACTTCTGGCCGGGCTTTGCTGTCTTTGGCCCAAGACATACGTTTACCCGGCTGCCTTTTCCCTCTCATTACCTTTCATCTTTGGTGCGGGCGAGCGTTCGTCCATTTATCAGCTACTATTCAGCTACTATGTTGCTTCCGAAATCCGTAGTAATTGGGCTCGGTCTGTTGCTGGCGTCGCACCTTGGCTTCGGCCAGAGTGTGGCCGTTATCAAGTTCCCTGCGCTGCAAAAGCGCCTCGCGCAGCCCACTGACACCACGTATGTGGTAAATTTCTGGGCCACGTGGTGCGCGCCCTGCGTGAAAGAGCTGCTCAGCTTTGAGCAGGTGCGCCTCGCGAATGCGGACAAGAAAGTGAAGGTGCTCTTGATTAGTCTCGATTACGCCTCCCAGCTGGACAAGAAGGTAAAGCCCTTTGTGAAGCAGCGCGGCTTGAAATCCGAGGTGGTGCTGCTCAACGAAACCGACCCTAATGCCTGGCTGAATAAGGTGGACGCGAAATGGTCCGGGGCGCTGCCTTTCACGCTGATTTTTAACAATAAGACCAAGCAGCGCGCTACATTCGAGCAAGAGCTTTCCCAGTCCGCGCTAACCGCCGCCCTGCAGAAATTTCTGTAACTTCCGAAGCTTACCAACAGCGGGCTGGCCTGCTGTTTTCTTTTCTCCAACCACTAACAACCCTCTTTCGCCATGAACAAGCTCCTGTCGCTCCTTTCCCTCTGCTTCGCGCTGATGCTCAGTAGCTTCAGTGCCCGCCCCACGGCCGAAGGCTACAAAGTGGGCGATAAAGTCGCCGATTTCAAGCTGAAAAACGTGGATGGCAAAATGGTGTCGCTGGCCGACAACAAGGCCGCCAAAGGCTACATTGTGGTGTTCACCTGCAACACCTGCCCCTACGCCAAAGCTTACGAAAGCCGCATCGTGGATTTGAATAAGAAGTACGCCCCGCAAGGCTTCCCCGTGGTGGCCATTAACCCCAACGACCCCATTGTGGCCCCCGGCGACTCCTATGCCGCCATGCAAACCAAGAAATACGCCTTTCCCTATTTGCTCGACGAGTCGCAGCAAGTAGCCAGAATGTACGGCGCCACCCGCACGCCCCACCTCTACGTGCTCACGCGCAAGGGCAATGATTTCGTGGTGTCCTACATCGGCGCCATCGACGACAATTCGGAAGACGCCAGCGCGGTGAAAACCAGATACGTGGAGAATGCCATGACCGAAATTATGGCTGGCAAATCCCCTTCCACCAGTGCCACCAAAGCCATTGGCTGCACCATCAAGTGGAAACAGGCGTAATGCTCCGCACCACGTGGTGAGGCGCCGGTGGTGTGCACATTGGGCCGTGAATTCATAAAAAGAAACGTCCTGCTGAATTGGCAGGACGTTTCTTTTTATAGCGTGGAATGTTTTCCGCTTACGGTCGATTGGCTGGCGTGCACTGTACGTCGGGCAAAAAGCTTCGTTTAGACCTGCTGCTCACCCGCTTGCTGGCGCAGCGTCGCCACCTCACGTTCCAGGTCGAGGGTTCGAAACACCACCTTGGCTTCCAGGTCCGAGTAGGCAACTTCCAGTTGCTCGCGGAGCTGGCGCTGCTCCTGGATGTCGGTGCAGGTGCCGAACCAAGCAATAATCTGCCCATCGGCGGCGCAGCGCGGCAGGGCCTGGCCCAGAAACCAGCGGTAGGAACCGTCCCGGGCTTTGAAGCGGTACTCGATGCTGTAGTCATCGCCCGTGGCCAAGGAGTGGCCCCACACCTGCCGGGCGCGGGTGCGGTCATCGGGGTGCAACAGGTTGTTCCACGTGTCGGGCCCCACGCTGTCGGCCAGCGTGTACCCCGTAAATTCAATCCAGCGCTGATTGAAATAAGTGTGAAAACCGGCGTTGTCGGTAATCCAAACCAACTGCGGAATCATGTCGGCCAGAAACGTGAATTGCTCGGGCCCCACCAGGCCGTGGGCGGCCGCCTCGGGCTGGGCCGCGGCGGGAGAGGAGTTTGCGGGAAAAGGAATGCTCACGAACAAAAAAAGCGGGATTCGGAAGAAAATTAAAAGGCGCGGTTGAGTTGCATTTCCATGCCAGAACTGAAATACAGATTCAACTGGCTGCTCAGGCCGTCGAGGGAGCGGCGGAGGCGCGTGACCAGGGCCCGGGTTTCTTCCTCGGGCAGGCTAAAGCTGAGGTACGGGCGGTTCATCAGCTCGTCGCGAATCACGGCCCAGCTGCCGGCTTCGGCTTGATGGCCGGAATTGTCCGGCACGCGGGTTTCCAGCGCTTCCGGTGTGAGCACCAAGCGGCTGGCCCGCGCCAAGGGCGTGGTGGCCGCGTTGCGGTTGAGCACCCGGCTGGCCACTTGCCAGTCGCCCACGAAATAATCGTCGGGCAGTTGTTGTAGGTTTATATCCAGCAGCAAGTCAGACATGCAGAAACAAAAACGGCCCGGCGAGCCGCAATAAGGGCCAGAGTGGCGTTAAAGACCCGGCGCCGGCCACCGCGCGCGGCGCAAGCTCTCCGGTCCACACTTATTCCCCAAACCCAAGATTACGGCCTCCCGTTCCGTTGCGGGCCGTCAATTCACCCGGATAAATACTGAATTTCGTGAAAACGCCCCGTTTCATTCCCGCCCTGGTTGGGGCCGCCCGCCTCACCGGGCTGGCCGCCTGGCAAACCGGCCGCCTGTTCCGCCAACTGGCCGCCCGCGCCCTCGATGCGGTGCAGGACGTGCTGCGCGCCGAAGTCGAAAAAGGCAACCTGAAGCTGGTGGCGGATTTCCTGGCCGACAAGGCCCTGCCGGCCGCCCGCGCCCTTCTCGTGGAGCAGATGACCGTGCGCCTGCTGGTACGCCTGGGCCTGCGCGGCGCGCTGGCCTCCAACGTGGTGGGCTGGGTCCTGCCCTTCGTCATTGAGAAGCTAATTGCGGCCGGCAACAAAAGCGGCTTGTTCGCCCGCCTCAAAGCCAACGCCACCGTGGGCGAGAACCTCGGCCGGCTGGACGAGCTGCGCCGCGCCACCTGGAAAATGCTGGTGCCCGACCCCGGCACCAGCGCCGAAGTGCTGGAAAACGACGAAGACGACCTTACGCCCCGCCTGCCGCTGTTGCTGGGCGCACCCGCCGGCAGCAAGCCAAAAAGCCCCGCCGGAGCAGCAGCGCCCATTATTGGAAAAGACAACTGAGCAAAAAATTCCGCAATCGTTTGCGGCCGTCTTCCAAAAAAAGGCACCTCATGGAGATACCTCTTTCAAAACCGGGGCGCGGCGAGAATTCCCACCCAACACCGGACCCGATTCCGCCCCCCGCGACTTACCGGCTGAACAACAGTTCGCGGTACTTCACCAGGGGCCAGTCCTCGTCGGCCACCATCTGCTCGAGCTTGTCAACGGCGCGGCGGATGGGGTCGAATTTTGGTTTCACTTCCTCGCAGTACGCCACCGCCAGGGCGCGGGGGTCTTCGATTTTATTGGCTTGCTTGCGCGCCTCCGTCATGGCGTCGGCGTTGGTTTTAATGGTCGAGACGTAGCGGGAAATGGCCTTAATCATTTCCACCGTCACCTCGCTGTGCTCGTCGTCGAGGCCGAGCTCGCGCAGGCCGCGCACGTTGTTCACCAGCTTGGTCTGGTAGGCCAGCGCCGTGGGGATGATGTGGTTGATGGCCAAATCGCCGAGCACGCGGCTCTCAATCTGAATCTTCTTTTGGTATTCCTCCAGCAGGATTTCGTGACGGGCGTGCAGCTCCACTTCGGAAAAGATGCCGTGGCGGGAAAACAGCTCGGCGGCGTCGGCGCGCACCAGCGCATCGAGGGCCTGGGGCGTGGTGGCGATGTTGTTCAGGCCGCGGCGGGCCGCCTCTTCCTTCCACTCGTCGGAGTAGCCGTTGCCTTCGAACCGAATGTTTTTGGAGCTGATGACGTACTCGCGCAGCACCTCCACAATGGCCACTTCCTTCTTCTTGCCCTGCTCAATCAGCGCATCCACTGAGGTTTTGAAGTCGATGAGCTGGTTGGCCACGATGGTGTTGAGCACCGTCATCGCCGACGAGCAGTTGGCCGACGAGCCCACGGCGCGCAGCTCAAACTTGTTGCCGGTAAAGGCAAACGGCGAGGTCCGGTTGCGGTCCGTGTTATCGAGCAGAATGGCCGGAATCTTGTCGATGCCGAGCTTGAGGTAAATGTTGTCGCCTTTGTCGAGCGGCAGCTTGGCGGTGCGCTCCAGCTCATCCAGCACCGAGTCCAGCATCGAGCCCACAAACACCGACACAATGGCCGGCGGGGCTTCGTTGGCGCCCAGGCGGTGGTCGTTGCTGGCCGAGGCGATGCTGGCGCGCAGCAGGTCGGCGTAGCGGTGCACGGCCTGAATGGTGGTGATGAAGAAGGCCAGGAACTGCAGGTTCTCTTTGGGGCGGCGGCCGGGCGCGAGCAGGTTCACGCCGGTGTCGGTGCTCATTGCCCAGTTGTTGTGCTTGCCGCTGCCGTTCACGCCGGCAAAGGGCTTCTCGTGCAGCAGCACCTTGAAGTTGTGGCGCTCGGCCACGCGGTCCATCACGTCCATGAGCAACTGGTTGTGGTCCACGGCCAGGTTGGCGTCCTCGAAAGTCGGGGCGCACTCAAACTGGTTCGGGGCCACCTCGTTGTGCCGGGTGCGCAGCGGGATGCCGAGCAGGTTGGCTTCTTCCTCAAACTCCAACATGAAGCCGTGCACCCGCGCCGGAATCGAGCCAAAGTAATGGTCGTCCAGCTGCTGGCCCTTGGCCGGGGAATGGCCGAATACCGTGCGGCCGGTCAGCACCAGGTCGGGCCGGGCGTCGTACAGGGCCTTGTCAACCAAAAAGTACTCCTGCTCAATTCCCAGCGTGGTATTCACGCGGCTCACGTCTTTGTCAAAGTACTGGCACACTTCCAGAGCCGCCCTTTCCAGCACGGCCAACGACTTAAGCAAGGGAGCCTTGTAGTCGAGCGCCTCGCCGGTGTAAGCCACAAAAATCGTGGGAATGCAAAGCGTCTTGGCGCCGACCGTCTCAATAATGAACGCGGGCGAGGTGGGGTCCCAGGCGGTGTAGCCGCGGGCTTCAAACGTGTTGCGGATGCCGCCGTTCGGGAACGACGACGCGTCGGGCTCCTGCTGCACCAGCGCCGAGCCCTTGAAGCTTTCAATCGGCCGACCGTCGGAGTTGAGGTCAAAAAAGGAGTCGTGCTTCTCGGCGGTGGAGCCGGTCAGGGGCTGAAACCAGTGGGTGTAGTGGGTGGCGCCCTTGGCCATGGCCCAGGTCTTCATGGCCGAAGCCACGGCGTCGGCCACGTTGCGCTCGACCGTGGCGCCCTGCTTAATGGCGCCCTGCAGCTTCTTGAAATACTCCCCGGGCATGTTGGCCCGCATGGCTTCCAGGTTGAACACACTCTGCCCAAAGCTGTCGGAGCGACGCGCGGCGGCTGGCACCACGGTAATGGGACGGCGCTGATTGACGAGTTCTAGGGCTTTAAAGCGGAGAATGGCCATAAGGGTGGAAACCGGGCGGGGAGTTAAAATGAACAGCTGTTATGAACAAGGGCAAATATAGAGCACGTTTGGAATTATTGCCTGGACCACTCCAAATTATCAGGTGGTTTTTCGCAAAATAACAACTTTTGAGTAACGCCCCCTTCGAATAAAAGACCCGTCGGAGAAATTAGGATAATATTCTCCCAACGATTACCTCTTGTTTATCTTTTAGTGGTCATTTCACAACCAACTACCTTTGCCCGGTGAAAAACCGTTTTGCGTTTCAGCCGCGCTACTTTCTGTTTTGGCTGCTATTTTTTGGGCTGGGCCGCGGCTTCTTTTTGGGATACCAGCACGCCGCCATGCCGAAGCTGCCCCTCGAAACCTTGCTGGGGACGTTCTACTACGGGTTCCGCCTCGACGCCTCGGCCGCTGCCTACGTGTGCCTGCTGCCTTTTTTGGCGTTTGTGGCCAATGCCTGGCGGCCTCAACTGCCGCTTGGGGGGTTTCTTAATGTGTATTCCGCGGCCGTGGCGGCCGTGCTGGCCCTGCTGATGACGGCGGATTTGGAGCTGTACCGGGTGTGGGGCTTTCGGCTGGACGATACCCCGCTCCAATACCTGAATTCCCCCCTGGAGGCGGCGGCTTCGGCCGCGAGTGCGCCGCTGGGCTTGCTGCTGGCACTGCTGCTGGCGCTGCTCGCCAGCAGTTGGGTTATGTACCGGGTGGTGGTGGGGCCGTTGCAGCCGCTGCCGGTTTGGTTTGGCCGCGGCCGGGCCGCCCTGGCCGGGCTGCTGTACGCGGTGCTGCTGATAGTGCCCCTGCGCGGCGGCACCCAGCAAATTCCGGTAAACCAGAGCGAGGTGTATTTCTCGCGCATTGCCTTTGCCAACCACGCCGCCCTGAACGCGCCCTGGAACCTGATGAACACGCTGCGCCTGCGGGCCGATGAAAGCGAGCCCGCCCCGTTCATGCCCGACAGCGCGGCCCGGCGCCTGGTGACGGGCCTCTACCCCCGGGCCGTGGGGGCCCCGCCCCGGCCCGACTCCACGGCCTCCGTGCTGGCGGAGCCCCGGCCCAACGTGGTATTTATTATCCTGGAGAGCTTTACGGCCAAGCTGGTGGGCAGCGTGGGCGGTGAAGTGGGCGTGACGCCCACGCTCGACAGCCTGGCTCGGACGGGCATTCTGTTCCGCAACATCTACGCCGCCGGCGACCGCAGCCAGAAGGGCCTCGTGGCGCTGCTTTCCGGTTATCCCAACCAGCCCACGACCAGCATTATCCGGTTCCCGCGCAAAAACCAGCATTTGCCGCACCTGTGCCGCGCGCTGGCGGCGGCGGGCTACCACTCGCGCTACTACTATGGCGGCGAGCTCAACTTTGCCAACATGAAGAGCTACCTGCAGACGGCGGGCTACGAGCACCTCGTCGAACGGAATGATTTTGCCACGGCCGACCAGAACTCGAAGTGGGGCGCCCACGACGGCGCGCTCTTCGCCCGCGTGTTGGCCGACTTGTCGCGGCAGCCCCAGCCGTTTTTTGTCACGGCCTTCACGCTCAGCAGCCACGAGCCGTTTGACGTGCCGATGAAGTCTCGGTTCACCGGCGCCACCGAAGCGGCTTTGTTCCGCAACTCGGTGCACTACACCGATTATGCGCTGGGCCAGTTTTTGGCGGCGGCCCGCCAGCAGCCGTGGTACGCCCACACCCTGTTGGTGCTGGTGGCAGACCACGGCCACCAGCAACCGGGCGCTTCGGCTTTGCAGAGCCCGGCCAAGTTCCACATTCCGCTGCTGCTGGCGGGGGGGGCCCTGAAGCCGGCGGCGCGCGGCCGGGTGGTGCCCGTCATTGGCTCGCAGACCGACGTGGTGGCCACGCTGCTGCGGCAGCTCCGCCTGCCCGCCAACGATTTTACCTGGAGCCGCGACTTGCTGGCGCCCCACCCCGCCTCGTTCGCGTACTACTGCTACAACGACGGCTTTGGGACGGTGGCGCCCGCCGGGGCCGTCTCGTTCGACAACGTGAGCCGGCGGGTGTGGGAGCGCGACGCCACCGTACCCGAGGCCCAGCTGCAGCTGGGGAAGGCCATGGAGCAGGTTTCGCTGCGGGATTTTGCCCGTAAGTAACCGCGGCGGATTGCTGAAATAAACGCTTTTCGGCCTTACCAGCGCCCGACTAACCGCCCCCAACCGTACCTTTGCGGGGCTATGCCCGTCCCCCAATCCGTTGCCTTTTACACCCTTGGCTGCAAGCTCAACTTTTCCGAAACGTCGGCCATTGGCCGGCAGTTTGAAGAGCGCGGCTTTCAGAAAATTCCCTTTGAAGCTGGCGCTGACTTGTACGTTATCAATACCTGCTCCGTCACCGACCACGCCGACCGCAAGTGCCGGAAGGTGGTGCAGCAGGCCCTGAAGCACAACCCCGAGGCGTTTGTGGCCATCGTGGGCTGCTACGCGCAACTCAAGCCCCAGGAAATTGCGGGCATTCCCGGCGTGAGCGCCGTGCTGGGGGCGGCCGAGAAGTTTCAGCTGGTGGACCTCCTGGCTGATTTCCGCAAGCCCGCCGCCGGCGAGCCGGGCCGGGTGCACGCCTCGCCCATTGCCACCGCCACGGAATTTCACGCCGCCCACTCGTTCGGCGACCGCACCCGCACCTTCCTCAAGGTGCAGGACGGCTGCGACTATTCCTGCTCGTTCTGCACCATCCCGCTGGCCCGGGGCGGCAGCCGCTCGGGCAGCATCGCCAGCGTGGTGGCCCGCGCCAAACAGCTGGCCACCAGCGGCGTGAAGGAAATCGTCCTCACCGGCGTAAACCTGGGCGATTTCGGCCTGCAGGGCCCCGGGCGCGAGCGGCGCGAAGACTTCACCGGGCTGGTGACGGCTTTGGATGGGGTGAGCGGCATTCGCCGTTTCCGCATCAGCAGCTGCGAGCCCAACTTGCTGACCGACGAGATACTGGAGACTGTCGCGGCTTCGGCCCGGTTCATGCCGCACTTCCACCTCCCGCTGCAAAGCGGCTCCGACAAAGTCCTGGGGCTGATGCGCCGCCGCTACCGCCGGGCGCAGTACGCCGGCCGGGTGGCGCGCATCAAGGAGCTGATGCCGCACGCCTGCATCGGCGCGGACGTGATTGTGGGCTTTCCGGGGGAAACCGACGCTGATTTCCTGGACACTTACAATTTCCTCAACGAGCTGCCCATCAGCTACCTGCACGTTTTCCCTTACTCCGAACGGCCCGACACCCTGGCCCCCACCCTGCCCGGCCGGGTGCAAGACCGGGTGCGGCACGCCCGCACCACCCAGCTGCGCAGCTTGTCGGAGAAAAAGAAGCGTCATTTCTACGAGCAGCACCTGGGCCTGGAAACCGACGTGCTCTTTGAAGACGACGTGACCGGGGGCCGCGTGGAGGGCTTCACCCCCAACTACATCCGGGTGGCCGTGAAGTACGACCCGCTGCTGGTGGGCGAAACGAAAACGCTACGCCTGGCCGGGGTAAACGCCTCGGGGCTAATGGAAGCCGAGGAAGTGGGCATTCTGACCTAAACCATGGCTTGGCGGGCCATGGCCAGCATCTCGCGCAGCATCTGCTGCTGCTGCTCCAGGTGCTGATTGCGCAATTCGGCCAAAGCCAACTGGTGCTGCAGGTGCTGGGCGTGGAGCGCGGCCGCCACGAAGGTTTCGGGGGAGATACTGGAGGTACTGGCCGAAGCAACGGGCGCTGCGGAAGCTGCCGACAGCGGCGCCGCGGGCTCGGCCGTTGGGAAGGGGGCGGCCGGCGCCGGGGCCGCAGGCGCTGCGGCGGAGCCGTTGGCATGCGGCGCAGCAGGAGCCATTGGAGCGTTGATTTCGGGAATGGAAGCTGCTGCTGCCGATGCTGTGAGCACCTCGTCGGCAGCGGCGGCCACGGCCGCGCGGGCAGGCTGGGTGGCCGCGGCTGCCAAGGCCAAGGCGGCCGCAATTTCGCCGGGCTGCAACCGGGTACCCGCCACGCCGGGCGCGGTTCGGCGGGAAGAGGGCGCCGCCACATCGGTCAAATCAATGGGCTCCAGCGGCAACTCGGGCGCCGCCACAACGGGCAGTACGGGAGGTTTCGGCGTTAGCTCGCCGCCCACCAGCATCGGGCCCCGGCCCAGCAATAGCCAGTCGCGTGACACATTTGGGTATATCTCAAAGATGCGGCAGAGCAGGTCGTAGCCCGGCTTGTTGCGGCCGTCGATGAGGTGCTGCACCACGCTGGCCGTCTTGCCCAACGACATGGCAAAGGCGTTTTTAGTCAACCCAAACTGCTGGATGAGCTGGGCAAAGCGTTGGTCGATGGGAACAATTGGCGGGGCAACCATAAGACTTGCACAAATGAGTAGATGCGCAAATGTATAGAAAATGAGCTCGGCCGCCGGGTACAAACCGCGAAACAGCTGCTTGGCCAACCGGGCCCGCCGCGGCCGGGGCGGTCCCGCGCCTCGCTGCATGGAGCTAAGGCGGGGCGGCTATTCGTAGCGCAAGGAATCAATGGGGTCCAGGGCAGCGGCTTTGCTGGCGGGGTAGTAGCCCGATGCCAACCCCACCCCCACGCAAATGACCAGGCCGACTATCATCCACACCCAGGGCACCAGGAAAGAGCCCGAGCCGACAAACTTGGCCACGCCGTTGCCCCCCAGCACGCCCAGGACGATACCGAGGGTGCCGCCCAACAGGCAAATGACAATGGCCTCGATGAGAAACTGCTGACGGATTTGTACCGCCGTAGCCCCCAGCGCCTTGCGAATACCGATTTCGCGGGTGCGTTCCGTCACTGATACCAGCATGATGTTCATGAGGGCAATGCTGGCCCCGAGCAGCGTGATAAAAGCCATGATGCTGCCCCCGGCCCGCACTTTGCCCGAAATGGCGTCCAAATCCGCGGCCAGCGACTCGCTGCTTTCTACCACAAAGCTGTCTTCCTGACCCAGCTTGTCCTGGCGCACGGCGCGCATCACGCCGGTGGCCTGGCCCATGAGGAAGCTGAGGGTGCCCATCTGGTCGGTGGCGGTTTTGATGTCGTAGGTGAGGGCGCGCTGGCGGGGCATCTGGTTGCCGGTTTCGAGCGGCAGCAGGGCCAGGCGGTCGGAGCCGCCGCCGCCCATGCCGCTGCCGCTTTTTTCAAGCAGACCCACGATGAGAAAACGCCGGCCCAGGGCGGCCACGTACTTGCCCACGGGGCTTTGCTTGGGGTAGAGCTTGAGGCGAATTTCGTCGCCCACTATCAGCACGTTGGCGCCGCTGTTGAGCTCGGCCTGCGAGAAGGTGCGCCCCGCGGTCAGGTTGTAGCCCTGGATTTTCAGGTAGTTTTCGTCGCCGGCCACCACCTGCATGTTGGGGTTGGTTTTGGTGCCATTGGCTTTCATTTCCACGGCCCCGGCCACGAAAGCCGAAATCCCGACCTGGGCGTCGTCGCCCATGGCCGTTTTGTATTGCTTGGCCTGCAGAAAATTGATGGGGGCGTACTGCTTGGCCTGCACCCCGCCGCGCCGGCCGCGGTTGCTGTACCCTTTGGCGTGCAGCTCGAAGGAATTGGCCCCGAGGCTAGCGAAGGTTTCGGACAATGAATTTTTCATCGCGTCGATGCCGGTGAGGATGCCCACCAGCGCAAACAGGCCGATGCTGAGAATGAGCGCCGTGAGCACCGTGCGCAGCAGGTTGGCGCGGATGGAGCGGAAGGCTTCACGGATGCTTTCGAGGAGGCTCATGGGGAAGGGAGTTAGAAAGGGAGTTAAAAGTTAAAAGTTGAGAGTTAAAAGTTGAGAGTTGAAGCGCATGTGAGTAGAATTTTAACTTTTAACTCTCAACTTTTAACTCCCTTCCAAATTCCTTCCGACTCCGCCTCAAAATATACACTTGTTTGAAAGGCACCGCGGTTGTCGAGCTGGCGCTCAGCGGTACGTCGCTCCCAAAGTTCGGCGGCCGGCGCTTAACTTGAACCACCGGCGCCGCAACCTCGTTGGTTTGCTGCGTTTCTTTCCCCCGAAAACTATGCTGCTCAAGCGCCTTCTGCTGTTTTTGCTCGTGGCCGTGGCCGGCGCGGCGGCCCCCCGGGCCGCCCGCGCCAACCACGTGTTCATTCCGATGGACAACACCCAAAAGGAATGCCTCAAGGCCTACGGGGTGGCGTTCTGGCTGCTCCAGCGCGAGGTGCCCGTGGACTGGCTGCTCAACTACCGGGGCGGCGCCTTTGCCTTCGAAGCCACGGCCGGGGCCGAGAACGAGCTGGCCGTGCGCGGCGTCACGTTCCAGGTCATCAGCGAGGCGCAGTACACGAGCATACTGCAGGAAATAGCCGACCCCAACGCCAACATGGACGTGATGAAGCTGGAGAAGGTCCCCAAAATTGCGGTGTACACCCCCAAGGGCAAGCAGCCCTGGGACGACGCCGTGACCATGGTGCTGGCCTACGCCGAAATTCCCTACACCCAAATTTACGACGACGAAGTGCTGGCCGGCGCCCTGCCCAAGTACGACTGGCTGCACCTGCACCACGAGGACTTCACGGGCCAGTACGGCAAGTTTTACCGCACCTACCGCAGCTACCCCTGGTACCAGCAGCAGCAGCGCGACGCCGAGGCCACCGCCAAGCGCAACGGCTACGCCAAGGTGAGCGTGATGAAGTCCACCGTGACCGTGAAAATGCAGGAGTTCATCGCCGGGGGCGGCTTTCTGTTCGCCATGTGCTCGGCCACCGACTCCTACGACATTGCCCTGGCCGGCCTGGGCGTGGACCTGGTGGAAAGCATGTACGACGGCGACCCGGCCGACCCCGCCGCCCAGTCCAAGCTCAACTACAACCGCTGCCTGGCGTTCCAGAACTTCCAGCTGGTGCGCGACCCCTACGAGTACGAGTACTCCAACATCGACCTGCAGCCCGGCGAGCGCGGCCTGGGCGAGCAGAACGACTACTTCTCGCTCTTCACCTTCTCGGCCAAGTACGACCCGGTGCCCACCATGCTCTGCCAGAACCACGAGAAGACCATTCACGGCTTCATGGGCCAGACCACGGCCTTCCGCAAAAGCCTCATCAAAACCGACGTGGTGGTGATGGGCGACACCAAGCAAACCGGCGAGGCCCGCTACGTGCACGGCACCCTGGGCAAGGGCACCTGGACGTTCTACGGCGGCCACGACCCCGAGGACTACCAGCACCTGGTGGGCGAAGAACCCACGGATTTGACCCTGCACCCCAACTCGCCCGGCTACCGGTTGATATTGAATAACATTCTGTTTCCGGCGGCTAAAAAGAAAAAACAGAAGACCTGAAAGCCATTTCGGTGCCCTGCCAGCCCCCGCCTTTTCTGCTGCTCCATCACCGCCCCGGGTTCCCAGCCCGGGGCTTTTTGTTGACCGCAGCAGGCACCGGCCACGCCTTTGCGGCCACAAAAAAGGCGTAGGAAGCCCGTTGAAAGCAACTGTTACGAGGTTTAACCCGGTTCAAATCCGGTAACAGTCCCACCGAAAAAATTTGTTGCCGGATTTTAATGCGGTTGGCACTGGCAACATCCCCCGGATTTTCCTACCCAGGGAACGTTGCCAGTGCCGAAAAAGCGAATCATCGACGGCCTGACTGCCGTAGGAAGAGCGGGTAGCCGCGTGGCTCCTTCTTCGTTGGCCTACGCCGCCACTCAGCCCTATTTTCCGCCCCTTGTTCTGCGCATGGAAGACCTGAATCACACCAACTACAGCTTGTCCGGCAGCCGGGAAGAGGCGCTGGCCGTCGAAGAAGTTGCCAACCCCCTCCCCCGGGCGGTGCTGCGCATGAACAGCCACGTGCTGCTCGACGGCCACTGGCGCTTTGCTCACGACGAGGCCGACACCGGCCTGCGCGACGACTGGGCCCGGGGCCACGCCTACGAGCACACCGCCCACTGGCCCGGCTCGGTGGAGTCGCACCTGGCCCAGGCCCGGGGCGAGCACGGCGACGCGGCCTGGCACGACCAAGTGGTGGTGTGGTACGAACGGGAATTCAATCTGCCCGAGCTGGCCGGGCCCGAGGCGCGGTCCATGCTCCAGCTCACGTTCGGGGCCTGCGGCTACGAAACCCGGGTGTGGCTCAACGGCCAGCCGCTGAAAACCATCGAGGGCGAGGAGGTGCACTACGGCGAATACACGTCGTTTACTTACGAGCTGGACGAAGCCAACCTGCATTTGGTGAACCGCCTCACCGTGCGCATTGCCGACACGATGGACGCCGACCTGCCCCGGGGCAAGCAGGAATCGCACGTGTACAAGCGCGGCGGCATCTGGTACCAGACCTACACCGGGGCCGTGCGCAGCGTGTGGCTCGAAGCCGTGGAGCGCAACCGGCTGCGCTCGCGGGTGGGCGTGGTGAGCGTGGTGGAAGACCAGCTCGTGCGCTTTAACTTCACCCTGCGCCTGCACGACGCCGGGGCCTACACCATTCGCCTGCAAGTATTCGACCCGCTCACGGCAGACCGCACGGCGCCCCTCACCTCTTCCGACTTCCCCCTTACGCTGGCCGCCGGGCAGTGGCAGCAGCGCCTGGTGCTGGAAGTGCCCGGCGCCGAGCTGTGGTCGCCGGAGGCCCCGAACCGCTACCGCCTGGTGGCCCAGCTCATCGACGCCGACGGCTACGTGGCGCAAATCGAGACGCTGTTCGGGCTGCGCAAAATCGAGTCCCGGGGCCGCTACGTGTACCTCAACAACCAGCCCACCTACCTCGACGGCATCCTCTACCAGCCCGGGCAGGCCACGCTCGCCGAGATGCAGCGCCACATGCACGGCATGAAGGCCCTGGGCTGCAACCTGGTGCGGGTGCACATTGCCGGCATCGACCCGCGCATCTACAACCTGGCCGACGAGCTGGGCCTGCTGCTGTGGGTGGAAGTGCCCAGCCCGCACAGCTCCACCCCGCGCAGCCGCGAAAACCACCGCGCCGAGTTGCTGCGCCTGGTTACCCTGAGCGAAACCCACCCGTCCATTGTCATCTGGAGCCTCTACAACGAGGACTGGGGCGCCCAGGACATTGCCACCAACGCCGCCACCCGCCAGTACATCATCGAGACCTACCATTTCATGCAGATTGCCTACCCGCAGTTTCTGGTGGTGGACAACGACGGCTGGCACCACATCTCCCACACCGGCCGCCTGAAGTCGGACCTGCTCACGGCCCACCTCTACACCCCCGACCTGGGCCGCTGGCGGGAGCTGCTCGACCGCCTGGTGGGCGGCGAGATGGAGGGCACGGCCGCCTTTCCGCTGGTGGTGGGCGACCCGTTCTTCTACCGCCGCCAGGTGCCGCTGATTGTGAGCGAATGGGGCGGCTTCGGCTTCAGCGACTACGGCGGCCCGCAGGACGCCGAGGCCCGCACCAGCAGCATCCGCGCCTTCAAGCAGGAGCTGCGCCAGCGCCCCATTGCCGGCGACGTGTACACCCAGGCCACCAACATTGAGGACGAGCGCAACGGGCTGCTCGACCCGCACACCGGCGTGCTCAGCGTGCCGGCCAACCTCCTGGCTTCGCGCCAGCTCAAACACCTGGACTAGCAACCGGCACCGGGGTCAGTACCGCCCGGCCAGCCGGGGCGGCTGGGGGGCGGCCAGGGTGGCCGTGGTGCACCAGGCCGCGCCCAGGGCCGTGTTGTTGGCCCGGAGCTGGGTCAGAATTTTGCCGGCCACGGTGCTCGTGACCGAAGTTTCGCGGACCACCAGCTTGGCTACCTCCACGTGCTGGCGCGGGGCGGGCACTTTGGCCGCCCCCGGCACTACCAGCTCAAAAATGACCAATTGCTCGGCTTCTTCGACGCAATCGTCAGCGCAACGCATTTCCACATTGCCGGGGCGGGGGATATTGTCCGTGTTTCGCATATAGAAAGTGGAATGGAAGGGGTGCAGAAAAAGCGGCATGACAAACGTTGGTAAATATGGCTCGAATTTGCCGATTTATTGCTACTGAAGCGTTTAGTTCACAAAACCGCAATTGTCTGGCCGCTTTGCCGGCCCGCTCGGCAACAAATGGCGCGCGTTTGCCCTGCCCTCCCCCGCCTCATTGCCCCACCCGCACCGTCAGGTCAAAACTCGGCAGTGGGTCAGCCAGCGGGTCCGCAACGTGGGTGTGGACTGCGACCGGCGAATACACGGCGCAGAGCGTGTTGGCCACCTGCACCAGCTGGCCCGGCGCGGCAGCCGGCAGCCCGTCCAGAATGCCGGCCAGCACTTCCCAGCGGGGCTGCCCGGGCTGGCGGCTGGCGTCGTGCCACACCACCACCGTGGCGGGCCCCACCAGGTGCTCGAACACGCGGCGGGTATCGGTGCGCACGGCGTCGTAGCGGTGGTCGCCGTCGATGAACACTACGTCGAACGGCCCGAGCGCGGCCAGGTCGTACGTGGCGGAGTGGCCGTGCAGGTGCGTGACGTTGGCCAACGGCCGCGAAAAGAAGCCGTGCAACTCGATGTACCGCTCGCTGAGCCCCAGGCCGCGCATTTCGGCGGCCGAAAGGTTGAGCGTGTGCACGGTAGCGGCCACCTCAGCCACGTTGGCCGCGCTCTCGCCGCGCCACGTGCCAATCTCGAAGTACCGGCAGCCCGGCACCCGGCGCGCCAGGGCCCGGAGCAGGAGCAGGTCGGTGGGCAGCGAGCCGCCGTCGCGGAAGGCGAACGGGCGCACGGTGTGGTCGGCCGGCGAGAGGAACTGGGCCAGCGGCGCGGCCGGCAGGCCCCGCGACGTGAGGCCCCGCCCGGGGTGGGCCAGCGCCCGGCGCTGCCAGGCGGTTTCGTCGGCGGCCAGCACCGTGTTAAGCAGCCAGGGGTTGCGGGCGAGGGTGGCGAGGCCGCGCAGGGTTTTGGAAAGTCGGGACACGGAGGAGCGGCTAAGCGGGGGCGAGCGGAGCCGACGGCTCGGCACTGCACCCAAGCGTTTTTTGGGAAAGGTCCGCAAAGCTAGCGCCCGCCGGGACGGTCGTTGGCGCGGCGGGCTGCCCCAGCCAATTGCGCCCGGCCCGAACCGGCCCGCCGCTTCCGGGGTTACCTTTGCAGCCCGCCCGCTTCCGGCGCGCTGCCCGCTGCCATGACCATAACCGAAGAAGCTGTTCTTAAAGCCCTGAGCTACGTGGAAGAGCCCGACCTGGGCCAGGACCTCGTCACGCTCAACATGATTGAGAACATCGTGATTGACGGCCGCACCGTGGCGTTTACGGTGGTGCTCACCACGCCGGCCTGCCCGCTCAAGCAGCTCATCCACGACGCCTGCGAGCGGGCCGTCCACACCATGGTGGACCCGGACGCCAACGTGGTGATTACCATGACCTCGCGCGTGACCAGCCTGCGCAACAACCGCGGCGACCTGCTGCCCGGCGTGAAGAACATTATTGCCATTGCTTCGGGCAAGGGCGGCGTGGGCAAGAGCACCGTCGCGGCCAACCTGGCGGTGGCCCTGGCCGCCACCGGCGCCAAGGTGGGCCTGGTCGACGCCGACATTTCGGGGCCCAGCATGCCCACCATGTTTGGGGTGGAAAACGAGGCCCCGCACGTGTTCCAGGGGCCCAACGGCAAAAACCTGATTCGGCCTATCGAGAAGTACGGCGTCAAGCTGATGAGCATCGGTTTCCTGGCCCCGGCCGAGTCGGCCATCGTGTGGCGCGGGCCCATGGCTTCGTCGGCGCTCAAGCAGTTCATCACCGAAGTGGACTGGGGCGAGCTGGACTACCTGCTGCTCGACCTGCCGCCCGGCACCTCCGACATTCACCTTACCCTGGTGCAAACCGTGCCCGTGACCGGCGCCGTCATCGTGACCACGCCGCAGAAAGTGGCCCTGGCCGATGCGCAGAAAGGCTTACAGATGTTCCGCCAGCCCCAGATTAACGTGCCGGTGCTGGGCGTGGTTGAGAACATGGCCTGGTTCACGCCCGCCGAGCTGCCCGAAAACAAGTACTTCATCTTCGGCGAGGGCGGCGGCCAGCGCCTGGCCGCCCAGCACGACATCCCACTGCTGGGTCAGCTGCCGCTGGTGCAGAGCATCCGCGAAAACGGTGACCAGGGCCAGCCCGCCGTGCTGGACGCCGAATCGGTAGTCGGCAAGCTGTTTGCGGACCTGGCCGAAGCCGTGGCCCGGCAAATCAGCATCCGTAACAACGTGGCCCCCAAAACGGCCGTGGTCCAAATGAATTCCTAATGCCCGTGGAAACGCCAACCTCCGCCCCCGTTTTTGAACATCCGCTGATGCCCCGCATCGAGGCCGCGCTGGATACCTTACGCCCCTACCTGGCCACCGATGGCGGCAACGTGCGCGTGGCCAACATCACCACCGAGGGCGTGCTGCAGCTCGAATGGGAAGGCGCCTGCGGGGCCTGCCCCATGTCGCCGATGACCCGCGCCGGCCTGGAGGACACCGTGAAAAAAGCCGTACCCGAAATCACGGCGGTTGAAGCCAGGTAAGCTTCCTGCGGGTTTTGATAAGCAACGAGCTGCCAGACGAAAGGCCCAATGCTGCTGGGCGTCGGGCCTTTTTGCATAGGAACCTATCCGAAAATGCTTTCGCTGCCAAAGGTCCGTCCAGTTCATGGCGTCCGCTGGCTAAAGCACCTCGCCCGCTTCGTCAGGGTCGTTCAGGAAAGCCGGCGAGATGCTTCGGCTCCGCTCAGCATGACGTTCAATTTGTCCTCTGGCTAGGTTCAAAATAATAGCGGGCACCTTCCTTATTCCTCCTCCGAAATAGCCGCCGCGCCCTCCGGCAGATTCAGCAGCGGCCCCAGCAGCAGGGCGTTGACGAACAAGCGGGAAGTGCCGTGCCAGTAATGGCGGAAATTGGGGTCGTCGGCGAAGAGCACGACGCGCCCTGCTCCTACTTTGCTGACCACCACGGCGGCGGAGTTGCTGATTTGTCGCAGGTTGGCTTTCGACACGTAGCCGCTCACCAGGGGCTGGGCCGTGTACTGGGCCACGGTGGCGTAGGGGTTGCGGCTGGGCCGCAGAAACGTGGTGCCGTTGCGGAAAACGTACAGGCGCCGGCTGGTGAGCCCGAAGCCGAGGGGATTAGTCGGGTCGACGTCGGCGGCGTAGATGGAGCCGGCGATGGCGCGAGTACCCTCCTGCTCCTGCTCCACAAAATCGGCGCGGCGCGGGGCGGCGGGCTTGCCTTTGACCGTGGCCGTGGTATCGGCCCAGCCGCCATTGGCCGGAATCAGCAGCTTGTCTTTGACGATACCCTGCTTGATGACCCACTCCGAGGCGTTTTTCAGGGTAATCAGCGTGCCACCTTCCTGCACCCAGCGGCGCAGCTTTTCCGCGGCGGCTTTGTCCAGACCGGCGTAGCTCCCGCCCGCCAGCACGATGCTGGTGTAGCGGCCCAGCGGCGCCCGCCCGAAGTTGCTCACCTCGATGCGGCTCAGCGGCACGCCCAGCTGCTGGCTGGCCACAAACCAGGCCTCGCCCACTTCCGAGGCGTTGGTGCCGGTGCCCACGAGGATTGCCGCTTTGGCTTCCGGCACGGTGCGCACGTTGTTGGAGCCCAGGTCGATGCCCCCCACGCTGAAGCCGGTGCTCACGCTGGTAAAGACCACCTGGTTTTGCCGGCTCACCCGGCTCACGATTTGAAACACGGAGTCGGCCGCAAGCTTTTGGGCGGCTACGGGAATCACCAGCGTGCCGTAGCCGAAATCGAGGGGTTTATCGGACGGACCCGCGCGGAAGGGCTTGAAGCTGACCTTGGCCACGAGGCCGGCGCGGTGCAGCGCCGCCAGGGCCCGCGGGGCATTGTAGTCGGTCCACGGCAGGAGGTAGGCGTAGCTGCTCGGGCCGCCGCGCACCTCCCCGGCCAAGGTTTTGGGCGCTTGCACCGCGGGCCCTTGCACCAGATTCGCGTTTTTCTGCTTGGAAACGGCCAGGCCGTAGGCGTGCGCCTGGCTCCAGCCCGTCACGTCGTAAAACACGCTGTCGTGGAAGGTGGTCAGCTCCTCGAACAGCGAGTTGACGATGCGGTACTGGGGCTGCGCGGTGGGCACCACGTAGGCCTTACCCCGCTCGAAGGCCTGCTTGTCGAGCGTCACATTTTTGCCCAGCTCGTGCACTTCAATCTTGTGCTGGAGCAGCAGGGCCAGGAACTTGTTAGTCAGCGTGGCGTCCTGGGCATTGCCAAACACGTGGCTTTTGGTGGGAAACTTGCGCGCGTCGCTCAGGGCCGAGGTAAAAAAGTCGCGCTGGTGGCGCAAGTACAGGTCCTTTTCTTCCACCGCGCCGCGCACCGTGGCCAGGCCCGTGGCCACGTGGTTGCGGATGGTAAAGGGGAAGGTGACCACGCCGTTGGTGCCTTCCTGGGCCAACCCGCGCGAGCTGCCCACCTCAAACGTGACGCCCACGCCGCCCTGAAAGTCGGGGTAGGTAGAGCCGTAAATGGGCGAAAGATTGTCGAACTGCTCCTTGGTCCAGTACAGCGCGCCGAGGTTGTCGAGGGCCTTGGCGAAGTACTTGGCCAGGTGCACGTTCAGCACCTCGTAGGTCGCCCGCGGGATGAGGTCATTCTCGGTGCTGAAGGGCTTCGAGGGCTCGAAGTAGTACGTGCCGTTGGTACCCATCTCGTGAAAGTCTATCATCACGTTGGGGTACCACTCGTGGAAGAAGGCCATGCGGGCGCGGCTTTCGGGCTGGGTCAGGGGCAGCCAGTCGCGGTTGAGGTCGGTGTAGAAGTGGTTGGTGCGGCCGCCGGGCCAGGCTTCGGTGTGCTCGCGGTCGAGCGGGTCGGTGGGGTTGGGCCACGACTTGTTCTGGTCAAACCAGTGCGAGGCGCGGTCGCGGCCATCGGGGTTTTCGAGCGGGTCCACGGTAACCACCGACTGCTGGAGCCACTGCTGCGTTTCGGGGCTAGTGGACGCGGTGAGGTAATACGCCATCAGCAAGGCCGCTTCCGAAGAACTGCTTTCGTTGCCGTGCACGCCGTAGTTCAGGCTCACCACCACCGGCAAGCGGCCGTAGTTGGGCGCGGGCAGTTTGGGGTCGACCAAGGCGCGGCGGTCCTGCTGCAGCCGGGCCAGGTTCTGCTGGTTCTCAGGCGTGGTGATGGTGGCCACTACCTGGGGACGCTCTTCAAACGTGGTGCCCAGCACCCGCAGGCTCACGCGGTCCGACACCCGGTCCAGCTCGCGCAAATAGGCCACAATCTGGTCGGTACGCGTGTAGTGCGAGCCAATGGGGTAACCCAGAAACTGCTCCGGCGTGGGCACCTTGGGGTCGAAGCTGCTGGCTTGGGCGCCGGGGAAGAAATAGCTGTTTTGGGCAGCTGCGGGCAACGCTTGGGCGAGCCCTAAGGCTAGCAGCGCAGCGTATAGGTATGTTTTCAACATGGGAGTTTTTACGTTATAGTTACAGGATGTCCAAGCAAGTCCGCCAGCCGGCGTAACCTCACCCCCGGCCCCTCTCCCGCGGAGAGGGGTGCGTTCAACGATTCGGAACA
>NZ_JANNOD010000088.1:0-9545 GCF_031398885.1 Hymenobacter sp.
GGAAAACAGCCCGTCATGCCGAGCGCAGCGGCGGCTTCTCACGTGGGTTTGTAATCAAATCGTTGCAACGAGGCTTGCGAGATGCCTCGGCTGCGCTCGGCATGACGGACGTAAAAAAGGCCGGCCTCCCACGCGGGCAGCCGGCCTTTCTACTTCGTATCTGGAACCTACTGGCGTGCGGCCGGTGCGGCCGTGCTGGCGGTAATGGGCGAGGAAACGCGGTTGGCTTCCTTGGTGCTGCTGTAGGCGGGGCATTTTTGGCGGTTGCAGGCACCCAGCGAGAGGGCCGCAACGCCAGCGGCGAGCAATACGAACTTTTTCATAAGTATAAAAAAACGGGTTAGGGATGACGAGCTGAGCTTCAAAGATAAGCAGCCAACGCTATATTCTGCGAAAAAATCCTAACGCCGAAATTGTATTATTGGTATCCGAGGATTTTCATCATGCTGGCCGCGTCCTGCTCGGGGGCAAACACGGTGTCGACAAGCGTCCCGTCTGCGGCGCGGTCGAGAATGATGTGCCGGGGCGCCGGGATGAGGCAGTGCTTGATGCCGCCGTAGCCGCTGAGGCTTTCCTGGTAAGCCCCGGTGTGGAAGAAGCCCACGTAGAGGGCCTGCGCATCGGCGGGCTTGCGCTCGGGCAGAAACACCTGGTAGAGGTGCTTCTCGGCGTTGTAGTAGTCCTGCGAGTCGCAGGTGAGGCCGCCGAGCTGAATCTTTTTGTATTCCTTGTTCCAGCCGTTGAGGGCCAGCATAATGAAGCGCTGATTGAGGGCCCAGGTGTCGGGCAGATTGGTGATGAAGGAGCCGTCAATCATGTACCACAGCTCCTTGTCGTTCTGCAGCTTCTCGTCCAGAATGCTGTAGATGGTGGCGCCGCTCTCGCCCACGGTGAAGATGCCGAACTCGGTGAAGATGTGGGGCTCGGGCACGCCCTCCTCGGCGCAAATGCGCTGAATGGTGCGCAGAATCTCGGCCACCATGTAGGGATAGTCGTACTCGGGCTGAATGCTGGTTTGGATGGGCAGCCCGCCGCCAATGTCGATGGTGGTCAGGGTGGGGCACACCTTGCGCAGCTCGCAGTACTTGTGCACGAAGCGGCTCAGCTCGGACCAGTAATAGGACGTGTCCTTGATGCCGGAGCTGATGAAATAGTGCAGCATGGTGAGCGTGAAGCGCGGGTCGTCCTTGATGCGCTGCTCGTAGAGCGGCAGGGCGTCGGCGTAGCGAATGCCCAGGCGCGAGGTGTAGAACTGGAAGCGCGGCTCCTCGTCGGAGGCCAGGCGCATGCCCAGGTTCACGTTTTCGCGCACGTGGTCGTGGTAGTAGTCAATTTCGTTGGGCGCATCGATGATGGGCATGCAGTTCACAAACCCTTCGTTAATCAGGTCGGCCACCTCTTTTTTGTACGCCTCGGGCTTGAAGCCGTTGCAGATGATGTGCTTTTGCTTGTCGACCTTGCCCTGGGCGTGCAGGTTGCGGATGATGCTGATGTCGAACCACGACGAGGTTTCGAGGTGGATGTCGTTCTTCAGGGCTTCCTCCAGCACGAAGCGGAAGTGCGACGACTTGGTGCAGTAGGCGTAGGAGTACGTGCCCTGGTAGCCGGTGTGCGCGATGGCCTCGGCAAACCACGTTTTGGCCCGCTGAATCTGGGAGCTGATTTTGGGCAAGTAGGTGAGGCGCAGCGGGGTGCCGTGCTTCGCCACCAGGCCCATCAGGTCGATGTCGTGGAAGCGAAGCTCGTGGTCCTGCACGGTAAAATCGGCCGAGGGAAAATCGAAGGTTTGGGAAATCAGGTCGTGATAAGTATCCATTAAAGCGCGGATGTTGCAGATTGGTCGTGACTGACGCAGATGATGTTCAACGGCGGATGCTCTTGGGGCGGCGGCGTGGTTCGGCGGCGCGTGGCTTGCCGCTGATACTTTTGCTAACCGTTTACAAAGAAAGTTGCTGGCACCTATTTCGGGTCCGGCGCGCTCATAACAGGCAGCGGCCCCAATCGGCTGTTCGCCGCCGCTATTTGCGTGGGCTGACGCCTTGGCCTCCCCGCTCAACGGCCTCCGCTGGCGGAGCCTCATCCGCCAGCAAAACATCATCGGCGGCATCCGTGCCCCCACCTGCACCATCTGCGATTTATGAAACGCATCAAATTACTGGAAGTCCGCTCCGAGCTGGGGGCCGGCACGCGCGGCGCGAGCATGGGCATTGACGCGCTGCGCGTGGCCTGTCTCAACAAGGGCTCCGACTACTTCCGCCGCTTCAACGCCGTGGTCGTGCCCGACCTGAACCACGTCCTGTTCGACAAAACGCCGTTCCCTTTCGCCAAGCACATCGACGCCATCTACACGGTGCAAAAGGGCATTGCCAGCGCCGTGGAGCAGACGCTGCGCTTCGGCGAGTTTCCGCTGGTGCTGGCCGGCGACCACAGCAACGCCAACGCCACCATTGCCGGCATCAAGGCCGCCTACCCCACCAAAACCCTGGGCGTGGTCTGGATTGACGCCCACGCCGACATTCACTCGCCCTACACCACGCCCAGCGGCAACGTGCACGGCATGCCCCTGGCCGCCGCCCTGGGCCAGGACAACCGCCAGCACCAGCGCAACCTCCCCGACCCGGAAACCGAGTTCTTCTGGCGCCGCCTCCAGGACCTGGGCGAGCCCGGCCCCAAGCTGCGCCCCGAGCACCTGGTGTACGTGGCCGTGCGCGACACCGAGGCCGAGGAGGAAGCCGTCATCGCGCGCCTGGGCATCAAGTGGATAAAGCTGCCCGAGTTCCAGCGCAAGGGCTCGCGCCAGGTGACGCGCGAGATTTACGAGCATCTGCGCTTCTGCGACATGGTGTACGTTTCCTTCGACGTGGACAGCCTCGACTCGGAGTTCAGCAAGGGCACCGGCACCCCGGTGGAGGCCGGCCTGTACCTCTCCGAGGCCGAAAACCTGTGCCAGGACCTGCTGGAAAACGACCGGGTGGTGTGCTTCGAAATGGTCGAAATCAACCCCACCCTGGACCAGGAAAACACGATGGCCAAAAACGCCTTCAACATCCTGGAAAAAGCCACGGCGGCCATTGAACGGCGCCTGCGGCTGGAGGAAGTGGTGAGCAGGTAGGCAAAGCTGTTTTTGATTTGAATTAAAGAACGTCATGCAGAGCTTGCCGAAGCATCTCGCTCGCATCGTTCAGCGATTGGATTACTACCACACGCGAGATGCTTCGGCAAGCTCAGCATGACGTTCTTTAATTCAAGGACAAGCCTAACCTGGGCACCGGCGGCCGGGGCCAGTACTTTTGGCCCGATGCCCGCCCCGTCCTTCTACCGCCGTCCGGGCGGCCCGGTTTATTTCCCCAACCTCGACGGACTGCGCTTCGTGGCGGCGCTGCTGGTCATCGTCAACCACATCGAGCAGCAGCGGCTGTTTCACGGCCGCCCCACGCTGAGCGCGGTGCCGGCCGTGCAGCGCATGGGCGACGTGGGCGTCACCTTGTTCTTCGTCCTGAGCGGGTTTCTGATTACCTACTTGTTGTTGGTGGAGCAGGAGCAGTTTGGGCGGGTGGCGGTGGGCCGGTTTTACCAGCGGCGGGCGCTGCGCCTCTGGCCCCTGTACTACGCCGTGGTGCTGCTGGCGCTGCTCGTGCTGCCCCAGGTGGCGTGGTTGCGGGCGGCGGGCTTCAGCGGGGATGTCGCGCAGCTGCCCGAAAAGGCCGTGCTCTATGCCCTGTTGCTGCCCAACGTGGCGCTGGTGCGCTACGGCGGCACCCCGTTCTTGTCGCAGACCTGGTCCATTGGCACCGAGGAGCAGTTCTACCTGCTGTGGCCGTGGGTGCTGCGCCGGGCGGGGGCGCGGGTGCTGCCGGTGGTGGGCGGCCTGTTGCTGCTGCTGCTGGGCGCCCAGCGCGTCGTCGTCGTGGCGTTTCACGCGGCCCAGCCCGCGCCCGGCCCGGGGCTGACGTTTGCTTTCAACTTCCTGTATTACTTCCGGCTCGACTGCCTGGTGGTGGGGGCGGTGCCGGCCATCCTGCTTTTTCAGCGACGCACGGCGGTGCTGCGCTGGCTGCTGGCCCCGGCAACGCAATGGCTGAGCCTGCTGGCCGTGCTGGGCCTGCTGGCCTGGGGCCGGCGCTTCGCCTTGCACGAGCAGGTGTACGCCGGCTTGTTCGCGGTGCTGATTCTGAACCTGGCCGCGGCCGAAAAATCAGTCGTTACTCTGGAACAAGGATGGCTGCGCTATCTGGGCAAGCTCTCCTACGGCCTCTACATGCTGCATTATTTGGCGGTGGCCGTGGTGCTGCACCTGGGCGGCCCGTGGCTCGACGCGCAAGTGGGCTGGCTCCGGTGGCTGCTCACGCTGCTGGCCACGCTGGGGCTGTCCGTGCTGCTGGCCCTGGTTTCCTATTACGGGCTGGAACGGCCCTTCCTGCGGCGCAAGGCCCGCCCGGAACGCGTGCTACCCCAGGCCCCGCGCCGCGCCGAGTGAAGGAGCGGAGGAGTTAACCGTTGGCCTCCCGCACGCTATGCCCGCAGCGTTTGCGTTGGCAGGGGGCGGCCGTCCGGCCCCGCCGCCGCAAGGTTTACTTCGGGGGCGAAGGTTTGCGCTACGGTTGGGAGGTCCGCGCTTTAGGGCAAGGTTTGCGGTTAGAAACGAAGGGTTGTGCCTACGAAGCGGTTGGCGGGGCTTACGAAGCAAGGTTTGGGCCCTTGAAGCGGTTGGCGGGCCTTACGAAGCCGTTGGCGAATGTTACGAAGCCGTTGGCAGGCGTTATGAAGCCGCTGGCGAGTGTTACGAAGCGGTTGGCGAGTGTTACGAAGTGGTTGGCGGGTAGTGAGATGGCGGGGGCAGGGGCGGGGATGCCGGCGAAAGCTCGGCAATACTTAAATAATTGCTACGTTTGACGCACACTTCTACCCCTAACGCCCCGCGACATGGACAATAACAAGCTCAACGCGCAGCTCCTGCGCGACACCGCCACCGCCGCCGGCCTGCAAGCCGACCAGGCCCTCTATGCCGCCCTCGAAGCCGACATCGCGCCCCTGCGCGCCGCGCACGCCGCCAACCTCGCCCAGGCCCGCACCCTGGAAGCCGTCGTGATGGGCAACCCCAGCGGCGACACCACCCAGCAAAAAGCCGGGACCAGAAGCCAGCTCAAGGCCCTGGCCCTGCGCCTGGCCGCCGCCCTGCAAGCCCACGCCGCCAGCCCAACCGCCTCCGACGAGGACCTGGCCGGCCGCGTGCGCTACAGCCGCACCGAGATTGCGCAGACCGACGACGCCAGCTTTGCCAGCATCGTCGGGGCCCTGCTGAAGGAGGCCGCCCCCCTGGCCCCGGCGCTGGCCCGGCGCGAGTTCACCGCCGACGACCTGGCCGAAACCACCCGCCTGCTGGCCCGCTTCGAGCAAAAACAGGCCAGCCAGCGCACCACCGTGGTGGCCGGCAGCACCGACCGCCAAACCCTCATCGACCTGCTGCGCCGCAACACCGCCCTCATCAACCAAATCCGGGTGCAGCTCCGGCCCTACCAAAACTCGCCCGCCAAGCACGAGGTCTGGCTCCGCTTTCAGGGCTACACCAAGCTCATCGTCCTCGGCCAGCGCGGCCCCCAAGGTAGCGTCGATACGAAGCCGGTAGCTTAAGCCGCTGCCGCAACAGAAAGCCCCCCAGTAGTTGGCTTGTCGTTACCCAAATCTGAGGTCGTTGCTCGGGTCCGACCGATTGCCGGGCGGTGGAAATCGGTGGTCCTCTAACCGGTCGGACCGGACCGTTTCAGCGACACCCGACGAGGACCCATAAAACTTGGGTGAGGATAAGCCAATAGCTGGTGGGGCTTTTTTGCGGTTGTCGTTTCGTTAAGCAGACTGACTCGTGAAGAGTTAGCAGACTATAAATCCTATCCTTTGCATGAACTGTATTTCACGTATTTTACCATCAGTAAACGGTGCGTGAAGTGCCTCTTCCAATAGCTTAATGAACTACGTGTTGATGGTAATAATGTGCTTCGTTGCCACCGGGTGCGGGCAAGTATCCAAGCGAACAAGCCCTCTTTGCCATCGTCAACTTTACGTTGAGACTGTTGCGGTGTCGCTTGTCGGAGTGGATGCAGACTACCTGACCGATTTTACCAGCTTTCGGGTAAAAGTGGGAACGGTGGACGCCGAGCACGAGGATTTTGTGTACACCTGCCGCGGCGATACCATACAGGTTGTTAAGCTGGTTCACGGGGTAAAAAACTGTCACTGGGTCACTGTGCCCGGCGGCCAACAGTCCCTTCATTGCGACACGGACACCATTGAAAGCAAAACGTACAGTGTGCAAGCGTTGCGGAGAAATGAAGCGATTGAATAGTCACTGAGACGGGGGGGGCGCAAGCACTGAGGACCGAGTTAAGCTTTCCATTAATTGAGCCCTCCTTCCAGTAAACTACCAATATAAAGTGCTGACTGATTTCACAAGGGGCAGAAACAGACCTCAACAGGTAGGCGCGAGTTTAAGAAACTCGTCTACTAATCAAAGTTCAGGAAATGCTGTACGAGCATGAGTTTCCTGAACTTCATTGCCGCCAATCAAAAAGCCCCGCCAGACACTGGTGGGGCTTTAGGTTGCTCAAGTTTCGGTGGGCTATTCATCCGGCGGGCGCATCAGCGATTGGATGTGGGCCGCGGCGCTCGCCACGGACTGGCCGTCTTCGGCTGCGCTGGCAGAGACTTCGGGGGAAAGCAGCCTTGCTGGGCCGCGCCGGTTGCAGGGTATCAGTGATGGGGTAGGGGTGGAACAGCTGCGCTGGGCCGTAACGGAGGTCAATAATGGTCTTTGCAGGCCAGAATATGAATAGCAACATCATCGACGCGGTACACGAAACGATGCTCGCGGGTGATGCGTCGGGACCAATAGCCTTGCAGCGGACCTTTTAACGGTTCGGGCTTGCCGGTACCGGTGAAGGGAGTTCGCAGACACTCCCGAATGAAGGTGTTGATTTTTTCAACATTCTCGGGTTCGGTCGCTCGCCAGTCGAGGTAATCCTGCCAGGCGTCGGGGTCCCAGAGGATGCCCCGGCGTATATTTCTCACGCCGCATCCAGCGGTTGCCGGGCAATAAATTGACGTTTTTTGTCGCGCTCCACGGCGGCCAACAGGCGGCGGCGGTTGGCGGGTGTGCGCAGAAGGTGGTCGGTGGCATCCAACTCGTCTTCATCAGCTTTTGAGGAGGCTTCCAATAGGTGCGCGGTACCAAAAGCAATGGCGGCCGCAATGGCGAAGATGCCCCCTACTTTCTCAAGCAAAAGCCCGTAACGGTGCAGGGAAGAACTATCCGGTTTCATTGGAATAGAAGCAAGTGTCGCGGACAACACGAATGTGCCAATGAAGTTAAGGCACGAGGCGCGTAGTAGGGTGCGACCCCGCACCCTGCCGCAATGTAGTCATCGATGGCACCGCCAGCCACTAACGGGGCTTTTAGCTGCTGTAAGTTTCGGGGTGGTTGCGGCACCCGGCGGGGCCGAACTGGACACAGGCTGGCAGATAGAGCCCGAACCGGTGCCCCCTCTCCGCAGGCTTCGCGCATTTAGCGAACAGGGGTCTCGTGGGGTTTCGGGCAGCCCGTACCTTTGCCGCGTGCAACAACTAGAAACCGCCCTCAAAACCGCCCTGCAAACCGCCGCCCAGGCAGTATTCGGCACCGAAATCCCCGCCGCTAGCCTCGCGCTCCAGCCCACGCGCAAGGAGTTTGCCGGCAGCTTCACCCTCGTCACGTTCCCGCTCACCAAGGCCCTGGGCAAGGGCCCGGAGCAAATCGGCCAGGCGCTGGGCGAGTGGCTGCAAGCCCACGAGCCCCGCGTGAGCGGCTACAACGTGGTGAAGGGCTTCCTGAACCTGGAAATTGCCGACGCCGAGTGGCTGGCCGTGTTCGACCAACTGCGCGCCCAGCCCGCCACGGCGCCCGTGGCCACCCCGGGCGGCCCGCGCAACGTGGTGGTCGAGTACTCCTCGCCCAACACCAACAAGCCCCTGCACCTGGGCCACCTGCGCAACAATTTCCTGGGCTACTCGGTGGCCGAGATTCTCAAAGCCACCGGTGCCACCGTCACCAAGGCCAACCTGGTGAACGACCGCGGCATCCACATCTGCAAGTCGATGATTGCCTATCAGCGCTTCGGCCAGGGCGAAACGCCGCAGAGCGCGGGCCTGAAGGGCGACCACCTCGCTGGCAAGTACTACGTGCTGTTTGAGAAGCATTACCGCGAGGAAATCCGCCAGTTGGAGTCCGAAGGCGTGGCCTCCGACATCGCCAAGAAGCAGGCCCCGCTCATGGCCGAAGCCCAGCAGATGCTGCAAGCCTGGGAGGCCGGCGACGACGCCGTGGTGAGCCTCTGGCGCCAGATGAACGGCTGGGTCTACGAAGGCTTCGACGAGACGTATAAGAACATCGGCGTTGATTTCGACAAGTTCTACTACGAGTCCGGCACCTACCTGCTGGGCATGGAGCGGGTGGAAGAGGGCCTTTCAACAGGCGTGTTCTTTAAGAAAGAAAACGGCTCGGTGTGGGTCGATTTGCAAGCCGAAGGCCTGGATGAAAAGCTGCTGCTCCGCGCCGACGGCACCAGCGTCTACATCACCCAGGACCTGGGCACGGCCGAGCTGAAGTACCAGGATTTCGGCTACGACAGCAGCATCTACGTCATCGCCGACGAGCAGAATTACCACATGCAGGTGCTGCAAGCCACGCTGGCCAAGCTGGGCAAGCCCTACGCCGCGGCCATCCACCACCTCAGCTACGGCATGGTGGACCTGCCCTCGGGCAAGATGAAGTCGCGCGAAGGCACCGTGGTCGACGCCGACGAGCTGGTGCGCGACGTGGTGGCCGCCGCCAAAGCCGCCACCCTCGAAAAAGGCAAAACCGAGGGCCTGAGCGACGCCGGGCTGGAAGAGCTGTACCACATGCTGGGCCTGGGCGCGCTGAAATACTACCTGCTGAAAGTTGACCCCAAGAAGCGGATGCTCTTCAACCCCGAAGAGTCGGTGAGCCTGGAGGGGCACACGGGGCCGTTCATCCAGTACTCGCACGCCCGCATCGCGGCCATTCGCCGCAAGGCCGCCGAGCTGGGCATCAGCGAAACGGCCGACTGGAGCAGCCTCACCAGCCTCGACGCCACCGAGCGCGAGCTGGTGCAGGAGCTGGCCCGCTACCCCGCCGTGGTGGCCGAGGCCGCCCGCGCTCTCTCGCCCGCCGTGGTGGCCCAGTACGCCTACGACCTGGCCAAGGCCTACAACCGCTTCTACGCCGAAGTCTCCATTTTCCAGGAAACCGACCCGGCCCGGCGCAGCTTGCGCGTGGCTCTCTCAGCCCGCGTGGGCGAGCAAATCAAAGTGTCGCTGGGCCTGCTGGGTATGCAGGTGCCCGAGCGCATGTAGCCGCCAGAACAGGGTGGCACGTCATGTCGAGCGCCGCCGCGACATCACGCGCGAAAAAAAAATTACAAACCCAAACGAGATGTGGCGGCAGGGCCCGGCAAGAAGGTGCCCCCGGGTGTGGCGGCTACAATCGCTCGGGCCCC
>NZ_JANNOD010000062.1:0-19988 GCF_031398885.1 Hymenobacter sp.
CGCATTTCGTGGGCTTTCACCGACTACTCCATTTTTTGGGACTTTAAATAACTTGCCACCAAGGGCGGCCGTTTCCCCCCCTCTTTTTTTTTGTGGGGGCGGGGGGGTTTGGCAACCCCGCGTAGTTTTACCCCCCACCAACTCCCTCCCCATGCTGAAACCCCTCCTCGCCCTCCTCCTCCTCGCCACCGCCCTCCCGGCCACCGCCCAGACGCCCGCCCTCTACATGCCGCGCGACATTCAGCGCGCCTTCGACAACGGCACCCGCGCGCCCGACGGCCGCCCCGGCCCCAAGTACTGGCAAAACCGCGCCCGCTACGACATCACCGTGCAGGCCGCCCCGCCCGCCCGCGACATCCGCGGCCGCGAAACCATCACCTACTTCAACAACAGCCCCGACACCCTACGCCAGGTTGTGATGCGCCTCACGATGAACATCCACCGGCCCGGCGCCGCCCGCGACGCCGACGCCAACCCTGATTACCTCACCACCGGCCTCGTCATCGACACCTTCCGGGTCAACGGCCAGGCCCGCCCCGCCCCCTTCGCCGACGGCGGCACCGCCCGCAGCCTGCCCCTGGCCCGCCCGCTGGCCCCGCGCGATTCCGTCACCTTCAGCATCGCCTGGCACTTTCCCGTCTCCGTCGAGAGCGGCCGCGAGGGCCAGATTGACCCCACCACCTTTTTCCTGGCCTACTTCTACCCCCGCGTGGCCGTGTATGACGACTACGCCGGCTGGGACCGGCTGCCCTTCGTCGACAGCAAGGAGTTCTACAACGACTTCAACGACTACACCCTGCGCGTGCAGGCCCCCGCCAACTACATCGTATGGGCCACCGGCACCCTCCAGAACCCCGACCAGGTGCTGCAAAAAGCCGCCGCCAAGCGCCTGAAGCAGTCGCTGACCAGCGACAAAGTCATCCACGTGGCCACCGCCGCCGACCTGGCCAAAAACGCCGTCACCGCCCAGCGCCCCCTCAACACCTGGACCTTCACCGCCCGCGACATCTCCGACGTCACCTGCGGCCTGAGCAACCACTACGTCTGGGACGCCGCCAGCGTCGTGGTCGATGCCCGCACCAAGCGCCGCGCCAACATGCAAGCCGCCTACGCCGACTCCACCATCGATTTCCGCGAGTCCGTCAAAAACGGCCAGTACGCCCTCGGCTGGTTCTCGAACCCCCAGAACTGGCCCGGCGTGGCCTACCCCTTCCCCACCATGACGGCCTTCCAGGGCTTCGCCGACATGGAATACCCGATGATGGTGAACGACAGCCCCCAGAAGGACCCCAAGTTTGCCCAGTTCGTGCAGGACCACGAAATTGCCCACACCTGGTTTCCCTTCTACATGGGCATCAACGAAAGCCGCTTCGCCTTCATGGACGAAGGCTGGGCCACCACCTTCGAGCGCCTCATCAACACCGCCGAAAACGGCGCCGCCACCGCCGACCAGCTCTACAAGCAGTTCCGCGTCAACGGCTGGATTCGCGACCGCAACGCCGCCCAGGACCTGCCCATTATCACGCCCAGCAGCGAGCTGCGCGCCGGCTACGGCAACAACGCCTACGGTAAGCCCTCCCTCAGCTACTTCGCCCTGAAGGACCTGCTCGGCGACGCCCTGTTCAAAAAGTGCCTCCACACCTTCATGGACCGCTGGCACGGCAAGCACCCCACGCCCTGGGACTACTTCAACTCCTTCACCAACACCGCCGGCCAGGACCTGACCTGGTTCTTCCAAAACTGGTTTTTCACCAACCACTACATCGACCTGGCCGTGGCCCCCGTCACCGGCCCCGCCGTCACCGTCCAGAACCCCGGCGGCTTCGCCATCCCCTTCGACCTGGCCCTGGAATACACCGACGGCACCAAGGCCACCCTCCACCAGTCCCCCGCCGTCTGGCAAGCCAACCCGCGCCAGGCCACCATCCCGGTGCCCAAAGCCGTGAAATCGGTGACCTTGCAGCAGGGCGTCTTCATGGACGCCAACGAGCGCGACAACAGCTGGCGGTAACCTCACGAGACCCCTCCGGGGCATGACCCCCTCTCCGGCGGAGAGAGGGAACCGGACATGCGTGGATTGAGCTAATTAGAAAGTCCACCCAAATCATCAGACGAGCTTTTAACTTTTAACTCTCAACTTTTAACTTCTTCCACGTGTGCGCAGAACCGGTGCCCCCTCTCCGCGGGAGAGGGGGTCAGGGGGTGAGGTTACGCCTCCCGCTGCCGTTTCAGCTCCTGACGCACCTGCTTTACCCGCTCATCGAACCCGTCCGGGTCGTAGCCCACTTCCTCCACGTCCACCTGGTCGAGCAGCTCCATCATGGCCTCCGAATGGTCGAGGCGGGCGCCGGCGGGCACGCTCACGTAGGTCATTTCCGACCACAGCAGCGCCAGCAGGTGGGTGCCGGCCTCGTTGCGCATCTGCATTTCCAGCACCAGGTTCGAGTTGTCGAAGTGAATGAGCTGGCTGAGAATGCGCACCAATACCCCCTGCCGCGCCGGCTTGAGGTAGCTCAGGTGGTGCTTGGTGATGACCCAGGCGGCGCGCTGCTCGCGGGCCAGCTCGCCCAGGTTCAGGGCGTAGTGGGCGGTGGTGTGGTCCTCCCGCGCATTCAGAAAGTAGTCGAGGTAACGGGCGTTGTTGAGGTGCCCCAGCATGTCGCAGTCCTGGAAGTGGACGCGGTGGGTGGTTTCGGGCGTTTGGATGAGGGCGGGCATGATTCTATTCCAGGGAAGTGCGGGCAGAGACGAAACGTAAAACGCAAGCCAGGCGGCCCGCAAAGGTGCACCCGGCCACTCCGGGCAGGGCCACCACGTTCGGTACCCGCCGGGAGCGCCCCGCCGCCGGCACAACCAAATAGCCACATAACGGCTCAAAATTTTGCACTAGGACGGCAGTGACCTGCATTAATCCCTTATTCTCGCTGAATTAAAGCAGCAAATAATATTTTTTTAATTTGTTTGTTTATATTTAAGGTAATAATCATTACATTTCACAATATTGCTCGGCGCTGCTTCACCCAAGCCGCTGCCGGCGGCAAGAGTGGGCTCGGGGAAGGTTTTTTCAACAGTAAGCGCGCTTCCCGCTCAATTGCGTCGTTGACCCCGGCACTCCCGCGTCGGGGCTACGTCGTCAATCGGGCCGCCGTGCCCCGCTTCGCCAGTTCCGCCGTGTGGGGTTTACCCCCCCGCTTGCCGCGTCGCACCGGCAGCTAGTTACCCGGCATTCCGTCGACCCACATTCCGAGCCTTCCCAACCGGCGACTTTTATGCAAAAGACTTTCATCAATGACCGCATTGCTCAGATAGTAAACTATTTGAACGTGAGCCCTCCGCTGTTTGCCAAGAGCTTGGGGGCATCCGTGGCCCGCATTGCCAACGTAATGGCGGGCCGCAACAAGCCCGATGTGGTGCTCCTGGAAAGAATAGCCGAGAAATACCCCCAAATCAACGCCACCTGGCTCCTGACCGGCAAAGGCGACTTGCCCAAAGCGGCCCGCCCCTACGGCAAATACTACCCCGAAGACCTTCCCCGGCCCGAACACCCCGACCCGGCCGGGGCCCCGGCCGCTTCGTCCCCCCCGGCCCCTGCGCCCGACACAGCGGCCAGCGAGGCCCTGCCTCTCGCCAACGAGGCCGGTGCGGCTGAGCTGCGGGTGCTGGAGCAACTGCTGGAAGTGCAGCAAAACCAGTACTGGCTGAGCATCGACCGGCAGCTGAAACGGGTGCTGAAGCATTTGCTGAGCGTGCAGGAGCTACTCGAAGATTTGGTCGGTATCCAGTTCGACGACGTGGGCTACCGCGACCTGCACCAAAAAATCATTCTGCGCCCGCGGCACGACAAAGACCACCTGCCCGTCGACCCGCTGGCCGAAATGACCGACTCGCAGAAAAGGGCGCACTACGCGGGCCGCGAGCGCCTGCTGGAGCAGTGCGAAGCCCAGTTCGGGGATTTGCTCGACACGCTGCACGCCAGCATCGAGTACCCCGCCAACCTGGACATCCCGCCCCGCAAGGGCTCCGCAGCCGAGGCTTTGCGGCCCCTGCTCGCGCAGCGCCGCTACCGCAGCAGCGGCGACGACAAAGAAGCCACCCGGCGAAAAAAAGCCGGCAACGCCCTCTAGAGGCAGCAAACGGCCCACCCCACCCCGGCCGCCCAGTCCACCCGACGCCTGCTACGTCACCCGCCCTCCCTAGCGGTTGAGCAGCGCGCAGCCAAAGCCATTTTGCCGGAACAAAAATTCCATTGGCAAAAATGGAATCATTTATTCCCAGCTAGATAATATAATATTTATGCTATTAATATTAATCTAATAAACAATTGCGCAATATTATTATGATTTTTAGCTTATGAAGCGACTCTTTACATAGATTTAATGTAAATAAATATTGACTAATTAATAAATAATGATTTACTTTACGACACCTCCCTAAACCTTCTTCTCACCCGCTCTCCCATACGCTGCACCCATGCCATCTCTTCACTGCTTATGGAACGCTATGAACACTACACCGATACGTCACTGATTGTCCTGCCGCTGGTCGATACGCTGGTAATTTTTGGCGCTTTCCGCCTGGCTGCCTACACCGCCGCTGGAACGGCGGCGCTGCCAGGATACAATCCGCTGCTGTTCGTCATCTTTGCTCTGCTCTGGGGTGTCTTGTCGCGCCAGTACGCCAACATTTACCGGCTGGACCGGCTGATGTCGTACGGCGAGAAGCTGCACTACTTGCTGCGGACCTTCGCCCTGCACGCGGGCTTGCTGCTGCTGGGGGCCATGCTGCTGCACGCGCCGCTGGGGCCCTTGCCTTACGTGGCCACGGTGTACGGCTTTGCCGTGGTGGGCGTGGTGCTGGGGCGGTTTGCGTTGGCTTTTGGGTACCGTGCCTACCGGCGGCACGTGGCCCAGCCCAGCCGCTTCGTTATTGTGGGGGCCAACGCCAGCGGGCAGGAGCTCCACCGTTTCCTGACCAGCCGCGAAACGGTGAACACCGAGTTCAGGGGGTTCTTTACGGATGCTGGCGAAGAGGTGGCCGCCGACTTGCGGGCGCTCGTGCGCGGCTCGGTGGCCGAGCTGAAGGCCTACTGCCTGAGCACCCGCATCGACGAGCTATACTTCACGCTACCCTTCGACCGGCACGCGCTGATTGAGGACCTGTCGAGCTTCGCGGCGGAAAACTTTCTTTCCTTCCGCATCGTGCCCGACTACTCGGCCACGATGGGGCGCGACGTGAACGTGTACTTCTACGACCGGATGCCCATCCTCACGGTTCGGCACGAGCCGCTGGGCATCCACGCCAATCAGGCACTCAAGCGGCTGTTTGACATCGGCTTTTCGGCGGTAGTAATTGGCGCCCTGTTTCCGATTGTGATGCCGCTGCTGGCCCTGCTCATCAAGCTCGACTCGCCGGGGCCGGTGTTTTTCAAGCAGATGCGGCCCGGCCGGCGCAACCAGCTGTTCCCGTGCTACAAGCTGCGCACCATGCGCAACGACCACCGCCAGACGGAGCTGCAGGCCACCCGGGCCGACCCCCGGGTGACGCGGGTGGGCAAGTACCTGCGCAAGTACAACCTCGACGAGCTGCCGCAATTTTTCAACGTGCTGCTGGGGCACATGTCGGTGGTGGGGCCGCGGCCCAATATGGTGTCGCAGCTGGAGGAATACTCCAAGCACATCCGCACCTACCCCATGCGCCACACCATCATGCCGGGCATCACGGGCTACGCCCAGGTGAACGGCTACCGCGGCGAGACGCGCGCCCCCCACGCCATGGAAAAACGGGTAGAATACGACCTGAAATACATGGAGAGCTGGTCGTTCGGGCTCGACCTGCAGATTATCGGGCAAACCCTGCGCAACATGGTGCGCGGCGAAAAGAACGTCTACTAGGGATTCTCCATCGTTGCTATGAAAGCCCTACTTCCCAAACGCCCGGTACTCAACGCCCTGGTTTCGACCGGCGCCCCCGCCGACTTTGTTGATTCCATTCTGCAGCTGGGCGCCGCCCGGTCGTCGGCCTACGTGTGCTGCGCCAACGTGCACATGCTGGTAGAAGCCCACCGCAACCCGGCCTTCGGGCAGGTGCTGGCCGGCGCGGCCGTGGTCACGCCCGACGGCAGCCCCGTGGCGGCGGCCGTGGGCTGGTTCCACGGGGAGCCGCAGGAGCGGGTGGCCGGCATGGACCTGCTGCCGGCCCTGCTGGAAGCCGCCGCCGCGCGCGGCCAGTCGGTGTACTTCTACGGCACCACCGATGAGGTGCTGGCGGCCATGGTGGCGCGCGCCCGGCGCGAATTGCCCACCCTGCGCATTGCGGGGGTGCACGCGCCCCCCTTCCGGCCCCTCACGGCTGCCGAGGAAGCGGCCGACGTGGCCGCCATCAACGCCGCCGACCCCGACCTGCTGTTTGTGGCCCTGGGCTGCCCGCGACAGGAACAATGGATGGCGGCCCACCAGGGCCGCATCCGGGCCTGCATGTTGGGAGTGGGCCAGGCTTTTCCCGTGTACGCGGGCCAAGAGCCCCGCCTGCCCGTGTGGGCCCGGCAGCTGTGGCTGGAATGGGCGTTTCGGCTGTGCCAGGAGCCCCGCCGCCTGGCCCGCCGCTACCTGGTCACCAACTCGTGGTTTTTGTACCTGCTGGTCCCGGCCGTTTGGCGCCACCTCGTGAGCGGCGCCGGTCAGCGGCCGCTGACCGGCCGGCCGGCGCGGCCCGGCAGCAACACCTGGCGCACTGCCTGAGCGCACTGCCTTCGCTTACCTCTTTCACCCTCAGAATACGCACCCTCAGAATACGCACCCAATGAAGGCAGTCATCTTGGCGGGCGGCTACGGCACCCGCATCAGCGAAGAAAGCGGCATCCGGCCCAAGCCCATGGTGGAAATTGGCGGCAAGCCGATTCTGTGGCACATCATGAAAATCTACGCCCACCACGGCATCACCGACTTCGTGGTGTGCTGCGGCTATAAGGGGCACATGATTAAGCAGTATTTCGCCGACTATTTCCTGCAAAACTCGGACGTGACTTTCCGAATGGACCGCCAGGAGATGCACGTGCACTGCAACCACGCCGAGCCCTGGACCGTGACGCTGGTCGACACGGGCCTCGAAACCCTGACCGGCGGCCGGCTCCGGCGCGTGCGGGAGTACCTGAACGAGGGGACCTTCTGCCTGACCTACGGCGACGGGGTGAGCGACATTGATATCCGGGCCAGCATCCGGCATCACCAGCAGCAGGGGGCGCTGGCCACGCTCACGGCCGTGCGTCAGCCGGGGCGCTTCGGGGTGTTCAACCTGAGCACCGCCGACACCCGCGTGCACAACTTCATGGAAAAGCCCGAAGGCGGCGAAACCCCCTGGATTAACGGCGGCTTTTTTGTGCTGGAGCCCGGCATTTTTGACTACATCGACGGCGACGAGACGGTGTGGGAGAAGGGCCCGCTGGAGCGCCTGGCCGCCGAGGGCCAGCTGACGGCCTACCGCCACAGCGGGTTCTGGCAGCCGATGGACACGCTGCGCGACCGCACCATGCTCGAAGAGCTGTGGCAGACGGGCAGCGCGCCGTGGAAGGTGTGGCCCGCCGCGCCGCCCCGGACGGCGGCCCCGCACGCCCCGGCCACCGACGACCCGGCCCGGCCCACCCGCCTGCAACCCGCCCACCTGGTGACCCCTACGCCGGCTCTTACCCTCTAGTTAATCTTTCTAGCCCCGCGCCAACCCATCGTTTTATGACTCCTTCCCGCATCCTCATCACCGGCAACATGGGCTACGTGGGCCCGGGCGTGGTGCAGCACCTGCGCCAGGTGTTTCCCCACGCCGAGCTGATTGGCTACGACCTGGGCTTTTTTGCCCACTGCCTGACGGGCGCCTCCCGGTTGCCCGAGTCGCGGCTCGACCGGCAGGAATTTGGCGACGTGCGCCAGGTGCCCGACGCCCTGCTGGCCGGGGTGGACGCCGTGGTGCACCTGGCGGCCGTTTCGAACGACCCGATGGGCAACGCCTACGAAGAAGTGACCATGGAAATCAACCACCGCGCCGGCATCAAGCTGGCCCGGCAGGCCAAAGCCGCCGGCGTGGGGGCCTTCGTGTTCGCCAGCTCGTGCAGCATCTACGGCATGGGGGGCGAAGACGCCAAGACCGAAGCCTCGGGCGTGAACCCGCTCACGGCCTACGCCCGCTCGAAAGTGGCCAGCGAGCAGGACCTGGCCCCGCTGGCCGACGCCGACTTCACCGTGACCTGCCTGCGCTTCGCCACGGCCTGCGGCTGGAGCGACCGGCTCCGGCTCGATTTGGTGCTGAACGACTTCGTGGCCAGCGCCGTGGCCAGCGGCGAAATCAGCATCCTGAGCGACGGCACGCCCTGGCGTCCGCTCATTCACGTGCGCGACATGGCCCGGGCCACTGAGTGGGCCATTGGCCGCACGGCCGCGAACGGCGGCTCGTTCCTGGCCGTGAATGCGGGCTCGGACGAGTGGAACTACCGGGTGAAAGAGCTGGCCGAGGCCGTAGCCGCGGCCCTGCCCGGCACCCGCGTGCACGTGAACCCCGCCGCGGCCCCCGACCTGCGCTCCTACCGGGTCGACTTCGGCTTGTTCCGGCAGCTGGCCCCCGACCACCAGCCCCGGCACCGCCTGGCCGCCACCATTGCCGAGCTCCACGAACAACTCCAGGCCATGGAGTTCTGCGACCCGCTGTTCCGCACCTCCCGCCTGATGCGCCTGCGCGTGCTGACGTCGTTGCGCGAACACGGCGAGCTGACCGAACGGCTGACCTGGGCCAGCCCGGCAGCACCCGCCGCCGCCCCGCCGCGGGCCGAGGCAATGGCCGCCACGTAGCGCGTCGGCGCCCAACCAATAACCGATACATGTCAACACCAGGTATTTTTTTCACCCCCGGCGGCTTATGATTTTCACCGAAACCAAACTGGCAGGAGCCTTTATCATTGACCTGGAGCGGCGCTCCGACGAACGGGGCTTTTTTGCCCGCTCGTGGTGCGAGGACGAGTTTGCGGCCCACGGCCTGCACCTGCCGCCGCTGCAAGCCAACCTGTCGTCAAACCCCACCCAGGGCACGCTGCGCGGCATGCACTACCAACTGCCGCCCCACGAGGAAAGCAAGCTGGTGCGCTGCACCCGCGGGGCCCTCTTCGACGTGATAGTGGACCTGCGCGAGGAGTCCCCCACCTTCGGCCAGTGGGTGGGCGTGGAGCTGACGGCGGACAACTTCCGGCAGCTGTTCGTGCCCGAGCGCTTTGCCCACGGCTTCCTCACGCTGACGCCCCACACCGACGTGACGTACCAGGTATCGGCCAAGTACGCGCCCGGCGCCGAGGGCGGCCTGCGCTGGAACGACCCCACCCTGGGCATCGCCTGGCCCGCCCCGCCGCAACTGCTGTCGGCCAAAGACCAGGCTCACCCAGATTTCAAGCATCAGTTGGCCGTGAACAACGACCGATGAACAATTGGGAGAGCGGCGGTCAGAATCCGCTTCCCAATTTTCTGTTTGTGGTCCCCTACCCACTGCTTCTTGTTCACTGCTCACTGCTCACTGATAATTGCCATGATACTAGTTGACAACGCGCTGAAGGCTCGTCAGGCCGCTGGCCGGCCCATCCGGGTGGGCATGGTGGGGGCCGGGTTTATGGGGCGGGGCGTGGCCCGGCAAATTTGCCGCTACGTGCCGGGCATGGTGCTGGCCGCCGTGGCCAACCGCACCCTGGCCCAGGCCCGCCGCGCCTACGAGGAAGCCGGCGAGGTGGGCGTGCACGAAGTGTCGTCGGTGGCGGCCCTGGAGCGCTGCGTCGAGCTAGGCCGGCCCGCCATCACCGAAGACGCCCTGCTGCTGAGCCGCGCCGGGGGCATCGACGTCATCATCGAAGTGACCGGCGCCGTGGAGCACGGCGCGCACGTGGTGCTCGAAGCCATCCGGCACGGCAAGCACGTGGTGCTGCTCAACGCCGAGCTGGACGGCACCGTGGGCTCCATTTTAAAGGTTTATGCCGACCGCGCCGGCGTGGTCTACACCGTCTCGGACGGCGACCAGCCCGGCGTGACGCTCAACCTGGCCCGCTTCGTGATTGGGCTGGGCGTGAAGCCGGTGCTGTGCGGCAACATCAAGGGCCTGCACGACCCCTACCGTAACCCCACCACCCAGGAGGGCTTTGCCCGGCAGTGGGGCCAGAACCCGAGCATGGTCACCAGCTTCGCCGACGGCAGCAAAATCAGCTTCGAGCAGGCCGTCATCGCCAATGCCTTGGGCATGGAAGTGGCGCAGCGCGGCATGCTGGGCCCCACCGTGGCGCCGGGCACCCCCATCAGCAAAGCCGCCGAGTGGTACCCCCACGACCGGCTGCTGAACGGCGGCCCCGGCCTGGTGGACTACGTGGTGGGGGCCGAGCCCGGTCCCGGCGTGTTTGTGCTGGGCACCCACGACGACCCCGTGCAGCAGCACTACCTCAAGCTCTACAAGCTGGGCCCCGGGCCGCTCTACTGCTTTTACACGCCTTACCACCTCTGCCACTTCGAAACGCCCACCTCGGTGGCCCGCGCGGCTCTGTTCCACGACGCCGCCCTCGCTCCGCAGGGCGCGCCCTGCGTGGAAGTGGTGACCACGGCCAAAATCCCGCTCCGGGCCGGCGACGTGCTCGACGGCATTGGCCACTACATGACCTACGGCTTGGCCGAGAACTACCCGCTCGCCCGCTTGCAAAACCTGCTGCCCATTGGCGTGGCCGAGGGCTGCGCGCTGCGCCACGACGTGCCCCAGGACCAGGTGCTGACCTACGACGACGTGGTGCTGCCCGAAGGCCGCCTGGTCGACCAACTGCGCCGCGAGCAGGAAGCCTATTTCGGCCGCCCCGCGCTGGCCGAGCTGATGCCAACCGACGGCGAGTCCGGCATCAGATATTAGTTGACGCCTTGAATTTCAAATTGTTGCCAAGCCCTGTCTTTTCGTCTTTTCTGCACAATACTCCCATGATGAACTCCCTACCGCCCGTGCTGGAGGGGCACGCCGTCTACGACTTGCCCCTGGTGTTGCCAAGCCCCGTGGGCTTCCCGGTGCCCACCTCGGAAGCAGTGGCCCCGGCGGGAACGTGCCGGTTTTGCGGCACGCCGCTGCACGTCACCTTCGTCGACCTGGGCCCTTCGCCGCTGTGCCAGGAGCACGTGCGGCCCGAGGACTTTGACCGGGCCGAGGCTTTCTACGACCTGCACGCCTACGTGTGCCGGGCCTGCCAGCTGGTGCAGGTGAAGGACCTGATAACCCCCGCCGACGTGTTTCCGAACGACTACGCCTACTTGTCGTCGTACTCGCCCTCCTGGCTGCGGCACGCGCAGGCCTACACCGCCATGGCCATCGAACGCTTCGGCCTCGGCCCCGAGCACCTGGTGGTGGAAGTGGCCAGCAACGACGGCTACCTGCTCCAGTACTTCGTCGAGGCCGGCATTCCGGTGCTGGGCATCGAGCCGGCCGAGAACGCGGCCAACTACGCCCGCCAGAAAGGCATCAACACCCTCGGCAAGTTTTTTGGCCTGGAAACGGCCCGCGACGTGGCCACTAGCTGCGGCCGGGCCGACCTGCTGATTGGCAACAACGTGCTGGCCCACGTGCCCGACATCAACGACTTTGTGGCCGGGCTGAGCCTGCTGCTCAAGCCCGATGGCGTGCTCACCATGGAATTTCCGCACCTGCTGCGGCTGGTGGCCGGCAACCAGTTCGATACCATCTACCACGAGCATTTCAGCTACCTCTCCTTCTGGACGGTGGAGCACATTTTTGCCTACCACGGCCTCACCCTGTTCGACGTGGAAGAACTGCCCACCCACGGCGGCTCCTTGCGCATCTACGCCCGGCACGCGGCCTGCACCGGGCCGGGCCGGGCCGTAACGGCCGCCGTGCCCGCGCTGCGGGCGCAGGAAGTGCAGGCCGGCGTGTGCGACCTCGACTTCTACGCCAACTTCGCCGCCAGCGCCAAAGAAACCAAGCGCAAGCTGCTCGGCTTTCTGATTGACGCCAAGCGGGCCGGCAAAACGGTGGTGGGCTACGGCGCCCCCGGCAAGGGCAACACCCTCCTCAACTACTGCGGCATCCGCACCGACTTCGTCGACTACACCGTCGACCTGAACCCCCACAAGCAGGGCAATTTCCTGCCCGGCACCCGCCTGCCCATCTACCACCCCGACCGCATCCTGGAAACCCGGCCCGACTACGTGCTGATTCTGCCCTGGAACCTGCGCGAGGAAATCATGGAGCAAATGGCCATTATCCGCACCTGGGGCGGCCAATTCGTGGTGCCCATTCCCGAAGTGCGGGTGTACGCGTAGCCTGACTCAGTTGCAGTTACCCCGTGTGCTCCGCGCGGGCATTCTCCTTTTATCCGCTTCCTCCATCTCACCCATTATGAAAGTTGTCCTGTTTTGCGGGGGACTCGGGCTGCGACTGCGCGACTACGCCCCGCGCACGCCCAAGCCTTTGGTACCCATCGGGCATCAGCCCCTGCTCTGGAACCTGATGCGCTACTACGCGCACTACGGCCACACCGAATTCATCCTGTGCCTGGGGCACAACGCCGGCGCTTTCCGGCGCTACTTTTCGCGCGGCGCCGGCCTGGCCGCCGCGGCTGCGGGCTGGAGCGTGACCTGCGTGGATACCGGCCTGGACTACAACCTGGGCCAGCGGCTGGCCGCCGTGCGGCCGCGCCTGCAGGGCGAGGAGGCGTTCCTCGTCAATTACGCCGACGTGCTGACCGACTTGCCCTTGCCGGCCATGCTGGCCAACTTCTACCAGCGCGGCTGCGTGGCGAGCTTTTTGGCCTACCAGCCCACGCAAACATTTCACATGGTGACGATGGACGCCAACAGCCAAGTGCGCAGCATCAGCCCGATGGCCAACGCCGGGCTGTGGGTGAATGCTGGTTTTATGGTGTTTCGGCCGGAGATTTTTGACTATCTGAAGCCCGGGGAGGAATTAGTGGAGCAGCCCTTTCAGCGCTTGATAGCCGCCGGCGAGTTGATGGCCTATCCCTACAAAGGCTTCTGGGCCACCATGGACACGCCCAAGGACAAGCTGATTCTCGACGGAATTCAGCACCAGGGCAACCCACCTTGGGAAGTGTGGAGCGAAGGCACGGTCCCGGCACCGTTGCCATACGCCGCACCTGCCCAACTCCGGGCCCGCACTCCCGTGCTGGTGGCTTCGCTGGCGCCGGTGCAGCACGCGCGCGCGGCGTGCTGAGGCTGGGCTTGCCGGCGGGCCTGCGCGTGCTCTGCCTGGGAGCACACTGCGACGACATTGAGATTGGGGCCGGGGGCACGCTGCTGCGTCTGCTGGCCGCTGGCCAGGTGAGTGCCGTGCGCTGGGTGGTGCTGGCGGCCACCGACGAGCGCGCCCGCGAAGCCGAAGCCTGCGCCGCCCAGTTTCTGGCCGCGGCCCCGGCGGCTGAAGTCACCGTGCATCGTTACCGCGACGGCTTGCTGTCACAGGACTACGCAGCCGTCAAGGCCGACTTTGAAGCCCTCAAGCCCTTCGCCCCGGACCTGATTCTGACCCACTACCGCCACGACCTGCACCAAGACCACCGCCTGGTAGCCGACCTGACCTGGAACACATTCCGCAACCATCTCATTTGGGAATATGAAATCCCCAAATTCGACGGCGACTTGGGCAACCCGAACTGCTTTGTTGCCCTGTCGGCGGCCGAGCTGGCGCGCAAGGTGACGCTGCTGCTGGCGGGCTTCCCCAGCCAGGCCGGCAAGCACTGGTTCGATGCCGAAACCTTTCGGGCGCTGCCCCGGCTGCGCGGCGTGCAGGCCGGGGGCGATGCCCTTTACGCCGAAGCCTTCCACGTGCCCAAGCTGGTGGTGTGATGCCCCGCCTGGCCGCGGCCAGATTACCGTTTGCCTGTTTCAACTTATTTTTTGACTCCACGCCATGCGCGCCGCTAGTTCTGCTGTTGGGCTGCCAGTTGCCCCCGGCGCACCGCCCGACCTGAGCGAAGCGCTGCACGCGATGGTGCGGCGGCTGTTTCCAATCTGCCGCAGCATCACCGGCGACGGGGTGCGCCAAACGCTGGCCATTCTGGGCGAGTACCTGCCGGGCCTCCAGGTGCACGAAGTGCCCACCGGCACGCCCGCCTTCGACTGGACCGTGCCCCGCGAGTGGACCGTGCGCGACGCCTGGGTGAAAAACCGCGGCGGCGAGCGGGTTATTGATTTCCGGGCACACAACCTGCACCTGGTGAGCTACAGCGTGCCGGTGCGCGGCTGGTTTTCGCGGGCCGAGCTAGACGCGCACCTGCACTCGCTGCCCGCCCAGCCCGCCCTCATTCCCTATCGCACGGCCTACTACGCCGATGCGTGGGGCTTTTGCCTGCCCCACGCCCAGCGGCTGGCCCTGCCCGACGAAGACTACGAGGTGTGCATCGACACGACGCTGGCCCCCGGCGCCCTTACCTATGGCGAGCTGCTGCTGCCGGGCGAGAGCCCCGAGGAAGTCCTGATTTCCTGCCACCTCTGCCACCCTTCGTTGGCCAACGACAACCTCTCGGGCCTGGCGGTGGCTGCTTACCTGGCGCAGCACCTGGCCCAAGCCCCGCGCCGCTACAGCCACCGCTTCGTGTTCGTGCCCGGTACCATCGGCGCGCTCACCTGGCTGAGCCGCAACTTTGAGGCCGTGGGCCGCGTGCGGCACGGGCTGGTGCTCGCGCTGCTGGGCGAGGCGGCCCCGTTCACGTACAAGCAGTCGCGGCGCGGCACGGCCATCATCGACCGCGCCGCGGCCCTGGTGCTGGCCGAGAACGGGCTTCCGCACGCGGTGCGGCCGTTTTCGCCCTACGGCTACGACGAGCGCCAGTACTGCTCGCCCGGCTTCGACTTGCCCATGGGCGGCCTGTCGCGCACGCCGTTCGGCGAATTCGCGGAGTACCACACCTCGGCCGACAACCTGGACTTTGTGCGGCCCGAAGCCCTGCTCGCCTCCCTGCACGCAGTGCAGGAAATCCTGGCCGTGCTCGACGCCAACCGCCGCTACCGCAACCGGAGCCCCTACGGCGAGCCCCAGCTGGGCCGGCGCGGGCTGTACGGCCCCGTGGGCGGCAACCTGCACGGAGCGGTCTGGCAGCTGGCCCTGCTTTGGGTGCTCAATCTTTCGGATGGGCAGCACAGCCTGCTCGACATCGCGGAGCGGTCAAAGCTGCCGTTCGGGCAGGTCCTGGAAGCAGCCCGTGCTTTGGCGGCCACGGACTTGCTTGAATTATTACCTGATTAAGAATAATTATTTTATATTTATATATTTTGTAATTTTAAGTAGACCAATACACAAAAGTAAATCGAACGGGTTGCCGCAGCTCCCGTTTCGCGGCCAGTTTTCTCCTTTTTCAGCTTTTTGCCATGAATGACCCCGCCGTTCTCACGCCCTTGGCGACCCCCCCCGCGGCCCCGTCGCGGCCCGCGCCCGCCGACTTTGCGGGCTCGCAGGCCCTGCAAGCGCGGTTTCACGCCGCCATTCCGGGCGGGGCGCACACTTACGCCAAGGGCGACGACCAGTTCCCGGAGTTCATGGCGCCCTACCTGACGCACGGCGCCGGCTGCCGGGTGTGGGACGTGGACGGCCACGAGTTCATCGAGTACGGCATGGGGCTGCGGGCCGTCACGCTGGGCCACGCCTACCCGCCGGTGGTGGCGGCCGCGCAGCGGGAGCTGGTCCGGGGCACCAACCTCGGCCGGCCCACCGTGCTGGAGCTGGAAACGGCCGAGGAATTCCTCGACTTCACGCGGGCGGGCGACATGGTGAAATTCACCAAAAACGGCTCCGACGCCACCACGGCCGCCGTGAAGCTGGCCCGCGCCTACACCGGGCGCCCACTGGCCGCCATTTGCCGCGACCATCCGTTTTTCTCGGTCGACGACTGGTTCATCGGCGCTTCGCCCATGGCGGCGGGCGTGCCCGCGGCGGTGCGGGCGCTCACCGTGGGCTTCCGCTACAACGACCTGCCCAGCGTGGAGGCCTTGTTCGCCGAACACTCCGGCCGGGTGGCCTGCCTGCTGCTGGAGCCCGAGAAAGACGTGCCGCCCGCGCCCGGCTTTTTGGAAGGCCTGCGCCGCCTCTGCGACGCCGAAGGCTGCTTGCTGATTTTTGACGAAATCATCACCGGCTTTCGCTGGCACAACCACGGGGCCCAAGGCCTGTACGGCGTGCGGCCCGACCTGAGCGCCTGGGGCAAGGCCCTGGCCAACGGCCTGGCCCTGGCCGCCCTCTGCGGCCGCCGCGAAATAATGGAGCGCGGCGGCCTGCACCACCCCCACGAGCGGGTATTCCTGCTCTCGACCACCTACGGGGCCGAAACCCACGCCCTGGCCGCCGCCCGGGCCGTGATGCGCACCTACGCCGCCGAACCCGTGGTGGCCCACCTGCGCACGCAGGGCGAACGGCTGCGCCAGGGCCTGGAGCAAGCCGCCCGCGACCAGGGCGTGGCCGAGCATTTCCGCCTAATGGGCCCCGGCTGCTGCCTCTACTACGGCACCCGCGACGCCGAAGGCCAGCCCTCGCAGGCCTTCCGCACCCTGTTTCTGCAGGAAACCCTGAGCCGGGGGCTCATGCTGCCTTCGCTCGTTATCAGCTACGCGCACTCGGCCGCCGTGGTGGACGAAACCGTGGAGCGGGTGCACGCGGCGCTGGGCGTGTACCGCCGTGCGCTGGAAGACGGCATCGGGCAGCACCTGCTGGGCCGGGCGGTAAAGCCGGTGTTTCGGACGCACAACTGAGGCTTGCGGGCGGCAATTACTCCTCGCGGCGGGCCGGCAGCTTTCGCCCACGCCTTTTCAGACCACTGATTCCACCGCACTCAACGGGGCGTGTTGGCTTGGGGCGGCGGGTGGCGGGGCGGGCCAGTGCTGCGCCGCCCGTTGCTGCACCAGCCGGCGGCTGGCCAGCAAGTCGCGCCGGTGCTGCCACACGTAGCGCAAGGCCCGCAACGAGGTGCGCTCAAACAGCAGCAGGTAGCCCAGAATGAAGAGTTGGCGCGGCAAAGCCTGCGTCAGCATGGTCGCTACTTGGCCTGCCGGGGTATTTTTCACCAGCAGCAGCCACTGGTTTTTCACGGCGTCGGCCTTGATGGCCCCGCCCAGCCGCCGCCGCACCGCGAGGTTGACGGGGATGAACTGCCGCGGGTGCAGGGCCCGGCAAGCCGGCTCAAACAGCGTGCGCCAGCCGTAAAGCTCCCCGCGCCAAGCCACGTCCCAGTCTTCCTTGTGGGCAAAAAAGCGCGGGTCAAAAAAAGACCCTTCCACCCGCAGGTCGTCGATGCAGCGGCGGCGCAGCAGCGGCAGGGCGCCGTCGGCCCCGGCCACCTCCACCGGCCCCAACGGGCCCACCTCGCTCAGCCGCTGCCCGTGCAGGCGCAGGCCGTAGCGCCCGCCCGAGAGCCTGACCAGCCCGGCGCTGTCGATGCGCGGGTCGGCTTCGCTGCTTTGCACCAGCAGGCCGCACACCGTGCCGATGCGCGCGTCGGGGCCCATGGCGGCCACGGCGCGGGCCAGGTAGTCGGGGGCCATCTCAATGTCGGGGTTCACCAGCAGCACAAATTCCGTGGCGGTGCGGTCGAGGGCGTAGTTGTGGCCCCCGCAGAAGCCCGTGTTCTCGGGCAGGGCGTGCAGGCGCAGGCGCGCATCGGTGGCGGCCAGGACCGCCACCCGGGCGCGGGTGTCGTCGGCCGAGGCATTGTCGATCACCCACAGTTCAAAGTCGGCATACGTCTGGGCCAGGGCCGAGCGCAGGCAGGCCTCAATGCAGTCGGCGCTGTTCCAGGTCACGACGGAGAGCAAGACGGTGGCCATGGGCGGTTCGGTTTTTTACTGAAAAGAGCGGGGGTCGAATGCTCGCCCGCTTTGTGCCGCTGCCGGGCTACTCCGCCGCCCCGGTCAGCGCGACGGCCGGCGTCCGCAGCCCCACTTGGTGCAGTAGCTGCTGCAGGGCGGCCACGTCCACGGCCAGGTCGCCGAGGCGGTCGGAGCCGGCGCCGGTGCCGATGCCCGTGCCCGCGCTTATCAACGGGTGGTGCACCAGGTCGAGGCGCGACGACATTTCCCAGAAATCCGACACCACAAAGTGGCGCGGCATCATCTCAATGAGCGTGGTGCCCGGCGCGCAGAAGCTCACGTTAATCAGCCCGGCCCCCACCGGCGACACAATGGTGCGGGCCTGGGAAAACAGGGCCACCTTTTCGGGAAAGCTCAACGTGCCCAGCACGTACGTCTCGAAGCCGTAGGGCCGCAGCATGGCCTCCACCTCGGCCTCGTTGGTAACGTGGCGCACGGCCGCGTCGCGGCGGCTGATGTACACGAGCGGGCTGAACGTGCGGGCCACTTTCCGGCCAACTTTCAGGTAGGAGGCCCGCATGAACTCGAAGGCCCAGCGCGGGTAGTGCCGCCCGCGCCCGCGCACGGCCGAGGGCACCACCAACCGGTCGGCCCGCAGGTGGCGGTGGGTTTGCACGTCCAGAATCCGCTCCGGGCCCACGCCCAGCAGGCCCAGGGTTTCGCGCACGAAATTGTTGTGGCGGTCGTACACCAGAAAGTAATCGATGCCGTCCCACTGGCCGGCTTCTTTCACGAGGTGCAGGCAGGGCAGCGAGTCGAGCAGCCAGTGCGAATAGTTGCCCATGGCCGCCCCGCCGCCCGAGAGCAGGCTGCACACGGTGCCGGCCACCGGCACGGGCTCGCGGAAATAGCGCTGGTCGAAAATGTTGTTGTCCTCCGGCGGCACCATGTTCCATTCCCGCTTGCCGAATTGAAACGAGGCGTCGCCCACCAGCCGGTTGTCGGCCGCTATCACGGCCACGCTGTTGTAGTTGTCGGCGTAGAGGCGGCCGTTGGCCAGCGTGAGCACGAAGGCCGGCACGGTGTGCTCCTCGGGGTGGGGTTTTTCGTAGTCCACGCACAGGTCGTAGAATTCGGGCGTCACCTCAAGCCGCGAGGTGTAAGCCGGCACAATTTCCTGGTAAGTGGCCCCGCTCCCCGGCTGGGCGGCCAGCCGCCGACTGCTGGCGTGCACGCCCACCGGCCGGTAGCGCAGGTTGTGGGGCAGCAACTCGCGCAGCAACCGGCCGGCCCGGCGTTCAATTCGTTTCAACGTCTCCATAAAACCAGAAAAAGTGCTGCCAAATCATTTCTCAAAGCTGAATATGCTTCCTCATCCAGCGACTTACCCCTTGATGCCCACGGGCCAACAGCGGTACTGCACCAAAAATAGTTATTTTTATTTCAATTTGTGGAGAATTTTTTTAATTATTGCGCTAATATAAGATAATAGTAATGTTTACAAAACAGGGCTGGCGACTTCTCTTGTCCTTTTGCGTTTGACGCGCCGAAAACGTGCCCCGGCCAAATGCAAAAAGGCCTGCTCCCCCTCGGGAACAGGCCTTTTTGAGCCCGGAAATATTAAATTCTTAGTTAATCCTTCTTGAGTAGGTTGAGCGCAGTGCCAGCTAGCGAGCCGCTCACGAAGCGCACCACGTAGCTACCCACGGGCAGGGCGCCCACGCTGAGCGGTTGGCTGGAAGTCCCTGCCGGGAAAGCCAAGGTGGCCCGTCTCACCACCACGCCCATGTTCGTTAGCACCTGGACCTGCATTTTCTCGGCCTGCGCCACGGTGGCCGCCACCTGCACCTGCGTTTGGCCGGTCTCGACGGGGTTCGGGTACAGCGTCACCGGTGCGGCTTTTGCGGCAGCCTCGGAACCGGCCCCGGCAACTTTGGCACTGAAAATACTAGCGGCACTGGATGCGCCGCCCGTGCCCTGGCGGCGGACCTCGACGCCGGAGAGGTTGACGGTGCCCCCGCTCGTGGTCAGGCGCAGCGTGCCGTTGCTCACCGTGGCCGCGTAGGGGCCCAGCTTGGCCCAGGCCCCGGCCCGGCCCGTGCTCAGGTTGGCGGCCACCGGCTGCCCGTTGACGGCCACGCTGAACGTTTCCGGGTTGTTGTCCTCCCACACGTAGGC
>NZ_JANNOD010000123.1:0-22103 GCF_031398885.1 Hymenobacter sp.
GCTCTTCCAGAAACCGGTCGAGCACGGCGCGGGCTTCGGCCAGCTCGGCGCGGACGAGGTCAGAAAGCGGGGTTGCGTCGGGCACTTAAGGGGTAATCGGTAAGGGTAGTCAAATGAGCCGGACAGCCGAACAGACAAGGCCTACAGCGGCGGGCGCTCGGCCGGTGGGGTGTTGCTCAGGCTCGGGTCGCTCTGCGGAAACGTGGGCTGGGGCAGGTGGTCGGCCGTGCGGTTTTCGGTGGCGCTATGCGCCGTTGGGATGCTGGCGCCGGACCCGCGGTTGGCCGTGCCCGACGCCTCCATGGTGCGGCCGTCGATGGTGCGGCTGCCCGGCGTGGCCGGGGCGTTGCTGCGCTGCTGATTGTCGTAGAGCTTGGCTTTCAGCTCGTTGATTTTACTCTCGCGCTGAAATACGGCGCGGCGCAGCAGCACGCTGTCGAGGTTTTCGGTGATGAGCTGCAGTGCCAGGACGCCCGCGCCAATCAGAAACATGGTGTAGTAAAACTGCCGCTCCTGGTCCAGGGCCGACAGGCCCGTGCCCATGCCCATGACGGAGGTACGCACCGCTGGGGCGAGCACGAATAGCAGCGCCAGCAACAGGTAAACCATGACGGCGACGGTGACAATGCGTTTGAGGGCGAGCATGGCGAAGGGGAGTAAGGAGTGGATGGTAGCAGTTTAGGAACGGCGGAGCTGGGAAAGCGGCTGCAAAATAGCCTTTATTCAACGGACCTATTGCACCCGCCCGGCCGTGTCAGCGGCCGCCGCGGCCGAGTCGGCCGGGTCAACTGTTACCCCGCGAAGTCCCTGGGCTCTGCGGTAGGCGCCGCTGTTTGGGCCTTGCGCTTCCGTTTGCGGCTTTTGCCGGCCGTTAATCAGCCGGGAGCCGAGATTATAGCAAAGCTTGGCCACCACAATGGCCACGACAATGAAAAGAAACCAGCGGAAGGGGTTTTTGCCAAGCACGAAATTGAGGGGCGTTAAGTAGGAAATAAGTCCGTGCCCGGCGCCGGGGCCGCGCCGCTGGCAAGGGGGCAATTACACCAGGGCCGCGTTGGTTTGCAGGGAGCTCAAGCGCTGGTACACGCCGCCCGCGCGCCGCAGCTCGTCGTGGGTGCCGCGCTCCACGATGCGGCCGTGCTGGAGCACCACAATCTCGTCGGCGTGCTGCACCGTGCTCAGGCGGTGGGCGATGACGAGCGAGGTGCGGTTCTGCATCAGCCGCTGCAGGGCTTCCTGCACCAGCTTTTCGCTCTCGGTGTCGAGGGCCGAGGTGGCTTCGTCGAGGATGAGAATGGGCGGGTTGCGCAGAATGGCGCGCGCGATGCTCAGCCGCTGCCGCTGCCCGCCCGAGAGGCGCGAGCCCCGGTCGCCAATAACGGTCTGGTAGCCGTCGGGGCTGGCCACGATGAAGTCGTGGGCGTTGGCGATGCGGGCGGCTTCGAGGACCTCGGCGGCGGTGGCGGCGGTGTTGAAGCGGATGTTGTTGAAAATGGTGTCGTTGAAGAGGATGCTTTCCTGGGTGACGATGCCCATCTGGTCGCGCACCGAGTGCAGGGTGCAGGCGCGCAGGTCGTGGCCATCAATCAGAATCTGGCCGGCGCTGGGGTCGTAGAAGCGCGGCAGCAGGTCGGCCAGGGTGCTTTTGCCGCCGCCGCTGCCGCCCACCAGCGCCACGGTCTGGCCTTTTTTGATGGTCAGGTTCACGTCGTGGAGCACCGGCGTGTCGCCGTAGCTGAACTGCAGGTTTTGAAACTCAATTTCGCGCTCAAAGGGCGGCAGCACCGTGGCCCCCGGCCGGTCGCGGATGGCCGGCTCGGTGTCGATGATGCGCAGCACCCGCTCGCCGGCCACCAGCCCGCGCTGGATGTTGCCAAACGAGCCCGACAAGGCCTTGGCCGGCGTGAGCACCTGCGAAAACAGCACCACGTAGCCAATAAACGTCTCGCCCGTCAGCGTCGACTCGCCCCCGAGAATCAGCGTGCCGCCGAAGTACAGCAGCCCGGCCACCACCGCCACGCCCGCAAACTCGGAGAACGGCGAGGCCAAGTCGCGGGTGTTGTCGATGCGCCGCGAGGTGCGGGCGTACTCGTCGTTCTGGTCCTCGAACTTGCCCTTGATGTAGGCCTGGGCATTGAATGCCTTGATGACCCGGATGCCGCCCAGCGTCTCGTCAATCACCGACATCATCGAGCCCAGCGTGCTCTGGCTGATTTGGGCCTGTCGCCGCAGCCGCTTGGCAATGCTGGCAATGATGCCGCCCGACACCGGCAGCAGCACTAGCGTGAAGAGCGTGAGCGGCACCGAGATGTAGAACAACAGCCCAAAAAAGGCGATAATCTTGAGCGGCTCCTGAATCACGGCCGTCATCGTGTTCACCACCGACGTTTCCACTTCCTGCACGTCGGAGGTGAAGCGCGACATCAGGTCGCCGCGGCGCTCGCCGGCAAAGTAGCCGAGCTGCAGCTCCACGATGCGGTGGTAGAGCGCCCGCCGCAGGTTGCGGATGACGCGGGCCCGCACCTGCGCCAGCAGCCGCAGACTTAGGTAGCGAAACAGGTTGCTCAGCATCACCGACACCACCACAATGATGCACACGAAGGCCAGGGCGCCCATCTTGCCCTCGGCCGCCAGCATGTCGGCAAAGAAGTAGTTGAACGTGTCCTTAATCCAGTCGAGGCTCAGGTGGAAGGCCGGCAGCTGGGCGGGCGCCAGCAGCGGCACGGTGTCCGTTTTATCGAACAGCACCTGCAGCAGTGGGATGATGAGCGTGAAATTGGCCAGCCCGAAAAAGATGGCCAGCACCGTGTACACGGTGTATTGCGGCAGAAAACCGGCAAATGGCCGCGCGTACTGCAGGATGCGGAGGTAGGTTTTCATGCGAGCGGCAAAAATACGTCCCATTCCCGGGCCCCGGCAGGCAACCCACGGGTCCACGCGGCCGATTAGCCCGGCAAGCGCCCGTGCGCCGCTCACCCGCTTCTTTTTCCGTATGAAACGCGACGAATTCCTGCACCTGTTCGGCTTTGGCGCCGCCCTGCTGCTCACCGGCTGCCTGGGTAGCTGCTCCAGCAACACCGACGACCCCCAGCCGGGCACCACTCCCGGGCCGGGCGCCGGCGCCATCGACTTCACCCTGGACGTGGCCGACCCGGCCAACGCCCGCCTCAACGACCCCGTCTTTGGCTACGTGTACGGGGCCAACGACCAGGTGATAGTGGCCAAAACCACGGCGGGCAGCTACGTAGCGCTATCCGCCGCGTGCACCCACCAGGGCACCTCAGTGCAATTCCAGCCGGGCAGCAGCAACTTCCGGTGCCCCAACCACGGCTCCCTGTTCAGCCTGGGCGGCGCGGCCACCCAGGGCCCGGCCGTGGGCGCGCTGCGCAGCTATACCGTCGCCCAAACCGGCAGCGTGCTGCGCATCACGGGCTAGCTGAGCGCGGGTTAAAACTCGTGCAGCCGCTGCGCGATGTTCCAGCGCAGGGCCAGCGCGGCATACACCTCACTGCCGTCGAGTTCCGGCGTGAGCGAGTACGTCTGGTTGCGCGCAATGAGCTTGGCGTCCAGAAACAGGTTCAGGCGCGGCTGGTAGGTGGCCGTAAAGTCGGCGTGGAGCAGCCGGCTCTTGTTGCCCTGCCCGGTACGGTTGCCAAACTCTTGCACGCGGGTGTTGTACGACTTGAGCACGTTGCCCCCGTAGTTTTGGGTCGCCACATCCTCTGAGGTCAGGTCCAGCCCTTGCTCCGAGTAAAAAGCCTTGCCCACCAGCATGAGTCGGGGCAGGGGCTGGTAGCTGAGCACGCCCAACACCTCGGTCACGTTGGCCCCCATGGGGTGGGCCAGGGGCTGCTGGTAGTGCTGGTAGCTGGTGTAAATGTTTTCGTGCTGGTAGGTAAACGGCCGAATGTAGTTCAACTCCACCTGCAGGTCGAGGTTGCGCAGGCCGGCCGCGTCTATGTATTTGCCCCCAAGCTGGAAGGCCTGCTTGTTGGCCCACCAGCCGTTGCGCGCACGCACCTCGCTTATCTTGAACTCGTCGAGCACCAGTTGCCCGTAGAGCTGCGCCGTGCCCAAGAAGCTCCACTTAAAGTCAAGGCCCAAAATGGCGTTGTCGGCCGAGCCTACGTTCTGCTCCACGGCCCGGTAAAAAATCAGCGGGTTCAGGTACTGCAGCTCGAACCCGAGCCTCTGGCTGCCCGGCACGTAGCGGCCGATACTGTCCAGCTCGGCATTGCGTCCCCCCAGAATGGTGCTTTCGAACACGCCAATGTTCAGGTTCGGCGTCACGTCGAAGCTGAGGTGGTGCAGCGCCAGGTACTTTTTGGGGTACACCTGGTCTTCGTTCCGGCGCTCGGCAGTAAGCTCCGCAAACAGATTTTGGTAGTTGAATTTCCAAACCCGGGTGTTGGCCTTCAAGAAAAAGTACGGCGCGCTGTAGTCCGACAGGATGAGCGAGCGGTAGCCGTTGCCAATGAAATTTCGGTCGTGGGCCAGTTGCAGGTTGATGTGCTTCGTGGCGGCGTAGGTAATGCCGCCCCGGGCCGTGAAGAAGTCGTATTCGCTGCTGCTGGTGCTGATAAAATCCGCCTTGTACGGCTTGTAGTACCCCTCGTGCGGCACAACCTCGTCGCGCAGGATACGGTCGCGCACATACAGCGGCACGCCCTGCTGGTTATCGGTCAAAAAGGTGTAAAAACCGAGCTTCTGGTCGATGGTGCCTTCAAGCTGTACGCCCCGGGTGTTCACGTAGCGCAAGCCGCTGATGTCGCTGTCCCTGCCCACTTGCAGCAGCGCCACCGGGTTCACGCGCAACGAGAAATCCTTGGTTTCGACGTGGTAAAGGTCGGTTTGATTGCGAAAGAAATACGTGAAAACGGGTTTCTCGCTCACGTTGCGTGCGGCGCCCTGGGCACTGCTCAGCCAGTTATCCTTGAGCAAGTATGCCGCATTGAACCGGTCAGCCCGCGAGAGCGTGCCCGTTGCGCTATCGGGTGCAAGCATACGCTCGCCCAAACGGCCCGCGGCTGCGCGGGTATACGGCCGCACGCTGGTGTGCGGGTCGTTCACGGGGTCGGCGCCGTACTTAATGACGTACCGGTCAATCAGGCGGTAGGTATCGGGGTCGAGGGGCACGTAGTTCGCGCCTTGCGTGGCTTCCACTCCGGTGCGCTTGGGCAGCAAGGTGTCCAGCGGCTGGTCAAAAATCATCCACGGCGACTTTTCCACTTTTGGCGCAGCGGCGGGCGGCATCGGTTCGGCGGGGGTAGGGGGCGTGGTTTGGGCCGTCAGCGGGCCCGCCAGCAGCGTCCCCAGGCAGAATAAAAGCAGAGCTTTGTGCATAAATACAGATAGTTCTCACTGAAGCGCGGCGAGCCAACCGACCGAAAGCTAAACGGGCCAATTTCCCAACAAACCTACGCAGCAAGCCATTGGCAAGGATGTAGCGGGCCGGTCCGGGGCCGTTTCTTGCCCGCCCCCGGTTTTTGTGCCAACTTCGGGACTCCGGCCGGACCTCCTTTCTGGTATTACCCTCCACCCCCTCGCCCCATGGCCACTACTCCCCTCCCTTCCGCTTCGGCCGCCGCTGCTGCTTCCACCGATGCCACTGATGCCCTGGCCCACGTGCACGTGGTGTGCGCCGAGCCCAGCATAGCAAACCATTTTCTGGCCGAGCTGCGCGACAAAGAGGTGCAGAAGGACAGCCTCCGCTTCCGCCGCAACCTACAGCGCCTGGGCGAAATCATTGCCTACCGCATCAGCGCCCACCTCAGCTATACCGACAAGGTTATCCAGACGCCCCTGGCCGAAACCACCGGCAAGCTGCTGCACGATTTCCCTATTCTGGCCACCGTGCTGCGGGCCGGGCTGCCGTTTCACCAGGGGTTCCTCAACTATTTCGACCAGTCGCCCAGCGCCTTTGTGGCGGCCTACCGCATCGAGGGTACGGCCCAGGTGCAGGTGCAGGTCGACTACCTCTCGGCCCCCAGCCTCGACGAGCGGGTGCTGATTCTGGCCGACCCCATGCTGGCCACCGGCAAAAGCCTCGTGCAAACCTACCGGGCCATGCTGCGCTTCGGCATGCCGCGGCAGGTGCACATCGCCGCCGTCATCGCCTCGCCCGAGGGCCTGGCCTACGTGGCCCGCGAAATTCCCGAGGCCAACCTCTGGGTGGCGGCTGTCGACGAAAAGCTCAACGAGCAGGCCTACATCGTGCCCGGCCTCGGCGACGCCGGCGACCTGGCCTTCGGCAGCAAGCTGTAGGCCGCGGCGCGGGGCCGCACGCAAGCGCCAGTGGTACGCAGCCTTTGCTGCGTTTCGTTGAACGACAGCACAAGCACGCCACAAGCGAAAGTGGCACGCAGCCTTTGCGACGTTTTGCCAAGGTCCTCATGTGACAGCCCTGCCGAAACGCAGCAAAGGCTGCGTGCCACTTTCGAACCGGGTATCTTTGCTGCGCGCTTTCTCTGTGCTGCCGACCTGTCTTACCGCTAGCTTTCCCCATCGTTTTGCTTCACCCCGCCGTTAAGTGCGCCTCCGTGTTTTTGCTGAGCACGGTTAAGTTTTTGGGTGGGCCGTTGGCTGGCACCTCCATGGGGCTGCACTTCTGGCCCACGCTGGCCCTCACCGTGGCCGGCATGATGACCAGCGTGTTCGTATTTTCGGGCGTGGGCCGGGTGTGGGTGCGCCACCGCCAAAAACAGCGGCGGCTGCGGCGCGAACCCATTTTTACCAAACGCTCGCGCAACATCATCAAGGTGTTCAGCAAGTTCGGCATGGGCGGCATCGCCTTCCTCACGCCGGTGCTGCTCTCGCCCATCGGCGGCACGGTCATCGCCACGCTGCTCGGGGTGCCCCGGCAGCGCATCATGCTGCACATGCTCTGGAGCGCCCTGCTCTGGGGCACGGCCCTCACCTACGCCAGCGTGCACTTTGGGCACATGCTGCGGCATTAGTGGTTAGTGATTAACGGTTAGTGGTTAACGAACGTCACTAATCACTAACCGTTAATCACTAATCATTACCTACCGCCGCTTCCGGGCCTTGATGGCCTTCACGCCGGGCGCCGAGCTGCCCTTTTTGCCCACGTTGGCCTTCGCGCCCTTAGTGCTCTTCTTCTTGCCCTCCTGAAACGGCTTGCCGGTGCGCTTGTCAATGGTGACGCCGGGCTTAATCCACTCCTTCTTTTCGTGGAAAGCACCCTGGAAGGTGGGGTCCAGCTTCCGGCGGCGCTCGTCCAGCTCGCGGCCCATCTGCTGCTGCTCCTCAAAGGGCGTGTCCTCCACCACCACTTCGGCCGGCAGCGGCAGCACCGCTATCGGCTGGTTGATGAGCTGCTCGATTTCGCCGATGTGCACCATTTCGGCCTCGTTGGCGAAGGTGATGGCGGCCCCGGTGTGCAGGGCCCGGCCCGTACGCCCGATGCGGTGCACGTAGTCGTCGTGCACGAGGGGCACGTCGAAGTTGATGACGTGCGTCACCTGCGGCACGTCGATGCCCCGCGCGGCCACGTCGGTGGCCACCAGGTAGCGCACCTGGCCGGCCCGGAAGGCGTCCATGCTGTTGATGCGGGCGTTCTGGCCCTTGTTGCCGTGAATCACGCGCACCTCGCCGGCGGGCGCCTTGCGCTCCAAAAAGTGGGCTACCTGGTCGGCGTGCTCTTTGGTGCGGGTGAAGAGCAGCACCCGCGTCATGGTGTCGGTGTCGCGGTGCAGCAGGAAGTCGAGCAGGTTGATTTTGGTGAGCAGGTTGGGCGCCTGGTACAGCACCTGCGTCACCGTCGAGGCGGTTTTGGCCGGCGGGCTCACTTCCACCCGCACCGGGAATTCGAGGAATTCCTCGCTCAGCAGCGTCACCCGCTCGGGCATGGTGGCCGAAAACAGCACGTTCTGGCGCTTGCGCGGAATCACCTCCAGGATGCGCCGAATCTGGGGCATGAAGCCCATGTCCATCATCTTGTCGGCCTCGTCCAGCACGAAGGTCTTCAAGTCGCGCAGCACCAGCGCGCCCTTGAGGTAGATTTCCATGAGCCGGCCCGGCGTGGCAATGAGCACGTCGACGCCCGCGGCGATGGTTTCAATCTGCGTTTTCGGCCCCAGCCCGCCGTAGATGGCGAAAATGCGCAGGTCGGTGTTCACCGCCAGGGCCTTTAAATGCGTCTCGATTTGAATGGCCAGCTCGCGGGTGGGGGCCAGCACCAGAGCCCGCGGGTTGCTGCCCTGGGCGTACTTGGCCTTCATGAGCAGGGGCAGGCCGAAGGCGGCCGTTTTGCCGGTGCCGGTTTGGGCGATGCCCAGCACGTCGTGCCCGGCCAGCAGCAGCGGAATGGTTTGCTGCTGCACCGGCGTGGGCTCGGTGAAGCCGGCAGCGGCCACGGCGGAAAGCAGTTGGTTGTTGAGCTTGAAATCGTTGAACGACGGCGCGGTAATGGGTTCCATGCCGCAAAGGTCGGCTTTTTGGCGCGGGCCGCGTTTGACCCGAAGCGAAAAGGGTGTCATGTCGAGCGCAGCCGAGACATCTCGCTCGCATCGTTGAGCGGTTGGATTACTACCGCACGCGAGATGTCTCGGCTCCGCTCGACATGACGTTCTGCCGGTTGTCTTAAATCGCCAGTCCCGAACTTTTTTTGCCCATCCCCGCTTCCCCTGCTATCTTTGCCCCACCAAAAACAAACCTGGTAGATATAGCTCAGCTGGTTAGAGCGCCGGATTGTGATTCCGGAGGTCGTGGGTTCGAGCCCCATTATTTACCCGCAAAATGAAGTCCCCGGAGAATTTTCCGGGGACTTTTTTGTTGCTTGCTCTTCGTTACCTGCTTATTACCCCACTTAACCCCCCCGCAATGAGTCTGCTCGTTATCGGCAGCGTCGCCTTCGACGCCATCGAAACCCCCTTCGGTAAAACCGACAAAATCATCGGCGGCGCCGCCACCTTCATCACCCTCTCGGCCTCGTACTCGCTGAAGCCCGTGAAGCTGGTGGCCGTGGTGGGCGACGACTTTGCGCAGTCCGACATTCTGCTGCTCGAAGAGCACGGCGTGGACGTGGAAGGCCTGCAAATCAAGCAAGGGGAGAAGTCGTTCTTCTGGTCGGGCAAGTACTCGCAGGACCTCAACTCGCGCGAAACCATCACCACGGAACTCAACGTGCTGGGCGATTTCGACCCCATCATCCCCGACGCGTACCAGGACTGCAAGTACCTCATGCTGGGCAACCTGGCCCCGCAGGTGCAGCGCCTCGTCATCCAGCGCCTCGTGAACCGGCCCAAGCTGATTGTGATGGACACGATGAATTTCTGGATGGACATTGCCCTGGAAGAACTCATCGCGACCATTGAAATGGTGGACGTGCTCAGCATCAACGACGAGGAAGCCCGCCAGCTCTCGGGCGAGTACTCGCTGGTGAAGGCGGCCAAGAAAATTATGGGCATGGGCCCGAAATTTCTCATCATCAAGAAAGGCGAGCACGGCGCGCTGCTCTTCCACAAGAACAAGGTGTTTTACGCTCCAGCCCTGCCGCTGGAAGAAGTATTCGACCCGACCGGCGCCGGCGACACGTTCGCGGGCGGCTTCATCGGCCACCTGGCCGCCACCGACGACATTAGCTTCGAGAACATGAAGCGCGCCGTCATTCACGGCTCGGCCATGGCCTCGTTCTGCGTGGAAAAGTTCGGCACTGAGCGGCTGCTCAACCTCACGGAGGAAGAACTCGAAGCCCGCGAAGCGCAATTTGCCGAGCTGGTACGGGTGGTGCCCGCCGCGGCCGTAGCCAACGTGTAAGCGGTGTAAGGCCACGGGTCGGGATGTGCGAGGGCAACCTTTTGGCGGCGACGGGGTACAACTTCTCATCCTCCATTTTAACCTTCCACCGCCATGGGCCTCGCCAATAAAAACTCCGACCTGCAGAACGAGAAAACGTCCGTCAACCCCGTTGCCAACACCAAGAAGAAGAGCACCCAGGTGCAAAACCCCAACGTGAGCAACGTCTCGGCCCACGGCAACACCACCGACGGCAACAGCGCCGGCCAGGGCGTGCAGAACATCCGCAGCAACCCCCAGGGCAACAAGCCGATGTCGGTGAATAAAGGCAAGGTGGGCAAAGGCGGCGACTCAAAGCACTAACATCTGAAGCGTTGCTTCTAAACTAAAAAGCCCCGCTGAAATACTTCAGCGGGGCTTTTTTCTGCGCTCTTGCATCGCCTCAAAACTCCCAGCCCAGCCACTGCTGAAATCCCAGTTGCTGGGCCGTAGTGGCAGTTTCTAGCCGGTCCACGGCGTAGCGCTGCCCGAACGTGACGCCCGGCATGACGGCCAGATGCACCGTCAACAGCCGGCTTTGGCGAAACACGCTCAGCTCAAACTCGGCCGCGCCGCTGCTGAGCAGGCTCTGCAAATTCATGTCGACGCGGCGGCCGTTCACGGCCACGATTTCGTCGTCCACGGTCAGGGCCGCGGCGGCCGGCGAGTTGGGCCAGATGTCCGTTACCTCGGTTCGCTCGTTTCGCACCACCGTGCGGAAGCCGAACAGGCCCTCCGACGCCGAGGCGTTTTCGGCCACCAGCAGCTGGCAGCCCACGGTGCGCAGCACCTTGTCGAGCGGCTCGGCCAGCGGCGCGGTGCCGTAGATGAACCGGTCAAAATACGCCTGCATCTGGCGCCCGGCCACTTCCTCCACAATGCGCACGTAGTCGGCCTCGGTGTAGCCGATGCCGGTTTGGCCAAACTCCTCGTACAGCCGCCGCATCACGTCGTCGAGGCTGCGGGCGTGGCCGGAAAGCTGCCGCAGGGTCAAATCCAGAATCAACGCGGCCAGCGCGCCCTTGTGGTACACCGACACCTTGCGGTCGGGCACGCCGGCCTTGTAGCCGTCCAGCCAGAGGTCCATGCTGGCGTCGGCCAGCGAAAGGTTCTGGCTGCCGGCATCGTCGTAGTGCCGGCGCAGCACGGTGTTCAGCTCCTCAAAGTACTGCGCCGGCGTGCGCACGTGGCTGCGGGCCAGCAGGTACTCGCCGTAGTAGGTGGTGATGCCCTCGGCGATGAAGCAGGTGCGGAAGTAGTTCTCGCGGCTGTAGTCGTAGGGCTGCAGCTCGGCGGGCCGGATGCTCTTGATGTTCCAGGTGTGGAACAGCTCGTGGCAGCTCACGCCCAGCAGTTCCTTGTACAAGCCCTCACTCATCACCAATTCGGCCGGCCCCAGCGTAATCACGGTGGAGTTGTGGTGTTCCACGCCGTGGTAGTGCTTGTAGGGCAGGAACTGGTTCAGGAAGTGGTAGTCGGCCACCGGCAGGCCGCCGAACAGCCGCAGCTGCTCTTCCGAAAACGCCTTGAAATCCGTCAGAATCTGCGGCCAGTCCAGCGCCGCCTCGCCCTGCACCCAGATGTGGAAGGGCCGGCCGCCAGCTTCGTACTCCTGGTGCAGCAGCGTGGGGCTGGCGATGAGCGGCGAGTCGGCCAGTTGGTCAAAATTCTGCGCGGCCAGCGTGTTCGGTGCGGTTTGGGGCAGGCCGCAGGCTATTTGCCAGCCCTCAGGCAGCACTAGCTCCAGCTCGCAGGCTTCGTGCTGGCGGCCTTCTGCGTACATCAGCGCCTGCACCGGGTTCAGGTACAGCTGCGACTCGTCGAGCCAGGAGCCGCCGGCGTCCATCTGGTGGGCGTAGAAGTTGTAGTGCACGCGCACGGTGCGACCGGCGGCGTTGGGCACTGCCCAGCGGTCCTTGGTGAGCTTGCGGTAGGGCAGGGGCTGGTGGGTGATGGCGTCCTCAATCACCACGCGCTGCAGCTTCTGGGCGAAGTTTTGCAGCTCGTAGCGGCCCGGGCGCCACGCGGGCAGTTGCAGTTCCAGCGGTGCGGGGGCGTCGGCGGTCACATCCAGCGTGAGCTGGATTTGGAGGTAAAACGTGAGGGGGTTTTCGTAGGAAACGCGGTAGTGAATCATTGCTAAAACGGGGTGTGAGCGGCCAAAATTACGGGGAGTACGCCGGCCACTGGTAAAAGTGGCTGACGGTCTTGCCTTTTCCAGGCAGAGCCCGTACCTTTGCCGGCCCAACTCGAAACTAGACATCCGATGAAACGTACCTATCAACCTTCGAAGCGCAAGCGCGTCAACAAGCACGGCTTCCGTCTCCGCATGGAAACCGCCAACGGCCGCAACGTGCTGGCCCGCCGCCGCGCCAAAGGCCGCAAGCGCCTCACCGTCTCCGACGAAGGCAAGCACAAGCGCTAGCAGTCATTGGCCGTTGGCTGAGAGCCGTTGGCTAATAGCTCCCGTTATGCAAGAACCACAATCACCTGGCTCCCCCTCTCCTCGGGAGAGGGGGCCGGGGGGTGAGGTTTCCGGGGCCGCGCCGAAAAAACGCTACACCTTCCCGAAAGAGGAACACCTGTGCCGCAAGAAGCTCATCGACGAGCTCTTCGGCAAGCAGGGTTCCTCTTTCGGCGTTTACCCGCTGCGCCTGGTCTGGATAAAAAGCGCGGCGCCCACGGCGGCCCCGCCGCAGGTGCTTATCAGCGTGAGCAAGCGCAGCTTCAAGCGGGCCGTGGACCGCAACCGGCTCAAGCGGCTCATCCGCGAGGCGTACCGGCTCAATAAATATCGGTTGGTGGAGCAACCCGGCGGGCATCAGGTCGCTCTTCTAGGTATTATCTTCACGGGCAAGGAAAAGAGCCCGCTGGCGTTGGTGGAAAGAAAATTAATTTCTGGTCTTCAACGTTTGCTGGACACGCCGGTCGAAGCACCCGCTCCGCCGCCTGCCGCGTAGATTCGCCTACTTGCTACCCGTTTTTATGACCATTCGTAAGAAACTACTCGCTACCCTGGCCCTGGGCACGTTGGGTCTGGTCTCTTTCCGCGCCGCGTCCGACAACGAGCGGTACTTCGAAATTGCCAAGAATCTGGACATTTTCGCCACCCTTTTCAAGGAGGTGAATACTTATTACGTCGACGAAGTCACGCCCGCCAAGCTGGTAAAAACGGGCATCGACGCCATGCTGCGCTCGCTCGACCCCTACACCAACTACATCCCGGAGGACGACATCGAGGACTTCCGCACCATGACCACCGGGCAGTACGGCGGCATCGGGGCCTCGGTGGTGAAGCGCAACGGCAAAACCGTGGTGCAAAGCGCCTACGAAGGCTACCCGGCCCAGAAAGCCGGCCTGCTGCCCGGCGACGAAATCCTCGACATCAACGGCGTCATCGTCGATAAAAAAAGCAACTCCGATATCAGCAAGCTCCTCAAGGGCCAGGCCAACTCGGTGGTGAAGCTCATGGTGACCCGTTACGGCCAGGACAAGCCGGTGGAAATCAACATCACCCGCGATAAAATTCAGGTGGAAAACGTGCCCTACACTGGCATGATTTCCGGCGACGTGGGCTACTTCCAGCTCGGCAGTTTCACCGTGGACGCGGGCCGCGAGGTGCGCGTTGCCGTGAGCAAGCTCAAGGAGCAAGGCGCCAAGAAAATTGTGTTCGACATCCGCGACAACCCCGGTGGCCTGCTGAACGAAGCGGTGAATATTTCCAATCTTTTCATCGACAAAGGACTGGACGTGGTGAGCACCAAGGGCAAGGTGACGGAGTGGAACAAGACCTACAAGGCCCTGGACGTGCCGCTCGATACGCAGATTCCGGTGGCCATCATCACCAGCAACCGCTCGGCCTCGGCCTCGGAAATTGTGTCGGGCGTGCTGCAGGACTACGACCGCGCCGTGGTGGTGGGCGAGCGCACCTTCGGCAAGGGCTTGGTGCAGGCCACGCGCCCCCTCAGCTACAACTCGCAGCTGAAGGTGACCACCGCCAAGTACTACATCCCCAGCGGCCGCTGCATCCAGGAAATTGACTACGCCCACCGTAGCGACGACGGCACGCTGGGCAAATTCCCCGATTCGCTGCGCACGGCGTTCAAAACCACCGCCGGCCGCACCGTGTACGACGGCGGCGGCGTGGCCCCCGACATTGAAGTAAACGACCGCGAAATCGCCGACATCACCCGCATCCTGCTCCAGAAAAGCTACCTTTTCGACTACGCCACCCGCTACCGCGCCGAACACCCCACCATCGCGCCCGCCCGCCAGTTCAAGCTCGCCGACGCCGATTACCAGAAGTTCGTGGCCTACCTCCAGAATAAAAATATCAGCTACAGCACCGACGCCGAAAAGTCCTTGGTGGACCTCAGCAAAAAGGTGAAAGAGGAGAAGCACTACGACGACGTGAAAGCCGAACTCGAAGCCATTCGCAAAAAGGTGACCGTGAACAAGGCCAACGACCTGCAGCGCTTCAAGCCCGAAATCAAGGAGCTGCTGGAGCAGGAAATCGTGTCGCGCTACTACTTCGAGAAGGGCCGCACCGAATCCGGCTTCGACGACGACCCGAACATCCTCGCCGCCGTAGCCGTGCTGAACGACCCCAACCGCTACGCGGCTCTGCTAAAGCCTTCGGGCCAGGCTGCCAGCGCCCGCAAGTCGGCCGGGACGAAGTAAGATTGCTATGGTAGAATTTCTTCTGATTTTCCACTATACAGAGCCCCACCGGTTACGTTATTATTGTAGATATCATATTCCAAATAAGCATGGGCATTGATTGCAGAGTGCCAGAAATCTAGGTTATAGCGCAAAGCTGAATATGGGTTATTAGCTCTATCAGTGAGGTATAATACAGTATCAGGCTTTGATAATATATTCTCAACCTGGGCCTTTATCATTCCCGACTTAACAAGCCGGAATTGATTTTCGACATGTGAAATCCTACGTCTTTTAGGACTCAGATAGATTATAGTAGTTCCTAGCCCTACTAGAGATGCTATAATGAGTAGTGCTTTCTTCATGGTGTAAATGTCTGCTAAACAAGACGGTTTAGTTTAGATATTTCAAAATTTTGCTCGGAACAAGATGACCGCCGACCAACGCCTCGACCAGCTCGAACCGCTCGTTTCCCAGACGTTGGCTGTGGCTGACCGCCACACGGCGCAATTGAAGCAGATTTTTGGAGTTGTCAACCAGCTACTGGAAGCTGGGAAGGTGCAGAGCGATAATACGCAGTTTGCTTTGCGGGAGCTTGGCGAGTTACGACAAGAGGTGCGGACGGAACTTGGCGGGTTGCGACAAGAAGTGCGGACGGAACTGAGTGAGGTAAAGCACAAGCTAAGTGCTACAGAACAGAACCAGTCCATTACGAACACGCGGATTGGCGATGTAGAAAACGCTGTTTCTCTCATGGGAATACAGGTTGCTAATCTGGATGCCAAGCTTGACCGAATTCTCGGTTTGCTCGATGGAGGCAAGTAGCAAAGCATACCAAGCAGGCACGGCCAATTCCAACTGCCGTAAATTTGCCTGCCCCATGCAAACGCTTCTCCTATCCCTCGAAACCTCTTCCCCGGTCTGCTCGGTCGCCTTGCACCGCGTAGCCGACGGCTCCCTGGTTGGTCAGTCCGAGCTGCGGCTCGACAAGTCGCACTCCACCCACCTCACCGTCTTAATAGAGCAGCTGCTGGAAAACACCGGTCATGCTCTGACCGAACTCGCTGCCGTGGCGGTGAGCGACGGCCCCGGTTCCTACACGGGCTTGCGCATTGGGGCCGCCGCCGCCAAGGGCCTGTGTTTCGCGCTGGATATTCCGCTGGTGGCCGTGAGTACGCTCAGGGCTCTAGCGGCGCACGTGGCGGCCGGCACCGCGCGGCCCGAATCGTACCTGTATTGCCCCATGCTGGACGCCCGGCGCACGGAAGTGTACGCCGCCATCTACACCCACGCGGGGGAAGAAGTGCTGGCGCCCACGCCGCTGCTGCTCGACGCCGACACGCTGGCCGAACAATTGGCCCAGCGTTCGGTGTTGTTCTTCGGACACGGCGCGGCGAAGTTTCAGGCGCTGCTGGGGGAGCGGGCGGACGCCGGTTTCCTAGCGGGCATTGAGCCGTCGGCGGTAGCGGTGGGCCAGTTGGCCGTGGCCGCGTATCACCGGCAGGAATTCCAGGACGTGGCCTACTACGAGCCGTTTTATTTGAAGGAAGTGTACACCACCACGCCCCGGACCTGAACCGGCGGGCTAGTGCCGGTAGCCTTGCCAGGTGCCGCCGTAGCGGTAGCCCGGCTGGGTTTTCGCCTTAATGCAACAGGCTTCGCAAACAAAAAACCAGCCCTTGCCTTCCGCCGTGGTTTGTATGCGGTACAGCGTGGTAGCCTCCGTTTGGCAATGTGCGCAAAACTTGGTTTTCATGATGACTGGCTTGTTGTTGATTTCCGCCGGTGCGACTCCTTCGGGAGTTCTATTCATTAATTTGCTTGCCTGATAACCTCACAACGGATATGGAACCTCTCTTCGTCAACCGCGTCGCCAACAGCGGCCTTGTTACCCTCAACCTGGAAGAGTTTATCCATCCGGGCGAGCGGGTGGTGTATGACATCAAGGACAACCTCTTCCACGGCCTCATCCTGCGCGAAAAGGACTTCCGCGAGTTCATCAAAACCAACGACTGGGCGCAGTACGACGGCCAGAACGTGGCCATCATCTGCTCGGCCGATGCCATCGTGCCCACCTGGGCCTACATGCTGCTCGCCACCAAGCTCCAGAACCACGCCCACCGCTACGTGTTCGGCAACCTCGAAGCCCTGGAGCAAGCCCTGTTTCAGGAAGCCATTGCTGCCGTTGATGCAGAGGAATACCGCGACGCCAAAGTGGTGGTGAAAGGCTGTGGCAACGTGCCCGTGCCCACCTTCGCTTACGTGGCCATCATGCAGAAGCTCCTCCCCGTGACCAGCAGCGTGATGTACGGCGAGCCGTGCAGCACCGTGCCGCTCTACAAAAAGTCTAAAGTGAGCAGCCCGGCGGAGTAAGCTTCAGCGTTTGCGAGTCGGTTTCATAAGCCTGCGACTTCGATTTATAGGGTTGCGACCTGGGTTTATAGGCTTGCAAGTTGAGTTTACAGGGTTGCGACCTGGGTTTGTAGGCTTGCAACTTCGGTTCATAGGCCTGCGACCTCGATTTACAGGGTTGCAACCTCGGTTTGTAGGCTTGCGACTTGGGTTTATAGGCTTGCGACTTCGATTTATAGGGTTGCAAGTTGGGTTTATAGGCTTGCGACTTCAATTTACAGGGTTGCAAGTTGGGAGAAAGCCGGCCGGGACGCCTCTCGTGCGTTGGTTCGCATCTTTGCGCCATGCCCGAGCTTGCCCGAACACCCCATAAAATTACCTTCCTCACCGGCGCGGCCATCGTCATCGCCAACATGGTGGGCACGGGCGTATTCACCAGCCTCGGGTTTCAGGTACTGAGCATCCAAAGCGGCTTTGCGCTGCTGATGCTGTGGCTGGTGGGCGGCCTCATTGCCCTGTGCGGGGCCGTGTGCTACGGCGAATTGGCGGCGGCCATGCCCCGCTCGGGAGGCGAATACCATTACCTGAGCCAGATATATCACCCCGCGCTGGGCTTTTTGTCGGGTTGGGTATCGGCCACAGTAGGCTTTGCCGCGCCCACGGCCCTGGCGGCGCTGGCGCTGGGCACTTATGCCAAAAGCGTGTGGCCGGATTTACAGCCGCGGTGGCTTTCGGTGACGGTCGTGCTGCTCCTCACCCTCGTGCACGGCACCAGCACCCGCGTGGGCAGCCGGCTGCAGGTCATCATCACGGCCCTCAAAGTGGTGGTGCTGGTCGTTTTCATCGGCGCCGGCGTGCTGATAGGGGAGGGGCAGCCGCTGAGCTTCGCGCCCGATGCCGCCGGCTGGCGCGCCCTGCTCAGCCCCGCCTTCGCCGTGTCGCTGGTGTATGTGAGCTACGCCTACTCAGGCTGGAACGCCGCCGTGTACGTCACCGGCGAAATCGAGAATCCCAAGCGTAACCTCTCGCGCATTCTGCTGGCGGGCACGGCCGTGGTGCTCTTCTTATATGTAGGGCTCAATTACGTGTTTCTGCGCTCCACGCCGCTGGCCGGGTTGCAGGGCCAGTTGGAAGTTGGTTTCGTGGCGGCCACTTCGTTGTTCGGTCCGCTGGGCGGCCGGCTGATGGGCGGCATCATCGCGGCTTTGCTCGTTTCCACCATCAGCTCGATGGTCTTCGCCGGCCCCCGCATCGTCCAAACCATGGGCGAAGACATTCCCGCCCTACGCTTCCTGGCTCCCAAAAGCCGCGCCGGCATTCCCGTGCGGGCACTGGCCTTGCAAACCGTCATCACCCTGGCCTTTATCCTAAAGCCCAGTTTCCAGGGCGTACTGGTCTACGCCGGCTTCGTGCTGAATCTATTCACCTTCCTTACCGTGCTGGGCCTGTTTGTACTTCGCTGGCGCCAGCCCCACCTGCCGCGGCCCTACCGCGCCTGGGGCTACCCCTTCACCCCACTCATTTTCCTCGGCCTCAGCGGCTGGACGCTGGCATTTATCCTGAGCGAAAAGCCAATGGAGTCGCTTTACGGCTTGGCCACCTTGGCGGTTGGTGGGCTGGTTTATTTCCTCACCACGCGCCTGTCAGTTTCTCCCGCTACTTAAGTTGGGTCGATAAACCTCCGTCCGGCTCCCCCTCTCCACGGGATTCTGCGCATGAAGTAGATGCGGGGCCGGGGGTGAGGCGAACCGTCAGAGCGAACCTCCTGTAACTTGCCGCCCCATTTGAGCTCTTCAGAAGCTTATTGTTTCACCACTCTAATACATAATGTCCCTTCGCACCGCTGCGCTTCGGCTTCTGCCGGCCGCCCTGCTCCTGCTTACTGCTTGCTCCGAGTCGAACACCAAAACCGAAACCGCGACTTCCGCCAAGGAAGAAACCATGGCCACCACGGCCGACGCCGTTGATTCTACTAAATCACCAGCCCCTACCGCCGCCACAGCCCCCGCTGTTACCCCACGCCCCAGCCGCTCTGCCGCCCCCGACACTGCCTACGCCCAAGATGTAGCCCTATTCCTCGGCGGCCAGCCGCCCAGCCAGCGCAGCCGCCTCGCCGCCCTAGCCGCCCAGCCCGCCTGGCAGGCCTTCGCTCAAGACCAAGACAAAAGCTGGGCGAAATACCGCGCCACCCACACCGCCCGCATGACCAAGTGGGCCCGCACCGAGCTCGATTCCGTGCACGCCAACAGTCCCACCATCTTCTATCCCTTCAGCGGCCCCGATTTCCTGAACGTCTTCACGATGTTCCCCACCAGCCAAACCTACGTGCTGATGGGCCTCGAACCCGTTGGCAGCGTCCCCGCCCGCACCTCCCTCGAAAACCCCAAGCTGTTCTCCGCCGTCAAGGCCTCGCTCTGGTCGGTGCTCAACTTCAGCTTCTTCCGCACCAACGACATGGCCGTCGACCTCAAATCCGTCGAACTCGACGGCGCCCTGCCCCTGATGATGCTCTTCGCCGCCCGCACCGGCAATCAAGTCACCGCCATCCGCCCCGTGCAGCTCGACGCCACCGGCCAGCTACAAGATGCTTCCACCGATTCCGCCCAAGCGAAAGGCTCCAATCAAAAATCAGCCTTAGCTAAAACCATTCCCGGCGTCGAAATGAAGCTCCGTGGCCCCGACGGCCAACCCAAAACCGTCTACTACTTCTCCGCCGACCTCAGCGACTGGAAGCTGCAAGCCAACAGCGCCCCCCTGCAATTCGTCCGCACCCTCGGTCCGCTTACCACCTACGTGAAGTCCGCCTCGTACCTCATGCACAAAAGCTACTTCAACCAGGTGCGCCGCGTGGTCCTGCGCCGCAGCCGCTACATCCTGCAAGACGATTCCGGTATTGCCATGAAGTTTTTCCAGAAAGGTGCCTGGCAGTTCAACCACTACGGCACCTACAAGCGCCCCATCAACCTGTTCGCCAAACACTACCAGCCCGAGCTCACGGCAGCCTACCGCGATACCACCCAACGCCCCAAAGCCCTGCCCTTCGGCACTGGCTACAACTGGCGCCAAACTGACTCCAACCTCCTCCTAGCCCGCCGCCTAGTGCCGCTAGCCGATTGAGTAGCTCAAAAACCGCCTCACAGGGCCGTGGTGGTAACATCACGGCCCTTTTTATTTTGATATCCCATGAAAAAGCTTACCCAATTCTGCGCATCCATACACTATATAACAAGAGTGGCCTTTTTATTGGCAATAACAACTCTAGTATCATTAGCCGCTACAGGTCGCTTTGCTCCCCTATTCCACGGTAGATGGGCCGTGTCCGATAGGAGTAGGGGAGTGAGGGTAGCGCCAGGAGACTCCCCACTACTGGACTCCCTACTAAGAACCACTCCACTACTATCCCGCATTGCCAACAACCCCCAATACGAACTCCAAGTCATCTATACCCAAATCAACCGCGATGCCCAAAACCGCCCCACCTTTACCCCCCACACCTACCACCTCAACCCCCGCCAATACTTCAACCCGGCAAGCTTGGTCAAGCTTCCCGTCGCCGTCCTGGCCCTCGAAAAGCTGAACGACCTGAATAAGCCCGGCGTCACCCGCCGCACCATTATGGCCACCGGCGCTGCCTATCGCTGCCAAACCCCCGTCCCTTTCGCCGCTCCCGCCGATTCCGACCGCACCGCCACCGTCGGCAACTACATCAAGCGCATGCTCTTGGTCAGCGACAACCTCGCCTACAACCGCCTCTACGAATTCCTGGGTCAGCGCCCTCTCAACACCCGCCTCGCCCAACTCGGCTACCCCAACGCCCGCATCACCCGCCGCTTCGCCCCCTGCGACACCACCGCCAACCGCCACACCAACCCCATCAGCTTCCACACCCCCCAAGGCGACACCCTGTATAAAGAACCCATCAAATTCAATCCCACTCCCTACGCCAGCCCCCTGGGCCGCGTCCTCAAAGGCCGCGCCTACCAAGCCGGCCGCCGCGTCGTCCCCGAACCCTACGACTTCACTACCGCCAATCACCTCTCCTTGGTCGACGTCACCGCTTTCCTGCAAGGCATCATCTTCCCCGAATCCGTCCCCGCTACCCAACGCCCCCGCCTTACCTCCGCCGATTACGCTTTCCTGCGCCGCTACCTCCACGCCACCCCCCACCAGTCCGGCTTCCGTCCCTACGCCCCCGCCCGCTACTTCGATGCCTACAAGAAGTACCTCTACTACGGCCGCAACCCCGAAATCCCCGACCAGCCCGCCCTTCGCATCTACAACATCGTCGGCATGTCGCACGGCTACCTCTCCGACGTCGCTTACTTCGCCGACTCCCTCCACCAGTCCGAATTCCTGCTCAGCGCCGCCCTCTACGTCAATCAAGACGGCACCATCAACGACGGCGCCTACGAATACGACTCCCTCGGCCTCCCATTCATGGCCCAACTCGGCCAAATAATCCGCCAATACGAAGCCATTCGCCCCCGCCTCACCCGCCCCAACTTGGCCGAGTTCTTCAATCCCGAGCCAATTCGCTAAAAAACTCAGAAAAAAATCAGCCACTTAACTACCTGACTTATAATCCGCCATTGCCTGAAATACCCTTCGCGCATGCCCCAGCAAGCATAAATCTTTGCTTTATCCTTTGCAAGCCCAAAATGTCCTCTTACTTTTGCAGTCCCAAATCGTCAAACGGACAGCGGGTTCTTCAGTAGCAATTGCTCTGAAGGAAGAATGAAAGTCACGGAACTTCACAAGTCGTCAGCTTGTCTTATTTCTCGCGCTACCATAGCAAAGCGTCAGAAAAAATATTTTCTAAACCTCTCGCGGAAGCCGAAGAAAGCTAACGTACATTTGCAGCCCGCTTCGATAGGAGGCAGGAAGTTTTGAAAAGCGAGACAGAAATAATCTGAATCTATTTTCTAAAGAGCTTGCTAAAGAGGAAAAGCCTCTTACCTTTGCACTCCCAAATCGAAAGAAGGGAAACAAAACGAAAGAAGTTACCGGCCGTAAGGCCACTCTGCCGCTTCAACTGGAAGCAGCAAACGTTCTTTGAATGTTTGGAAAAGACAAATGGTAAGGTTTGCTTCGAGCAATTGAAGCAGACCGACAACAGACGTAACATTGATTTGAACTCGTCAAATACGAGTCGGATTAGCACTCGACATCAGCCCCGGTACGCCGGGGTGTAGAAGAATTTTACAATGGAGAGTTTGATCTTGGCTCAGGATGAACGCTAGCGGCAGGCCTAATACATGCAAGTCGAACGGTCGTAGCAATACGATAGTGGCGCACGG
>NZ_JANNOD010000126.1:0-53637 GCF_031398885.1 Hymenobacter sp.
CTTGCCGAAGCATCTCGCTCGCATCGTTGAACAATAGAGTTACCACCCCACGCGAGATGCTTCGGCAAGCGTACGCCAGATGAAGCATGACGTTCTTTTATTGGTTGATACCGACCAACAAGCTTATGAAAACAAAAATCCTGGTGGTCGACGACGAAACCGACCTGGAGCTGCTCATCAAGCAGAAGTTTCGGCGCAAAATCCGCGAGAGCACCTACGAGTTCGTCTTCGCCACCAACGGGCAGGAGGCACTGGAACGCATCTTGGAACACCCCGATACGGCCGTCATCCTCTCCGACATCAACATGCCGGTCATGGACGGCTTGACCCTGCTCACCCACACCCACGCCCAGCACCCGGCCATGAAAACGGTGATGGTGTCGGCCTACGGCGACCTCGGCAACCTGCGCACGGCCATGAACCGCGGCGCGTTCGACTTCGTGGTGAAGCCCGTCGATTTCACGGACCTGGAGCTGACCATTGAGAAAACCGCCGACCAGGTGCGCCAGCTCCACGACACGCTCCGGGCCATTCAGGAAAACAACATCCTGCGGATGTACGTCGACGAAACGGTGCTCAACTTCATGACCCGGCCCGACTTCGAGAACCGCCTGCTGGCCAGCGAAACCGTGGAGGTGACGGTGGTTTTTCTCGACATCTGCGGCTTCACGGCGCTGGCCGAAACGCTGCCCCCCACCGCCGTGGTGAGCCTGCTCAATACCTATTTCGACCTGGTGGTGAAGGAGATAATTGCCCAGGGCGGGCACGTCGACAAGTTCATGGGCGACGCCGTGATGGCCGTGTTCCGCGGCGAGCACCACCTCGACCGCGCCATCGACGCGGCGCTCTCGGCCCGCTCGGCCCTGCAGCAGAGCGACACCGCGCTGCCCGCCGGCTTTGAGTACCGCCCCGAGGTCAGCATCGGCGTGAACACGGGCGAAGTCGTGTCGGGCAACATCGGCTCGGCCTCGCTCAAGCGCCTGGACTACACCGTTATTGGCGACGTGGTAAACATGTCGCAGCGGCTGCAGTCGGCGGCCAAAGCCGGCCAGCTCATCATCAGCGAAGCCGTGTACCTGAAGGTGAAAGAGTCCTTCCAGTGCCGGTTCGTGAGCGAGGTGACGCTCAAGAACAAGGCCCAGCCCGTGAAAATCTACGAGGTGGTGGAGTAGGGCAAACGTTTAGTTGTTAGTTGCTAGTTGTCAGTTGTCAGTTGTTAGGGCGCAAAAAGCACGTCGTGCTTCATCTGGCGTCCGCTTGCCGAAGCAGGACGTGTTTTTTGCGCCCTGACAACTAACAACTGCCAACTAACAACTAGCTACCCCGCCAGCTCGCGCATCTTCTCGTTTTGCTGGCGGATGCGCTGGCACAGCATCCGCATGATGTTGCGCAGCACCTCGCCGCGCTCTTCCATCACGTCGTAAAAATCTTCCTGGTCGAGGCGAAAGGCCAGCCCCTGCCCCAGCGCCGCTGCCGAAGCGGAGCGGGGCTCGGCATCGAGCAAAGCCAACTCGCCGAAGAAGTCGCCGGGGCCGAAGGTGGCCAACTGCTGACTGCCGTTGAAGATGCCCACCTGGCCGTCATGCACGATGAAAAGCGAGGTACCGATGTCGCCCTTGGCAAAAATTGCGTCGCCGTCTTGGAAGGTTACCTCTTTCATGATGGGCACGATGCTGCTCAGCACGTTTTCGGGCGTGTGGGCAAACAAGGCGGTGCTCTTCAGCACCACCACGCGCTCCAGGGCAGACACGCGGGCTTCGGAATTGGCGGGTGAGTGGCTCATGATGGTCAAAGCAGAAGGCGAAACGGGAAGCGGCTGCCCCGCGTGGGCGGCCAGGGCGGCCGCGGCCACCTGCGCGCTTTCGGCCAGCAGCGCGGTGGCCGAGTGCAGGTAGGGCCGCAGCAGGGCGGCCGCGTCGGCCTCGGTGGGGCACCAGTGGCGCAGCGCCACGCTCAGCGTCCAGTCGGTGAAAGCCGCGGGGCCGCGCCGCAGCAGGAGCGCGGGCAGGGCTTCGGTGCGGGCCGCCGCCCCAACGCGGGGCGCGGCCACAACGGCTACGGCGCCGCCGCCGCCATCGGTGGCGGCCAGTCGCGCGGCGCGGCCCGGGCCGGCGGGGGCGGTGAGCACGGCAAAGAGCTGGGCTTTTTCGGCCACCGGCGCATCGTCGAGCAGGGCCTGCAGGCCTTGGTAAAGGGGGCGCGGTATCAGGTTGTCGAGGATTTCGAGGGCGTTGGCCTGGCGCTCGCGGGCGGCGTGGGCCACGTTGCGCTGCGCCGTGGCCACCAGGTCGCCGTCGTAAAGCTGGGCCAGCAGGCCGAACACGCGCTGGTGCAGCTGCGTCAGCTCGTAGTCCACGGCCGCGCGCAGGGCCGGGTCTTGGTCCGTTACGAGGCCGCCCAGCAAGTGGGCCGCCAGGCTGAATTCCTCGCGCAGCAGCGCTTCAAATACGGGCGCATCGGTGGGCACGGCCGCAAAGCGGCGCAGCGCCCGTAACGCCACCGCGCGCGAAAACAGGTCGGGGCCCTGGGCCAGCTCCACCAGCGCCGCGCGGCTGGCCGGGGTGTTGAGGCGCTCCAGCACGGTGGCCAGCCGGTGCGGGTGGCGGGCGCCGGTGGCGTTGCGCAGGGCGTCGCGCACCAACGGCACCACGGGCGGCCCCAGCGCCACGAGGCTGTCGGCCGCCGGCTGCCACCGCTGCTTGTCGCCGAGGGCCGGGAGCAAGTGGTGCGCCAGTCCGGGGTGGCCCAGCGTACCAATCGCCGCCAGCGCCGCCGCCGCTACCCCCGGCGCGCTGCTTTGCAGGCTGGCCTCAACCAGTTGGCTTTGCGCATCGGCCGTGAAGAAAGTCAGTAGCGCCAGCGCCGCGCGCTGGGCGGCGGGCGTCGGGTTGTGCACCAGCCCCTGAAGGCTGCGCCGCGCCGCGGCGTGGGCCGGCGCGGCGTCGAAGCAGCCGCGAATGGCGCCCTGCCGGGCCGCTGGGTCGGGGCCCGCCAGCAGCTCGGCTACTATCGGGGCTTCGGGATTGGCGGCGGCCAGCTGGTCGGCCGCGGCCTCGCGCACGGCGGGGGCGGGGTCGCGCAGGGCCAGGGCTTCCAGGGCGTCAGCGGGCAGGGGGCGGACGTCGGGCGTGGTGAGCAGGGCCAGGCGCACCCGCTCGTCGGCGTGCGCCAGCAGGCCGGGGGCGTGGCCGGCCAGGGCGGCGGGCTCGCGCTGGCGGAGCCAGGCCACGGCGTTTAGTACCTCCATGGGGCGGGCGCTGCGCAGGTGCGTCAGCACCACTTGCCGGGCGGCGTCGGGCAGGGCCAGTTCGGCCGTTTCGGCGAAGCGGCGGCCCAGGCCGTCCTTGAGCTCGGCGAGGTAGCTGAGGTAGGTGCGCCGCAGAAACAGCAGCGCCAGCACCAGCAGCGCGCCCATCCAGGCAAAGGGCCGCCAGCTTTCGAGCTGGTTGGCGGCGCCCAACGCGAAGAACAGCAGCCCGGTCAGGCCCATGCCCAGCGGCTCGTAGAAGCCCTTGGCCAGCGTGTGGGCGGCCAGCCGCTGCGGGGGCGCCAGGGGCTGAAACAGCACGAGAAACACGGGGTCGAACACGGTGCGGCGCAGCACTTCCAGCAGCAGGTAGAGGCCGCAGAAGTAGGCCAGCAGCCCGGTGGCCGTGTAGCCGCCCGCCAGGTGCAGTGCGCCGTAGCCCGCCAGCCCCGCCAGCGCCACCACCGGCAGCAGCCGCAGGCTCCACTGCACGCCGTAGCGCTCCAGCGCCTGCCGGCTCACCAGCAGTTTGAAGAACATGGCGGCCAGGTAAGTCAGGCCCAGTATCCAGCCCACCGACTGGGTGATGTCGGCCGAGTCGTGAAACTTCTGCTTCACGTTGATAAAAAACATGTACTCCACGCCCGTGAGCACCGCCGCGATGGCCACCAGGCTCAGGCACATGGCCAGCACCAGCTCGCTGCCCCCAAACAGCCGCCGGGCCAGGCCGGCTGGTTCGGTTGCCGGGCGCCGCGCCGGCCGCGCGGCCGCTTCCACCACGTGGGTGCCCAGCGTGGCGCGCAGCGTGAACAAGGCCCCCAGATAAGCCAGAAACGACACGCCCAGCAGCACCGGCAGTTGGGCATCGCCGTGGATGAGGGCCGCCAGCAGGGCGCCCAGGGCCTTGGCCGGCATGTCGCCCGAGCTGATGATGCTGAACAGCCGCTTGCTCTGCCGCACGTCGAACACCACCGCCGACACGCCCCAGAACTCCAGGTTGGTGAGCAGGTAGATGACCCGGTAGCCCGCCATGATGGCCACGGCCGCCGCCACCGAATGGCCCACGGCCACCAGCACGCCCAGCACGCCGGTGAGCACCACCACGGCCAGCAGCACCCGCACGGCCAGCTTCTTCAGCAGCAGGTGGTGCTCGAAATGGGTGTAGACCTTGCCCGCGGCCATCATGGCCCCGGCGCCGGCGATGTAGCCCAGCGGCAGGCTGTGCTCGGGGTCGTGTTCGAGCAGCAGCACGTTGGCCGCCACGTACACCAGCACCGAGCCGATGCCGAGCAGGAAATTGTGCAGCAAAAACAGCCCCACGGTGCGGGCTTCGCTGGCTTTGATGCCGAACAGGCGTTGCAGGGAGGTGGCCGAAATCATGCGGAAAAGCGCCGGCACCACCGGGCACGGCTCCTGCCAAAGATACGGGGGCTGCGCGTCCGAGTGAAATATCGGCCCCGCGCCGGGCCCGGGCCTGGCAGTGCCGGCTGGTTCAAACAAAAAAGCCCCCGGCGAGTCCGCCGGGGGCCTTGCTGGCGGGTTGGGTCCGCGCCCTATTTTACGCTCAGCGGGCGGGTGAGGGCGGCGCCGTTCACGGTGAGGCGGCAGGTGTAGAGGCCCGGGGCCAACTGCGCGGCGCTGAGCGCGGCCGAGTGCTGCCCGGCCGGCCGCGGCTCATCGGTGATAACCTGCGCCACGCGGCGGCCCAGGTTATCAAATACGGCTAGGCTCACCACGGCGGCCTTGTCCAGGCGGAAGGGCAACTGGGTGAGGCCCGAGGTGGGGTTGGGGAACGCGGGCGCGAACGCGGCACCGGTCGTTTGCACGGTGCGGGTGGCCGTGGGCACGAAACCCACCAGGCTCGGGCCGGTCCAGTCGTCGAGGTACACGCGGCGGCGAACCAAGGTGTTGGGCGCCACCAGCAGCACAATTTCGTTCAGCCCGGTATTCGGCGTCGCGCTGGGGGCGTTCACAAAGCTGAAGGACAGCGTCTCCCAGGCGTTGGTGGCCGTGGTGGTGGCGGTGTATTCGGAGTTGCGGCCGGCGGGGTAGTTGGTGGGCCCGGCCACGGTGGAGTCTTGCAGCGAAATCTGGAACAGAATGCCCGGCGCCGGGCTAAACACCCGCAGGGTCATGCGCAAGGTGTTGGTGCGGAAGGGCGTCACGTCGGCCAGGGCCGCGCCGCGGGGGTGCACCACCAGCGCGTCAAACTGGTTGGTGGAGCGGGTGTAGCGGGCCACCCGGGTGCTGTTGGCCGCCGCGCCAGCGGCCGGGCTCAGGGTGTCGGCGTTCAGGCCCCCCGACGACTTGTAGGCAATGTACTTGATGGCGCGGGTACCCTGGAAATTGTCGTAGAGCTGGCTCACGGCCGCGCCCGCGGTGGGCCCGGCCAGCAGCTCCGGCCCCGTGATGTCGTCGAAGTAGTAGGTGGCGCCGTTATTGGTGTTCGGGGCCACCAGAAACACCATCTGGTCCACGTCGGTGGGCAGCACCGCGGGGTCGAAGTTGCCGGCGCTACCCGCGGCGTAGGTGAAAGTCAGCGTTTCCCAGGCGTTGGCCACGGTGGTGGTGGCGCTAAAATCGCCGCCAAATTTGCCGTTTGGGTACATGTTGGTGTTCGCCTTGGTGCTGTTCTGCAGCACGGCCTGTACCACCACGCCCGCCGCCGGACTCCGAAACTTGATGGAAATGCGCTTGGTGCCCGCCACGTACGCCGACACGTCGGCCATGCGGCCCGTAATCGGCTTCACGCCGACGATGGCGAACTGCGCCGCCGCACTCCGCGTGTAGAGCGCGCAGGTGCTGCTGCCGTTCACGGCGTTGGCGCCGGGGTTGGGCGCGTTTTGGGTGAAGGTGCCTTCGGCCACCGGGTACGCCACCAGGCGCGTCGTCTCGAAGTTGTCGTACAGCGTTTGGGCCACGGCCGAAGTGGCGCCGGTCAGCACGGCCGCCAAGCACAGCAAGGGGGTAAAAATCTTCATGCGAGTTGAGGAAAAAAGTGAAAGAAACGGCTGCGGTCAGGTCGCCGCGAGGGTTTATTCTTCAGCAGGAAATAAAAGGGCACCCAGCGCACCACCAAGTAGTCGTCTAAAAGCAGACGAGTTGTTAGTCAGACGTTTATTAAGAAGCCAACAACTAATGCCGGACAACTTATTGGCCGGGAAAATGCGCCGCGTCCGCGTCCGGCCGGCCAACGGGGGGGCAGCGCCGGGCTCCCACGGGCCAAGCGCCGCCACCGCCCTATCCGGTCGGCCTACTTGTTCCCACCAAAATGCCAACCGGAATAATGGGCGCCCCCGCGGCTGCGGAGGCGGGCAAGCGTGTGCGATTAGGTGGCTGGCCGCGCCGGGCCAAATGCCTCGCGCGGCCAGCCGCCGCAACCTATTTGTATTGCAGGTGGCGCACGTAGTCCACCTGCATCTGCCGCGGAAACACGGTGCTCGCGTCGGGGTTGCCGTCGAAGTCGCCGCCCACGGCCACGTTCAGAATCACGAAAAACGGGTTGTTGAACGGATAAGCATTGGAGCCGACGTCGGCCTTAGTGAAAGTAAAGTACTGCACCCCATCGAGGAAGAAGCGAATTTGGTCCTCGCTGCGCACCGCCGAGTAAATGTGAAAATCATCGGACAAGTCGTTGGGCTGCACCGCGGTGGTGCCCTTTAGCACACGGGTGGTGCTGCCGAAGTGCATGGTGGAGAGCAGCTCCTTGGGCCGGCTGCCCTTCAGCTCCATGATGTCGATTTCGCCGCACCGGGGCCACTTGTTCTGGTCAATGTCGGCCCCGAGCATCCAGATGGCCGGCCACACGCCCTTGCCCTTGGGCACCTTGGCGCGCACGTCGGTGCGCCCAAACACAAAGCTTTGCTTGCCCTTGGTAAGGATGCGGCCCGAGGTGTAGGCGTTGCTGCCCGATTGCTGCTGGCGGGCCTGAATGGTGAGGTTGCCGCCGGCCAGGAACACGTTTTCGTTCGAGTTGGTGTAGGCTTGCAGCTCGTTGTTGCCCCAGCCGCCACCGCCCAGGTCGTAGCCCCACTTGGCCTGGTCGAGGGCGCCGCCGTCGAATTCGTCGCTCCACACCACCGTGTTGTAGTCGGCGTAGTTGCGGGCTTCCGAGTTCGGGGCCGGGGCCGCCGGCGGGGGCGTGGGCGGGGGCGTGAATTTGTCCGATTTCTCGGTGCAGGCCGCCAGGCTCAGGGCCAGCAGCCAGCCGGCGGGTTGCCGGAGCTTAGCCAGAAAAAATAGCATGGTATAAATGAGGAAGTGGTGAATAGAGCAAAAACAGACGGTTTATTTGGCCACCAACTTGAAGGTGAAAACCGTGCCCCCGGCCGAGCCGCTGCCCGCGCGCAACGTCATTTTCTGGGCGTCGATGGACAAAATCCGGTACACGCGCTCGGTGGGCGAGGCGTCGGTGGTGCCGATGAACGCGCCGGCCCGCGACAGGGTGAATTGCGCCAGCCCAGTGCCCACGGCGGGGCCCAGCACCAGCGGCGAGGTGCCCGACTGCGGCGCCTGGCAGCTGAAGCCATTGGCGGAGAAGGTTTCGGCCTTGGCATCGTAGGTGTACACGTTGGCCGCCGAGAACGTGTACTCGTCGTCGGACTGGCAGGCGGGCAGCGCGCCGGCCGCCACGCCCCCGAAATAGGTGGAGGGGGAGGCTTCGGTGCCGACCACAATGGGGGCCGCCACGGTGTTGTCGAGTACCCAGGTTTTGGAGGTGCCGCCGGTGAGCAGCAGCCGGATGGGGGCCGTGGCGTCGTAGGGCGCATACGTGATGGTGGTGCGGGTGCCGTCGGCGTTGGTGCCGCGCAGGCGCAGGCGGGTGTCGGTGGCTTCCAGGATGTCGTAGGTTTTGTTGGCCACCGAGTCGGTCAGCCCCACGAAGGCGCCCTTGGTCTGGAGCACAATCTGCGGGTTGCCGCCGGCATTGGGCCGGAAGGTGTAGGTGCCCGCGTAGCTGCGCGAGGCGCCGCAGGCGGTGCCCTGGAAGGTTTCGCCGGCGCTCTCGTAGTTGATGGTGAAGCCGTTGCTGAACGTGAACTGGTCGTTGAGCTGGCAGGCGGGCAGGGTGTCCGAGGCCGAGATGCGTACGCCGGCGGCCGTTTCGCGCACAATGGCCTCGGGCTCGCCCGAAAACGCCCACACCCGGGTGCCGCTGCCGGCGCAGTCCACCAGCTTGCTGAAGGCCGCGTTGGCGCAGGCATCGCCAACGGTGACGTTTTGCTTGGCGGGGAGGCTCGTGCCGCCGCGGCCGGCCGATATCAACGACACCTCGTAGGTGCCGCCCCGGGTATAGGCGTGCGTGACCTGGTCGCCGGAGGCGCGGGAGTTGTCGCCGAAGTCCCACTGGTACAAAAAGCCGTCCTGGCTGGTGCTGGTGAAAGAAACCGCGGCGGGAAACTCGGTGGTGTTGGCCTGAAAAGTGAAGCTGGACTGCGGCACCGGACCCTCCAGCTTGCTGTCGTCGCCTTCCTTTTTGCAGGAGGCCAGCAGCAGGGTGCCGGCCAGTAGCGCCCAAACGGCGCCCTTGCGAATATTGTTCATGTCAAATTAAGCTGAAGTCGTGGGTGGGAAGTGGCGGGGGCCGGGCCTAGTAGCCGTCGTTCTGCGTCAGGCCGGGGTTGGCGTCGAGCTCCGATTGCGGAATGGGCAGCACCAGGTTTCTGTCGGTAGGCACGCCGCGTTGGATGCCCAGCGTGCGCAGGTAGGCCGACTGCTGCGCCATGCGCGAAACCAGCCGGCCCGTCCGCTTCAGGTCGAACCAGCGGTCAAACTCGAAGGCCAGCTCGTAGAGCCGCTCCCGCAGCACGGCGTCGGTGAAGTTGGGCGTGCTGGCCGTCAGGTCGCGGGCCGAGGGGGCGTCGATGGGCAGCCCGAAGGCCCGGCGCCGCACCTTGTTGATGGCTTCCAGGCCCCCATCGGGCCCGCCGGTGGGCCCGACGGCCTCGGCCAGAATCAGGTACACGTCGGCCAGGCGCAGCACCGGAATGTTGAGGGGCGAGTCCCAGATGTTGGTGTTCACCTTGCCCACAAACCACTTCTTGCAGTTGTAGCCAAACGGCGAGCCGGGGGCCTGCCCGAGCTGCGCGGGCACCGAGCTTTCGGCCGGATACGCGTCGCCGGGCACCCAGATGGTCACGGCCTTGCGCGTGTCGCCGGCTTCATAGCCGGCCACGAAGTCCGGCTCCGGGATGTTGAAGCCGTAGCCGCCCCCGGCGGGGGTTGTGCCCGAGCCGCGGGGCGCAAAAAACTCGTTGCCGCTGAAGCCCACGTTGTTGCGGTCGTAGCCGTTGCGGCCGCTCACGTACTGCACTTCAAAGAGCGACTCCTTGCCGTTCTCATTCTCGACCTTGAAGTTGTCGCCGTAGTTGGCCCACAGGCTTTTGCCCGAGTTTTTGATTACTTCCAGGGCCCACTTGGCGGCGTCCGGCTTATTGCCTTCGGTGAGGTACACCTTGGCCAACAGGCCCGCGGCGGCCCACTTGGTGGCCCGGCCCAGGTCGGCGCCGCTGTAGGAGGGCTCCAGGTTGCCGAAGGCATCGGTCAGGTCCTGCTCGATTTGCTTGTACACCTCGGCCGCGGCCGTCCGCGGGATGTTGACCGCCGCTGCGTTGGCGGGCGGCGTCGTGAATAAGGGCACGTCGCCGTAGGCCCGCACGAGGTCGAAGTAGTATTTGGCGCGCAGGAACTGCGCCTCGCCCAGGCAGCGCTTCTTAATGGCGGGGTTCATGGCCGCGATGTCCGGCACTTTTTGCAGCACCAGGTTGGCCCGCTGCAGGCCAATGAAGCACCCGCTCCAAAGGCGGTTCGCCACGGTGTTGGTCGTCGGAATGTTGTAGTCGTCGAGCTGGGTGTACTCGATGCCGTCGCTACCGCCGCCGCCGCCCGTGGTCGACACGTCGGCCATGATGTCCATGCCCCACAGCGCGAGGTTGTACTGGCCTTCCTTGGTAAGTTCGCTGTAGGAGGCCGTTACGGCCTGAATGGCGTCGTTTTCGGTTTTGTAAAAGTTGACGTCGGTTATCTGGTCGGTGGGGGCTTCTTCCAGAAATTTCTCCCCGCAGCCGGTGAGCAGGCCCAGCGTTAGCAGCAGCGCCCCGCAGGTGTATTTTGAGATGGTCATGATGGGTGGGAATTAAAAAAGTTAGAACCCGATGTTGAGGCCGCCCAGGAACACGCGCGTCTGGGGGTACACGCCCAGGTCGATGCCACTGGCGCTTACTTCCGGGTCGAAGCCGGTGTAGCGGGTCAGGGTGGCCAGGTTTTGGGCCGTCACGTAGAAGCGCACCTGCGAGGCCGCGATGCGGCCCAGGATGCTCTGCGGCAGGGTGTAGCCCAGGGTCAGGTTCTTGAGGCGCGCGAAGGAGCCATCCTCCACGAAGTGGCTGGACACGCGCAGGTTGGTGTTCGGGTCGCCGTCGATGGCGCGGGGCACGTCGTTGCTGGTGCCGGGGCCGGTCCAGCGGTCCAGCACGCGGGTGGTGCCGTTGTTGGCCCCGTACAGGGCACTTTCCGTGATGAAGCGGTTGATGTTGTACACGTCGTTGCCCTGCACGCCCTGAATGAAGAAGCTCAGGTCGAAGCCCTTGTAGCTGAGGTTGTTGGTGATGCCATATGTGAAATCCGGGTTGGGATTGCCAATGAACGTCCGGTCGCCAGCCGTGATGACGCCGTCGCCGTTCAGGTCCTTGAAGCGGATGTCGCCGGGCGCGGTGCCGGTTTCCTGCTTGGGGGCCGCGGCTACTTCATCGGCCGTCTGGAACAGGCCTTCCTTTACAAAGCCATAAAACGAGCCAAAGGCCTGGTTCACGTCGTAGCGCACCACGGCGCTGTTGCTCAGGTAATTGGGGCCATTGTAGGGCGCCCCCAGGCCCAGCGACTCCAGGCGGGTTTTGTACGCCGAGGCGTTCAGGGTCGTGGTCCAAATCAACCCATCCCCGGCTCCCTGCACGTTGCGCGAGGTGAAGGAGAAATCGATGCCCCGGTTGTAGGCCGAGGCCGCGTTGGCGTTGACGGACTCGTACGTGCCCGACACCAGCGACGGCGGAATGGGCGCAATCAGGTTGGGCGAGCTGCGGTTGTACAGGTCCAGGCTGGCTTCGAAGCGGTTGTCGAGGAAGCCGACGTCCACGCCCAGGTTGGTTTGGTTGTTGTTTTCCCAGCGCAGGTCGGCGTTGGGCAAGCGGATGGGGGCGCCGCCCGTGTTGATGGTGCCGTCCGGCCCCAGCGGGTAGATGGCCCCAAAATTGATGGTGTAAAGGTTGGCGAAGCGACCGGCGTTGTTCGGGTTGCCCACCCGGCCGTAGCCCGCGCGCAGCTTCAGGCTGCTGATGGTGGAGTTGTCCTTCAAAAACTCCTCGTCCGAAATGCGCCAGCCCGCCGACACGCCGGGGAAGAAGCCGAATTTTTCGCCGGGCGGAAACACCGACGAGCCGTCGTAGCGGGCCACCGCCGAGAACAGGTACTTACCGGCAAACTCGTAGTTGAGGCGGCCAAAGTAGCTGGCCAGCCGCTGGGGGTCGTTGATGGTGCCGCCGTTGGTGAGCTGGGTGTTGATGGGCCCGGCGTTGATGACCGTCAGGTCGTTGCGCACGTAGCCCTGGCGGTTGGCCACCACGTTGCTGAAGTTGAATTCCTGGGCCGACTGGCCGAGCAGCACGGTCACCTGGTGCTTGTCGGCAAACAGGTGGTCGTAGGTCGCCGTGTTTTCAATCAGGTAGGTGGGTGCGTAGCTGGCCGTGGCTTCGGCGCTGGCCGTGGAGTAGCGCTGGGTGAAGCCGGGCAGCTCGGGTCCCTTCGGCGTGAACCGGTTGAAGTTGTCAAAGATGAAGTCAACCCCCACGTTGGTGCGCAGGCGCAGCCCCTTCACCGGCTCCAGCTCGGCGAAGAAGGTGGTCAGGGCCCGGTTGCGCACAAACTTCTGGTCGTTTATCAGCGCGCTGGCCAGCGGGTTCTCCTCGATGAAGTTGTCGGTGGGCGAGCTGGGCTGGTACCAGAAGCCGTCGGGCCGGTAGGGCCGCACGGTGGCCGGAATGCGCAGCATCTGCTGCACCGTGCCGTACTCCGTGTTGCCCCGGGTGCCGTCGGCATTGATGCCGCCGTTGCTCGTCACCTGCCGGTCCTCCAGGTGGGTTAGCTGGATGTTGTTGCCCAGCTTGAGCATTCTGCCAACTTGCACGTCGCCGTTGGCGCGCAGCGTAAACCGCTCAAAATTGGAGCCGACGATGATGCCATCCTGCTGAAAGTAGGTGCCCGACACGGCGTAGCGGGCCTTGTCGCTGCCGCCCGTGGCCGACAGGGAGTAGTTCTGAATCTGGGCCCGCCGGAACACCAGGTCCTGCCAGTCGGTGCCCTCGCCCAGCACCGCCGGGTTGCGCAGCGTGTCCACCACTATCGGGAGGCCCTTCGCCAGGCGGTTCTCGTTGTTGATGACCGCGTACTCCCGCGCGTTGAGCATGTTCAGCCGCCGCGCCACGTTCTGCACGCCGCGGTAGGCGTCGAGGTTGATATTCGTCTTGCCCGCCTTGCCCCGCTTGGTGGTGATGAGCACGACGCCGTTGGCCGCCCGCACCCCGTAAATGGCCGTGGCCGAGGCATCCTTGAGAATGTCAATCGTCTCGATGTCGTTCGGGCTGATGGCGTTAAGTTGATTGTCGCCGCCCTCGGGCAGCGGGAAGCCGTCCACTACGTACAGCGGGTTGTTGTTGCCGGCCGACGTGATGCCGCGCACCCGCACCGAGGTGCCCGCCGCGCCCCCGGGCGCGCCGCCGTTCGAGGTAATGGTGACGCCGGCCACCTTGCCCTGGATGGCCTGGCTGAGGTCGGCCACGGGCTGGCGCGCAATTTCCGGCGCGCCCACCGACGAGATGGCGCCCGTTACGCTGCCGCGCTGCTGGGTGCCGTAGCCCACCACCACCACTTCGTTCAGCTTCTGCTCGTCCACGGCCAGCGTGATGTTGATGACGCCGGTCGTGCCCACCGCCGTCTCCTGGGTGCGGTAGCCGATGTAGCTGAACACGAGGGTGGCGTTTTCCGGGGCGTTCAGAGTAAAGCTGCCGTCGGTGTTGGTCGAGGTGCCCAGCGTAGTGCCTTTAACCAGCACCGTTACGCCGGGCAGGCCGGCGCCGTCGGGGCCGGTCACCCGCCCGCTCACGGGTACGTCGGCCGCGGGCCGAGCCAGCGGCCGGGCTACGGCCGCCGCTGGGGCGCTGTGCGCCAGCGCCGGTGCTGCGCAGGCCAGCAGCACGGCTGCGCGGCGCAAGAGCGCAATCAAGTAACTGTTTCGCTTCATAGTGGGAGTTTTGAAGAGGTTGAAAAGACGCAGAAAGTCAAGAATGTCAAGCGGGAGCCGCCGCGGCCGCCGGCTATTTGGGGGTAGTTTTTTCGGCCGCGGTCGCGTCCGTCCGGGAAGGGTTGGGGGCCGCCGGTACGAAACCCGTGGTGCCCGCCGGGGCCGTGGTGGCGCGGGCGCTGGGCCCGCCCACGTAGCGGAACCGCGCCGACTGGGTGCCCACGCGCAGGGTATACCAGCCGTCTTCCAGCTGCGGGCGGCCCTGGCCGTCGGGGTAGCTCAGGTCGCGAAGCGGGTCGATGCTGAAGTTCAGCTCCCGGGTTTGGCCGGCGGCAAAGAGCTGTTTTTCAAAGTGCTTGAGCAGGCGCACCGGCCGGGCCACGCGGGCCACCTCGTCGGTCAGGAACCAGAGCACGGCCTCCTGGCCGGCGCGGGGGCCGGTGTTGGCCACCCGCACCGTGGCCCGCAGCCGCGCGGCCGGGCCGGTCAGCACGGTGTCGCTCAGCGCCAGGCCCGTGTAAGCGTAAGTGGTGTAGCTCAGGCCCTGGCCAAACTCCGTCAGCATGGAGCTTCTGTACTTCGGCCCGCGCTGCTCAAAGCCGGCGCCGAAGTCGCTCAGTTCTAGATTGTTTTCGTTGTTGTCGTGGTGGTAGTTCGAAATGTGCCCGGCGAACTGCGGGTAGGTGAAGGGCAGTTTTCCGCTCGGGTTGGTTTTGCCGCTGATGATTTCAGCCAGGGCGGGGCCGCCGCCGTAGCCCGGCAGCCCCGCCCAGATAATGGCCGACGTGCCCGCCGCCACGTCCCGAATGATGCTGGGCCGCCCGCCGATGAGCAGCAGCACCGTGGGCTTGCCGCTGGCCTGCGCCGCGCGGGCCAGCTGCTGCTGGTCGTTGGGCAGGGTCAGGTCCGAGGTGTTGCCCAGGCCTTCGGTGTAGGGCCGCTCGCCCAGGGCCAGCACCACGGCATCGGCCTGCTTGGCTGCCGCTGAAATCTGGGCCAGCAGCAATTTGCCCTTGGCGTCGCGGTAGGGCAGGGTTTCCACGCGGGCGCCCGGGTACTCCGTGCGCAGGGCCTCCACCAGCGTGGGCACGTCTTTGGGATAGGCTTTTTCGGGGCGGCCCTGCCAGGCCAGGGTCCAGCCGCCGCACAGGTTAGCCCGGCTCTCGGCCGAAGGCCCGATGACGAGCAGGCGTTTCACGCGGGCCGGCGCCAGGGGCAACACATTCCTTTCGTTTTTGAGCAGCACCACGGCCTCGCGCGCTGCGGCCACGGCCTGGGCGCGCAGGGCCGGGTCGCCCACGCGGCCCAGCCGGTCGGCGCGCGGCATGGGGTTCTCAAACAGCCCGATGTCGTCCTTTAACTGTAATACCCGGCCGGCCGAGAGGTCGACGCGGGCCGGCGTGAGGCGGCCTTCCTGCACCAACTCCTTCACGTAGCGGCAAAAAGCGGTGGTGTAGGGCGTCATGGCCATGTCCACGCCCGCGTCGATGGCCATCCAGGTGGCTTCCTTCTCATTGGCCGCCACTTTCTGGACGCGCACCAGCCGGATAATGTCCTCCCAATCAGTCACGGCCACGCCCTTAAAGCCCATCTGGCGGCGCAGCAGGTCGGTGAGAATGGCCTTCGACGCGTGCACCGGCTCGCCGTTGATTTCCCCCGAATTAATCATGATGGTTTTCAGACCGGCATCGATAGCGGCCTGAAACGGGGGGCGGAAAAACTCCTGCAGCCGCTGGTCGGGAATGAGGGCGTTGGTGCGGTCCCACCCGTTGCGCGGGTCGGAATAGCCCAGGAAGTGCTTGCCGCTGCCCGCCACTTTGTAGGGCGCAATTTCCGTGTTGGTTTGCAGCTCCCGCACGTAAGCGGCCCCTAAGACGCTGGCCACCAACGGGTCTTCGCCGTAGGTTTCGTAGAAGCGGGGCCAGTAGGCGTTCACGCCCAGGTCCAGCACCGGCGCAAACACCCAGTGGTGGCCCAGGTCGGCCGACTCCAGCACCGTGGCGCGGGCCGTTTGGCGGGCCAGCTCGGGGTTGAAGCTGGCGCCGAGGTTGATGTTGTGCGGAAAAATGGCAGTGCCGCTCACGTAGCTGGCCCCGTGCATGTGGTCGACGCCGTAAATGACGGGGATGCGCAGCCGCGACTCGCGCAGGGCGATGCGCTGCAGCGCCGCCGAATAGCGCACCCACTGGGCCGCTGGCACGGCCTCGCCGTTGATGAAGGAGCCAATGTGAAAATCCCGGACCAAGGCGGTGGCCTTGGCCGAATCCAGCACCACGTCTTTTTGCACTCCGGTGGTGTTTATCACCGAAATGTTGAGCTGCGTCATCTGCCCGATTTTCTCTTCCAGGGTCATCTGCGCCAGCAGTTGCTGCACGCGCGGGCTGAACGAGGGAGCAGGTTGCTCGGCCGCCGGGGTCGATGCCAGCGGCGCCACGGTCGCGGCGGGCACGGCACCCCGCTGGCAGGCGGCCACGAACGGCAGCGCCAGCAACACCGCGCGCCCAGCCGAAGTCCTGACGAGCGCTGCTAACAGCGGACGGAATTTAATCGCGGAAAAGACGACGACGGGGAAGCAAAACACAGACATCGTACAAGTGGTGGTGCCCAAATGTAGGAGTGAGTGTTTTGCAAATGCAACCACGAATAGGCCCTGAAAGGCACCTATTGGCCTTTTTCCGACCTGAGTTAGCTCGGCACTATACGCTTGCTACACACGCGTAAATTCATCTTTCTGGCTTGGGGTTGTAGCCGTGAGGTTTCCCCGGCTTTGACCTTCGAGCTAAAAAACAACAAAAAAAAGTTGCCGTATCCTAAAAAAAAAGAGCAGGAATCAAGTCAGTCCAAATACTACCCCCGCGCATTGGTCAACAGGGCTAAAAAAGCCGAAATTTCGGGCAGTGTTTTATTGCAATCGTTGCCGGAAAAAACAGGTGGCATATTCTGGATTAGGACGGCTCAATCTCAGCTAATTCGGCTTCCACCGTAGCGTCTAGCAGCACGTGGGTCCACGGCTCGCCGTCTTCGTGGTCGGGGGCCAGCCGGCGGCGCTGCAGGGCGGCGAGCACCTTTTGGGCGAAGGCCCAGCTGGTGGCCGGCCGCAGGTCCAGCACCCGCGCCAGTTCCGAGGGGGAGTAGTTGCCCCGGTGCGCGTGCAGCAGGAACACCGCGTACAGCGCCTTGACGATGCTGAATTTGCATTTTTGCAACAACGTGCCGGCCGTGGCCGACTCTACGTAGCGGCAGCGGGTGCAGCGCCGGGCGTGGGGCTCGCGGGCCTCGCAGCTTTTTTCGTGGCCGCATTTGCGGCAGCGGTAGCCGTCGTGGGCCCATTTCAGGTCGGCCAGGTAGCGAAGGCAGGCGTCCTTGTCGGGGTAGATTTGGCTGAATTCGCCAAAGTCTACTTCCCGGGCTTCGATGCGGGCCGCTTTCTCGGCGTGCAGGTCGCGGCTAAGTTCGCCGTTGAGTTTCTCGATGGCGGCCGACTGCAGCGCCAGCAAGCCGTTGGCTTCGAGCAGTTCCCGGTTTTGAGTGGCCACGGTTTCGTTCTGGCGGCGCAGCTCGCCGGTGCGCTGGGCCACCAGGGCCTCCAGTTCGGTGTTCAGCTGGTCCTTGAGGTGCTGGTTCTCGCGCATCTGCTCCACGAGGCGGTCCTGGGCCTGGTGCTTTTTGCGCAGTTGCTTGAGCAGGCGGTGCTGGGTGAGCAAGGTCGTGTCCATCATGCCTTTAATCTTCTCGCCCAGCGCGTAGCTCAGGATGACGACTTCCAGCACAAAGGCCACGTTGAGGCTGTACACGGTGTAGGCGTTGCTGTAGAAGTTGATGCCCAGCTTGCGCATGATGAGGAAGGTGAGGCTGGTGGCCACCAAAGCCTGGGCCAGCAGCAGGTAGCGGGCCGGCCGCAAGCCGCTGCGGAACGCCTGCCAGCCCACGTAGTACAGCATGCCGTAGGGCAGCAGGTACAGCCAGAAGCTGAAGCCTGAGTGCACCACGGCCGCGTCGAGCAGCAGCAGGCCCGTGCTGCCCAGCACCACCCCGCGCCCCAGCCGGTGCAGCGCCGGCAAGCGCGAGCCGGTGTCGAGAAAGCTGCTGGCGTAGGCGGCGAACGTGAGCAGCAGCAGCACCGGCGCCACGGCCCCGATGAAGTGGTTCAGGTCCGGCCCGTGGGGCCAAAAGTACTGGAAGCCCAGGCCGTCTTCCGACAAAAAAAGCAGGGCGCCGCTCAGCACGTACAGCACGTAGTACAAGTAGGTCCGCTCCTTTAGGAAGAAGAACAGAATCAGGTTGTAGAGCACCATGATGGCCAGGACGCCATAAAAGCACCCCAGCAGCCAGTATTGCAGCGACAGCTCCGGGATGAGGCCCGCGCCGCTGTGCAGCATGGCCCGGAAGCTGGTGCGGGTGTCGGAGCGCAGGCGGAGATAGTAGGTTGCGGTTTGGCCGGGCCGGGGCGGCAGGTCGAAGAGAAAGTTTTTGTAGGGGTGCGGGCGCGTGGCGAAAGGTTGGCGGGCGCCGGTGGCCACGCTGTCGTAGGCCGTGGCTGCCCCGCCCGGCACCGGCCGGAAAAACACCGCGCTGCCAATGTGGGAGTCGTACAGCTCCAGGTACCACGCGGCCGTTTCGGTGGGGGCGTGGCGCACCGTGAGGCGCAGCCAGTAGGTGCTGCGCGGGTGCTGGATGTTGGGCGGGTGGCCCGAGCCCCGCAGCTGCTGAAAGCGGCGGCCCCACGCCGGTCCCCGCACATCGGCCAGCGTGAGCCGGTCCGTGGGGTCTTCCAGCACGCTGTAGTAGTTTTCCTCCAGGTAGAGCTCCGGCCGGGCGGGGGCCATGACCAAGGTGTCTTCGGGGTGGGCCGCGGCCTGCAGGCTGCCCGGCAGCGCCCACGCCAGCAGCGCGGCGCGCCAGGCACATCGCAGCAGGCGGGCCCAACGGCGGGCGCGTGCCGCCAAAAGTAGAGGGTTCGGCATAGCGAAGCTAATTTACAAAAAGCTGGCTGGCCCCCGGCCGGTTAGCCCTGGCCAGGTAGCCGGCGACTAGCAAAACCGGGCCACCCGGGCCGCCAGTAAGCCGCGGCTGAGCCGGCTGACCGGGGCCGGATGGCTGCCGTTACCCGTTTACGTCGAACCGGGCAAGTCGGCCGTTCCCGGCCGCTCACAGGCGGAGCTGGGCGCTGAACTTGACGCCGAAGTTGCGGTGCCGGGGCGTGTTGGGGCCACTCTCCGCCGGCTGGTCGCGGTAAGTGACGCGGTGCAGGAAGTCGACCCGGATGAATTTGAAGATGTTCTCAACGCCGTAGCCGGCTTCCACGTACGGCTGCTGGTCGAGCGTGGGGATGGGGGGCAGCTCGTTGCCCTGCATGTCGCGGCGCGGCTGGTCCACGTTGGCCGCCGACAGGCTGCCGTAGAGCAGGTTGGCCGTGGCCACCAGGCGCCAGTTCAGCGCCCGAATGCCGGGAATGCTGTTCAGCAACAGCCCTTCGAAATGCTGGTCGAGCCGCAGCGACACCGAGCGGTCGGTCACGAACTCGAAGTAATTCATCAGGTTGAACGCGTTGGCGTTGTAGAACGGCGTCTGGTTGCCGAGCGGCGTTTTGAGGACGAGGTAGGGCACCGCGGTCGGAATCAGGCTGCCTTCCATCCGGTAGCCCAGGCGGCCCAACTGCCCCAAGGACACGCTGTGCGTGACGAGCAGGTTGAACTTCTGGTAGGGGGGCGGGTCGTTGCGTTCGCGCACGTTGCGAAACCCCACCGTGTAGCGGAACGTGAACACCGGCAGCCGCTTGAGCCCGATGGACTTGCGGCGGTTTTCGGTTTGCACCAGGTTTTCATCGGGCGCAAAACGCGACTCCAGCACCACTTCCGAGAGCGTAATGTTGCGGCCAATGGGAGCGGTAGGGCTGCGGTCGGACGTGCGGAAATAGGCAAAATCGTGTTGCGGCGTGATGTCCTGGTGGCGCAGGGTCACGGTTTGGGTGAAGCCGTGAAACAGGTCGCGCTGCATACTCACGGCGTATAGATTGCGCAGAATGGGGCGGCCCTGGATGAAGCGGCCAAACCGCGAGGCGGCCAGAAACAAGTTGTTGTCCGGCAGAAAGTCGTTGTCGAGCAGGGCCACTTGCTCCACGTCGTGCCGGTACTCGGCCCCGAACACCGTCCAGTGCCGCCGCTCGGCAATGTAGCTGCTGCGCAGGCCGTACTTGAGGCGCCCGTCCTGGGTGCCGTAGGCCAGGTAGCCCTGGGTGAGCCAGTCGCGGCTGATGTCGGGCGTGGTGCGGAAGCCGAAGCGCAGGCGGCTGCCCTCGTAGTCGTTGCGGGCGTAGCTGCTCAGAATGGGGCCGATGTCCCAGCGCCCCACCCGCTTGTAGCCATTCACGAACAAGTCGACCCAGTCGAGCACGTTGCGCACCGAAGGCAAGGCCTTGGCCGAGTCGAGCACGGCAAACGTCTGCTGCTCCGACAGCGTGAGCGTGTCGGGCCGGTGCTGGTCGAAGTACCCGTCGCCGGGCGGCGGCCCGCCGGGCACGCGGCGGCCGGCGTCCCCTTCCGCGGCTTCCATCAGCGTCGACACCACGGGCTGGTCGTAAAAGCCGCTCTCCTCGTGGAGCTTGTTCCGCACAAAATTGCTGCTCACCGTGGTGAAGCGCACCAGCATGGCGGCCTGCTTCTCGTAGGGCCGCACGCCCAGCACCAGCCGGGTGCGGGCCGGCAGGCCGGGCCCCTCGGTGGGCGAGGTCATGTCCTGGTAAATGCGCAGGTCGCTCACGAAGTTGAGGTTGGCGTCGGGGCTGGCCACCAGGTCGGCGCGGCGCAGGGCGTAGCCCTCGGCGGTAATCCAAATGGTGCCCTTGAAGGCCAGGTCGTGGGGCCGTTTGGGGGCCACCGCAATGCGGTAGCACCAGTCCCGGCCCACCATCACCGAGTCCTGCAGGGTGTAGTCGTACGTCAGGCGGCCGCCTTCGGCGATGGGCGAGGTAAAGTCCTTGCCCAGCACGTTCAGCCAGTTGGGGTAGAAATCAAAATTCTGGAAGTTCGAGCCCAGCATTTGCGAGAGCACCGAGCCCTCGCGCGGGCCCACGCCGCGCATTTGCCGGTGCAGCAGGTCTTCGCGGCGGCGCAGGGGGGCAAATTTCTGGTACACCCGGGAGCCCACCTCCGAAGCGAAAATGGGCAGCGGCGCGTCGGCATCGGCGGCGGCGGCGGCGCCCTGGCGCACGGCCAGGGCTCGGATGTCCTTAATGACCTTGCGCTTGGCCAGGTTGGCGGGCAGCTGGGTCAGGCTGGTTTCGATGCGGTTGTACGAGTCGAACTCGGCGGCTCGCAGGGCGTTGCGCCCGTTCTCGGGCTTGTGCTTCTGCACCTCGCGCAGAATGCGAAAGGCGGGGTTCTCGGGCTGGCGCGACAGCACCACCACTTCGGCCAGGGCCACGCCGCCGGCCCGGAGCCGGAACAGCACCGTTTGTACGGCGGCATCGGTGAGCTTGCGCCGCTGGGTGGCAAAGCCCATGGCCGACGCCGCGAGGGAATCGGCGGGGCCCGGCACGGCCAGTCGGAACTTGCCCTCGGCGTCGGCGGTGGCGCCCGTGCCGGTGTTGGGAATAAAAACCGAGGCGAACGGTACCGGCTCGCCGTTGGTAGCTTCCACTACCTGGCCACTCACTACGATACGCTGGGCTGCGGCCGGCAGCACCCACAGGCACGCCAAGAGCAACGAAGCAAGAAACCTCATAGAGATGGAAGAAACGGCCAAAGGGTAGAATTGTGGAATGTGGAAGCCACGCAATTTACGCAAAGCACCACACGCTCCCAACTAGTTCCGCCCCAAATTGTAGAAACTTAAGCTGAAGCAGGGTGCCCGGCGAAAAAAGCAAGTGCCGCAAGCCGGCCCAACGTAGAATTGCCAGCAGCCAGCAAACGCGCCCTGATTGCCAGCCATTAGCCGTGCGGCGGTGGCCAAGCCACTGCCGGGCCCGCCGGAGCCGCTTCACAAAGGCGGGGCGTTTACTTTTCATCAGGCCTTACGCAAACCGCCAGAGCGGTTTCGGCGCCAGGGCACGCGTTTTTGCAGCGACGCAGACACGCATCTTCACTGCGAGCACCAACTTGAAAACTGTTCAAGAAGCTAGTTGAGTTATTTTTTGGTGGCATGAGAACGATGTAGAGACGCCAGGATGCGGCTCTACATCGACCAGCGGCTAATTCAAACAGCTTCTGAGAACAGTAGATGCCCCGACCGCCAGTGAAGATGGGCCGGGTCGACCTGCGACTCCGGCCCGCCAGACGCTGGCGCCGGGCGGCATCGAAACAAAGGAGGTGGAGCCAAAATCGAGCAGCAGGCCGTGTTCGATGGTACCGGGGCGGGTTATCGCCCCACGGCCGCCCCGTAACGGAGCCGAAGGCTAGGGCAGCCAACGACTGGGCCGCCGCCTGGGTTAGCTGCCGGGGGCCGGCTGCACGCTTTCCCATTTCAGGGCGTCGATGATTTCCTGTTTGCGGTGGGCCAGCAGGTGCAGCTCCCTCAGGCGCGCGGCGGCCCGGCGCCAGCCGGCCAGATAGCCCAGCGCCAGGCCCGGCAATAAGCCCAGCAGCAGGAGCGGAACTTCTGATTTGGCCAGGTGGAGCATTGTCCAAAATTACCGGCCGCGGATGCGCAAGGAGTAGCCGACAGGTTATTAATTCTTCAACTTGGTGTGACGCACCGGTGGGGCCGCCGTTGGTTGCTGGCCGATACTGGCCAGTCTCACGCCTTCGGGTTTGGGTCGGGGTAATGAGGCGGAGTGGTGCCGCCGAAGGAAACCGGCCCCGGGCCGGGCCGCAGCGCGCGGGCCAGCGGGTGGCCGCGGCGCCATTTCCAGCCCACCACGGCCAGCCAGGCCGCCAGGGGCGGGGCGGTCCAGTACACCCACAGGCCCCGAAACTCGCCGGCCAGCAGCGCCGTGCCCAGCGAGCGGGCCGGGTTGAGGCTCATGCCCGAGAGCGGGGCCTCCAGAGTGATGTAAACAGCCAGCAGCGCCGCCACCAGCGCGCCCGTGGCTTTCTGCAGAGCAGGCGAGTGCAGCGCGACCAAGAGCACCAGCATCAGCCCCCCGGTGATGACGAATTCGGCGCCCCAGGCCAGGGCGGTGCCGCCGGGCTCGGGCTTGGGTTGGGTGAGCAGGTGGTGAATGGCGGGGTGGGCCAGCCAGCGGCCCACGGCCAGGTGCAGCAGCGCGGCCCCCGCAGCAGCGCCGGCTACTTGCGCCAGCAGGTAAGCCCCGGCATCGGCGCCGCTGATGCGGCCCAGCTGCCAGAAGCCGAGCGTGACGGCCGGGTTGAAATGCGCGCCCGAGCGCTGGCCCCAGGGGTTGTAAGCCAGGGCGCTTATCACCCCGGCCACCAGCAGGCCCACGGCCGCGCGGTGCGCCAGCGGGTGGGCGGGCAGGGCCCGCGCCACTGGCGAAGCGGGGTGCGTGGCCAGCAGCGTGGCCAGCCCGCTGCCCACCACGAAGCAGGCCAGGCTCACCCCTTCGGTCAGGTAGTAGGGCCAGTGCTGGCGCGCGCGCGGGAGCAAGGGGAACGCAGAAGGCATCAGAATTCACGAGGCCCGCGTGGAGGCAGGCCGCCAAAGGCCAAACGGTGGATGGCGGCCGTGGTTGAGTCGTTCCCCTATACCTCCACCTTCAGCGTGGCGGGGGCCGTGGTCACCTCAAACAACTCGCCGTGGGGCACGATGGTAATCTGGCCGTACTCCTGGAGCAGCATTCTGTAAGCGTCGGCCACGGGGCGGGGCTTGCGGTCGAGGTCGTAGAGGCCACAGGGGTTCACGGTGCCCACCTTGCGCTCCAGGCCAATGTTCCAGTCCACCTGGTCGATGAGCGAATACCAGGTGAAGCCCAGCACGGGCACGCCTTCCTTGCGCATGCGCAGCACGTTCACCCACTGCTTCCAGAGCCAGGTGGGGGCATCCCCAACTTCGAGCACGTTGGTTTCGGTGTGCATCACCGGCTTCTTGTAGCGCTGGTAGTAGTCGTGGGTGATGTTGTACCAGCCCAGCACGTCCATACTGGTCACAATTTCGCCGTTCGGCAGCATGATTTTCTCGTTGCGGCCGTAGTAGTCGTTGCCCATAATCTGGTAGCCGGGCGGCTCGCCGGCCATGAACCAGTCGTACTCGCGGCGGGTCAGCCCGTTGTCGTATAAGTAGTTCAGCACCTCGCCCTCGGGGTGGTGGGCGTAGAGCAAGTCGAGGGAAGTGAAGCGCAGCAGGTTCTCCAGCTGCACGGCCGGGGTGCGCTCGGCGCGCAGCTCGTGGGTGAACTCGGCCGACTCGCTCTGCACAATCACGCAGTCGGGCCGCTGCTTGGCAATCTGCTGGGTGCCCATGATGCTGGCCGCCACCAGGTGCTTGAGCGCCGTCACGAAGGCGTGGTCCGACTTGAGCTGCTCGTTCCAGATGCCGTCCTTGGCGCTCATCTTGGCCGTCACGTAAATCTCGTTCACCGGCGTGTAAAACCGCACCCAGGGGTAGCGCTTGGCCACCGCCCCGCAGTAGGCCGCAAAGTGCACCGGCAGCTCGGGGTTCTGGCAGTTGCCCAGCCAGTCGGGCACCCCGAAATGCATCAGGTCCAGGATGGGCGTGATGCCCAGGCGCTGCATCTCGGCCAGGGCCAGGTCGGCAAATTCCCAGTCGTACTTATTGGGCCCGCGCTGAATGCGGTAGTACGGCAGGCCGTAGCGCAGCACCTTGAGCCCCAATTCCTTCACCAGGCCCAGGTCCTCCTGGTAGCGGTTGTAGTGGTCGCACTCGGCCAGCAGGTCGCGGCGGGTCCGGCCATTATCAATGGTGGGGTAGCTGCACTCGATGCCCGTGGCGAACATGAAGTTGTTGGGCAAGCCCGTGGGTAGGCCGTTGCCGTTGTGGCCGGTAGCACCCCCAAATTGGTCGCCCTCGTAGTTGCCGTCGCCGAAATGGGCCTTGATTTCTGTGAGAAAGGACTTCATGGTGTAGTTGTTAGTTGTTCGTTGTCAGTTGTCAGGTCCGTTGAATGGCCGCCGGCGGCTGACAACTGACAACGAGCAACTAACAACTAAAGTCAAGAATCCCGCCGCCGCTGCTGCGCCAAAAACTTGTCGGCCGTGCGCAGGCTCAGGGCCATGATGGTCAGGGCCGGGTTCACGCTCAGGGCGCTGGGGAAGGTGGAGTTGTCGGAGATGTAGATGTTGGGCACGTCGAAGGCGCGGCCGTCGGCGTCCACCACGGCGTCGTCGCCGCTCAGGCCCATGCGGGCCGTGCCAATGACGTGGGCGTAGCGCCCAAAGGCCCAGATGTCGGTGGCGCCGGCGGCTTCCCAGATGCGGCGCATCAGGGCTTCGGCGTGGGCGTTCATGCGCTGCTCGTTTTCCTGGGCCGTGAAGTGCAGCCGCGGTTTGGGCAGGCCGCGGGCGTCCTTTTCCTCGGCCAGCTCCAGGAAGTTGTCGGCGTGGGGCAGGCAGTCGCCGAGGATGTTGATGCCGGCCACGTGGTTGTAGTTCCGCATGTAGTCGCGCAGGGGCTGGCCCCAGAGCTTGCGGCCCCGGGCCACCTGGCTGGCAAACGTCACGGGCATCACGCCGATGCTCTGCAGCAGGTAGCCGCCCGCAAAGTCCGCGTCCGCCGGCCGGTGGGTGTCCTGCGAAATCAAGCCGCCCGGAATGCCCTTGTAGGGCCGCACGGCTTCTTCAAACGTGCCCCACACCTGCAGGCCGGGGTGGGCCATCAGGTTGCGGCCCACCTGCCCGCTGGTCAGGGCCAGCTCGTTGAGCAGCAGCAGGCGCGGGGTTTCCACCGAGCCGGCGCAGAGGAACAGGTGGCGGCAGCGCTGCCGCATTTGCTCCCCGTTTTGGGTGTATACCACGCCGGTGACGCGGCCCCGGGCGTCGCGCTCAATCTCGGTTACGAAGCTGTTGGGCTGGATATCGGCCCCGTGCGCCACGGCCAGCGGAATGAACGTCACGTCCATGCTGGCCTTGGCGCCGTTGGAGCAGCCGGCCTGGCAGAAGCCGCGGTTGGTGCAGGCCTCGCGCCAGCCCACGCCGTCCTGATAGTAGCGGGCCGACAGCGCCGCGTTGGCCGCCGGGGAGGTGCGAATACCGATTTTCTCCGCCCCGCGCACCATGAGCTGGGCGGCGCCATTCAGCGGCAGCGGCGCCAGCGGGTAGCCCGTGCGCCGGGCCGGGCCCCAGGGGTAGGGCGTGGGGCCCGAAATGCCCAGAAACCGCTCCAGCTCCTCGTAGTACGGCTCCAGCTCCTCAAACCCCAGCGGCCAGTCCTCGCCTCGGCCGAAGTCGCGGTTCAGGTGCAGGTCGTCGGGCAGCGGGCGGGGCGTGTAGGCGGTGTAGTGCAGCGTGGAGCCGCCCACGCCGGTACCGGAGTTGTTGCGGCCCATGGCCAGCGGGTCGTGGCCGGCGGCCAGCCGCTCGTCGTTCCAAAACAGAAATGCCTGCGCTTTCTCGTCGGTGGCAAAATCCTGCCCGGGGTTGTGCCAGGGGCCGGCTTCCAGGGCCACCACCTTCAGGCCGGCCATGGCCAGGCGGGCCAGCAGCGGTGCCCCGCCCGCACCCAGGCCAATGACTACGCAGTCTACTTCGTCGGCCTCGGCCGGCACGGCCTGGGACTGCTCCAGCGGGGTATCAATTGGCGCAGCCGCAGTCGCGGGCTCGTCGGCCAGCAGCGCCCGCAGCAGCGGGTCCTGGATTTCCGGCTGCACCGGGTTTAGGACGCTTTCTTCAAGAACTTCTTCGTCGGGCATGGTTGGTAGTGATGAGGTGATGGAGGGATGAGGTAATGAAGTGAAAAATGCTTTGGGCGGAGAGCACGTCTAGAATTGACGTGTGCTTCTCGCCTTCATCACCTCATCACCTCATTTCTTCATCACTCGCAGCAGGTTCCCGGTCTTCTTTTTCATCGAGGCCGATGCTGGTCCAGGCCGGCAGGTCGGCCATTCCCGCGTAGCCAATTTCTTCCTGGGCCAGCGGGTGGGCGTAGTAATTTTCGGTGAGCTCAGCCAGCAGCTCCTCGAAGAAGCGGCCGGCGTCCAGCGTTTCCCAGGCGGCGCCGGGCGGGTGGCCATCGGCCAGGGCGCGCAGCACGGCGTCCTGCTGCTCGGGTGGCAGGCTCGTAAAGTCGGCTTGAAACAGCGCCTGGGCAACTTCCTGGATGCCGCCCAGGCCCAGGCGGTAAGCCTCGCGGTCGGGGGGCAGGGCGTCGTAGCGCCAGCCGTCCGACTCGCCCGTGGCCAGGCGCTGGTCCACGGCCGGGGCCAGGGCAATGGGCTGGCCGGGGCGGTCGGGCTGCGGAAACAGGCGGGCGGCCACGGCTTCAAGCAAGGCGTAGGTTTCGGGAGCGAGCAGTTGCGGCTCGTAAGTGGCGGAGGCGTCGAGTCGGCCTTGCAGGGCGGCGCGGGTAGCCTCGGAAACGTGGGCCGTGCCGAGCAGCGCGCGCACGGTACCGGGCGGATAAGGGGAAGCGGACATGCGAAGAAGCGGGAGCGGGAGCTGATGCTGCGCCGCAATGGGCGGCTCAGCTACCAACCCCTTACGTATGAAATCTTCCCGGGATGTTAGGAGGAATGGAGGGACGCTACATCTTTCTCATTGATAGCCCAGTCGCGCGAACCCACATTTGACGCCTTGGGGGTAAAGCCGCCGGTCAATTAAGGAAAGCGCCCGTGGCCTTGCCGCCACGGGCGCTGTTGTATCACGGGCCGCCGCGACCCCGGTAACGACGCGCGAGCACGGGAATGAGCAGTTGAGACAGGAAATTGCCCACTCACGTTCGGCGGCCGGTCCCGCGCCCAGGGCCCCCCGCCACGTTCGCGCAGCTTGTGGCGTTTCTGGAGCAGTTTCGAGGCCAGCGCACCGAACGGGGTGGGGGGTGGGGCTGGCCCGGCCCGTCGCTGGATGGCACTCGGACCAACCGTTCAACCACGGGCGGTGGCCAGCCCCAACGGGAACGACCCTGCACCCGGCCAGCAGCCCGTGTACCCAACTGAGAACCGCTCTAGCAACTACTGCCCAGACCCAAATTAGCCGGTTTGCGTATAGCAAGGCTGAGGATTTTGGGCCTGGCGCGTCGATGCGGGCACCCTTATTTCTTTTGTTCAACGCACTTCTCGCCCCGTTGTCATGGCTGCCAAATCGCCGGCTAAACCCGCACAGAAACCCGCCGCGGCGGCCCGGCGCACTCCGGCCGATACCTACACCGACCCGCCGCTGCGCGAGCGGCTCAAAGAGGAAATCAGGGCCGGCGACAAGGGCGGGGAGCCGGGGCAGTGGAGCGCCCGGAAGTCGCAACTGCTGACGGCCGCGTACAAAAAGGCCGGCGGGGGCTACAAGCACCGCGCAGCCACCGAGGCGCAGCAGCACCTGCAGGCGTGGACGGGCCAAGCGTGGCAGACCGCCGACGGCCAACCGGCCCGGCGCGCCGGCGGTACCACCCGCTACCTGCCCCAGAAAGCCTGGGACGAACTGTCGCCCGCCCAGCAAAAGGCCACCAACGCCAAAAAGCAAGCCGGCTCCCGCGCCGGCCACCAAACCGTCGACAACACCGCCGCCGCAAAGGCCGCCCGCCGACACGCCCGCGACGAATAGGCCCGGCCTCGCTGCCGACTCCAGCATTTCCCTGCCGCTTTCTCTCACTCACGTCCTTCTCTCCCATGGCCACCGCCCCCAAATCCAACGACGACATCCGTGCCCAATTCAAGCAGGACGTCAACATGACCGCCGCCGAACTGGCGAAGTGGCTGCAAACCGAGGAATCCAAAACCGTGGGCCAGGCCAGCGGCGACGGCAGCAGCATTGGCCACCATTCGGGCGAGCGAATCGTGGAAATTCTGCACAAAAAACAAGCCGACCTGACCGCCCACGACGACGAGCACATGCACAAGGTGCACAGCTACGTCAGCCGCCACCTGGCCCAGGGCCCGCACAATAAGGACGACGTGAAAACATCCCGCTGGCGCTATTCTTTAATGAACTGGGGCCACGACCCGCTGAAAGATAAATAGCGCTTCATTTTTTGCAGCAAACCTCGGCTGCCGACAACCCAACGACAGCCCCAGCGGGGCGGCATGTCGGTAGTAAAACCAGGAGGAGTAGGTTCATACAAGCCCCAGCGGGGCGGCACTTGCGCTAACGAGTGTCGCCCCGCCGGGGCTCAATAACCCGTTTTACCTGCCTTCGCTACCGCTATGCCGCCCCGCTGGGGCTGTCGTTGGGTTGTCGGCAGCCGAGGTTTGCAAGTTTTGGGTTGGTGTACGCCATCTACCGCCGCCCCCGCCCCACGCGCCACTCCGCCGTCAGCTCGAAGTAGGGCAGCAGCCGGCGCGTCTCACGGGCCAAATCCAGGGCCGTGTAGCTGCTGCCGATGAAAGCGCCCGGCCCGGTGGTGTAGGTCGAAAACGTGCGCAGCCACTGCAGCCACACGCTGGCCACCAGGTTGAAGCCGGCCGTGGCGTGGCGCTCCACGGCCAGCTCGGGGCCCTGCTGCCGGGTGATGCCGCGCAGGTAAATGAGTGAGGAAGCCGGGCCGGTGGGCGCGTCCGAGAGCAGGGCGGCGCGGCCGTAGTTGCGCTGCTCCAGCAGGCGGTAGCCCAGGCGCAGGCTGGTGCCGCCCTGGCGGCCGGCCCAGCTCTGGCGCAGGCCCACCGTGAGGTCGTGGGTCACGCTGGTGTCGAGCGGGCTTTCCCGGAACCGCGCCCAGTCGAGCTGGCCCACCCGGTTTTCGCGGCGCACGTAGTCGGCCAGCAGCAGCAGCCGGGGCCGCAGCTGGTAGCTGATGCTCTGGGTTTGCTCCAGCACGCGGCTGGCGCGGTTGCGGGCCTGCTCGCTCTCCCGGTCGCGCACCTGGTAGCTCACCCACAGGTGGTAAGTCGAGCGCAGGCTCAGCTTACCGGGCGCCCAGGTGAAGCCCGGCTCCCAGTGCAGCAGCCGGTCGGTGTAGTTTTCGGCGCTGAGCCCGGCCCGGATGAACACCGTTTGGCGCACTTCGCCGGCCACGCCCAGCGTGGTGCGGAAGGCCCCGGCCCAGCGGCCGGTCCAGGTCAGGCGCAGCAGGTGCTGGGCCTCGTCGCGGGTTTGCTGGTTGTCTTTGCTGGGGGCGTCCACCCGCAGCAACTGGGCGGTGCCCAGCAGGCCCAGCGCGTGGCGGGCCGTGGGCAGCCAGGTGAGGGCGAATTGGTACTGGGTGGTTTGCTCGGTAATATCCTTCACCTGCTCGCGGGTGAGGGCATTGGCCAGCCGAATGGCGCTCAGGTTGCGGGAATTGTCGAGGTAGTAGGCCCGGGTTCGCTCGCGGTAGCTCAGGTTGAGGCTGGTTTGCAGCGCGGGGCGGGCAAAGCGCAGCTCCTGGCGGGTGTCCAGCTCCCGCTGGCGGTAGCCCACGTCCTGCAAAGTGTCGGCATCCGCGCGCTGGCGGCGGTACCCAAACGCCCGGGTGGGCAGCAGCACGCTGTTGTCGGAGCGCAGAGTGGTGAAGGTGTTGAGGCGGTAGGAAGCGCCGGCCTGCGCGGCCACGGTATCGGACTGAATGCGCTGCACCGAGCCCTGCAGGTAGTCCTCGGCGCGGTTGGTGCGGTAGCCCAGCCGGCCCTGCACCGTGAGCGGCGCATTGGCCAGAAACGTCCGCTCGCCCGCGGCTTCGGCCACCAGGCGCTGCATGGTGCGGGGGCCCAGCGCCGCGCGGGTGCCCAGCACGCGCACCGCCAGCGGGGGCGCGGCCGGCCCACTGGCAAAGAAAATAGCCGCCGCGTCGAAGCCATAAGCCACGCCCGCGTCGTTGCGGCCGTTGCGGCGGTCGGTGGCCAGGCCGCCCAGCGCCGTAACCCGCAGCTGCGACAAAGTATCGGTGGGGCTGGCCGGCCGCAGGCGGCGCTGGTAGCCCAGGCGGCCCAGCCACAGGCCGGTGCGGGTGGCGTTGGCCCGGCTTTGGTCGTAGTGGAGTTGCTGGCCGAGCTGCCAGTGGTTGGCCGCGTCGAGGGCGAACACGTGGGCCACGTCGGCGCCGTAGTCTTCCCGCACGAAGGGCGGCGTGCCCCGCGAGTCGTAAATCATGTCGGTGCCCAGGCGGTAGCGCAGTTGCTGGCGCGGGCCCAGCCGCAGGTAGCCCCGCGCGCCGGTGGTCTGCACGAAGGTGCTCAGGCCCACCCGCCGGGCGCGGGCCACGAGCAGCAGCGCGGTGTCGGCCCCGGCCGGGCGCAGCCCGCTGAACACGGGCCCAAACGGCGTGGCGCCCACCAGCACCTGGGCTCTTGCCACCAGCGGCAGCAAGGCCAGCGCAACCAACAACAGTCCCGCACTACCGGCGCGCCGAACCCTGGCGCGGCCCGCGGCAGCTCTCAGGTTGCCATACCAGTCGTTCGGCTCTCCTCTCCGCGGGAGCGGGGCCGGCCCCGTAGGGGTCGCGTGAGGTTTCCGGCCGCGCCCTGCACACGAACCCGAGAACCGCTCTAGATGCGCCGAAAACCACCGGATTGCCACGCCTGCGCGGCCGGCGAATGACCCCTTCGCAGTGCCGCAGTGGGAAGGTAACACATCGGTTCGGGAGGCCCACCAAATAGTTTTTTAGTAGGTTAGCTGTTGAAATCTTCTTTGCTTCGTAGATGGGTTGGCGCGGTTTATTGCGTTTAAAGCTAGTGTTTCCTTATTCTGCTATTGGTACTATGAATAGTTATCCGATGAGTCGCCTGCTGGCCCTGGGGTTGGTGGCCTTGCTGCTGGCGGTGGCCGCGCCGGCCCGGGCCCAGCGCGTGCTGTGGGCCGCCCGCCTGGTAGCCGCCTCCTCCCAAAAAGCCGACGGCAAAGACCCCTTTTCTCCCTCGCAGGTGCTGAGCACGCCCAATGCCCTCCCGCTCGGCCAAATCAGCAACGACGCCTGGATTCCGCGCAAGGAGGGACCCAATGAATTCATCGAAGTGCGCTTTGCCCGCTCCATCGCCGCCCAGCAGGTGACGGTGGTCGAAAATTTCAACCCCGGCGCCATCACCAAAATTGAGCTGGTGGATACCAAAGGCGAGCGCCACGAGGTGTATTCCAACGACAAGCCCGGCCCCCTGCCCGAGGCCTACCGCACCCTGGAAGTGCGCTTCCCGGCCGCCGAGTACCGCACGCTGGGCGCGGTCGTGCACATGAACACGGCCAAGGTAGAAGGCGTGAACCAGATTGACGCCATCGGCATCGCCGACGTGGCCTCCACCATGGTGAAGCAGGCTTTTGAAGGACCCAAAGGGCCCGATGCGGTGAACTCCGCCCAGTTCGACTCCTCGCTGGTGAACCTGGGCCCGAACGTAAACACCCGCTACGTCGACACCCACCCGGTTATTTCGCCCAACGGCCGCACCCTGTACTTCGCCCGCGAGAGCAACCCTGGCAACGTGGGCGGCAGCCGCGACCCGCAGGACATCTGGTACTCGACCCTGACCAGCGGCAAGAACAAAACCTGGAGCCCGGCCAAGAACATGGGTAGCCCCGTGAACACCCCCGACGACCCCAACGGCCTGGCCTCGGTGTCGGCCAACGGCCAGAGCGCCATCCTCATCAACATTTACAACCGCGACGGCACCCTCGACCCGCTGGGCTGCAGCCTCACCAAGCGCAGCCGCGTGGGCTGGACCCAGCCGGTGAAGCTCGACATCAAAGACTTCGTGAACAACGACAAGGAACACGTCGACTTTTTCCTGGCTACCTCGGGCAAGGCCCTGCTCATGGCCGTGGACCGCCCCGACGGCCTGGGCGGCCAGGACCTGTTCGTGAGCTTCCCGGTGCCCGAAACCACCAACACCTGGACCAAGCCGCGCGGCCTGGGCCCCAACGTGAACACGGCCAAGGCCGACTTCGCCCCTTTCCTGGCCGCCGACGAAAAGACGCTGTACTTCGCCAGCGAGGGCCGCGGCGGCTACGGCAAGTCCGACATTTTCTACACCAAGCGCCTCGACGACACCTGGACCAACTGGAGCCCGCCCCGCAACCTGGGCCCGGTGGTGAACTCGCCGGATTTCGACGCCTACTACACCATTTCGGCCGCCGGCCAGGACGCCTACCTGGTGTCGTCGCGCAACGGCATCGAGAACTCGCGCGACATCTTTCGCATCTCGCTGGCCCCCGCCTTCCAGCCCGAAGTGGTGACGCTGGTGACCGGCCGGGTGGTCGACGTGAGCACCGGCAAGCCCATCCGGGCCATCATCCACTACGAAAACCTGCTCACGGGCGAGGAAATCGGCGTCACCGAAACCGACCCCGTCGACGGCTCCTACACCATCGTGCTGCCCACCGGCGTGCAGTACGGCTACCGCGCCGAAGCCAAGGGCTACCTGGCCGAAAACGCCAGCCTCGACGTGACGGCCAAGGACAAGTACTCCGAGCAGAAGCAGGACCTGTTCCTGGTCCCCTTCAACGTGGGCCAGACCGTGAAGCTGAACAACATCTTTTTCCAGCAGAGCCGCTACTACCTCAGCACCAGCTCCTACCCCGAACTGGCCCGCCTCATCCGCATCATGAAGGATTACCCGACGGTGGAAATTAAGATCAACGGCCACACCGACAACCAGGGCGACCCCGCCCTCAACCTCAAGCTGAGCCAGGACCGGGTGAACGAAGTGAAAAAGTACCTCAGCAGCCGCGGCGTCAAAGGCGACCGCATCACCACCGAAGGTTTCGGCGACACCAAGCCCGTGGCCAGCAACGACCAGGAAGAAACCCGCTCCAAAAACCGGCGCGTTGAATTCACGATTACGAAAAAGTAGTGCCTTCGGAAATTAAAAATTGAGAATTAAGAATTAAAAATGCCCGCTTGACGATTCAGGCGGGCATTTTTAATTCTTAATTCTCAATTTTTAATTGACCCTACGACTGCCGCCCCTCCTCCCGGCCGGGCTTGATGCTGCCGCTGCTTCCGCCGGGGTTGGCAATGGAGTCGCGCATTTCGGTGTCGGCCTGCACGTTGCGCATCTTGTAGTAGTCCATCACGCCCAAATTGCCGCTGCGGAAAGCTTCGGCAATGGCCTTGGGAATCTCGGCTTCGGCCTCGACTACTTTGGATTTGGCTTCCTGGGTTTTGGCGCGGTTTTCCTGCTCCACGGCCACGGCCATGGCCCGGCGCTCCTCGGCGCGGGCCTCGGCCACGCGCAGGTCGGCGCTGGCCTGGTCGGTCTGAAGCTTGGCCCCGATGTTCTCGCCAATGTCCACGTCGGCAATGTCGATGGACAGGATTTCGAACGCCGTGCCCGCGTCCAGGCCCTTGGAGAGCACCAGCTTGGAAATCTTGTCGGGGTTTTCCATCACCTCCTTGTGCGACTTTGACGAGCCGATGCTCGACACAATGCCCTCGCCCACCCGCGCCAGAATGGTTTCCTCACCGGCCCCGCCCACCAGTTGCGCGATGTTGGCCCGCACCGTGACCCGGGCAATGACGATGAGCTGAATGCCGTCCTGCGACACTGCGGCCACGCTGGGCGTGTTAATCACCTTCGGGTTGACGCTGGTGGTCACGGCCTCGAACACGTTGCGGCCCGCCAGGTCGATGGCCGTGGCCTGCTTGAAGGTGAGCGGAATGTTGGCCTTGTCGGCCGAAATCAGGGCCTTGATGACGCTGGGCACGTTGCCCCCGGCCAGAAAATGGGTTTCCAAGTCGTTGGCCGTAATCTGCAGGCCGGCCTTGGTCGAGGTTATCATCGAGTTGACGATGAGCGACGGCGGCACCTTGCGCACCCGCATAAACGCCAATTGCAGTAGGCTTACCCGCACCCCCGAGAACAGGGCCGTCACCCACAGGCTAACCGGGAAAAAATAGAGAAAGACCAGCAGCACGACGGCTGCGATGGCCAGGGGAATGAAGGGAAAATCCATGGCGTAAAGTAACGCCGAATTCTACGCCGCGCCCGGCGCCGCGGCCACTACAATACGGTTCTCCTCAATGCCCAGCACGCGCACCTCGCTGCCGGTGGCCACGAACTCGCCGCGCGTCACCACTTCCCGCCGCTCGGCCCCGAACAGGGCCGTGCCCGCCGGCCGCAGGGCCGAGAGCGCGCGGCCCACGGTGCCCGGCGCCACGTCGGCCCGCCGCGCGTCGCGCACCGACGAGTTGTTCACGCTGGTCAGGGCCACCCGCGCCAGGTTTTTGGGCCGCAGCCCCACGAACACAATCAGCCCGCTCAACACCACCACGCCGGCCAGCGCGTAGTGGCCCCCCGGCGTGCCCAAGTCGCGGTAGCCGAGCCAAACGCCCGCCACCAGCAGCACAAACCCCACGAAGCCCACCACCGTGGTGCCCGGGATGAAGATAACCTCAGCCGCCAGGAACAGCAGGCCGAACAGCAACAGCAGCGCAATGGTGAGCATGGGCGTGGTGATGAGGTAACGGAGTGATAAGGTGATGAGGTGATGAGGTAAAAGAACGTCATGCTGAGCGTAGCCGAGGCATCTCGCTCGCTTCGTCCGCCCGGCAAACCTCACCCCCGACCCCTCTCCAAAAGAGAGGGGAGCCTGACGTCAGCGCATGTCCGGTGCCCCCTCTCCACGGGAGAGGGGGTCAGGGGGTGAGGTTGACGGGAGAACGAGGCAATACGGCGCGGACGCCAGATAACACGACGTTCATTTCTAATTTAATGAATCAATACGCCCGGGCGAAGTACGCGCGCCGTACGCTCGGCTGGCCCGTCACCATGCAAACGCCATCCTCGTCGGGCTCGTTCAGGGCCAGGCAGCGCACGGTGGCCTTGGTTTCGTCCTTGATGCGCTCCTCGGTTTCGGAGGTGCCGTCGTAGTGGGCCAGCACGAAGCCGGCCTCGTCGTCCAGCACCCGTTTGAACTCGTCGTAGCTGTCGACGCGGGTGGTGTGGGTTTCGCGGAATCTCCGGGCTTTGGCGTAGATGTTCGCCTGAATATCGGTCAGCAGCTGGTCCACGCTGGCCACGATGTCGGCCAGGGGCAGGCTCAGCTTTTCCTTGGTATCGCGGCGGGCCACTTCTACGGTACCCGCGTCGAGGTCGCGCGCGCCGATGGCCAGGCGCACGGGCACGCCCTTCATTTCCCACTCGGCAAACTTGAAGCCGGGGCGCTCCGTGTCGCGGCTGTCCACCTTCACGGCAATGCCCCGGGCAATAAGGCCCTGCTGGATGGGCCGGATGCGCTCCAGCAGCGCGTCCAGCTCGCCGGTTTTGTAGATGGGCACGATGACCACCTGAATCGGGGCCAGTTTGGGCGGCAGCACCAGGCCTTCGTCGTCGGAGTGCGCCATCACCAGGGCGCCCATCAGGCGGGTGCTCACGCCCCAGCTGGTGCCCCACACGTGCTCCAGGCCGCCTTCCTTGGTGGCAAAAGTCACGTCGAAGGCCTTGGCGAAGTTCTGGCCCAGGAAGTGGCTGGTGCCGGCCTGCAGCGCCTTGCCGTCCTGCATCAGCGCCTCGATGCAGTATGTGTCCTCGGCGCCGGCAAACCGCTCGTTGGGAGTTTTCACGCCCTTCACTACGGGCAGGGCCATGTGCTCCTCGGCAAACTCGGCGTACACGTCCAGCATCTGGCGGGTTTCGGCCACCGCTTCCTCGGCCGTAGCGTGGGCCGTGTGGCCTTCTTGCCACAGAAACTCGGCCGTGCGCAGAAACAGGCGGGTGCGCATTTCCCAGCGCACCACGTTGGCCCACTGGTTGATGAGCAGCGGCAGGTCGCGGTAGCTCTGCACCCAGTTCTTGTAGGTGCTCCAGATGATGGCCTCCGAGGTGGGGCGCACCACCAGCTCTTCTTCCAGCTTGGCGGCGGGGTCCACGCGCAGCTTGCCGGGGCGGTCGGGGTCGGTTTGGAGGCGGTAGTGGGTCACCACGGCGCACTCTTTGGCGAAGCCCTCGGCGTTTTTCTCCTCGGCTTCAAACAGGCTTTTGGGGATAAAAATGGGGAAATAGGCATTTTCGTGGCCGGTGCGCTTGAACATGTCGTCGAGCTGGCGCTGCATTTTTTCCCAGATGGCGTAGCCGTAGGGCTTGATGACCATGCAACCGCGCACGGCCGAGTTTTCGGCCAGGCCGGCGCGCTTCACTAACTCATTGTACCAAAGTGAGTAATCTTCTTGACGGGTGGGCAACTTTTTGCTCATGGAAGGCATCTAAAAGGTAATTGAAATAGCTCCGAACTCTGGTACAAGATTTGACTTAACCAAATGGCACCGTTTCGAAGTCAAATTACGTTACTAATGCGCGGACCGCCGATTGCCCGCGCCAGGTCTGTTTGCCGCGTTGAGGCTGCCAGAACTGCCCGTTTTTCGCCGCCGTTTGGTCGAATAGCAGTTGGTTGCTAGCCTCTTCGTCCCGCGGCCACCGTTTGCGTCGTTACTTTACCGTAAGCCCCTCCACTCTCATATCTTTAGCCATGAAAAACCTGCTCACCGCTTTCCTGCCCGCTTTGGCCTTGTTTGCGCTGGGCGGCTGCGCGGGCACTTCGGCGCTCACTTCTTCGGAAGACGACGGCGTCTATTATTCTTCTCAGGACCGCACCACGGCCGTCGTGAGCGCGGCCCCCGCCCCGGCCAGCACCGACGAAGCCGCCAACCCCGACTACAATGGCAGTGCCGGTAGCTCATCGGCCCGCCAGGGCAGCGGCTCGGACCAGTACTACGACAATACCTACACCTACATGCGCGGCGTGCCGGGCCGGGGCCTGAGCTACTACTCGCCCTATGGTCCTTACACCAGCCTCGGCTACGGCGTGGGTCCCTTCGGCGGCTACGGTGGCGGGTTTGGCGGCTACGGCTACGGCGGATTTGGCGACTTTTACGACCCGTTCTACAGCCCTTTTTATAGCCCCTTCTACAGCCCCTTCGGCTACGGGTACGGCTCGGGCATCAGCATTAGCTTTGGGTTTGGGCGGCCCTGGGGGTACGGTGGGTTCGGCGGCTACGGCCGGCCCTATGGCTACGGGTACGGGCCCGGTTTCTATGAGCCGTACTACTACGGCGGCCCCCGCTACGGCGGCTACTACGGGCGGGGCGGCTATTACGGCAACAACTACTACGGCGGGAATTATGGCGGTGGAAATTATGGTGGCGGCAACTACGGCTCCGGTAACAACGGCCGCCCGCGCACCTCGCGCCAGCGCAGCGACCGGGCCTCGGATGGCCGCTACACCTCGGGCGGCAACGCAGGCACTCCCGTTGGTGGCACCCCCGGCACGCCCAGAACCGGTGGCCGCATGCGAAGCAGCGACCAGGTGCTGGCCCCCAATCCCGGCCCGGGGCTGCAGGCTGCGCCGACTGTCGTTGCTCCCGAACGCACCCGGGCCCGCAGCGAAACGGTAACGACCACACCCACCACCCAGCCCGACCGGGCCGAAGAATCATTCAACCGCCCCCGGCGCATAGAGCGCGCCGAAAGGCCTCAGTATCGCAATATGGAGCAGTCCGCGGCCGGTCAAACCCCGCTGGATGCCAGTTCCGAACGGAGCCGGGTGGCGCGCGAGGAAAACCGCGGCCGCTGGCGCAGCACCGACATCGTGCCCTCAAGCGACCAAGTGCAGCCGCAGGAAGCCGTGGCGCAGCCCCAGGAAAGTACGCGCCGTCGGGGTGGCCTATTCCAAAGCCCACCCTCGCAGCCGAGTGACAACCAAGGTCAGGCCGCTGAGCAGCCTACGCGCCGCACCTACGAGCAGCCTCGCCAAGAGCGCACCGAGCAACCCCGCCAGGAGCGGACGTACGAGCAGCCGCGGCAGGAACGGACTTATGAGCAGCCGCAGCGTTCGTATTCGGCCCCGTCCAACAGTGGCGGTGGGAGTAACGGAGGCGGGGGCGGCGGCGGTCGGAACCGCGGCCGCGACTAGGCAACTTACCTCTGCTTTTTGCAAAAACTTTTTCCAAGTGAGCCGGCCCAACGGCTGGCTCCTTTTCTTCCTGCTCCTATGAAAAAACGGATAATCGGGCTTAGCCTGGCCCTCGCAGCGGGGTCGGCCGGCTACGCTTTTGCCCAGGGCGCGAGCGATGCCCTGCGCTATTCCCGCCTGCAATTTGGCGGCCCCGCCCGCACGCTGGGCATTGGGGGCGCCAATGTGGCCCTGGGCGCGGATTTTGGCAACCTGAGCAGTAATCCGGCCGGCTTGGGCCTGTTTCAAAAGTCGGAGGTGCACTTCACGCCGGGCATTGGTCTGGGGCAGGGTGACGCCCGCATCGAGGGCGGTCCGGCCGGCGCGCAAACGGAGAATAAGAACAGCTTCCACATTGCCAGCGCGGGCCTGGTGCTCACCAACCGGCGCCCCGACAGCGACCAGAGCACCAACTGGCGCGGTGGCGCTTTTGCGCTGGGCTTTAGCCGACTGGCCGACTTCAACGCCAGCTCGCGGTACCAAGGCTCAGTCGGCAACAACCAGTCGTACCTGGCCCGCTTGCGGCCCGATGCGGACGGGGCCCGCGGCGAAAGCGCCTTTAACGACTTGGATGACCAGGTCGACAGCAACGATTACCGCACGGACCTGGGCTTGGCTTACGGCGCTTACCTGGCCAACATTCGAACTTCCCGCACGGGGGCCGATTCGGCCGTCGTGCTGCGGCAGCAGGGCAATGTGCTGACGCAAAGCGAGCTGATTACGAATTCGGGGTCGGTGTCGCAGTTTGATTTGGGCTACGGAGCCAGCTACCGCGACCGGCTGTACATCGGCGGGGCCCTGGGCATTCTCGGTTCCAACTATTCCCGGGTGCGCACGCTGACCGAGGCCGACAACGACCCCAACACGTACTTTAATAGCCTGACCAGCAGGGACGAACTGAAGACCACCGGCACCGGCATCAACGCCCGATTGGGGCTGATTTACCGGGCCAGTGACAAAGTGCGGGTGGGGGCCTCGGTGCAGACGCCCACCTTCATGCGGCTCAATGACACGTACAGCGAAAGTCTGACGGCTAATTTTAGTGCGACGGGTACCGACAGGGTGCCCGGCGACCTGCCGGTGGGCGACGCCCCCCGGGTATTGCGCACACCGCCCCCGTACGCCTACACCCTCACCACGCCCTTCCGGGCCAACGGCGGGGTGGCCGTCACGCTGGGCAAGTACGGCTTCGTGACCGGCGATGTGGAATACGTGGGCTACGGCCAGGCCCGCCTGAACAACGACTCGCAGGACGCCAACGGCGACGACTACACGTTTGCCGCCGAAAACAACGACATTCAGGCCCGTTACCGCAATACCGTGAATCTGCGCCTCGGGGCGGAAGGCCGCTTCGACGTGTTTCGGGTGCGGCTGGGCTACGCCCGCTACGGCGACCCCTACCAGGCCGACGCCAACAACGAGCGGGTGCAGAACTACTACACCGGCGGGGTGGGCCTGCGCCAAGGCAACTTCTTCCTCGACGCCGCCGCCGTGTACACCACCGTGGACCAGATTTACACGCCGTACTCGCTGGAAAATGGCTCGCAGCCCGTTATCAGGGTGAATAACAACCGCTACACCACCAGCGTGACGGCGGGCATCACGTTCTAGCGCGGCCAGCTGTAATCCCCGTCATTAAAAAGGCTGCTCGTTACGGGGCAGCCTTTTTTAGTTACTTAAACTCCATTCAAACAAGGCATCATCTGAGCTTGTCGAAGCACCCGGCGTGGGGCAGTAATCCTTCTTAGAAGCTGTTTGAATTAGCCGCTGGTCGGTGTAGAGACGCATCCTGGCGTCTCGTCGTTGAACGCAATGGGCCGACCTGCGCGCACGACGAGACGCCAGGATGCGGCTATACATCGTCCTCATGCCACCCAAAAATAACTCAAACAGCTTCTTAAGGAGTTGAGGCGATGCTCTGGCAAGCTCAGCACGACGTTCTGCTATTTTCCCGCGGCCTATCTGGACGGCTTTTTAAAGCGGCTCCCAGGTCAATGGATACGGCGCGACCGGCGAAACCTCACGAGACCCCTGCGAGGCGGGCCCCGGTTCGCTTAAAGCGCGAAGCCCAAGGAGAGGGGAGCCGAGAAAGATGTATACTGACCTGGAAACGGCCTTTCAGTAGCCTGTTTTATTTTATTTCTGCACCTTGACGCTGCATTTGAGCAGCGGCGCGGTGCCGGCGGCCACGTCGGTTACGAGAAGGAGTCCGTTATACGTCGTCTGGCCGCTTTCACTGGTGCGGAAGGCGATTACCTGGTCTTTGGCCAGCGCGCCGGTCGACGAACTATCCGGCGCAAACGAGCTCCCGCCGGTGAAGGCCGCAACAAAGGCGTCGGTGGTCACGGCTCCGTTGAATTGAGTTATCGTAAAAGCGGTGCGGCGCAGCTCGGTGGCCCGCCGGTTGGCCGGGGGCCAGGCTTGCAGCGAGAGGTTGACCACCGAATTGTTCGTGGGCGTGTTGAGGCTGATGGCGGTGCTGTTGGCCGCGCATATCAGGTCAATCAGTTGCTGGTTGGCCTGCACCGACGCATCCTGGTTCACGAGGGCGTACTTGGGCAGCAGTAGGCCAGAGCGCAGGTTCAAAAAGACGCGGGCGCGGGCCTGGGCCGGCAGCCGAACCGAATCGGGAGTGGTAACGGTGCTGGGCACGGGGCGTATCAACGCCGTGTAGCTGTGAAATACCGCGGTGGAGTCCGGGTTGCGCACCGTGAGGCGGTAGGCGCGGCTGGCGCTTTGCCCGGTGGCGTCAGTCACGGTGTAGCGCCACAATTCCGTACCCGAGGTGGAGCGGGCCGTGAATCGGTTTTGAAACACGTATTCGCCGCCCCGCGGAGCATTAGCGGCACCTGTTTCGACGGGCGTAATCAGCGAATCCAGGTAAACCAATTCCTCGTCATCAGGGGTGTCAGTGGGGTCGTACGCCGTGAGCGGCAAGGGATAAACGATGGGGTTCTTGGTGGGCTCGTACTTGACCGTGATGAGCAGGCGTTTCAGGCGGTTGTCGTTGCCCACGGCGTAGGCGCGGGTCGAGAGCGTGTCGTTGGGGTTGGCCAACCGATTGCCGGACACCAGGGCGGCAGTGCCGATGAAATCGAGCCGCACGGGGCCGTTGGTCTTGTCGCCGCAGGCGGTAATGAGGGCGGGCAGGGCCAGCAACAGAAAGCGAATGCGCATGGTGCAAAGGTAGCGGGAGCCACGGCCCGGCAGGTGCTGCGGGTGGCTGTTACCTTTAACGCCCGGTTTCTTTCCTTATTTTGGTTGCTGGTTGATTGTTGCCGGTTTCTGGTTTGGAAACCCGAACTTTCAATCTTCTCTCTTTATCCCCCGCTATGCGTTTTCGCTTTTTCGTTTTGGCCGCGCTGCTGGCCGCCAACGGCCCGGCCCTGCTGCCCGGCTTTACTTCTGCCCCCGCCCTGGCCCAGCAGAAGCTGCCTCTGACCCTGGACGATATCTGGGCCAAGCCCACGTTCCGGGCGGCCAGCGTGCCGGGCTTTAACTGGATGAACGACGGCCGCTACTACTCGGCGCTGGAAAACGGCAGCCTGGTGCAGCACGAGGTGACCACCGGCAAAACCGTGCAAACGCTGGTGGCCGCCGCCGACCTGCAAGTGGCCGGCGCTGCTAAGCCCCTCGACGTGGACGGCTATTCCTTCAACGCCAACGAGCAGAAAGTCTTGTTCACCACCGCCACCGAGCCCATTTACCGGCGCAGCGCCCGGGCCAGCTACTACGTATTCGACCGCGGCGCCAAGCAGCTGACGCCGCTGAGCGCGGGCGGCAAGCAGGGCTACGCCACGTTCTCGCCCGACGGCCAGCGCGTGGCCTTCACCCGCAACAACAACGTGTTTGTGACCGACCTGGCCACGATGAAGGAAACCGCCGTGACCACCACCGGCGCCAAGAACCAGCTCATCAACGGCTCGGCCGACTGGGTGTACGAGGAGGAATTTGGCTTCGCGCAGGGCTTTTTCTGGTCGCCGGATAGCAAGCAGCTCGCCTATTATACTTTCGATGAAAGCCAGGTACCCGAGTACGACATGCAGGAATGGGGCGGCCTTTACCCCAAGGAAAACCGCTTCAAGTACCCCAAGGCCGGCGAGAAAAACTCGGTCGTGAGCGTGAGCACCTACGACGTGGCCAGCGCCCGCACCACCAAGATGGACGTGGGCCCCGAGCCTAACCAGTACCTGCCTCGCGTGCAGTGGACCCAGGTGCCCGGCACGCTCAGCATCCAGCGCCTCAACCGGCTGCAGAACAAGCTCGAAATCCTGCACGCCGACGCCGGCACCGGCAAAACCAAAGTGGTGCTCACCGACACCAATCCGGCCTACGTGGAAATCAACGACGACCTGAACTACCTGGCCGGCGGCAAGCAGTTCGTGTTCACCAGCGAGAAGGACGGCTACCAGCACCTCTACCTGCACGACATGAGCGGCCGGCAGGTGCGTCAGCTCACCCGGGGCAACTGGGAAATCAGCGCCATCAACGGCTTCGACCCCAAGACCGGCTTCGTGTACTACACCAGCACCGAAGGCTCGGCGTTGCAGCGCCACCTGTACCGCATCAACCTGCAGGGCACTGGCAAAAAGCGCATCAGCGAGGCCGGCAACGGCACCGACGTGGTGAACATGAGCCCCGACACCAAGTATTTTCTCAACACCCACTCCTCGGCGGGCGTGCCGGCGGTGGTGAGCCTGCGCGAGGGCAGCACCGGCCGGCTGGTGAAAACCCTGGAGGATAATGCTAAACTGCGCCAGACCCTGGCCCAGTACGACCTGGGCAAGTTCGAGTTTCTGACCTTCAAAACCTCCGAGGGCGTGGACCTGAACGCCTGGATGATAAAGCCCAGCAACTTCGACCCGGCCAAGAAATACCCCGTGCTGATGCACGTGTACGGCGGCCCCAGCTTCGGCAGCGGCAGCACCCAGACCGTACTCGACAACGCCGGCGGCGGCACGGCCCTCACCAACTACCTCTGGCACCAGATGCTGGCCGCCCAGGGCTACATTGTGGTTTCGGTGGAAAACCGGGGCACTTCGGGCCGGGGCGCCGCCTTCCGCAAGGCCACTTATGCCAACCTGGGCAAGCTCGAAACCATTGACCAGGGCGAGGGCGCCAAGTACCTGGCCACGCTGCCCTACGTCGATAAGGCGCGCATTGGCATCTGGGGCTGGAGCTACGGCGGCTACATGACCTCGCTGGCCCTGACCAAAAACCCCGACCTGTTCAAGATGGGCATTGCCGTGGCCCCGGTCACGAACTGGCGCTACTACGATACCGTGTACACGGAGCGCTACCTGAAAACGCCCCAGGAAAACGCCGCCGGCTACGACGACAACTCGCCCGTGCAGTTCGCCCAAAACCTCAAAGGCAAGTTCCTGCTCGTGCACGGCACCGGCGACGACAACGTGCACTTTCAGAACTCCATCGCCTTCGTCGACGCCCTCATCAAGGCCAACAAGGACTACCAGACGCTGTACTACCCCAACCGCAACCACGGCATTGGGGGCGGCAACACTCGCCTGCACCTCTACCGGCAGATGACCAACTTCGTGCTGCAAAATTTATAGGCCGCCCTAATTTTTGGGCGTAAATTGACGTATGAAAACCTACCTCTTGAGCATCGCCGACGAACCCACCGACCGCGCTGTGCGAGCCGCGCTGGCCGATTTACTCGCCAAGCGCCTCGTAACGATTGAATCAGAGAGCGACAGCGCTCCGCCGCCGACGGAAGCCGCCATCGAAAGCGACATCCTGCAGGCACGGCAGCAACCTGGCATTTCACTGTCGGAAGCCAAAACCCGGTTCGGACTGTGAGTGAACTGCCGCTGGCCGTGGTCGTAACCCCGGTTTTTATGGACCGGCTGTTCGGGCTTGAGCAGTACATAGGCCGCGAAAATCCGGCGCGGGGCCGCCGGTTTGTAGACGAGCTATTCGATTTCATTTACAGCGCCGTTGGGCCTTACCCGTTGGCTTTCCCAGCCTACGTATTGGCTAACCATCCAACTTTATCGTTGCGACGGGCAGTGTTTCAGCGACGCTACAACCTGATATACGAAGTCACTACTTCAGAAGTAAAGTTTCTGACAGTTTTTGGCACGGCGCAAAGTGCGGCCGACGTTTCCTTGTAGTCAGCTAACTACGCGTGCCCCGCACCACGCGCGGCTTGCCGAACATGTCGGGCAGCACGCGCACGTCGGCAAACCCGCGGGCGACGAGCAGCGCCGCCGTTTCCGGGCCCAGCGCCTCGTTGATTTCCAAGTAGAGGCCGCCGCCCGGGCCGAGCAGCTCGTGGCCGACCGCGCACAGGCGGCGGTAGAACAGCAGTGGGTCGTCGTCGGGCACGAACAGAGCCGCGGCCGGCTCCCAGGCCAGCACATTGGCGCGCATCAGGGGCCGCTCGCTTTCGCGCACGTAGGGCGGGTTGCTCACCAGCACGTCGAGCGAGCCGGGGGCCAGGCCGGCGGGTAGGGCTTGCAGGATGTCGACTTGCTCGAAGGCCACGGCCGGGGCGTAGCGGGCGGCATTGCGGGCGGCCACGGCCAGGGCCTCGGCCGAAATGTCCACGGCCAGCACCTGGGCGTTGCGCAGGGCGTGGGCCAGGGCCAGGGCCAGGCAGCCCGAGCCGGTGCCCACGTCCAGCACCCGCAGTCCGGCGCGGCCCCGCTGCTCCAGCTTGATGACGCGCACCAGCTCCTCGGTCTCGGGGCGCGGAATGAGGGTGGCGGGGGTCACCTCCAAGGCCATGTCGCCGAAATAGGCCGTGCCCAGCACGTACTGCACCGGCTCGTGGGCCAGCAGGCGGGCCAGCAGCGGCGGCAGGGCCGCTCGAGCGGCGGGGGGCACGGGCTGCTGGGCGGCCATCATGCGCTGCAGCGCGTCGATGTTCAACAGGTGCTCCACCACCAGCACGGCAATGGCCTGCGCTTCGGGCTCGGGGTAAATGGCTTGGAGGGCGGCAGCAAGGGAGGTCGTGAATTCGCGCGTGGTCATTGGAACAAAGCTAGGCCCCCGGCGTAGCTACGGCCCTCGCCCTACCTTCGCCCCGATGAATCCTGACAACCCCGACGACGCCGTTTTCATGCGCCGCGCCCTCGACCTGGCGCACCTCGGCACCGGCTACGCCCGCCCCAACCCGCTGGTGGGCTGCGTAGTCACGCACCAGGGCCGCATCATCGGCGAGGGCTGGCACCGGCAGCATGGCGGCCCCCACGCCGAAGTGAACGCCCTGGCCGCCGTGGCCGACCCGGCCCTGCTGCGGCACAGCCGCGTGTACGTGACCCTGGAGCCCTGCGCCCACCACGGCAAGACCCCGCCCTGCGCCGACTTGCTCATCGAAAAAGGCGTGCCCGAGGTCGTGGTCTGCAACGAGGACCCGTTCGCGCTGGTGGCCGGCCGCGGCATTGGGAAGCTGCGCGCCGCCGGCGTGCGGGTCGAAACCGGCCTGCTCGCCGACCAGGGCCGTTGGCTGAACCGTCGCTTTTTCACCTTCCAGGAAAAAAAGCGGCCTTACCTGGTGCTGAAATGGGCCGAAACCGCCGACGGCTTCCTGGCCGGGCGCTACTTCCAGCCGGTGCAAATCAGCAGCCCCCAGGCCGGTCTGCTCACCCACCAGTGGCGGGCCGAGGAGCAGGCCATTCTGGTGGGCACCCGCACGGCCCTGCACGACAACCCCCGCCTGAACGTGCGCGACTGGTCCGGCCCCCAGCCCACGCGCCTCGTTATCGACAAAAACCTGTGCCTGCCGCCCACCCACCACCTGCTCGACGGCTCACAGCCCACGCTCATCTACACCTACCGCCAGCCCCACCACGCCACCAACCTCGACCACATCCGGCTCTCGGAAGCCGACGACCTGCTGCCCCAGGTGCTGGCCGACCTGCACCAGCGCCAGGTCCAGTCCGTGCTGGTCGAGGGCGGCCCCACGGTGCTGAATGCCCTGTTGCACGCCGGCTTGTGGGACGAAATCCGGGTGTTCCGCGCGTCCCGGAAGCTAGGCCAGGGCATTGCCGCGCCGCGCCTGGGCCTGAGCGGCTTGCGCGAGAAGTTGAACGTTGGGCCCGACGAGTTGTTCTGGTACGTGAACGAGTAATTTTTTTAGTTGTCAGTCGCTCGTTGTCAGTTGTCAGTTTAAATGACCAACTCAACGGACCTAACAACTGACAACGAACAACTGACAACTAACTCAAACATGGCCGAAACCCTCGCCTTCGACCCTAACCTCACCAAAGCGGAGCAGTACGAGCAGTTGCTGCCCCAAATCGAAGCCCTCACCGCCGTCGAGCCCGACCTCACGGCCAACCTCGCCAACACCGCCGCCGCGCTGCGCCAGGCATTTGGCTTCTTCTGGGTTGGGTTTTACCTGGTGAAGGGCGACGAGCTGGTGCTGGGGCCGTTTCAAGGGCCCATTGCCTGCACCCGCATCCGGCACGGCCGGGGCGTGTGCGGCGCCAGTTGGGCCCGGGCCGCAACCATCCTCGTGCCCGACGTGGAAGCCTTCCCCGGCCACATTGCCTGCAGCTCCGATTCCAAGTCGGAAATTGTGGTGCCAATCATTAAAGCCGGCCAGGTCGTAGCCGTGCTTGATGTTGACAGTGACCGGCTCGATGACTTTGCTGCTGCCGACCAGGCCGCCCTGGAGCAGCTGGCGCAGCTGGCGGCGCAGTGGTTTTAGGCATTGCCGTGTTACTTTCAAGCTCTTTCCAACCCGTCCCATGAAAAAGCATTTTCACTCCCTCGGCGACTGGCGCCGCAACGTGCTCATGATTGCCGCCGCCAGCAGCCTCGGCCTGGCCCTGCCCGCCTGCTCTTCCAATGACACCGTGGAGAGCCGCCGCGACCAAGCCGGCGGCGACCAGGGCAACGGCGCCGAGGGCGGCTGGGGCGGCGAAACCTACAGCCAGGGCGTTATCACCGAAATGACCGAGGTGAAGGCCGGCGAGTGGAAAATCACGGCCGAGCGCCCCGCCGGCAAAGAAGAAGTGGCCGCCGTGCTTCACCACCTCGACGGCAAAACCGACACCCTGCAAGGCCAGGCCCTGCAACGCCAGATGCAGGAATACAGCCGCGCCAACCCCGAAAACCGCGCCCAGGGCAACGGCCTGATGAACGTGCTGATGTGGAGCAGCATCGGCTTCATGGCCGGCCGCTTCCTTACCCCCAACATGGGCTACTACGCCAATCCCGGCGTGATGCGGCAAAACCAGGGCTGGCGCACCAACGTGGCCAACGAGCGCGCCACCGGCCGCGGCTTTTTCGGGCGGGGCTTCAGCGGCAGCGGCACCTCCGCCACCGCCGGCATTCAGGAAAGCCGCTCCACCGCCAGCGCCGCGCCGCGGCCCAGTGCCCGCAGCAGCGCGCCCGCCGGCCGCAGCAGCGGCTTTGGCAACCGCGGCGGCTTTCGGGGCTTCGGCGGGTAATTATTTGAGTGAGTAGTGAGCAAACAGAAACATGGTAAACCTGCTTCCGCTTCCCGGCGATGTCTCCCCCGCCGTGCGCGCGCTGGGCTGGGAATGGGCCATTGAGGAAGCCTGCCAGAACTACGTGGCCAAGGAAGCCGTGCAGTTGGCCGAGGGCGAGGCCGAAATCCTGCTGCAAGCCGCCGACACGCTGTACGACATGCTGGTGCAAGCCATCCCAGACCCCATCTCCGATGATTTTCTGCAAAAGCTGGCCATCCCGGCCAACCTGTGGGCCGCCGTGCGCCACTCCTGGAACGACGAGCGCCACTGGCACCTCTACGGCCGCTTCGACCTGGCCCTGACGGCCGACGGCCCCAAGCTGTTAGAATTCAACGCCGACACGGCCACCAGCCTGCCCGAAACCGCCGTGGTGCAGTGGGCCAGCCTGGTGGCTGCGGGCCAAGGCGAAGAAGGGCAGCAGGCCAACGGCCTGTTCGAGTGCCTGGAGGACCAACTCCGCCACTGGCGCGGCCTCAACAACGACCGCCAGGCCACGCTGCTGCTCGCGTACCTACCCGGCAGCGCCGAGGACGAGGCCAATTGCGCCGTGCTGGCCGAAGCCGCCCGCACGGCCGGCTTCGCCGATGTGTACATCTGCCCCGTCGACGACATGAAGGTGTCAGTAGACGGCGCCGACCGCGGCGTGTGGGCCGAAACCGTCCCCGGCCAGTGGCAGAAGTTCGACTTCCTGTTTAAGCTCGTGCCCTGGGAAATTTTGGCGGAAGAAGAGCCCGACCTCACGGCGGACTTCACCAACCTGCTGCTCACCCGCGACGTCATCATTGCCAACCCCGCCTACGGCCTGCTGTTCCAAAGCAAGGGCCTGCTGGCCCACCTCTGGGAAGCCTTCCCGCACCACCCGCTGCTGCTCGAAGCCAGCCGGCAGCCGCTGGCGGGTCACCACGTGCGCAAGCCCCTTTTCGGCCGCGAGGGCCAGAACGTGGCTGAAACCCAAGCCGATGGCCGAGCTGGCGCCGAAGTGCCGGGCGAGTTTGGCAACCAACCCCAACTCTACCAGCGCTGGGCTGAGTTGCCCACCGATGCCCAGGGCCGCCGCTACCAAGCCGGGGTGTTCTGGGCCGGCGAGGCCTGCGCCATTGGCTTCCGGCGTGAGGCCGGGCTCATCACCAATCTATCGGAGTTCGTGCCGCATGTGCTTGTCTGAATCACGGATTCCTGCGGATTTTGCGGATTCCACGGATTTCGCGCACGGCGCAAAGCACTGTTCTTTCGAGCTACGAAAAGAAAAAAGGCCATTCAATCGAATGGCCTTTTTTCACGGGTTATACCTACATGCTTTACTCAAAAAAGGACGTGCACAAAATCCGTAGAATCCGCAAAATCCGCAGGAATCCGTGATTCAGACTTTCAGCTGACAGATGACGGTTTCGCCGCCTTTCACCTTCTGGCCCAGGGTCACCTTCACTTCGGTGTCCATCGGCACGAACACGTCGACGCGGGAGCCGAACTTGATGAAGCCGAACTCCTCGCCCTGGCTCACTTCGTCGCCTTCGTTCACGTACCACACGATGCGGCGGGCCATGGCGCCGGCAATCTGGCGGAAGAGGACCAGCGGGCCGGCGTCAGACTCGACCACCACGGTGGTGCGCTCGTTTTGAGTGCTGCTCTTGGGGTGCCAGGCCACCAAGTAGTTGCCGGGGTGATACTTAAAGTATTTCACCAGGCCCGAAATCGGGTTGCGCGTCACGTGCACGTTGATGGGCGACATGAAGATGCTGATTTGCTTGCGCTCGTCCTCGAAGTACTCGGGCTCGAATACGGTTTCAATCACGACCACCTTGCCATCGGCCGGGGCTAGCAGCAGGTCTTCGTGGGTGAACAGGTGGCGGAAGGGGCTGCGAAAAAATTGCAGGATTAGCAAAAAGATAATGACCGTGGCCCCGGCAAACAGCCGGTTGACGAGGTCATTCCCCTTGTTGTATTGAAATACCAATAGGTTGAGCGCCAGCAAAACCAGTAGCGTAACGAACAGAATTCGTCGTCCTTCTTTGTGAATCTTCATAAATCGCAGATGGTGCTGATTACCCGAGATGTCGCTGATTTCAACGAACTCGCTCAGGGTAACAACAGAAGCGGCATATAGTAGCGGCCAGACAAATTACGGCCAGAAATAAAGAAGGCACGGACCATGGGGCCCGTGCCTCTGCTTACGTAACAAAATGACAACTAACCGAACGGCTCGTCGGCCAGTTCGTGGCCCGCGCGGGTGGCCGAAACTTTCATCGTCGCTGCGCTACCCGCCGCGTCGCCTGTCATCCGCAACGCCTCGGGCAATCAGCACCATCTGCGATGAATTAGAAGCCGCCGCGGAACTTGTAGGTCTGCGCGACTTTGTCGATGGCCACGACGTAGGCCGCGATGCGCATCGGGATGTTGTATTTCTGGCTGGTCTGGTACACCTTCTCAAAGGCGTCGTTCATGATGCGGTCGGCGCGGTCGGTCACCATGTCAAGGCTCCACTTGAAGCCCTGCTTGTTCTGCACCCACTCGAAGTACGACACCGTGACGCCGCCGGAATTGGCCAGAATATCCGGCACCACCAGAATGCCCTTCTCGTTGATGATGGGGTCGGCCGAGGCCGAGGTGGGGCCGTTGGCGCCTTCCACGATGAGCTTGGCTTTGATGTCGTGGGCGTTGTGCTCGGTGATGACGTCCTCGACGGCGGCCGGCACGAGCACGTCCACCTCGGAGGTCAGCAGGTCGTCCGGGTCCATCGACGTGGCGCCCTCGAAGCCGTAGAGACGGCCGTTATGGGCGTTTTTGTAGGCAATGGCTTCGTCGATGTTGATGCCGTTGTCGTTCCAGTACGCGCCGGAAATGTCGGAGACGCCCTTGATTTTTACGCCCTGGGCGTGCAGCAGGACGGCGGCCCAGGAGCCCACGTTGCCAAAGCCCTGGATGGCGGCCGACACCGCGGTCGGCTCCAGGCCCAGCTTTTTCAGCGCGGCCATGGTCGATACCATCACGCCGCGGCCGGTGGCCTCGGTGCGGCCCAGCGAGCCGCCCATCACCAGGGGCTTGCCCGTGACGACGGCCGGCGAGGTGGTGCCGTTGGTTTTGGAGAATTCGTCCATCAGCCACGCCATTTCGCGGGGGCCGGTGCCCATGTCGGGGGCCGGAATGTCGCGGTCGGGGCCGAAGATGTCCTTCAGGGCCAGGGTGTAACCGCGGGTCATGCGCTCAATCTCGCCGGCGCTCATCGCGGTGGGGTCGCAGATGATGCCGCCCTTGGCGCCGCCGTAAGGGATGTCCACCACGGCGCACTTCCAGGTCATCCAGGCCGCCAGGGCCTTTACTTCGTCGAGGTGCACGTTTTTATCGTACCGAATGCCGCCCTTGCTGGGGCCCAGAATCGTGTTGTGAATCACGCGGTAGCCCTCGAACACGCGGATTTTGCCGTTGTCCATCGTCACCGGAATGTTGACGATGACCTGCTTGTCGGGCGCTTTGAGCACGTTGTACGTCTCGTCGTCGAGGCCGAGGATTTCGGCCGCGATGTTGAAGCGCGACATCATCGATTCGAGCGGGTTTTCGCGGTCTACTATCGGAGCCGGCTCTTTATACACGGTTTGGGCTGCCATTCGGAGGGGGATTAAATGGAAAGTGTTGGGTGGGAGTATGCGTACGGTTTAGGGCCGCAAAGGTATAGTTTTTGGCAGGATGCGGCATGCGTCTTTTTCGGGGCGACCGCACCCCCCGACTCCCGCTTTTGAGGAGAGGGGAGAGGGGGGCAGGGGGTGCGGTGGGACCCGGGCACCCGCGCCCTACCCGGCCAGCAGTTGCAGCAGGGCCAGCACCGGCAGCACCAGCAGGAAGGCGTCGAACCGGTCGAGCAGGCCGCCGTGGCCGGGCATGATGCTGCCCGAATCCTTCACCCCCACGCTGCGCTTGAGCATGGACTCGGCCAGGTCGCCGAGGGGCGCGAACACGGCCACCACGCCGGCGGCCACGAGGCGGTGGGCCAGCGGCAGGTCGGGCAGCAGGGAGCCCAGGGCCCAGCCCACCAGCAGCGTGAGCAGGAAGCCGCCGGCCCAGCCCTCCCAGGTTTTGGCGGGCGAGATGCGGGGCGCCATTTTGTGTTTGCCGAAAGTCTTGCCCGCGGCAAAAGCGCCGATGTCGGACGCCCAGATGAGGAAGAGCAGGGCGAAGACCCGACGGTAGTCGTAGGCATTCGGATGTACAGAACCTGCAGACAAATTATAATTATCAGGAATTAAGGCAAAATTGTAAGCCAGCCCAATTAGTAAGCACATGGGCAAAGACACGTAAACCAGTCCAGCAAGGGTTACCCCAATATTGCTGAAAGGCTTGTCGTATCGCGGCCACAGAAGCATCTCACGCAGCATCAACAGGACTGGCAACAATAAGAACGGCCCGAGTATCCAGGCAAATGGCAGGATTACTGTGTGCCAGCCTGGGTTGCCAGCCGTCGCAAAATCTATCCGAGTGATGTCGGCGTACATGTTGAACTTCAAAATAGCCGATATAGCAAATACATAAACACTCACCCCCACCCCAATCCACGCGGCCGGCGCGTACCCGCCCGCCCGCATCATCCGGTAGAACTCCCACAGCATGATGGCCTGCACCAGGCCGAAAAATAACCCGAACGTCCAGGGGCCGAACCACACGCAGCCCAGCAGCAGCGCGGCGCCGATGATGCCCCAGATGAGGCGCAGCCGCAGGTTGCTGGGCTTGCGTTTCGCGGCGGGGGCATTGGAAGAAACAGGAGCAGTCGGGGGCGTAGAGTCGGGCAAGTCGCGGGGGGTGTGGAGACGCGTCCTGGCGTCTCGTCGTGGCTGATGGCGTGAAGTCTGCGCAGCCTTCACCGGTCACCGGCGAGCCGCAAAGATGCGTCCCTACGGTTCATTGCGCCGCCCGGCTACGCCGGCGCTGCTCAGGGTGAGCATGGCGGTGGGCGCGGGCGGGGCCGTCATGCGCTGATGCAGTACGTAGAGCAGCCCGGCCGAAAGCACGGCCGAGGGCAGCACCAGCGTCCAGGGCAGGGTGTCGGTGGAGTCGGGGTTGAAGCCCCAGCCAAACTGCCCGCGCTGGGCCAGGTACAGCACCACGAGCTGAAAGGCATTCTGGGTGAAGTGCGCGGCCATGCTCACCAGAATGTTGCCGCTCCAGAGGTACAGATACCCCAGCACCAGGCCCAGCACCAGGCGCGGCACGAACCCGAAAAACTGCAGGTGAATGGCCGAAAACAGCGCCGCCCCCAGCCACACGCCCACGTGCGGCGAAAACCAGCGCACCAGGTTCTTCTGAATTACGCCCCGGAACACCAGCTCCTCGCCCACGGCCGGCACCACGGCAATGACGACGACGGCCCCCAGAAAGCGCCCCGCGGAGTTGAACTGGGTGAGAAACTTAATGAGGCCCTGGGCCCGGTCCTCGCTGGCCCGCGCCCACAGCTCAAACCCGCGCAGCGCCTCGGGCAGGTGCGCCCCCGCGTTCCAGGCAATGACGACGGACATGAACGGCAGGACGACGACGATGAGCGCCGCCGCGCCCAGCAGCCACCAGCCGGCGCCCAGCCGCCGCGGGCTGAAATACTCGGCCCAGCCGTAGCCCAGCGCCGAGGCCAGCGCCAGCGCCCCGCCCGCGCAGGCCGAAATCAGCAGCAGTCCCTGCGCCGCCATCAGCAGGCCCCAGCCCTGGGGGTAGCCGGTGGGGTACGCCATGACCTTCGCGGCTTCCGTCAGCGAGAGCCCGTAGCCCACCCGGGCCCAGGTAAAAACCAGGGTGTAGCCCACGCAGGCGCCCGCC
>NZ_JANNOD010000003.1:0-14771 GCF_031398885.1 Hymenobacter sp.
GGTGGCCGTAATCATCAGCGTTTTCATGGACTGGGGCGAAGCGGTTTTGGTTGGTTGAAGCTTCGACCCAAAGGTCCCGGGCGCCGAGAGGTAAAAACGATGATTTGGGTTAAGAAAGCAATGAGCAATGAGCAATGAGCAATGAGCAATGAGCAAAAGGAACGTCATGCTGAGCTTGTCGAAGCAGCTCGCGTGTGGTAGTAATCCAAACCGTTCAACGAAGCGGGCGAGATGCTTCGGCTACGCTGCGCCCCGCTCAGCATGACACTCCTTTTGCGCACTGCGCACTGCTCATGGCCCTAGCCGCGGCCGCGAATGCGGCTCAGGCTCTCGGGCTTGATGCCCAGGTAGGTGGCAAGGAGCCGCTGCGACACACGCTGCACCAGCTGCGGCCGCTCGCGGAGCAGGCGCTCGTACCGCGCCGCGGGGGTTTGGTTGAGCAGTTCCACGCCCCGGGCCTTGCTGCCCCGGTAGGCCTGCTCGGCCATGAGCCGGCCAAACCGCTCGAATACCGGCCGCTCCTCGTACAAACGATACAAATCCGAGTGGCTCAGCAGCCAGACCCGGGTTGGTTCCAGGGCCTGAATGTTCTGCGCCGAGGGCTGTTGGTCCAGGAAGCTGTCGTAGTCGGCGTACCACTCGCCCTCGAAAAAAAACTGGCCGGTGTGCTCCTCGCCCTGCACGTTGTAGAAATAGCGCAACGCCCCGTGCTCAATGTACGCCGCCGCCCGGCACACCTCGCCCTCGCGCAGCAGCAGCTCCTTCCTGGCCAGCTGCCGCGGCTGGAGCACCGCCCGGAACGCGGCCAGATCGGCGGCGTTCAGGGGCAGCAGCGCGCGCAGCTGCGCGGCCAGGGCTTCGGGAAAAACGGGTGAAATTGGCGCGTGCACGGGCCGAAATTACGTGCCGCAGGCCAGCTCCCAGTGGCTCGACCAGTCAGCGGGCGGGCGAGGACAGCCGCCGTGTCCAGACCAGGCCAAGCCAATGAAAAACCCTGGCCGCACAACGGGCCAGGGTCATCCAATCTAGCTATTCGCCAATAAGGCTGCTGCCGCTACCCCAGCGCCGTCACGCCGGGCAGCTCCTTGCCTTCCATGTATTCGAGCAGGGCGCCGCCGCCGGTGCTGATGTAGCTCACCTGCTCGCCGAAGCCCAACTGCTGCACGGCCGCGGCCGAGTCGCCCCCGCCGATGAGGGAGTAGGCGCCGCCGGCCGTGGCCTCGGCAATGGCGCGGGCCACTTCCTCGGTGCCCAACGAGAAGTTGCTCATCTCGAACACGCCCATCGGGCCGTTCCACAGAATGGTCTTGCTCGTGCGGATGACTTCGGCGAAAGCTTCGCGGCTCTGGGGGCCCAGGTCGAGGCCCATCCAGCCGTCGGGGATGGCGTGGTTGGTGGCCAGGTCCACGTCGGCATCGTTGGCGAAGCGGTTGGCGATGATAGAGTCGGCGGGCAGCAGCAGGTTCACGCCTTTATCCTTGGCTTTTTGGATGAGCTCGCGGGCCAGGTCCACCTTGTCGGCTTCGAGCAGGGAATTGCCCACGTGCCCGCCCTCGGCCACGGCGAAGGTGTAAGCCATGCCGCCGCCGATGAGCAGGTTGTCGACCTTGTCCAGCAGCTTTTCGATGATGAGAATCTTGTCCGAAATCTTGGCCCCGCCCATGATGGCGGTGAAGGGCCGCTCGGCATGGTCGAGCACCTTGCGGGCGTTATCCAACTCGGATTGCAGCAGGTAGCCGCCCACCCGGTCCTGCGGGGCAAACGAGTCGGCCATGACGGCCGTGGAGGCGTGGGCCCGGTGCGCGGTGCCGAAGGCGTCGTTGACGTACACGTTGCCCAGCGCGGCCAGCTTGGCGGCAAAGGCTGCGTCGCCGGCTTCCTCCTCCTTGTAGAAGCGCACGTTGTCGAGCAGCAGCACCTGGCCGGGCTGCAAGGCGGCGGCTTTCTGGACGGCTTTTGCCCCCAGCACGTCGCCGCCCCACTGCACGTCGCGGCCGTACTCCTGGCGCAGGCGCAACACCAGGCTTTCGAGCGAATACTTCTTCTCGTAGCCGCCCTTGGGCCGGCCCAGGTGCGAGAGCAGCACCACGGCGCCGCCGTCATTGAGGATTTTCAGCACCGAGCGCGTGGCCATGCGGATGCGGGTGTCGTCGGTGATGTGCAGGTCTTTGTCCAGGGGCACGTTGAAGTCCACGCGCATCACGGCGCGCTTGCCAGCGAAGTTGTAGGTGTCGAGGGTGTTCATGTGGGGGAAGTGGAGAAAGAGGGAGGTGTGGGATGACGCAAAGAACGTCATGCTGAGCGTAGTCGAAGCATCTCGCGTGCTTCACTAATCTCAATCGGTCAACGATGCGAGCGAGATGCTTCGACTACGCTCAGCATGACGTTTTATTTTCCCCCTTCACCTCATTCCTTCATCACCCCATCACCTCCCTTACCTTTGCCTCACTTATGCGAATCGGTATTTTTTTCGGGGGCACTTCGCGCGAGCGGGAAATTTCTTTCGCCGGCGGGCGCACCGTTTTTGATAATCTCGACAAGACGCTGTTTCAGCCCGTGCCCATCTTCGTCGACAGCCTGGGGCAGTTCATTCTGCTCGACTGGCCGTTCATCTACAAGGGCACCATCCGGGACTTTTACCCGCCGGTGGCCTCGCTGCCGCCCACGCTGCACCCCTGGCAGGTCTACATCGAGAGCCTGGGCGAGCTGAGCCACGAGGCGCGGTTCCACGCCATTGCCAAGGTAGGCCGGCAGGTGCAGGCCGAGGAGCTGCCGCTGCTCATGGACTTCGCCTTCCTTGCCCTGCACGGCCCCGGCGGCGAAGACGGCGCCATCCAGGGGCTGCTGGAATGGCTGGGCCTGCCGTACTCGGGCTCGGGCATTTTGCCGTCAGCTTTTGGCATTGATAAGGTTGCGCAGAAAAACCTGTTGCACGCCCTGGGCCGGCCCACGCCCGCCTTCCGCGCCATCACCGCCGAGGAGTGGGACCGCACCGACCACGCCGCCACGCTGGCCTACTTAGTGCGCGAGCTGGGCCTGCCGCTGGTACTCAAAGCCCCCCGCCAGGGCTCCAGCATTGGCGTAAGCATCCTCAAAACCGACGACCTGGCCCAATTTGAGGCGGCCGTGGAGCGCAGCCTGTTCCGCCGCACCCTCACCCGCGCCGAGTGGCAGCGCCTCGACGAGGCCGGCCGCCTGGCCTGGGTGCAGCAGCTCACCGACATCCGTGAGGGCATCGGCCTACCCGTTACGCTGGCGCTTAATGAGGAATTAGGAATGAAGAATGAAGAATTGGGAGATGATAATTCTTCATTCCTCATTCCTAATTCCTCATTGAGCGAAGCGACTATTTATCATCCCGAAACCCTGCTCTTTACCCTGAGCGAATGGCTGGAGAAGGCTGAGCAGGTACGGCTGACCAGCTTGGACGGCGAAACCCAGGTGCTGGTGGAAAGCTTCGTGGCCGGCCGCGAGTTCAGCTGCATTGTGGTGGAAGACCCCAGCGGCGCGCCGCTGGCCCTGCCACCTACCGAGATTGTGAAGGGCGACGAGCTGTTCGATTACCGCTCGAAGTACCTGCCCGGCCTGGCCCGCAAGGTCACGCCCATCGACCTGCCGGAAGCCAGCATCCAGGCAATCCGGGACGCCTGCGAGGAAATGTTCCGCACCTTCGGCTTCCAGGTGTACGCCCGGCTGGATGGGTTTTATTCTGAGTTGTCGGTTGCTAGTTATCAGTTGCCAGGCCCTGATTTAAATCAAGAATTTCGACCAACAACTAACAACGAGCAACTGACAACTAACAACGAGCAACTGACGACTAAAATCTACCTCAACGACCCGAACACGACCTCGGGCATGCTGCCGGCTTCGTTCTTTTTTCACCAAGCGGCCGAAATCGGACTCAACCCCAGCCAGTTCCTCACCTACCTCATCCGCACGTCGCTGGCAGCCCGCAAGCGCAACGGCATGAAACCGGTGCAGCTTAAGCAGCAAATGCTGCTGCTTGATGAAGCCATTTCAGCTCGCCAGCACGAGGCCACCGAGCGCATCCGCGTGGCCGTGATTATGGGCGGCTACTCCTCCGAGCGGCACATTTCGGTGGAGAGCGGGCGCAACATTTACGAGAAGCTCAGCTCCTCGGCCAAGTACGCGCCGGTGCCGGTGTTCCTCACCGGCTCGGCCCGGGAGCACCGCCTCTACGTGCTGCCCGTGAACGTGATGCTGAAGGACAACGCCGACGACATCCGCGAGAAAATCGAGCACGCCGAGGCCGGCGAGGCCCCGCACCCCATCCTGGCGCGCATCCGCCGCGAGGCCAGCGTAATTACAAGCACCTACGCGGGCCAGGCCCTGGCCCAGCCGCGCCGCATCTCGTTCGAGGAGCTGGCCGGACTGGCCGACGAAGTGTTCATTGCCCTGCACGGCCGGCCCGGCGAGGACGGTGCCCTGCAAGTGGAGCTGGAGAAGCTGGGCCTGCCCTACAACGGCTCGGGCGTGGCCAGCAGCAGCGTCACCATCAACAAGTTTGAAACGAACCAGCGCCTGCGCGCCGCCGGCCTGCGCGTGGCCGACCACCGCCTGGCCCCCAAGCTGGAGTGGCAGGCCGACGCCGAAAGCTTCTACCGCAGCCTCGAAACGCAGTTTCCCTACCCCTTCATCGCCAAGCCCGCCGACGACGGCTGCTCATCAGCGGTGAAGAAAATCAAGTCCCGCGCCGAGCTGGCCGCGTTTAGCCAGCTCATTTTCCGCACTGAGGAAGACCTGACGCCCGGCCCGGCCCAGGTGCTGCAACTGGGCTTCAAAGAAGAGTTTCCGCGGAAGGATGCTTTTCTGGTTGAAACGCTCATCGGCCGCGACGGGGCGGCTCACTTCCTGGAAGTCACCGGCGGCCTGCTTACTTCTTACGACGAGGACGGGCAACTCGACATTGAGGTGTTCGAGGCCAGCGAGGCCCTGGCCACCGGCGAGGTGCTGAGCCTGGAGGAAAAATTCCTGGCCGGCGAGGGCCAGAACATCACCCCCGCCCGCTACGACGCGGACCCCGCGGAGCGCCAGCGCATCTCCAACGAGGTGAAGGCCGTGCTGCGCCGCGTGGCCGAAGTGCTCGACGTCCAGGGCTACGCCCGCATCGACGCCTTCGTGCGGGTGCGCGCCGAGGGCGAAGTCGAGGTGCTCATCATCGAAGTCAACTCCCTGCCCGGCATGACGCCCGCCACTTGCATTTTCCACCAAACGGCCCTGGCCGGCTACACGCCCTACCAGTTCATCGACCGGATTCTGGACTTCGGCAAAGCGCGGGCCAGTCGGATAGTGGTTAACGATTAACGGTTAGTGGTTAATTATTAAAAACCCTCCTTCTCAATTCTGACCCACCCCCAGCGTTGACCACTGACCGCTAACCGTTAATCACTAACCACTAAAAAATGGCTTTCCTTTCTGCAAATTCTCCGCTCGACGTGCTTAAGCACCTGTTGCTCATCGTGACGGTGGGGGCACTGCTCGTGCTGGGCTTTTTCTACGTGTACCTCCCCATGAGCACCCACCACGGCGAAACCATTACGGTGCCCAAGGTGACGGGCATGAACCTGGCCGACCTGGAAGACTATCTGAAGCAGCGCAACCTGGCCTACTTCGTGGACGACTCCAGCTACAGCCCCAGCATCCGGCCCTTCACGGTGCTGGTGCAGGACCCCGCGCCGGGCGAAAAAGTGAAGGAGGGCCGCAAAATCTACTTGCAGGTGAGCATGAAAAATCCGCCGGTGATTAAGATGCCCAACCTCACCGGCGGGTCCTCCAAAAACGCCATGCTCATCCTGAAAAGCTACGATTTGGTGGTGGGCCAGATTCAGCTGGTGCCGGACATGGCCGCCGGCTCGGTGCTCAAGCAGCTCGTCGGCGGCAAGGAAATAGCGCCCGGCGCGCCCATTGCCAAAGGCACCCGGGTAGACCTCGTGGTGGCCGACGGCCAGGGCAACCAAACCTTCGCCGTGCCCAACCTCGTGAACATGCCCGAGGACGAGGCCATCACCCTGCTGGTGGGCCAGGGCCTGCAGAAAGGCGAGGTGTTTGAGCTGCCCGCGGAGGACGGCCAGACGGCCGGCACCGTGGTGCGCCAGCGCCCCGTGGCCGGCCCCGACGCCACCATCCGCATGGGCCAGCTGGTGGATATCTGGGTGGCGAAGTAGTGCCGGGGCGGGCGAAGAACAACTGCCGTGCGGCGCTTGCCGAGGCTTGACGCGCTACGGGCCAAGCACTATTTCTCTTGCTTTTGTCGTTGGATTCTCAAAGCCTTCCCTCTATGACCACACCCTTTCGCACGTGCCGCCGGGTACTGCTACCCGCGCTGCTTTTGGTAACCGGAGCCGCTGGGGCGCAAGTGGCCCCGGTCCTGCCCCTCTCCGCCGACCCCGCGCGGGCGGCCCACGCCCCGTCAGCGGCCCAACGGGCCCGGGGCCAGCAGCGCGGCGCGGCCGTGCTGAGCCTGCCCTTTTTTGATGATTTCACCGCCCCCCTCGAAGGCCCTCCGAAGGCGCAAAACTGGCTGGCTACCGGCGGGGCCCTGGTCAGCAACCGGCTGGCGCTGCAGCCCCTCACGCGCGGGGCCGCCACCCTCGACGGCCTCAGAGCCAACGGCCAGAGCTACAGCAACGCCATCACCGGCTCGTACGGCGCCATCGATTCGTTGACGTCGCAGCCCATTAACCTGGCGGGCCTCACGGCCACCGACCGGGTGTACCTGAGCTTCGCCTGGCAGGCCGGCGGCCTCGTGGGCGTGCCCAACCCCAGCACGGGCAGCACCCCGGTGCGCCTGGAGCTGTTCGTGAAAACGGACGTTGGTACCCTGGAGCGGGTCTGGTTTCAGGAAAGCCAACGCCGCATCACCGGCTTTCGCCAGCAGGTCATTGCCCTCGACCAGGCCAAATACTTGCACGGGAGCTTCCAGTTCATGTTTGTGGCCAGCGGCAACCGGTCCGACAACAGCGACGGCTGGCACGTGGACTACGTGCTGCTCGACCGCAACCGCGCGGCGGGCCTGGCCGACACCACGTTTCAGGACGTGGCCATCAGCGCGGGCCTGCGGGGCCGTAACGCGTCGGGGGGGCTGAATAGCCCGCTGCGCCGGTTCACGGCCATGCCCGTCTGGCAGTTCAACGCCGCTAGCCCGCCCACCAGCGAACTCAACCCCGACCTGGGCGTGAACACCACCAACCTGCGTCCCGGGGGGCTGCCCTTGCCCATCGGCCTTCTGGGCACGGTGCGCGAGTTGCCGGCGGGCACGCTGCTGGGCACCTGGCGCCAGGGCACCAAAGCAGTGTCTGGCAGTCCGCGTCAGGACAGCGTGCTGGGCGCGGCCAGCCGCGTGCCCCTGCCCACTACCGCCATCGCCAAGCGCTTGCGCTACACCCTGGCGCTCAACACCCAGGAAAATACCCCCAGCCGCAACACCCTGGCCAACGACACCATTTTTCGCGATGTCGAGCTGGATAACTACTACGCCTACGACGACGGCTCGGCCGAGAACATTATCGCCCTGACGCCTTTTAATACCGGCCCGGCGGCGGCGTTCGCCTACCGCTTCGACCTCAACCAACCCGACTACGTGGGCGGCCTGCGCCTCTACCCCGCGTTCACGGCCTCGGACCGCGCCAACCGGTTGGTCACCATCAGCGTGTGGGACGACGATGCCGGACGCCCCGCCAACCTGCCCCGGGCCACCAAAACCTTTACGATTACCAATCCCCTGCCCGCGGGCGAACTGTTTGTGGACATCGCCTTCGACCAGCCCGTCCGCGTCACCGGCACCTTTTACGCGGGCTACTCGCAGGCCTCGACGGGCCGCTTCCTGCACTACGGCCTCGACCTGAACAGCAGCCCTCCCGCCGGGGTTTTTTGGGGCCGCGATAACAACGGTGCCTGGAACACGGTCAACCTACCGCTGGGCCGCGGGGCCCTGATGATGCGCCCCGTGATGACCAACGGCGTGGTCACCGCCACCGTTTCGGCCCGCGAAGCCGCCGCCTACAGCCTGTATCCCAACCCGGCCCGGGGCACCGTTACCGTGGCCGGGCCGGGCTTCGCCCGCGCCGCCGTGCTCGACGCCCTGGGCCGCCTGGTATGGGAGCAGCCAGCGGGCAAGGCCGGCCAAGCCACGCTCGCCTTGCCCGCCTTGCCCGCTGGGGTCTACCTCGTGCGCCTGACCCTGGCGGATGGCCGCACCGTGGGCCGGCGGCTGATGCTGGAATAATTGCCGTGCAATACAGTGACGAGGTACAAACAAAAAGGCCCGCTGGAATTCCAGCGGGCCTTTTTTACGAAAGAATTAAGGCGAAGAATGTTCAGAAGGCACCAGACCGAAGCCGGGGCTTTATCACTACTTCGCTGGGAGCCTACTTGGCGGGCATCAGCACGGTGTCGATTACGTGGGTCACGCCATTGCTCGAAACGACGTTGGGGATGGTCACGGTGGCCGTGCCGCCTTTGGCGTCTTTCAGCATCACGCCGCTGGCGCTTTTCATCACCGTCAGCTGCTCGCCTTCCACGGTGGTCAGCACCTGGCCGTTGGTGAGGTCGGCGGCGGTGAGGCGGCCGGGCACCACGTGGTAGGTCAGGATTTTGGTGAGCGTCGGCTTCATCTCGGGGGTCACCAGCGAATTTACCGTGCCGGCGGGCAATTTGTCAAACGCCGAGTTGGCGGGGGCGAATACGGTAAAAGGACCGGCTCCTTTCAGGGTTTCGACCAGGCCCGCGGCCTTGACGGCGGCCACCAGCGTGGTGTGGTCAGCGCTGCCCGCGGCATTGTCCACGATGTCTTTGTCGGGGGTCATCATGGCGCCGCCCACCATCACTCCGCCCGTGGCGGAAGTGGTGGTCGTGGTCGTGGTGCCGTCGCCCGTGCCACCGCCCATCGGGTCACCGGCGCGGGGTTTGGTCTTGGCTTTCATCTTATCGCCCGAGTCTGACTTGCCTTTGACTTTCATTTTGCCATCATCGGTCATCTTGGACTTGGTGGTCATGCCGTCGGCCGTGGTCTTGCTTTTTTCGGCGTCAGCCTTGGTTTTTGTGGCGTCCTGGGCCAAAGCGGGCGCAGTGAATGCGGCGGTGAGGGCCAGGGCGGCGAGGAATGGTTTCGTGTTCATGCGACAGAAAAAAATGGGGTGAATAGGACGTATGGGCCCTTGTACGCGCTACGGCTCAGTTTGGATACGCCAACCAACAATGTTCCTGATTAATGCAAAATGATTATTAATAAGTAATATTATATCTAACAAGATGCTATTTTTGTGAACGATGAGGGATGAGCGTTGGCGCTGACGGACGGCGGCCAAGAACCTTTGCCGCCGCTAATGAACAGAACATCTACCCTCGTGAAAGCTGCTTGTTCAAGTTACTGGCTGCTTGCCGGTTGGCTGGCCGGTGCCCCCGGCGCGGCCGCGCAGCCCGCGCCGGGGGCCGCGTGGTGCGGCACGGCTCCCCCCACGGCCGCCGAACGGGCCCGCGTGCTGCGCGAGGTGGTGCCGCTGGAGCGGCAGCTCGCCGCCCGGGGGGCGCTGGCGAACCACGTGACGTACCTGCCCCTGCGCATCCACATCCTGCGCGAAACCAACGGCGCGGGCGGGACTTCCGAAGCGGACATTTTTGCGTCGATTGCCGGCACCAACCAGCTCTACCGCGCGGCCCACATCCAGCTTTACGTGTGCGGGCCGCTGCACTACATCAACAATTCGGCTTGGTACGACATGAGTTCGGGCGCCGTGGAAAATGACTTGTGCACCCCCAACGACGACCCCAACGCCATCAACGTCTACTACGCCCACTCCATAACCAGCGGCGGCAACTCGGTGTGCGGCTACTCGTACGTGCCCGGCAACCGGGCTTTGCTGGCCTGCAACAACACCCACGTGCTGGCCCACGAGCTGGGCCACGCCCTGGGCCTGCCTCACCCCCAGCAAGACGGCAACCACCCCGTGGTGAGCGAGCGCGAGCTGGTGCGGCGCACCAACTGCACCGCCAAGGGCGACCAAATCTGCGACACCCCGGCCGACCCCTTCGACCGGCCCGGGGCCACCCAGACGAACTGCGTGTACACCGGCACCATCACCGACGCCAACGGCGACCGGTACGCGCCGCTGATGGCCAACACCATGAATTACTGGCAGTGCGGCGGCGATGCCCTGACGCCGGGCCAGAGCGCCCGCATGGAGGCCACCCGCCTCGCGGCCCACGCCGCCCGCACCTGCGCCGAGCTTACCCCGGCCGCGCCCACGCAGCTCACGGCGGCAGTGGTGCCCTACGGCGGCGGCGTGGCCCTGCGCTGGACCGACAACGCCGCCGACGAGCTGGGGTACTTCGTGGAGCGGGCCAGCGGTGCGAATGACGAGTTTGCCGCCATCGCGACCGTGCCCGCCGACGGCACCGCCTACGCCGACGCCACGCCCCCGGCCTTGGCCCGGGTGCGCTACCGCGTAAAGCCCATCAACGCCGCCGGCGCCTTCAGCAACGAAGCCTGCGTGACAGCCGACGTGACGTACTGCGCCACGGCCTTCACCGGCAACAATTGCCCACCCGCGGGCCTGCCCATTTACCTCGACGAAGTGCAGATACTGCGCGGGACCACCGCCGTGCTCAGCAACGCAGCATCTGGCTGTGGCACCTACGCCTCGTTCATCACCCGCCCAGCGGTTGTACAGGCCGGCAGCACCTACACCCTCCAAACCCGCATTCCCACGCTGCCCAACGGCTCTATTTATCCCCAAATCATTTATGCCTGGGCCGATTTCAACCACAACGGCAGCTTTGCCGACCCGGGCGAACTGCTTTGCCAGGGACCTTCGCAGTACAACCTCCTGAGCGCCCCCTTCACCATTCCCGCCACCGCCCCCCCGGGCTGGATGCGCCTGCGCGTGCGCTCTCAGAGCGACTTTTACCCTGCTCTGGGCGATGCCTGCGCCACGGGCGTTTACGGCGAAACGGAGGACTACACCCTGCTCATTCCGGGGGAAATCACAGGCACTGGAGTGGCCCGGAAGGGCCCTGGTTTCACGTTATTTCCCAACCCGGCTTCGGCCGGTGTTCCGCCGGCGGCCCTGCTCACCGATAGCCCCGCGACGGGCCCGACTCAGCTCCGCATCTGCAACCTGCTGGGCCAGGCCATGACCCCCGCCCTGACCCTGCGCCCCAACGTGCGCACCGACCTGCCCGTGCGCGGCCTGGCGGCCGGCCTGTACGTAGTGCGGGTGCTAAGCCCCGCCGGCGAGAGCCAGCAGCGGCTGGTGTTGTACTGAGGCTTTGGGTTCATGAAAAGCAAAAGCCCCGTTTCCGGCTTGGAAACGGGGCTTTTCAGTGGCCGCGTTAGGAATCAGCCTCCCCGACACGTTCGGATTGAATCCTACTTAAAAATACGCCTAGGATGTAGTATGGGCGCATAATCAATAGGGCTCATCTGAATGAATCTGGCTAATGTTGGGATTAATCGTCCGTTTTGTCCCCTATTTGTCCCCCAGTCAGGGGACAACGCGTACTTTTGGGGAACAGCTTCTTCCCTCTATAATGGCTTCCATCTCATTTCTATTAAAGGAACCTAACGCCACGAAGGTTACTCCTATTTTCGCGTTCCTGAGCTTCGATGGCCAGCGCGCCAAAGTATACACGGGCCTGAGCATCCTGCCCAAGCAGTGGCTCAAAGCAGACCAACGCGCTCAGGTACGTGGCTATCCCGACAATGGCACTCTGAACGACGCGCTGGAGTTGGCCGAAAAACAACTGCTCACCTGTTACCAAAACCAACGTGCCCAAGGGATGCTGCCTTCGGTTGAGGTCCTACGCGCCGCCATCGTGCCGGCACTGCCCGTGCCGAAGCCCGCACCAGCGCTCAGCTTCTGGCAGCACGTCGGCGAGTGGGAGAGCCAGAAGCGAGCTGCCGGCCTACTCAACACGGCCCGCACCTACGCCACAGCCATCCGGCACCTGCGTGAATTTGCTCAGACTACCGGCTACGCCGTAGATTTCGACACCATCACGCCCACCTTCGGCGACAAGTTCACAACCTATCTTGTAGAAAAGGTCCGACTGACCGACAATACCGTGAGCAAGGTGCTGGCCCGTGTGAAACGGTTCATGAAGTGGGCTGCCGAGCGCGGGCTGCACACCAACACGCGCTACACCCAGTTGCGCTGGGCCCTGCGCGAGCCGGACGTGATGACACTCACCGCTGCCGAGGTGGCCCACTTGGCGGCGCTGTCCCTACCAGCTGGCGGCTACCTCGACAACGCCCGCGGCTTATTCCTGCTCAGTTGCTACACCGGCCTGCGATATTCAGACTTGGTGAGCATCCAGCCTCAGCACCTGCACGGCACAACGCTACGCCTTGTGATGCAGAAAACGCGGGATGTAGTGACGGTACCCTTACGCGCCGAGGCAGTAGTCCTTGTGGGCCAATTGCTGAGCGGCGAGCTGCGGCCGGTGGCCAATGCCGTACTGAACCGCTACCTAAAAGAGTTGGGGCAACGCGCCGAGTTGGCAAGCCCTGTAGAAGTGGTACGCTACCGCGCTGGTAAACGGGAGAGCGAGACACTCCCAAAGTGGCAGCGCCTGACATGTCACACAGGACGGCGCACCTTTGCCACGCTGGCGTTAGAGCAGGGCCTGCGCCCGGAACTTGTGATGAAGATTACTGGGCACAAAAGCTGGGCCAGCTTTAAGCGCTACGTCAACATAACGGCCGACGTGGTGAGCCGGGAATTTCATAAGGTGTATGGGGGCGGAGCATGATGCATGAGCATCGAATAAAGCGTTAGTAATTATGTCAATATCTAAGCATTCCTTCCCTCAGGCTTGCTATCATTGGGGAGTCATCACGCACAAAGCACGTCTATTACCACTTGTATATGAATAGTCCTTGGACAGAGTTAGAAGGTGAATTTCCCGAAGAAACGCCCTATGGCAATGCCCTGGAGTACTTCGAATACAGGCGAAGCCTCGCCGTCATGGAATCTGAGGATGATGAGTATGAAAAACATCATCCGGATGAACCTTGGGATGCCGGGCGCAACATCATGTACCACCCCAACTTTGCACAAGCATTTGCGCTTTACATTGAAGGTCAGCACGAAGGGGAACATAAGTTAAGTCTTCATGAGGTTTACCATTACCTTGAAAAGAGATTTTGTCAATCAAAATACTTAGAGAAACCTGATTGCGACTATCTCACCGACGCATTACTTGAATATACATCTGTTTTTAACCCAAAGACTGAACGGGCTTTGAAATGGTTAGAGGCAAAAAAAGCAAGCTTACCTGCTTGGCCACCCAAGTTCGCCAGAGATTCGAGCGCTGAACTACAGCGCATATCAAGTGAGGGGATTAATCCTAGTACTCCTCTGTGGGACACCCAACAACCGGTGCTCGGCGAGCCATCAAGTGAGGGGGGTAATCCTAGTACTCCCCTAAATGATAATAGTGATGTGCCACGCTCTTGGAGTTGGAAAGGTACCAAGGGGGAACTCACTCTAATAGCTAATATGCTTATTGATTCGGGCTTGGTTGAGGTTAGCAAAAACAACAAAACAGCTTTTTATAAACAGTTAGGTTTCTTTTTGAACGAGGATTTGGGTCATAATCCTATGAACAATTTGAATACCACTAGAAGCAAAAAGGGCGATAAACAGTCGATACTTGACAAATTGACTGAAGCTTTCAATGAGCTTATGTCGGCAAAATAAAAATTATAAAACATTTATTTTCAATTGCATACAATTAAAAACACTGTAGTACATCTGTATTACAGTGTTTTTTTATGCGGGCCGGCATCCCTTTGTGGTATGCTATCGGCACACTCCCCGAGGCATAGACCGTATGCAATTTGTTCTAATAAGCTCATGCAAACCATTATTACCACGGGCGTATCTTATGCCCAACTCCTTGAGGACTTAAGAGCCTTAGTGCGCTACGAAATTCATCAAGGGCCCGCAGCGTCGGCACACTCCTCCTCTAGCCACGAAACCGAGCAGGTGCTGTCGGTACCCGAAGCCGCGAAGATGCTGGATATCTGCCTGCAAACGCTGCACGATTGGAAAAGGCGGGGTCTGCTGCCTTATCACAAGCTCGGCGGCCGCACTTACCTCAAACGGTCCGATGTGTTGGCGGCCTTGCAAGGGCACCAACGCTCCCCCAAAGGGGGAAAACCGGCTCGGCCGATTAAATAATTTATTCTCTTCTACCCCCTCAAGACTGTAGATAGCAAATCGGAAATCCTCCTTAGGATTCACCTTGTTTAACTTACTCCCTTCAAGCAATTATGTGCCCCTTGGGCACCACTCGTCCGCTTTCCCGTCGCAGCCTTCGCACTCGTCCACTGGCGCGAGCACTCCTAGTTCATTAATTAGGAAGACAACGGACAATGATTACACTCATCTTAGTCCCTTCCAAACAAAAGCTCAGAACAAGCAATGGACCAACGCACTCGTTGAAGCGCTTACCCAATTGGGAAGTTCGCTGCACAAGAAATACTGGAACACATGGCATTGTTGCCAACGACTGGTTCCCTACGAGGGGCGCCTCCGGGCTGGCTCCTATTGCAAAAACCGGTGGTGTTTGGGCTGCGCGCGCATCGAATCGGCCCGGCTCAGTCGCCACTGTCCGCTTCCCTAGATAGTGAGCCAGTTGTGAGTAGAGAAAAGCGTATTTTTCACTACCTGACAACTGAGACATGAAAAAGGGACGATTCAGCGAAGCCCAAATTGTGGCCATTCTGCAACAGCAAGCCAGCGGGCAAA
>NZ_JANNOD010000004.1:0-17977 GCF_031398885.1 Hymenobacter sp.
TTTGCCCGCTGGCTTGCTGTTGCAGAATGGCCACAATTTGGGCTTCGCTGAATCGTCCCTTTTTCATGTCTCAGTTGTCAGGTAGTGAAAAATACGCTTTTCTCTACTCACAACTGGCTCACTATCTAGGGAAGCGGACAGGCAATATTGTCAAGGTAGTGGACACAATAGAGGAGTTAAAACCGTTTATTGCAAAACAGGCTGGTGCGACCTTGCCGTAGGGAAAGACTGCCCGCTGCGCCCGCCGCTGCAAAAATGAGGGCTTCTAGGGCAGGCGTCAGGAACTAAGCGGAAACTTTGTAGTTTTGGATTGTATGAAAATCACGCTGGAAATTCCTGATAACAAAGCGGCCTTCATGATGGAGCTGCTGCAAAGCCTGCCGTTTGTGAAAGCCACGCCGGCTCGTACGAAAATCAAGCCGCAGGACGAAACCGAGTATTTGTTGAGCACTAAGGCAAACCGGGAGCGGCTGTTAGGTGCCATTGAGCGACTGGAGCGCGGCAAAGGCCAACAGCACGACCTCATCGACGCATGAGGCTGTCATGGGACGAAGAAGCGTGGGAGCAATACCTGTACTGGCAACGCACGGACCCCGCTATCCTGCGCAAAATCAATGCGCTTTTGAAAGAATGCCTACGCACGCCACTCGCCGGAACCGGTAAACCCGAAGTGTTAAAAGGTGATTTACGGGGCTATTGGTCGCGTCGCATCAACCACGAGCACCGACTTGTGTACAAGGCCACGGCCGACGAATTGCGCGTTGCTGCCTGCCGCTTCCACTACGGCGATGAATAACGCCCCGCTCGCTGCCCCCGCCGCTGGAACGATACCACAGCTTCTGCCCCACGCGGTGGCCATACTCTCCGCCCGCTGCCCCGCCGCTGAAGAAACAGCAGCTTCTGAGGCAGGCGAACCAGCCAAGTTGTATCTTCGTTTTGCAAGGACACTACAATTTTCCTCATGCCAGCCCTACCACTCTTCACCGATTACCAGCAAGTAGCCGAAGCCGTGTTGCGCTTTTCGCCGCGCCAGCAGGCGCTGCTGGCCGGGCGCATTCAGAAGAACTTGGGGAAGCTGGTTGATGCTGCCAGCAGGCAGGTGCAGCACCGGGTAAGCATGGCCGCGTCCGAGTTGACCGAGGCCGACATTGTGCGGGAAGTAGAGGCCATACGCACCGAGCGGCATGCCCGGCGCAAGTAAGCTGCGCGTTATTGCCGATACCAACGCTTGGATAAGCCGGTTCATTCTGCCAAACAGCCTCACCGGCCAGCGGGTGAAGCGGCTTGCTGCTGACAAACGGATAACGCTCGTGTTCAGCCAAGCCTTGAAAGATGAACTGCGGGCAGCGCTGCAGCGGCCCAAGTTCCGGAAGTACATCACCGCCGAAAACCTGACCGTGTTTCGCGCCTATCTCGATGCCTTTCCCGCCACACCGGTCACGTCGGCCGTCGAGTTGTGCCGCGACCCGAAAGACAATTTCCTGCTCAACCTGGCGCTGGACAGCCAAGCCGACTACCTGCTTTCCGGCGATGAGGATTTGCTGGTGCTGGGCAGCGTCGGTTCCACCAGCATTACGACGCTGGCCGAGTTTGCGCAACAGATGGGGTTAGATAAATAACAGTTCCCCCGCCCGCTGCCCCCGCCGCTGAAGAAACGGGAGGCTCTGTGTAGCTTAGTAACATGAGAGTAGCCCTTGAATTAGAATTTCCCGATGAGCAAGCCGCTTCCGTCATGCGAAAGTTACAGGACTTGCCGGAAATGACTATCCGCTTTTTGAAAACCGATGCTTTAGAGCAGCGGAACTCGTTGACTGTACAACATTTCATTGGAAAAGCCCCCTTGTCGGAACAAGAGCAAAACGAATTGCTCGATAAAGTATTTGGCTCTTGGCAGCAGGAGGAAGGGGAGGAAGACCTAATGAGCCAGATTTACGGTTCCCGGCGTGATGCTCCGCGAGAAGTAAACCTATGACGGCTTACCTACTTGATACCAACATCTGCGTTTACCTCATCAACGGCAATTATGAGTTGGCTGCTCGCTTGAGGAGTGTTAAAATCAGCAACTGCTTTTTGAGTGAACTGACTGTAGCCGAGCTTCTTTACGGAGTTGCCAACAGCTCCCCCACGCATCAATTGGCAAACCGCCAGCGGCTCGATAATTTCCTATTGCTATTTGATGAGCGGATTTTGCCTATTTCCGATTCGCTGGAATCCTACGCCCAACAGAAAGCGCATCTAAAACGACTGGGCCGCTTGCAAGGCGAATTCGATATGCTGATTGGCAGCGTCGCCGTAGCCCATCGCCTAACGCTGGTCACGCACAACACCGCTCATTTTTCAAGTATGGCCGGCATTGTATTGGCGGACTGGGTACAGGAACACGAAGACGAACAGTTGAAGGACTCATCAGAAGAAACCAAGTAGCCCCCACCTGCCGCCCCGCCACTGGCACGATACGACAGCTTCTGCCCCACGGCCTCCTCCGCCCGCTGCCCCAGCCGCTGGCACGATATAGGAACTGCTGCCCCACAGCAGCCAAAACCACGGCCGCCCCGCCCGCTGCCCCCGCCGCCGGAACGATACCACAGCTTCTGCCCCACGCCACCCCCGCCCGCTGCCCCCGCCGCTAGAACGATACTACAGCTTCTGCCCCACGGCACCCACAACCGCTGCCCCCACAACACCCCGCCCGCTGCCCCCGCCGCTGAGAGAAACGAGAGCTTCTGTGTAGCTTGCTAACGCATATGAAACAATAAGTTTGGATGTTATACGCATGAGCAACTTTCTCGATAACCTTTTTTGACGCAAACTTTTATATGAAACTCCTTGCTTTTAGAATTCAGAATTTTAAATCAATAATTGATTCGGGGTGGTGCAACGTTTCAAAAGATGGAGTAACATGCTTGATTGGCCAAAATGAGTCTGGTAAGTCCTCTGTTCTTGAGGCTCTGAATTCTTATGGCCTTTATGAAATCGAAGCTGATTTTGTTAGAAGTGATGGTACTACACCGGTAGTCTCATGCAGCTTTGAAGTAGAAGAAAATGTTGCAAGGGCATTGCTTTCCTTCATTCCTGATAAAAAGTATGTAGACAGAATAGTTACCGTAATAAAGAGCCAGGACTGGAAAATGACAAAAACAGCTGCTGCATCAATCGATGGAGAGCTTGAGTTTAGGCAGGAAAAATTTGACGACTCTATAGATAATATAATTTCAGTTATAAATGAGGAATTAAAGTTAGCAAAAGAAGAAGCTGATGCTAAAAGATTAGCGGCAGCATCGAAAATTGCAATGCTTGCCCAAAGTCTTGCTGCCTTGAAAGTTAAAGATGATGAGGAGCAAGATGAGGAAGAGGAAGAGGAAGAAGAGAAGTCTGATAAAGTGATACAACCCACAAAACCTGTTGTAGAGCCTTATATAGATGCTAACATGCTAGCTCAGGCTTTTTATAAATACCAGCCATCATTCGTGTTTTTTAATGACGAATCAAATCTGTTGCCAAATGAAATGGACATAGATGACATAATTGGGTCTAAGCCCATAGATGGGAAACGCGCAGTTCTAAATCTTTTAAAGGTTGGGAAAATTGACATACAGAAGCTGAGAACAGGTAATAGCAGTACAGTTAAGATGTACATGAACTCAGTGAATAAAAATATTACAACAAAATTTCAAGATTTTTGGACTCAGAAAATTGGTAAAGGCAATAAAATATCTGTTGAAATAGAGTTAAAGAATAGAGACGCTAGTTATAAAACTTCTGCTGGCAAGCCATATCTTGAATTCTGGGTGAAAGACGATGAGCATATATTGCACCCAAAGCAAAGGAGCAAAGGCGTGAGGTGGTTTCTATCATTTTATTTGTCACTTAAGGCAGATTCAATGGAAAATAAAAATGCTAAATCAATGTTCTTAATTGATGAGCCAGGCGCAAATTTGCATGCCAGAGCTCAAGAGGATGTTTTGAGTGTATTTGAAGATATTAGACAGACAAACCAAGTATTCTATTCAACACATTCTCAACATCTAATAGAATTCAAAAATTTACATCGATTGTTAGCCATTCAAAGAAGAGATGATTCAGATGAGTCGAGTGAAACTATTATTATTCCAGCTTACCAGTTAGGCACTGCATCTACTAATACTCTAGCTCCAATTTTGGAACATATGGGTATTGACCTGTCAAATCAGAATGTTATCGCAAAAAAAACAACATAATACTAGAGGAGATAAGCGCATATTATTATCTTTTAGCACTTGAACTGCTTACCTCGAATATGCATTATAACTACCTGCCAGCAACAGGTGTAACTAATATTGAACAGTTAGCTTTACTTCTTACAGGTTGGGGTATCAGTTTTGGTATTGTTTTCGACGACGACAGTGCTGGTAGAAGAGTCTTCAATAGTATCAAAAAAACTCTCTACCAGGATAATGACGTTGAAGCACGCAAGAATATATATAAAATAAAAGATTGTGACGGAATCGAGGACTTATTTAGCCAGAACGATTTCTATAAAGTCCTATTGCAACACAATTCTTTTACTGCATCTACCAAGCAAAATTCTGAGCTTGCTAAAGACCTTCGTATTTCCAAACCGGTTATTGCATTTGATTTCTACTTACGTGTGAAAGATGGGAGATTAATCAAGGCAGATTTGGAAGTTGCTACGCTAACGAAGTTTAAAGCTTTAATGACCTCTATAAATACTATTGTGGCTAATCAGCAATAACAACTGAGTCATAATGTCCGAAATTACACCCCGCTGTGTGATTGTTTACGCCTAAAAGTCCGAAAAACTACACTCGCACCTCCTTTGCTAGTCCCTTCGTAGAACTTCTACCCTGGAAGCACCTACTTAGAGACTCGCATCATGGACTTTAAAAACTTCACCATCAAGGCACAGGAGGCCGTGCAGAAGGCCACCGAAATAGCCGGCGGCAACCAGCAGCAGGCCGTCGAGACGGGCCATTTGCTGAAGGGCCTCTTCCAGAGCGACGAGAGCGTCTTCTCGTTTCTGGCCAACAAGCTGGGCGCCAACCTCAATATTCTCACGCCGCGGCTCGATGCCATTGTGGCCGCCTACCCGAAGGTGAGCGGCGGCTCGCCCTACTTCGCCAACGAGGCCGCCGCCGCCGTGCAGCGCGCTAATGCGGCCATGAAGGACCTCGGCGACGAGTTCGTGTCCGTCGAGCACCTGCTGCTGGGCATCCTCGGCGGCAAGGATGCCGTGGCCACGCTGCTCAAAGACACCGGCTTCAACGACAAGGACCTGAAGGCCGCCATCCAGGAGCTGCGCGGCGGGCGCAAAGTCACCAGCCAGAGCGCCGAAGACCAGTACCAGAGCCTGAACCGCTACGCCGTGAACCTCAACGAGCAGGTGCGGCGCGGCAAGATGGACCCCGTGATTGGCCGCGACGAGGAAATCCGCCGCGTGCTGCAAATCCTCTCGCGCCGCACCAAAAACAACCCCGTGCTGCTCGGCGAGCCCGGCGTGGGCAAAACCGCCATCGTGGAGGGCCTGGCCCAGCGCATCGTGGCCGGCGACGTGCCCGAAAACCTGCGCGACAAAGTCATCATGAGCCTCGACATGGGCCTGCTCGTGGCTGGCGCCAAGTACAAGGGCGAGTTTGAGGAGCGCCTGAAGGCCGTCATCAAGGAAGTGACCGACTCCGACGGCCAGATTGTGCTCTTCATCGACGAGATGCACACCCTCATCGGGGCCGGCGGCGGGGGCGAGGGCGCCATGGACGCCGCCAACCTGCTCAAGCCCGCCCTGGCGCGCGGCGAGCTGCACGCCATCGGCGCCACCACGCTCAAGGAATACCAGAAATACATCGAGAAGGACAAGGCCCTGGAGCGCCGTTTCCAGGCCGTGCTGGTGGACGAGCCGACCATTGAGGACGCCATCAGCATCATGCGCGGCATCAAGGAAAAGTACGAGCTGCACCACGGCGTGCGCATCACCGACGACGCCGTGATTGCGGCCGTGGAGCTGAGCGCCCGCTACATCACCGACCGGTTTCTGCCCGACAAGGCCATCGACCTCATGGACGAGGCCGCCGCCAAGCTCCGCATCGAGCTGAATTCCATGCCCGTGGAGCTGGACGAAATCCAGCGCCGCATCATGCAGCTGGAGATTGAGCGCGAAGCCATCCGCCGCGAAGACAACCGTGACCGCGAAGCCATCCTCAGCAAGGACCTGGCCGAGCTAAACGACAAGCGCGACAGCCTCAAAGCCCGCTGGGAAGGCGAAAAAGCCGTCCTCACCGGCATTCAAACCCAAAAAGAAGCCATCGAGCAATTCAAGCTGGAAGCCGAGCAGGCCGAGCGCCAGGGCGATTATGCACGGGTAGCGGAGCTGCGCTACGGCAAGATTCAGGAGGCCGAAGCCAAGCTGAAAACCTTGCAGGAAGAAGCCGCGGCCAACAAAGACGGCGGCGCCATGCTCCAGGAAGTCGTCACGAGCGAGTCCATCGCCGAAGTGGTGGCCAAGTGGACGGGCATCCCGGTGAGCAAAATGCTGCAATCGGACCGCGAGAAGCTGCTGAATCTCGAAGCCGAGCTGGGGAAACGAGTAGCCGGCCAGGCGGAGGCCATCGCGGCCATTTCCGACGCCGTGCGCCGTTCCCGCGCCGGCCTGCAAGACCCCAAGCGGCCCATCGGCTCGTTCATTTTCCTGGGCACCACCGGCGTGGGCAAAACCGAGCTGGCCAAGGCCTTAGCCGAGTATTTGTTCAACGACGAAAACGCCATGGTCCGCATCGACATGAGCGAGTACCAGGAGCGCCACGCCACCTCGCGCCTGATAGGCGCGCCTCCCGGCTACGTGGGCTACGACGAAGGCGGCCAGCTCACGGAGGCCGTGCGCCGCAAGCCCTACTCGGTGGTGCTGCTCGACGAAATCGAGAAAGCGCACCCCGACGTGTTCAACATCCTGCTGCAAGTGCTCGACGACGGCCGCCTCACCGACAACAAAGGCCGGGTGGCGAACTTCAAGAACACCATCATCATCATGACCTCGAACACCGGGGCCGACCTCATCCAGAAGAACTTCAAGGAGCTCAACGAGTTCAACCACGAGGAGGTCGTCGACCGCACCCGCGACGAAGTGCTGGAGCGCCTCAAGCAGCACATGCGCCCCGAGTTCCTGAACCGCATCGACGAAATCGTGATGTTTCAGCCCCTCAAGCGCAAGGAAATCCGCCGCATCGTCGACATCCAGTTCCGGCAAATCCAGCAGCGCCTGGCCGAGGCCGGCATCCAGCTCGAAGCCACCAGCGAAGTGCTCGACCACCTGGGCGAAGCCGGCTTCGACCCGCAGTTCGGTGCCCGCCCGCTCAAGCGTGTGCTCCAGCGCGTGATTCTGAACGAGCTGTCGAAGGACATTCTCTCCGGCCGCGTGAGCAAAGACGCCGTGGTAGAAGCCGTGCTGGAAGACGGCGCGGTGAAGTTCGAGAACGTGGAAATGCCGGCGGTGTAATTTGGTTGGTTGTGTATGGGAAAGCCCCGTCAGTGTCGTGCTGGCGGGACTTTTTGTTATTTGGTTTTGTAATAGGCAGAGTCGTTTCCATTCGACCTGTGGTGCATGAGTACAGGGAAATCCATGAAACTTGGATGTAAAAGTACCTATACTACCGACACCAAAGGTTGGGCACCAATGTCAGAGGCTCACTTGGTGGAGACCATCCGAATGTTGCTTACATTTGCAATGGTGATGCTGCCAGCAGTATAACATTTGTCTTTAGCACATCTTTGCTTTTCAAACAACTTAATTTAAATAAGACATGGTTATTGAGCGCAATGCATTGAAAGAATCATTATTTAGAAAAGTTACCGTGCATAAATCATCGATTACTGACGCGGTTAAGATGTTCGGTAATGAATACAGGGTGTTTGAACATAATAGCTTTAGCAGAGAGCATAGATATGCCTCTTTTGGGCTATCATTTTTTTACAAAATAGCTGATTCTAAGCAGACCATTTTTATCATAAAGATTTATCAGCCATTTGCTAGCAAAACATCAGATGGTTTGAAAGTGGGAGAATCTACTTTGATAGATGTTTTTTCAGCCTTTAAGAGTCATGGTAAGTTTCAGCGAAACCCTGTAAGTGACCCTTTGGCTTACTTTGCATATGATTCAATAGCGTTTGGGTTTAATCTTAGCGAAAACGGAATGCTAGGTCTGTTTGATTTAGAGGTTGAAGCTAATAAAGAAATCGAGATGATTAAATTATTTTAAATCTATAGGCATAAAAAAAGCGACAGTCACCTGTCGCTTTTTTTATGCCTAATCGGCTATGTAATACTTTGTCCAATAGAATATTGCTCAAATTTCTGCCCTCGCACTGAAATCAAAGTATCTGCGCTCTGTAAATTATTAGGGTTTGCATTTAATTTCTCTTTTTCCATAAGCATTTCGTTTTTTAAGGTGTTCAATTCTTTGTAATCGTTAAACATTTTAACTGCGGTAACTAAAGGTGTTGCCAACATCATTAAGGTCAGAAAAATAATTCTGGCCCTTATTGCAAAGTTGCTTGCGAGTACAGAATGATACCAGTTTACGAGAGTGGAAACGAGCTCATCTACTTTATCGGACTTCTCACTTGAGTGCTCGCTAAAGGATTCACACACACTCCGATTAAGTTTGTGCGAATCAGATGCAAACATAATAATAAATATTTAAAATAAATATGTATTATTATGAATTTTCAATTTAGATTTAACGAATCTGGCTTTAACTGATATTCCAACTGCTTCTCCAGCCTCTCCAGTTCCTAGGGAAGCCCCAAAAGGACTTTTAGGCCCTACTTGGGAGCCAAATGAGCCCCAAAACAGCTTTTGCGGCCTACCTGGCTAATAGGTACGCCTGCCGAAACTCCCGCTACCCCGGCCGCGGCAGCCACGGCGGCGGGGCGGGGGGGCAAAAAAAGCCCCACCAGCATATTGCTGGCGGGGCTTTCATATTCAACCTATCAAATGCCACCTAGAAATTCCTGCAAGCTGATGACGGGTACTCGTGGAAACTCCAGCTGCTTGAGCACCTCAAAGTGCCGGTCATTGGTGACCAGATAATCGGCGTTGGCGGCAATGGCTACGTCCACGAATTTGTTGTCGTCCGGGTCGGCTTCAATCAGTTGCCATTTGTAATAGGCTTCTTGTAAATAGGTATTGGAAGCCGTAATCAGCACTTCGTGAACTTGCTGGGCGGTGCCAGCCGAGTAGCGGTGCGTCACTTGCTCCTCATATTCCGTCAGGATTTCGTTGCTGATTACCCATTCGAATGCCTTCGCCATGAACAATTCATAAAGCTTGAAATAAACGCCGCGTGGGTTAATCGAAGCCAGCAGACAATTGGTGTCTACTACCAGACGCTGCATCAGGATGGGTCGTTCAGCATGGCCTCAATGTCGGCTGCGGCATAGCCGCGTTCCTCGTTCACACGCTCTACCTCTGCCAGCAACTTTTTTGACATGTGCGCGACCACCAACTCCCGAATTTCCAGGGTGTCTTCGTCGCTCATGCCGCGCTCAAATAAACGGAGTAAACTAATTTGTAAGCTATTGAGCTTGGTGGGCTGGATGGGAGCAGTGGGAGTCATGTCAATGATGCGTAGAGGTCAGCAGCAAGTTAACGCCGAAGGTCTACAAAATGGTGCGAATTGCTGCGCTGGTCCCCTGATTCGCTACTGCACACCCGCGAGAAACTCCCGCTACCCATGCCGCGGCAGCCACGGCGGCAGTAGCGGAGATGGAAACCAGTCTCATGCAGCCGGCGTTATCTTTACTTCAACCTATTTCCTCCGGTCATGTCCATTACCCTTGAGTTGAGCGACGAAGTGACCCAGCAGGCTGAGCAATACGCCCAGCAGCAGGGCCGTAGCTTGGCGGCGCTGGTGGAGGAGTATTTGCGCCAAGTGGTAGCAAAATCGACTGCTCAACCGCTGGCCCCGGCCGTGGCAGAACTGTATGGCATCTTGTCCCTGCCGGACGATTTCGATTATAAGACGCAACCCGACGACCCGGCTTTGTAATGTGTCACTTCTTTTTGGATACCAACGTCGTGTTCGACTACCTGGGGCGGCGCGAGCCGAACGGCGCGGCTGCGGCGGCCTTATTCCAGGCAGCAGCATACGAGGGCCGAGCTACGCTGCATGTGGCGAGCCTGTGTTTTAGCCACGTATTTTACACGTTGCGCAAGCAGTTCGGCGCGCAACCGGCGCGGGAGGCGTTGCGCAAACTGGCGCGGTTGGTGCGCGTGGTGGCGGTGGATGCCGCCGTGGTGCAAGCCGCGTTGGATTCGGACTTTGTTGACGTGGAAGATGCCATCAATACTTCGCCGCGCTGAGCGTACCGAACCTGGCCGCCGTTGCTACTGGTGACCCAAAAGGTTTCAGGGCTGGGGAATTGTTGGTCACTCGCCCGGGTGAGGCGCAGCGGTTGTTAGCTGTGTGACTGCTGCCACTGGTACCGCGGGGGCCCGGGCGCGGGGCCGTGCTTGGTGAAGAGCATCGGTCAGAGCAGGCAGCTGGAATCGTGCGCCTGACAAACGGAGCAATGGCTGCTTAGCAGCTCAATTTCTCGCTTCAGCGGCGGGCCGCTTTGCGCTCCATTTTTTCGCGGTAAGTACGCCCCGCCGCAATATGCTTTTCCTTCAGCTGCGCCCGGAGCGCGTGGGGCAGGGGGCCGCCGGCCAGGTAGCTGGCGCGTAGGGTTGCAAACTTGGCGTCCGTGTAGGGCGCGTTGTGAATGAACATGTACGCCACCCCGCCCGTCATTAGCAGGAGGCCCGCGGCCACCTGCCCGCCGGAAGGTTCGCTGCTCTGGGGCTGCACCGAGGGAGGAGCAGAGGTATTCGTTTTGGCGGCGCCCGTCATCAAGCGCAGCCCGGGCAAAGCCAGCAGAATGGGCAATCGCCCGCCCAACTGCTTGGCATTGAACAGCCCTTGCACGGCATCAAGCGTGTCTTGCCGAGCATCGGCCAGGAGTTGGGCCGGGGTAGGGGCGGGGCTGCCGGGGAAAGGGGTACCCGGGGCGAGGCCTTTTGCCAGCAAGGGGTTACCGGCAGAAGCCGTGCCGTGCAGCGGAGCGAAATTGCCGCGCAGGCGGCGCGTCACGTTGGCCGGCAAATGACCGGTGGCAGCCAGTTCGCTCAACACTTGCCGCTCGCGGCCGGGCCGAAATTGAATGCGCTTGTTCAGTCCAATCAACAGGAAAGCCGAGCCGGCCACCACCCCGGGCGCCCAAACTCCGGCGCTGGTGCTTTGCTGGGCTGGTAAGGTGGAAGCCAGGATGCCGGCGGTGCCCAGCGCCAGCCAGCCCACGCCGCCCCCGCGCCGGCTCCGAAACAGCTCGTGGACGGCGCGGGCCGTGTCGGCGCGGGTCAGGTAGCTGCCCATGGCGGGGGCCGCGGCGGGGGCCGCGGCCGGAGCGGGCGCAGCCGTGGGCAGGGTTTGCGCGTTAGCGGTGGCAATGATTGCGGACAGCTGTAGAATAGCGCAGAAGAGTTGGAATGAATGAAACACGTTGATAACTAAAATGCTAGTTGAAAATGCTCGCGTGGCAACCGAGCAGCGGTAAACGGCGCTGACAGGCGCACGAACATCTTACCTATCAAAGCAAATGTAGCCAGAGCAGGCCGCTGCGCCCGCGAGTCCCTGTCGTTTCGCGCGCGCTCCGGCGAGTCACGGGAGTACCTTCGCCGCCTGCTTCCGCTTTGGCTTTGTGCGCACCGGCACCCTTCAACGGGGGCGGCCCGCGCTTTGGTTAGCCGCACGTCGGCATCGACAGCCCGGCAACTTTCGCTGCTTGCGCCACGGCCGCGGGCCGCCCCAGAGCAAGGCTGGCCGGCGGGGAGCCGAGAAGCCGAGAAGATTTCTCAGAACCCATCCGAAAAATAAATAGAACGTCATGCTGAGCTTGCCGAAGCATCTCGCCCGCTTCGTTGAACGGTTTTGACGAAGCGGGCGAGATGCTTCGGCAGGCTCAGCATGACGGGCGGGTGCGCAGCCGAAGTATTTCTCGGATAGGTTCTTACACGACATTCGACGATGGCTGCACCAACTGCCTTTACCCGCCAACAAGTGGCAGCCAACGCACGACCGGTGCGGGTAATGGCCGGCCCCGTTCCAGCGCCCGCCACGGCCAGCCGTTCGCGGCGGGCGCCGTAACCGGCCGGGCACGTGGAAGCTACGAGGCACTACCGCCTCGGCGATGCGTTAGCCGCATTCGTTGCGCCCGGTAAACACTCGACTACTCACCCCTTGCCAAAACATTTTTTGGCAAATACGGCGCAACACGGGTGGGCTGGTGTGCCGGTTATTTCGCGAAGGCCACATCTTGTTATTCTCGTAAAGCGCGCGACGCAAGGAGATTAGCTGGGGACAGTCAATTTTGGGCGTAGAACTTCTGGCTGATTTTTTTGTAGCCGTTGCTTCTCATGGTGGAAAACGGCTTTTTAATTCAGCAGAGTGGGGGATGGCAAGAGCCGGCAGAGCCAGATTAATCGGTATATTTCCGACTCTTTGGAAACAATAAATCGGTGTTATAGAACTATTTAGAAAAGCTAACAGACAATTTTCTGCGGACCTGACAACTCGTGGGTGTCCATTTTTATCATCCGTTTCTTTCATCACCTAATTTTTCACTCAATCATTCTTTTTCTCCGCATGATGCAATACCTACCAGCTAATCCCCTAACAGTGAGAAGAATTGCCCGAAAATCTCCCTTCTGGAAGCCCGCTTTGGCGGCTGCGCTGGGACTGCTGGGGCTGGGCCCCGCCTTTGGGCAACAAGCCATGCGGCTGAAGCCCACGGCAGTGGTCGCGCGCGCGCGGCCGGCCCTGCCCGCGCCGATGGCTCCGGCCAGGCTGGAAGTGGCTAGCCCACCGGTCCGCCACCGCGGCATCCTGGCCGCCATCGTCTCCACTGCCACGGGCGGCAACTGGAGCGACCCGACCACCTGGGTGGGGGGCGTGGTACCCACCGCTGCCGATGACGTCACCGTTGCGGCCGGTGCGACCGTGACCCTGGATGTGGCCGCCGCCGCGGGCTCGCTGACTGTGGCCGCCACGGGCGCGCTGCTCACCTCGGCCACCACGGCCTACCAGCTGCAGGTGGCCGGCAGCGTGACCAACAACGGCACGCTCGACCTGAGCAGCAGCGCCACCATCGGCTCCGACCTCCGCTTCACGGGGGCCGGCAGCGTCACCTTCGGCGGCACGGGCACCACCGACCTCCAAACGGTGACCCTGGCCAAGGCCGTGCGCGCCGACGTGGTGGACCTGGACCTGCCGACGCTGTCGGTGAAAGGCAGCGCCACCGCCGGCGACGGCTTCCTGCTCACGCGCACCACGGCGGCCACTCCCGCCGACGACATGACCGGTACCCTGAAAATCTCGGGCACGGCCTCCCGCAGCAGCCAGGTGGTGGGCGGCACGGCGGGCAGCTACGTCATCCCCGCCACCGGCGGGCTGTGGCTCAACAACCCCAACTTCACTGTGGCGGGCCGCAACGGCTCGCCCGTGGTGAGTGGCTCGCTGCGCGTTTCGGCGGGCACATTCAACGTGGGCACCAGCATCGGCAACTCGCTCACCTTTGGCTCCGGGGCCGCATACACCCAGGAGGGGGGCACGGTGAACGTGGCCGGTCGGTTCAGCAATGGCGGCCTGCCCATCACCTTCACGCTGAGCGGCGGCACCCTGAACAACATGGTCATTGGCAGCACCTCGTCCAACTCCAGCTTCGGGCTGTTTGCGGCCACGGGCGTTGCGGTTTCGGCCGTCGTTGTGGATATTTCGGGCGGCACCATCAACCTGGTAAACCGCAACGGCGCGGCCACGCCGGGCCTGGACTACAACGTGACGGGCACGCCCAACATCACGGGCGGCACGCTGCAAGTGGGCACGGCCGCCACGGCCACCAACTTCAACTTCCGCCTCAACGGCTACACGCCGAGCGTCGTGGTCGACAACACCGGCACGGCCAAAACGGCCACGCAGGCGGGCACCGTCGTCAACTTCGGCACGCTGCTGGTTACCACCGGGGCCACGTTCAACCTGGGCGCCACCACGTTGGTGCAGCTCGGCGCAAGCATTACCAACAACGGAACCTTTACCGCAAGCACCGTCGCGACCCCGACCACCGATGGCAGCCGCTTGTACTTCCAGGGCAATGCCGCGCAAACCATCGGCGGTACGGGCACGTTCACGAGCCCCATCAGCCAAGTATCATTCGATAACAGCGGCCCGGGGGTTTCCATCAACGTTCCGCTCGTCACGCGCAACGTCGCCATGTTTCAGGGCAACGTTTTGAACGCTAATAACCTGACTGTTTTCGGGTCAGGTAATAGTCTGGCCTTGATTTCGTACGGCACGACCGCGCCCACCGCTTCCGCTGGCACGTTCGATGTGAGCCCCACGTTTAACATCACGGCTCCTTCAGGCCTGTACTTAATTTACAATCCCGAAACAACCGCCCGTACAACAGGCCTCGAAATTCCCGCCACCCGCAGTGCCCTCTACCTCGACATCAATAATCCGCAGGGCGTGACGCTGGCGGGGGGAAACCTGACCGTAACCGGCGGTTTCGACTCGTTCACGCTCACTTCCGGCGTTCTGACCACCTCGGCTGCCAGCAAGGTGATTGTAGCCAAAGCGGCAGCCATCTACCCCACCGGCTCGGCTACCTCCTACGTGAACGGCCCGCTGGGCATCACGGTCAACAGCGCCCCGGCCGTGGCGCGCACGTTTGCCGTGGGCGACGCCGCCGGCTGGCGGCCGGTGGTGGTGGCGGGCATTGTCGCCAGCACCGACCAAACGTTTACGGCCACGGTGGTGAGCGGGGCCACGGGCGGTGCGGGCGAGGCGCCGGTGACCAACCTGAACCCCACCCGCTACGTGCGCCTCGAAAACTCGGCCAGCCTGCCGGCCACCGCCACGGTGCAGCTGAGCGCCGGCGCCGACGACGTAGTGGGCAACGCGGCCACCGCCGTGGTGGCCCAGGCCGACGCGGCCGACGGCGCCTACGCCTCGATTGGGGGGGCGGCCGCTACGGGGCCCGCTCCGGGCACGGTGTCAACCCTTGCCCTGACGCCCGGCAGCGATTTCTTCGTGCTGGCCAATACGGAAGGCGGCGCGCTCACGAGCTCGGTGGCCGCCGTGTGCACCGGCCCCAATTCCGGTACCCTCACGCTGACCAACAGCGTGGGCACCGTGGAGAAATACCAGGCCGACAGCGGCTCGGGCTTCGTGGACGTGGCCGGCGCCAATACGACGGCCACGCTGGCTTTCACCAACCTGACCGTCACTACCACGTTCCGCGCCGTCATCACCACGGCCGATGGCCGCACGGTGTTCTCCGCGCCGGTGACGGTGATAGTTTACCCCTTGCCCGCCGCCAGCCTGACCGCCAGCACGCCCACCACCTTCTGCGGTTCCGGCACCCTGACCTTGGAGGCCGTGCCGGTTGCAGGCGCCATGTACCAGTACCAGCTCAACGGCGCCGACATTGCCGGCGCCACCAGCGCCACGTACACGGCCACGGTTTCGGCCGGTGGTGTGTACACCGTGGTGGTGACCAGCGCGGTGGGCTGCTCGGCTACTTCGGCTCCGGTGGCGGTGACGGTGAACCCGGCTACTACGGCCACGTTCGCCTATGCTGGTGCGACGTTCTGCGCCAGCGGCCCCAACCCCACGCCCACGGTGACGGGCACGGCCGGTGGCACGTTCTCTTCGACCACGGGCTTGAGCCTTGATGCTGCCACCGGCGTCATCAACCTGGCGGCCAGCACCCTGGGTACTTACGTGGTGACCTACAGCGTCGGCGGCACCTGCCCGTCGACGGCGACAGCTTCGGTGACGGTGACCAGCGCGCCGCTTGCTGCCTTCTCGTATGCCAGCGCCGCGTATTGCGTGGGCGGTGCGCCCAACCCGACGCCCGCCTTCGCGCCGGGTGCCAGCGCCGGGGTGTTCTCCTCCACGGCGGGCCTGATAATTAACGCCACCACCGGCGCCCTCACGCTGGCAAGCAGCACGCCGGGTACTTACACCGTGACCAACACCATAGCCGCTTCAGGAGGCTGCGCGGCGGCCACGGCCACCACGAGCGTCACCATCAACGCGGCGCCCACGGCAGCCATCGCCACCACCACGCCCACCACCTTCTGCCAAGGGGGCTCGGTGGTGCTGACGGCCCCGGCGGGTGCTGGCAACACCTACCAGTTCCAACTGAACGGCGCCAACATTGCGGGCGCCACTTCGGCCACCTACACCGCCACGGCCGGCGGTGCCTACACGGTGATTGTGACCAACGCGGGGAGCTGCTCGGCTACTTCGGCCGCCACCGCGGTGGTGGTGAATGCTCTGCCGGCCACGCCGACCATTAGCGTTGCGTACAACGGCGCGACCACGACGCTCACTTCGAGCGCGACCACCGGCAACCAGTTTTTCCTCAATGGCGTGGCCATTGCGGGGGCCACCGGCCAAACCTACGTGGTGAACGGCACGCCGGCCCAGCTCGGGGCCTACACCGTGGTCACGACCAACGCCAACGGCTGCGCCTCGGCGCCGTCGCTCCCGCTCACGGTGACGTCCAGCCGCAAGCCGCTGGCCGGCAGCTCGCTGAGCGTGTTCCCAAACCCGACCCGCGACGGCCAGCTGCGCGTGCAGCTGACCGGCTACCGCAAGGCGACCGAGCTGACCGTGTTCAACGCCCTGGGCCAGGTGGTGTTCACTGTTGCGGTGCCCGCCTCGGCTGGTACCACCACGCAGGCAGTGAATCTGGCGTCCCTGCCCTCGGGCATCTACGTCCTGCGGGCCAAAACCGAGGGCGGCCTCGACACCCGCCGCATCGTGAAAGAATAGCCGGGTAACCATTCCTTGGTGAAATCCTTGGTGAAAAAAGCCCTGGCCGCGTGGTCAGGGCTTTTTTTTGTGCTGCCATTCAGATGTGGCTGGCGCACCTGCTGGCTGCGCGTTGCTGGCTGGCGTGCGTCTCCGACGCGCTGCCTACTGGTTTTGCGTCTTTGACGCGGGCGGCGGGCGCCTGAAGTAACTTGCGAAAACGGGCACGCCCCCGCATCCTCCTTCGCGACGAGTATAGCATAATGAATGTCCGTTTTTCAAACCTACCTGGAGCTTGGCTTCCTGCACATTTGCACGCCGCGGGCAGCCGACCACCTCACGTTCCTGCTGGCTCTGTGCGCGCCCTACGTGCTGGCCGACTGGCGGCGGGTGCTGGCCCTGGTCACCAGCTTCACGGTGGGGCACTCGCTCACGCTGGCGCTGGCCACGCTGGGCCTGGTGGCGTTTAATCCCGCCATTACTGAGGCCCTGATTCCGCTCACCATTATGGTCACGGCGCTGGTCAATCTGCGCGGGGCCAACCAGATGCTGGCCCCCCGGGCGCCCGTGTTGGCCGCCGTGCCCAACGCCTTGGCGCTGGGGTTTGGCCTCGTGCACGGCCTGGGGTTCTCCAACTACCTGCGGGCCTTGCTGGGGGCCAACAGCCGCCCGATGCAGGAACTGTTCGCCTTTAACGTGGGCGTTGAAATCGGCCAGGTGCTGGTGGTGGCCACCATCCTGCTGGTGGGGGCGGGGCTGCTGCGCGGGCTGCGCGTGGCCCGGCGCGACTGGTTGCTGACCACCAGCGGCGCGGCGCTGGGCATCGCGGCCGTGCTGCTGCTCCAGCAGCTGTGGCCGTAGCGGGCGGCGGGCGCCCCGGCCGGCGCTGGGGCAGGCCGCGCCCGGGCTAATATTTTTAAGATTCAAATAAAAAATATTAGAAGCTGTTTTCTAATATTTTCCGTGCTGCATTCAAAAATATTAGACCCGGGCGGCACCGCCCGCCGCCGCACATGAGCTACGCCCCCGACCTGTGCCGGGTGCGCGCGCGCTTTGGCCTGCGTCAGGCCGAGCTGGCAGCCTGGCTTGGCGTGAGCCAGTCGCAGCTGGCCCGCATCGAAACCGGCCACGACCCG